>NZ_JARXYU010000009.1:0-219023 GCF_029893715.1 Paenibacillus sp. LBL | reverse complement strand
AGAAACTGACGAGAATTTGTTCAATTCTCTATTTCAACGTTCCACCGAAGTGGTCCGTTTTACTCACTCGTTGTTCAGTTTTCAAAGATCAACTTTCTTGCTTGTCACCAACAATTTATCTCGTTAGCAACTTTTATATCTTACCACATCCGCTCGATCGTTGCAAGCTTTTTTTTGAATTTATTTTTCAAATTCATTCGGCTTGTTTACTTTCGAACCGTGTGCCAACCGTGTTTTCTCGGCCGGAATTAGAATATACCACATGACTTAGTTACTATGCAAGCATTTTTTAAAAATAAAAAAAACCGCCTCTGAACGAGACGGTTCTATTATGCAACAACTATGAAATTGTTATTCAGCACCCAGGAAAGCATAGCGGATCAAAATAATCACAAACAGGATCCACATCAGCCAATGCACCTTCGTATCTGTGCGTCCAGTCAGCTTACCGAACACAGCCAGTACCACATAAGCAATGATACCAGCGGAGATGCCGTTAGCGATACCGCCAGTGAAAGGCATCAGGATGATGGTCAAGAATGCCGGGAAAGCTTGCATGAAATCATCCCAGTCGATATCGCGTACCTGACTCATCATCAGTACGCCGACAATGACAAGCGCCGGAGCTGTAGCGGCAGAAGGAACAACCAAAGCGATTGGAGCCAAGAACAATGCCAGAATGAACAGCACACCTGTCGTTACAGCAGTCAAGCCTGTACGTCCACCTTCAGCAACACCGGAAGTACTCTCCACGAAAGCGGTGATTGTGCTCGTTCCAAGGAACGCACCCGCACTTACGCCGCCGGCATCAACGAGCATCGCTTTACCAAGCTTCTTCTCGCCTTCCTCTTTGTTCTTCAGAAGTCCGGCGCGGCCTGCCGTACCAACCAGCGTACCGAACGTGTCAAACAATTCAACGAATGTAAAAATGAAAATAACTTCTATTAGACCAATGCCAAGCGCACCCTTCAGATCCATCTGACCGACAGCCAGATTATCAAATGAAGGAATCCAGCTTGCACCGCTCAGACCTGACAGATCCGTAACTCCCATAGGAATACCGATCAGCGTTGTCAGCACGATACCGATAAGCAAAGCGCCTTTTAACTTCAGAACCATCAGGATGGCGATCAGGAAAAGGCCGATAATCGCAAGCAGTGTATCTTTGTTCTCAACGAAATTCCCCAAGCCCAGGTTGAAGGCACCACCCGGTACAGGATGAGTAATATCGGTTCCCGGATTAATCGAAGCCGTAACAATATTACCGAGCTTAAGTCCAACAATCGTGATGAACAAGCCAATACCGACTGTGATTGCAATCTTCAAGTTATTCGGAACTGCCGTCAACAGCATTTGGCGAACCTTCGTTACCGTAAGAATGATGAAGACGATACCGGAGATAAATACGGCGCCGAGTGCCGCCTGCCAGGTAATCGCTCCATTTGAGCTTAACACGACGGTCATGAAATACGCATTCAATCCCATACCAGGTGCCAATGCAACCGGGATGTTAACAAAGAAGCCCATCGCCATCGTCACAAGACCCGCACCGACTGCAGTGGCGAAGAACACGCCTTCCTGCGGAATGCCCGCGCCCTCAGGACCCAAGAACAGATTGTTGACCAGCAGGATGTAAGCCATGGTCATAAAAGTGGTCAAGCCTGCAATAATCTCGGTTCTTACATTTGTTCCGTGTTCCTTTAGCTTAAAGAAACGCTCCATTGTAGAGATATCCCCCTTAAAATTAATGACACGGCAACACACAAATAGACCCTAAGGATAGATCCCCAGGGCCGTCGCTTGAAAAAAGAGCCGCAAAACAATCATTCGCATGCTGCCGGGCAGCATCCTTATCGAATAACCGACAGCCGATCAGGAGCACTGCTCCATCTAGCTGGCCGGTCTCGAATGCTGGACGAGTCCGCATCATTATATTGCCGCTCTTCTTTTCGTAGCGAGATCATTACGGTGACCTGTAGAGACTCCCGGGCCCATTCCCGGGATTATACGAAAAAGCTCGTTATTTGTTGTTGTCATGTCAGTTTCTACACATATTCTAGGACGAGAAGCCCAAGCTTGTCAATAACAAAAACGAATATTAAACTTGTTAATTTAAAGAAACGTTCGGAAATTGACTCCACTTGTCATATCCCATCTAGGACAAATGGACCGCATACGACAAAAAACAACCCCAGAACGTGGGATACTGCGCACAGTGGCGTTGAAAAGAGTTAAAATCATTCTGGTGTTCACTCTAGCTTGGTGCTTCAATAAATAGAATAAAAATACAAAAAAAAGACAAAATAGCCCTGCACCGAGGCCTCTCCCCTATAATTGTATTAGGTGATCAGACATAAGAAATGATTAGCCTCTTGGAAAAAAGCTTCTGCCCAAATCTCTAGGCCATAGAAGCTTCTGCCTGAATCGCCAGGTCATAATACAGCTTCTGTCCAAGTCATTTTGGACATAAAAAACGCTCCCTCTCATCTGCCAAAAGAAGCAAATGAAAGGGAGCGTATATTTTACTATTCCGATCCTATTCCCACTCGATCGTTGCTGGTGGTTTGGACGTCACGTCATACACGATGCGGTTGACGTTCTCGACTTCGTTCACGATGCGCACGGAGATCTTCTCCAGAATATCCCATGGGATACGCGCCCAGTCAGCCGTCATGCCGTCAATGGAAGTTACAGCACGGATGCCTACGGTGTAGGAATACGTACGCGCGTCACCCATTACGCCGACACTCTTCATGTTCGGAAGCGCCGTGAAATACTGCCAGATCTCGCGATCCAGGCCAGCCTTGGCGATTTCTTCACGCAGGATGTAGTCGGAATCACGAACGATTTGCAGCTTGTCCTCCGTCACTTCGCCCAGTACACGAATCGCCAGACCCGGTCCAGGGAAAGGTTGACGGTGCACGATTGCTTCAGGCAAGCCAAGCTCTTCGCCCACCTTGCGAACCTCATCCTTAAAGAGAGCTTTCAATGGCTCGATCAGCGTGAACTTCATGTCTTCAGGCAGCCCGCCAACATTGTGGTGAGATTTGATGGTATGCGCCGTCTCGGTACCACTCTCAACGATATCGGTATAGAGCGTACCTTGAGCCAGGAATGCAAAATCATCAAACTTGCTGGATTCCTCATCAAATACATAGATGAACTCGTTGCCGATGATTTTACGTTTTTTCTCCGGATCGTCTACGCCTTTCAGCTTGGACATGAAGCGTTCCTGAGCGTCAATCTTAACAACCTTCATGTCGAATTTGCCAACGAAGGTCTCCATAACACTCTCAGCCTCGCCCTTGCGCAGCAGACCATGATCGATGAACATACAAGTCAGCTGATCACCGATGGCTCTGTGAATCAGCATCGCTACAACGGAGGAATCAACGCCACCGCTCAGTGCGCACAGTACTTTTTGCTCGCCGACAACTTCACGGATTTCACGAAGCTGATCCTCGATGAAAGTCTCCATGCTCCAGTTGCCCTCGCAACCGCACACTTCATACAGGAAATTCTTGATCATCTCATTACCATGAACGGAGTGACGCACCTCCGGATGGAACTGAACAGCATACAGCTTCTTCTCTTCGTTGCTCATGGCTGCGATCGGAGCAGATTCCGTTCCTGCATCCAGCTTGAAGCCGGAAGGCAGCGATACCACATGATCGCCATGACTCATCCATACCGTTTGTTTTTGCTCAATCCCTTTTACAAGCGTTGAGTTCGGAGCAAATTCCAATTCGGCCTTACCGTACTCGCGCTTCGAGGCGCGTTCCACTTTGCCGTCCAGCTGCTGAGCCATAAGCTGCATACCGTAGCAAATACCAAAAATCGGCAGCTCCAGATCATAAATGGCAGGATCCACATGCGGCGCATTTTCAGCGTATACGCTTGAAGGACCTCCTGAGAAAACAATGCCGCGCGGGGAAAGAGCTTTAATCTTCTCGACGGGCGTGTTGTATGGCAAAAGCTCACTATAAACGCCAAGATCGCGAATGCGTCGTGCTATAAGTTGGTTGTACTGTCCACCGAAGTCCAAAACTACGATGATTTCATTAGGCTTATTCATTACCGGGCCTCCCTTGATTAATGAAATTAATTATACGCAACCCCAATTCATACCGTCAAGAAAGAGGGCCCTTTGTTTTCATGCCAGTTTTTTGACAATTCGGATGCATTGACGTAAAAAGAGTACTTTTTCCGTACGGGACCAAGGTTCGTCCTTGTATGCCGCCCGCTCCCAGCGCTGTGCAAACTGCTCCAGATCCGCTCTGAATTCGACATCGGCAATCGACAAGGAATGGACATATTGACGAAGGGTCTGCCCTCTCTCCAAGGCTCCAAACCGGCGCTGCAGCTTGTCCCAAACCAGTACGGAAGCGGATACAAGACCCTCACGCCTGCTTACCGCTATCGTTCTGGCCATCCTGATGAAGGCAAACCTCTCGCGAACGGCCGGAATTTGATAAATGACTGCCACGATGACAGGAAGAATAAGCAGAAGTAAGCCCCCAAACATCACGGGACCGATCACGGATATCAGAAGTAATACTTTAACGGCTGCGTTAATGACGGAATCCCAGAAGTCTAACCAAGGCTTAAACCCGGCAGGAGCTGAATCGCTGGCAACCGAAAGTGGCGACATCGGCTCAATGCCAAACCCGGGGGTCGGATCAAACGTCACCCAGCCATGATCGGGAAAAAAGACTTCAACCCAGGCATGCGCATTCTTCTGTGCGATCTCGTACCGATCGACCGTTCCCGCGACCCGCTCGCCAGGTGCAAATCCAGTTACATAGCGTGCGGGGATGCCTTCAGATCGGAGAAGTACGGTCATCGTTGTAGCAAAATGAACACAGTACCCTTCCTTCGTATCAAACAAGAAATGATCCGTAAAGTCTGTACCCTCAGGCGGCACCGATGTTTGCAGCGAATACGTATAGTTCTGCTCCAAATAGGATTCGATAGCTTCGGCCTTTTCATACCTGTTCGCAGCTGTCGAGGTGATCTCCTCCCCTAAATTGCGTACTCTAACCGGCAGCTGTTCGGGAAGCTGCAGGTACATTTCTTTCATATATTCCGGATCGTCACCAGACGCACTTCGAAGTGATGGCACATCAGGCTGATCGTACAAAGATTCAATGGTATAACCGGTTACCGCACTTTGGCCTTGTAAAGATACACTTTCGGAGAGCCGATCAACGGATAAGGTTGGCGCCCCTCTCTCCCTGGAAGATTGGATCTCATTCACGCGGGTAATGATGCCTCCTGCCAGAAGCGTCTGAATGGGCGTATCCTTGTCAAAAGTCAGCGTCTGAACCAGCGTGTTTCCTGCAGGCCGCTCCCAGAAGGGCAGGATCCCGCTCAGATCTTCGGATACCTTGACCGACTTGCGGATGGAAGGATCAATCCCCCATTTTCGGCCGTCATACAGGTTATAAGTGTCTCCCCGCCAATAGGTGCGCACAGGCGACTGCGCCGTAAAATACAGCTCATCACTGAGCGTCAGCGGCCCGCCTAAATCTTTTCCCTGAGCAGCATAACCCGTAACCTGGGAGGCAGGAACCGCTGGCTCTGCATTTCCCCGGAGCCGCTCCCCCCAGCCCGACAAGCGCTCGGCCACCTCGGTTAAAGACAACCCCATGCCTGCCGAAGGCTCGCTCAAGGCTCCTCCCATTCGGGTAACTCCTGTTATCAGAAATGAGGTTGCCAGCACAATCAGACCCCATCGCAGCACGGGCAATCCCGACAAGCGACCGACTTTTACAGGCTCATGGACCTGTATATCGCTACACGCACCCTCGACGGTTTCCTGCTTCAGCTTAAGAATCAGCATCATGCCCTGTGCCAGCAAAATATACAACACAGCCCGCATCATATCACGATAGATGCTCTCCTCCATGGCAGATTCCAGCACAGCTAAATAAAGCAGTGTCGAACCGCCAAACAGCCAGACGGTCCGGCGGTGTAATGCCAGCATATGGACGGCAGATACCATAATCCCCCACCCAACGAGCAGGACGATGGTCCTCGTCTCCTGGCTTAACGCTGTAAACTCCCACGCACGACTGAATGCCGCAGCATCATCCGGAAGTATCGCCGAAGCGTAGTCAACAAACCACGCGAGCGGATTCCGATAATCGAATAATTGGGAGCATAGCCAAATTACCAGTACGGCATTCAGCGGCAGCCACACCCAGCCTCGCCACGTAAACAATCCTTGCAGCAGCAGAAATACAGCCCAGAGGGATAAGGCTTGCAGCACAAGGTAGCTGCTCCCCTCTCCCGCAGCGTGAAGCGGCAGGAGCCACTCTGACAGGAGCCCCAACACAGGCAATGTAATAAGAAAACGATGAAGCAGCGTTCCGTGTGTTAATCGGGAATGAAACAGATTCGGCAGAAGCTTGGCTTCCAACCTCTCACTCCCCCGACGGCCAGCTTCAACGGACGAGCTGTTGCTGGATCCTATCATACCCGGCACCCCCTATCCGGGTTGAATTCTCATAAGCCGATAACTCTTGCAAATAAACCAGCTTCCCGCCTTTGCTGAAAAATTCATGCGCCCACTCCGGGTGATCCTGATCTCCCCATTGAACAGGCGATGCGTTTACAGGGGATTTCATCCGCTTTGCCATTTGCGTACAGTAAATGGTCACTTTTCTGCTGCCTTCATTCAGCAGGTTTATTCCGGTAACAGCCGCATTCTTATGGAACACACCTGTCATTACAGCCCATTCCGTATTTTTCTCTGAAGAGTTATGTGAAAACTCAAACCTGGGACTCCGTACAGAATCCTTCTCAGCCAGCTGAACGGAAGCAAACGGCAGCAGTATATCCTGATGATGCTCTGAGAAAGCTCCTTTGTACTCGATAAGCTGATTCACTATACCAGCCCCATCCATTCGCAGCTTGAATGGCATTCTGTCGCGAAGAAGCTGTGTTACCAGTCCTGCTGCGACAGATACGGTTTCTTCGAAAGCATCCTCCGGTTTCACTCCTTCATATCCGAAGTAACCTTGAAGCGCTGTATCCAGCACAATTCCCTGTCTTACCCCGTAACCTTCATGCGGCATAAAAGATTGCAGACGTCCAAGCTTCGCGGAGTTCTTCCAATGAATCCGGTTCATGGGATCACCGGGAATATAATCACGGACGCCGGTACCTCTCGTTTCGTTCCATACCCTCACCCGTGCACGCTCATCCTCTCTGTCCATATCGCTTCCCTGCACAAGCACCTGGGCCTCGGGCCACTTCATGGGCCTTGGGAGTACGATAAAGCCGCCAGTGTCACTTTGCAGACTCCGGCATGTCCTGAACCAGCCGAACATATCGCCCCATTCCACCTCACTATAGATTGAAGACCAGACTCCGCGGGGAACCTGGTTCAGACGGTAGGTATACTCGAGCCGCTTGCGCATGCCAGGAAACAGAAGCTTGCGATATTCCCTGCCACCCATCCGATCGGTTACGATGAGCCATGGAAGGGGCAGCATCGAGCGATAGGTGATCTGAACGGTCATCTCAACGGAATCTCCCGCCTGTATGCAGGCAGGGGAACTTCTACGGGAAATGGTCATCCGGGTTGGACCGAACAAACTCGTTAACCCCCCGCATAACAATAGAAACGTACACGCTAACCATACAAATCGAAGCGATTCCCCGCCTAACCACAGATAGAGCCCAAGCGCTGCGAACCAGATGGCGATCCCCCTCGACCATTCCAGCAAACCGCGTCTCATGACAAACTTCCCTTCCGGCTTCGCTGACGGGGAAGATCAAACCTCGTAATGATGGACTCTACCATTTCATAAGGGGTGACTCCTGCTGCGCGTGCATCATGCCCCAGATGGATGCGATGGGTCAGCACAGGCACAGCGACACGAAGGCAATCATCAGGAATGACATACATTCGGCCTGTCAAAAATGCGGCTGCTTGCGAAGCACGGAGCCAGGCCAGCGTTCCTCTTGGACTGATCCCGAGAGACACGCCCTGCTGTTTCCTTGAAGCATCGGCAACACTGACCATGTAGCGCTTAATGGTGTCATCCACAAATACACGGGAAACCATCTGCTGCATTTTCATGAGCTCGGACCCCATCATGATCGGCTTCAGATCCTCCAGCCTCGGGCTGCCCATTCCCCGCTCCAGGAGCTCCAGTTCCCCCTCCATGTTGGGGTATCCGAGCGATAATCGCATGAGAAACCGGTCGAGCTGTGCTTCCGGCAGACGGCTTGTCCCTTCGTATTCGTAAGGGTTTTGCGTTGCCAGCAGGAAGAACGGAGCTGGCAGCGGATACGTATGACCATCCACGGTGACGCGTCCTTCTTCCATCGCCTCAAGGAGTGCGGATTGCGCCCGCGGCGACGCCCGGTTAATCTCATCGGCCAATACGATATTGGACATTACCGGTCCCGGCCTATAAACGAATTCACCCGTATGAGGATAATAGACCGATGCGCCCGTAATATCCCCCGGCATTAAATCATAAGTAAACTGAATCCGGCTGAAGTCGCAGCCAATTAATGCTGCCACCGACTTCACCAGCATCGTCTTCCCGACTCCCGGCACATCCTCCAGCAGCACGTGTCCGCCTGCCAGCAGTGCCATCATCGTTAACGAAATTTGCTCCTCATGTCCAACAATGACACTGCCAACCCGCTTGGTAACTCTCCCCAGAAGATCAGGCGCCCATTCCGGAAGATTTGATTCTTCAGCATGTATGGATGAACTAAACAAGAACATCAACCTCCAACCTGTATTCATAGATTATTAGATTTAGAACCACTCGAAATTTAGAATCTATGAATAGGTTTTCCAAGAAAGAAGGAAGATAGACATCATTTACTAGAAAACCTGGAAACCTCTACTGCCTCACTCCTATAGAAACCGGAATGATCTGCACCCCATCGCAGTTGGTTTGATGATCCCCTTCTTTCTTAGCCGCGCAAAAGAAAAAGCGGTTACCCGACCTAAAAAAGATCAAAGTAATCGCTTTTTCTATCGCATGAATGATTGATTCGTAGCCTTAACCGTCCGGGTCCCCCGCCGATTTTCACTATAACACGGGATGCTTGCCTTCATGATCTGCATGATAGGAGTTTGGCATTTTGTGCAACGGTTTTATTCTTTTACGCTGCCCACGTTCAATCCGACTACAAAATACTTCTGCAAGAACGGGTAAACGACCAGAATGGGCACGGAGGCTACAACCGTAACCGCAGCCCGTATGGATAAGGGCGTTACCATAGCTGTCGCTGAATCCTGAGTCATCCCGGCCCCTGCGGCCACATTAGGATTACTGTTGGAATTCATGCTGGACGACAGCAGTTTCATGAGCTCATACTGCAGCGTGCTCAGCTTCTGCGTGGAAGATGTATATAGGAATGCATCAAACCATGTATTCCATGCGCCTACCGCTACAAAAAGAGCAATCGTAGCCAGAACCGGCTTGCACAGCGGGAATATGATCTGCATAAAGATTTTGAAATCCCCCGCTCCATCGATTCTTGCCGATTCAACCAGACTTTCGGGCAGCGTGCCGATGTAGGTGCGAATCACGATCAGGTTGAAGGCACTCACCATGGACGGCAGAATGTATACCCAGAAGCTGTTCAGCAAGTTCAGGTCCTTGATCAGGAAATATCCTGGAATCAAACCGGCGTTAAAGTACATCGTCAATACAAAAACAAGTGTAATCGGCTTGCGGAAGGCATATTCCCGCCGGCTTAAGGTGTATGCCAGCATCGTGGTCAGGAAGATATTCAATACGGTTGAGAGAACGGTTCTGGCCACCGTAATCCAGAATGCATTGTAGATCGTTCCTGAGGCGAATACAGCCTTATAATTCTGCAGCGTCCACTCTCTCGGCAGCAGATAGATTCCGCCGCGAATCGTATCGTTCCCGGCATTAAACGATACCGCAATTGTGTTGAGGAACGGGTACAGCGTAACAATAACAAGGAAAATCATGAACACCGTGTTAAAGGTATTAAATAGAACCGGCTCGACACGGTTTCTTACAATATTTTTCTTCACTGGCGCATTTGCCGCTTTCTGCGGGCTGAGTTGTTGATTTGCCATGTCTATAACAACCTCTCTTCCCCAAGCCGCTTCGCGGTCCAGTTGGCAAGCAGCAGCATGGTGACGCTGACAACCGTCTTAAATATACCGCCGGCTGTCGCCATCGAGTAATTTCCTTGGGCAATCCCGTACTTCAATACGAATATATCAATCGTCTCTGCCCAGTCCACCACAAGCCCGTTGCCAAGCAGATACTGCACTTCAAATCCAGCTTCAAGAATATGGCCGATGGACATAATCAGCAAAATAACGATCGTTGCTTTGATGCCAGGAAGCGTAACGTGAAGCATCTTGCGATAACGACTGGCCCCGTCTATCTCAGCTGCCTCGTAAAGCGCAGGATCGATGGAAGCGATGGCGGCCAGATAGATGATCGTGTTCCAGCCAACCTCTTTCCAGACATGGGAGCCCCCTACGATTCCCCAGAAGTATTTCCCTTCGCTCAGCCATAGGATCGGTTCTTTAATCACCTGAAGTTTCATCAGGAGATCGTTGATGATCCCGTCAGAGGCAAGAGAGGTAGCCACGATGCCCGTTACGATAATCCAGGACAAGAAGTGAGGGAGATACGAGATGGTCTGAACGGTTCGTTTCCAAAACACTTTCTTGATTTCGTTTAACAGCAGCGCCAGTATAATGGCGGTAACAAACCCGAGCACGAGGTTAATCAAACTCATACCCACCGTATTGCGCAGCACGCGCAAAAAGTTGTCGTCCGTAAACAGGAACTTGAAGTGCTTAAAGCCTACCCAGGCTTGTTCTCCGAAATCCTTGGCTGGCTTGTAATCCTGGAAAGCCATCGTCCAGCCCCATACCGGAACATAGGCAAACAATATAATGTACAGCATCAGCGGGACGGACATCATAATCAGCTGTTTCTGATTTTTGATGAGGTTCCATGTGATTGGCTGTTTCTTTCCCCTCTTGGGATTTCGGACGGCTCTCTTTTTCGCTAAGGTCTCATCCATATCAAGCTGCTCTCCCCACAAACCTTAATTTTAGAAAGTGGAAGGCTAATTGCACGCCCTCCACCTCCTGACCTTGCCTGAACATTATTTGCTCCAGTTCGTAATTCTCCACTGGATCTGTTCATTAATGCGGTCTTCATAGGCTTTAATGTTGATCTTACCGATTTCAGCCGTATACTCGCTCCATGCAGATTCGAAATCTGCCGGTTTAGCCAGGATCGCTTTTGGCAGGAATTTGGTAGACAGGTCGTTCAGCTTGGTATTGACCACCTTCGCTTCCGATCCTTCAACCAGATCGATGGTCCATGCCGGGTAAGCAACCTCATTCTCCGGCGGTTCGCTGAAGAAATCCACGTAGCTGTCGAAGCCGTACGCTTCAAGGAATTTCTTGTCATACTCCTTCAGACCGGCTTTGTACTCCTCAGGCTGAGCCGCAGCATCCGTAGCATTTCCGTCACTGAAGCTTCCTTCGATTTTTGGCGCGAAACCGAAGAACGCATCTGCTTTGTTTGCCAATTTCCAGGTTCCGTCCGTAAATGCATCACGCTGCTCCTGCGTTTTCATAAAGCGGCCTTCCTCATTCACGATGTAATCTTCGCCCTCAATCCCCCAACTCAGCACTTTCTGCCAATCTTCCGTAATCAACGCATCCAGCATCTTCAGAATCTTCACGGGATCCTTGGCATTCACGCTGATGCCGAATCCATTATTCAAATTGAGCGGTGCACGGTCACGATAATGATCCTTGGTGTTCTCATCATAGACCAGCGGAAGGCCGACGTACGTTCTTTCGTCCTTGCCCTGCGTGATCAGGGAATTCTCAGCATTCTGGAAATTCCAGTGCTGGTCGAACATGCCGAGAACCGTTCCGCTGGATAACTTGGCAAGATACTGATCGTAGTTCTGCACAAAAGTCTCTTTATCAATCAGGCCCTGCGCATTCATTTCGTTCAGCTTCTGGTAATACTGCTTGGCGTAATCCTTGTTGGCAAACACCTCGGCAACTCCATCCTTGACAACAACACCGCCGTCATTCGGATGTCCGATCAAATGCTGCGGTGCATTGAACAGGCCCCAGTTTCTCCAGTCATAGTTCAAGATCTCGAACCCGATCGTTGGACTGCCGTCGATCGTCGGATATTTTTCCTTGTACTTGCCGATCAGATCAAAGTATTCGTCGAGCGTTTTGACCTTCGGATAACCGAACTCCTCCAGCACAGCCTTCTGAATCCAGAATGCCGGTCCTGAATACCAGGAGCTGTTCAATTTACCGTTGAACACGCCATAGTTCGGAAGAATATAGATATGCCCGTCATTAGGGTCCTTCATCATGTTCCAGTAATCTTCATAATGCTTCTTCAAGTTCGGAGCATGCTCTTCAATGAGATCTTCCAGTGGAATGTAAGCACCGGCAGCTGTAAGTTTCGTATTTCCAGTCATCATATCCGGATAATCAGAACCGGCTATCATGACGCCCAGCTTCTGATTGATGTCGCCAGCCAGAAACTCAAAGTTGAAGCTGGCACCCAACTCATCCTTGATCTTCTTATAAATTTTGTTATCCGGCGTCGGCTGCTGGCCAGCCTCGCCGATAAAGACACTGACTTCAAATGGCTCTACCTTATTCCCGTCTGTTCCGGGTGTTGTTTGTTCCGCGGAGTCCTTTTTTTCCGGCGTGGCCGCATTATTTCCGTTTCCGCTCCCGCAGCCCCCAAGGACAACGCTGAGCGACAACAGCAATACCGTGCTGAGCCGAAGCCATGATTTTGTCTTTCCCCCCATAAAAGCACCTCCGTAATAATGTGGTTAACCTATCTATATTTTAAAAGCGCTTTCAAAGTCGGACTATACTATAACTAAAGCATTAACCTTAAAAACTTTAGAACATCCCGCTTTTGAATTCATTCGGCGACATGCCCCATCTTTTTTCAAAATGCTTAAGAAACTGGTTGTAGTGGCTATAACCGACCCGATCCGCAATCTCGCTGTTCTTGAGCTTGTTCTGCTTCAGCAGCGCGGTGGCCTCATCGATCCGCAAATTATGGATGAGTTCACTGAAGCCAATACCGTTCTTTCGAATCAGCAGTTGGCCGAGATAGACAGGATGTAAATAAAAGAGTTCCGCCAATCTCTTAATGGTTAGATTCTCGCGGTAATGCAAATGGATATAATGGTTGATTTCTTGTATTACTCCTTGCGATTGCCGTGCTTGCTGTACGAGCAGATGCTCAATACACTCTTCGCCGCAGCGTATCAAATCCCCGATCAAGTCATCCAGATGGGTGACCCCGTCTGTTAATCCGGCTACGTTGTATTTGCTGGACAGATTTTGAGGCTCAGCGCCCTCTGCCTCTTTCACCAAGCCTATGATCCTGTACAGGACATGGATCACCATTTTTTTCACAATTCCAGGTGCGATCCAAAGCTCTCGAAATGCGGATGCCGCGATGGTGGCAGCTTCACGGAACCCCGCCTTGTCCAGCAGCTCCACAGACCTGATCACATCATCCATCAGGCTGATCTGATAATGATAGTGAAACGGTTGATCCCGTATCTCACGATAAGAAATGCTTCCACCATAATCCGTATCATAAAATTTATGCTCGATGGCTTCCTTCGCGGTCAGGTAGCAGCGATGGATATTCAGAAGAGAAGGCTCAGTCGCTCCCTCTGACGCAATCAACCGCTGACCGGCATGACGGTGGAGCAGCTCCCGCAGCGTATCAGAAGACTCGCTCTCTCCGCTTGCGGAATGTCCATAAACCAAACCTATTCGGTTCGGTTCCAGATCGATCACATACTCTCCTTCCATCTGAACGGACAAACTGGCAATCGTCTCCCTGACGCTTGCCATCAGGGAAGGCTCCGATTGGATCAGGCAGCAACTCCATGCTTCACGCGCCGAGGATATTGCCTGAAGTTTCACAAGCCCGCTATCTTTAAGCGGCAGCTCCAGCAGTGAATGCTTGATCAGAGAAATGGCTTCTTCTCGCATGGCAATGACCCCGAGATTGAATCTGTTCTTCTCTTGCACAAGCTCCTCATGAATCCTGCTCAATTCCTCCTCGGCCTCTTCCCCGATAACAGGTTTCAGTATGTAGTGGTTGATTCCATGGCGCAGTGCCTTCCTTGCATATTCGAATTCGCTGTATCCGCTCATGATTACAAACTTAACCCCGCTGTCGGGATACTCCTGCTGCCACGTTTCAATCATGAGAAGTCCGTCCATGAGCGGCATATTCACGTCCGTGATGACCAAATCCGGCTTATATTCAACCATCTTCTGCAGCCCTTCAAGTCCGTTGCTGCAAGTCCCGCAGATGTTAAACCCAAGGCGTTCCCAATCAATCCACAGCGCAAGCCCTTCCAGCGCACCCGGTTCATCATCGATCAAGAGCACGTTGAATGTCATGGCTCTCCCCTCCTCCGCTCCCTTGCTCCTGAGTTTCAAGCAGTTTGATCGGAATCTCGAACGAAACCGTTGTCCCCTGATTCGGGCTGCTGGCAATATTGAAAATGACATGATCGTTATAGTACAATTCCAGCCTCCGGTAGACATTTCGGATACCAAAGCTGTTGCCCGAGAATTGCTCGTTGCGAACCGACAGGATGATGTCCCGGAGCTTGTCTTG
The DNA here is from genome assembly GCF_029893715.1 of Paenibacillus sp. LBL. Lineage (NCBI taxonomy): Bacteria > Bacillati > Bacillota > Bacilli > Caryophanales > Paenibacillaceae > Paenibacillus > Paenibacillus sp. LBL. Next base: position 204,336 of record NZ_JARXYU010000009.1, on the reverse strand, counting down.
CTCAATGCCCTTCCCGTTATCCGAGATGACGATATGAAGATAGTCGCTGGCTACGGAAGCGCTGATCGTAACAAGACCGGCTCCATCCACCGTTTGCAGACCGTATTTGCAGGCATTCTCAACGAGAGGCTGAATGCTCATTTTCGGTATTTTACAATGAAGCGCTTCCACATCGATATGGAATTGATATTCAAATTTATCCCGAAACCGAAACTTTTCGATTTTGAGATACATTTCAATAAACCTTATTTCTTCCTCAACAGAGACCAAATCCTCTCTCCAGCTTAATAATCTGCGGAGCAGCTTGGACAAACTCTTAATGATGTCCGTCACATCCGAATATTGGTTCTTCGTACAGACCACTAATATCGCGTTAAGGGTATTAAACAGGAAATGGGGATTCATCTGGCTCTGCAAAAAGTTCAATTCAGCCCGGACCCGCTCCATCTCCAGGTCCTTCTTCTGAATTTCCAGCTTATACACATTGTTGATCAGAGAGTTCATCTTCGTTGTCATCTGATTAAAATTACGGATGAGTCCGCCAATTTCGTCCCGTCCTTCATCAATTTCGATCAGATCAAACTTCTCATTGCTCACCTTCTGCATATGACGGGACAGTCGCTTCACACGGTAATTGTAAGACCTGAGCATAACCGTAATAAAAATCGCAGCGATCAGCGTAACCACAGCTGCCAAAATGACGGTAAACAGCTGCATGTCCAGCATGGCGCTCGTTATCCGGTTGCCCTGGGTTATGCCGATCAGCTTCCATCCCTTAACATACCTGGCCGTTCCGATGGAGAACACATGCCGATCCTCTTCATCGTACTGCTCCAAGTCAAACACCGGATAAGCATCGTACTTCCCTCTCTCGTAACCGCTGCTGGCCGACATGATGATCTCGTTGTTCTCGTTCACTAAATACATATCCAGATAATCGCGTTCCCGTACAATGACGTCATAGATTTTGCTTAAGTCGATATCAATTCGAAGCAGCTTCTCATAGGTGTCATAGTTATCAAAATAAGCCATTTTCTCAATCACGCTTAAATACGGAACCGTCGAAGCGGAGTTATTCGCCTCCGTTGCCCTGTATGCTGCCACCAGCACCGGGTGGGTCGAATTGCTCCACAGCTTAAACCAATCACTATCAAGCACATCGTCATTGATCACATGATAGTTGCCCCCGGACACAATGGAGGGATTGCCGGTGAAGATACTGATTCGCTGAATCTGGTTGTTGACCGGAATGTAGCTGATTACCCGATTCCGCAGCTGTTCATCAAAGGTCTCATAGAAATCCAATTGCGACTCATATTCCCGATCGAGCATTTCGTAGAGTGTCTTATCGGTGCTCAGGGCATGGCTTACTGCCACGCCGCCGTCTATGAAATTATGGATATCCTTTCTTGCCCGCTCCATCGATATGTCAAGGTTCTGCTCTTCTCTCTCCCTGATCAGCTCCGACATTCGATCCATGAACATCAAGTTAATCACCAGAATAGGCAGCAGCACACCTATGACAAAAATAAGAAAGAATTTATATTTCAGTGGAATATCGTTTACGAAATTTCCCCGTCCGAACATCCTCTTCATAAAAGGCACCCTCCCGGATTAGCGCAGCTTGCTATCCTCATTATTCTTGTAATTCGAGGGCAGCATCCCGGTTGTCATCTTAAATTTATGGATGAAATAGTCCGCGTTCGGGAACCCGACATGCTGTGCAACCTCGGACACCTTCATCCCGCTTCGCTTCAGCAGCAGCTTGGCCTCTTCAATCCGCTTGTCATTGACATATTCCTTAAAAGGCCTGCCTGCGTGCTTCTTGAACAGCTGTCCCAAATAGGTGGCGTTCATGTGAAAATGCTGTGCCAACTCCTGAAGCTGCAGCTTACTCCGGTACTCCCGGTCGACATACTGAATCACTTGAAAAATCGTGTTGTGCTCGTTGTGCTTCCTCAACTCAGCGAGCAGTGAGGAGGCTTGGAGCGCGAGATGCCGCACGTAGTTCTTAAGCGCTGCACCATTGCAGGCATCATCCAGATTGCCAAGCTCCTCCTGCAGCCTGTTCATGAAAATATCCGGATCCCCATTCATCTCGGCGATTGTTCTGCACAGCGACAACTCCAGATCAGCCACATCGGCCCGAATGGCTCTCAGATCCGGCATGTAATCGGTCATGACTGCGAAGATCCGCTCCAAACATGCTTCGATTGGTTGGGACTCCCCTGCCAGGATCATCGACATTAAATCTTCGACCCGCCCGAACGGAAATTCCCGGGAATCGGCCATTCTCCTCAGCTCCTGATAACAAAACACGCCGCTTCTTCCTTGGCTTCGTCTATAATGACGCACCTCCGCGCTTTGCCGGTAAAGCTCCCCGACGGCCTGAATTCCTCTCCCCATGGCACTCAATGCCACGATAACCGGCCCTCCCAGCTCCTGGACCAGTGCGGACTGCAATTGAAGCGCGGTTTCCATAACGTCATCAGGGGCCTGCTGCTCAACACGAAGCAGGACTCCGAGACTGCCGCTGCTATCCTGAAAGCATCCGAGCAGTCCCTCGGGGCCATGATTGGCAATCCATTTCATCAAGTCCATGCCCGAGGACTCCGTATCTATCAATAGACACCGAAGCTCCGGCTCTCCCTGGATCAACATCGCCTTGCGGACTTGCTCCGCTATATCGTGGTTATCCCCATCCTGAATTAATCGATTCAATAGATAATGGATGGCGATGCCCGCTTTCATCTGATGGCTATGTTCGGTTTCATACTCATCCCGGATCACATGGCTCAGTCTGGCTAACAGAGCTTCGATCTCTTCATCATCAATCGGTTTGAGCAAATATTCCGCAACCCGCTGCTGCATGGCGTTGTGGGCGTATCCAAAATCATCATATCCGCTCAGAATCACGAATTTCGGTGGATGGGGCATTGTCCGATTGCTGTGCTCAATCAATTCCAGACCGTTCAGCACAGGCATGCGGATATCCGTCATGACCAGCTCCGGCTGCAATCGTTCTATTAACTTCAACGCTTCCGGAGCACTCAGAGCTTCTCCGCATATTTGGAATCCGAACCGGTTCCAGTCAATCATGGTCCTAAGCCCTTCCAGGACCCATGGTTCATCATCCACCAGAAGTACATTGAACATCGTCATCGTCTCCCTTAGTGAAGCGTATTAATGTAAGCGCACTCATTTTACTTATACTACCATACTAGTATACCTATGAGAATATACTGACTTGTATAAATTGATGTGAACGCTAATCGTGATGGTGCCTGGTTCTACAAGGCCATTCAGGCGCAGAACGCAAATAACCCGCAAGCGGATTCTGTCATCTAAGAATCCAGCTTACGGGTTATTTCTATCACCTATCAGCTACCCTTTAATTCCCGATAAGGTGACGCCCTCAATAATATATTTCTGGCCGATGATATATACGATAAGGACCGGAATCAGTGCTATGGAAGCCCCCGCCATCATCAGTGTCCAGTCTGTGGAATACATGCCGCGGTACAGATTCAGCATCATCGGAACGGTGAACTTATCCGTGCTGCTGAGAAAGATCAGCGGATTAAAGAAGTTGTTCCACATCCCGAGAAAGGTGAAAATGCCGAGTGCCGACAGCGCCGGTTTAATCAAAGGGAGCATGATCCGGGCGTAGATCGTCCAGCGGTTCGCGCCATCCACAATCGCGGCCTCCTCCATCTCTTTCGGAATTCCCCGGAAGAATTGCCGGAGCAGAAACACCCCGAATGCGTTGAGCAGCGCCGAAGGGACAATAATCGCCAGATGCGTGTCCAGCCATCCGATATTTTTCATGATCAGATATAGCGGAATGATGGTCACTTGTCCCGGCACCATCATGGTGGCCAGAAACAGAATGAACAGCGGCTCCCGAAACGGGAACGTGATTTTGGCAAAAGCATAGGCTGCCATGGAACAGGTAACTAGCTGTGAAAGGACGACGATCATATTGATATAAAAGCTGTTAAAGTATGCGCGCCCGAAGGGCAGTGCCGTCAGGGAATCCTTATAGTTGGACCAGATGAACGGGTCCGGAATCCATTTGGGCGGCACCACGAATACTTGCGACAAATCCTTGAGCGAGCTGAGCACCATCCAGACAAACGGCAGTGCCATAATACAAGCACCTATGATCAGAACGATGTGCAGCACGACGGTGGACATTCTCAATCCCCGATGTATCATTCATTCTCCTCCTCCTTCCTCGCATGAATCCGTTAGTCTTCGTAATGAACCCACCGTTTGGACATTTTCATCTGGAACAAGGTGAGCGACAGGATCATCACAAACAGGATGACGGCTGACGCCGTGCTCTTGCCGAAGGTAAAGTCCGCAAAGGCTGTCTCGTAAATGTGATACACGAGAGTATAACTCGCCTTCGCCGGTCCGCCGGAGGTCATGACAAAGGACTGGTCGAACACCTGGAAGGAACCGATAATGGACATGATCGTTACAAAAAAGGTTGTCGGCGACAGCAGTGGAATCGTAATATGAATCAACTGCTGCCATTTGCCTGCACCGTCAATCTCGGCTGCCTCATAATAACTTCTGGATATCCCCTGAAGTCCGGCAAGGAACAGCACCATGTTCCCCCCGAGTCCCATCCATACGCTCAAGAGGGCAATCGAGGGCATGACATATCTGGAATCCGTCAGCCAGGAAGGTCCCGTAATACCGAACCATTGCTGCAGATACATGTTAATGAGCCCAAAGTCTGCGTTGAACAGCCACATAAACACAACGGCCACTGCGACGGACATTGTAATGTTCGGCATGAAGTAGATCAGCCGGTACAGGATTTTCCCGCGAACCCGGTTTAAGCCTACCGCCACCAGCATGGCCAGAATAATGCCTGTCGGTACCGATAGAATCGTATAATACACCGTGTTGACCAGGGCGATATGGAACTCCTCATCCTGAAGCTGGGATATGAAATTCTGGAGTCCGATAAACTTCTTGGCTCCCATCCCGTCCCAGTTCATCATGCTGATAACAAAAGCCGAAATCAGCGGAATTAATGAAAAAGCGATCAGTCCGATCATCTGGGGAAGGATAAAAAAGTAGCCCCATAAACCGTCGGATGTCTTGCTTGTTAAGGAGGTTGTTCTCCTCTCCGGGAGCTGCTCCGGAGAAGGAGAGGCTCCGGGGCTTCCAGCAGGCTGCGTCTTCATATCTTCTCACCGTTCCTCTCCAGAGCTTGATCAGTTCTTGCCGCTCTTGTAATCCTGAATTTTCTTATTAGCCATATCCTGAATGTCCTGCAGGGAGCTTTCAAGATCCTGATCTTTCAGCCACAGTGCCTCGAATTTGGATGTGATATCCTGGCCGAGACCCGGAATGCCCGCCTCGAACGGCGTCAGGGAATACCCGATCTCACGAGCATCGAGGAATAACTGGGCATGCTCCGGCAGATTTCCTTCCAGGACCACATCATCCGTGCCTTGTACCGACGGGACCGCATTGCCGCCGCCCTGCAGGCGGTAACGTTGACCTTCTTTACTTACATACTCGGAGAAAAAGGTATAGGCTGCTTCCTTATTCTTCGCTGCCTTGTTCATGACCAGGAATGCCGTTGGGATACCGGCCGGCTCGATTTTGTTGCCGGTGTTGGTAGGCCAAGTTACCACGTCATACTCAAGTCCTTGATTCTTCTTGAACAGCGGCAGATACCAACGTCCCGCAGCAACAAATCCGACCTGGTTGGACATAAACATGGCGTCCCCGCCCTGCCCTTTGGGAAGCGTCCCGGAGAACGTAATGTTCTTGGACTTCACGTTGTCGTACAGGAACTTGAAAGCCTCCATTGCCTTGGGATCCGAAGCCGCCACGAAATTCCCCTCGTCATCGTAGACCTGGCCTCCATTCGAGGTAACCCAGCTGTGATAACTGTTCCAGGAATTATCCAGCACGTAGCCGTATTTCTTGCTGTCCCGGATCTTGTCCGACATTTCCTTGAACTTGTCCCAGGTCCATTGTCCATTCGCCTGAAGATCGGCAGGCATCTCGGTTATACCCGCTTCCTTCAGCACCTTCTTGTTGTACCACAGCACCATCGGGTTGCAATCCACCGTCACGCCGTAAGTCTGCCCATCCCGCACCGCTGCTCCCCACAAGCCCTCGAAGTAATCCTCCTTCTTGATCAAGCTCTCCGGGGCATCCATGTAGGGGGTTAAATTCTCAATGCTTTGATTCTCGATCAATTTCACGATCAGACCGTCACCGGCGTAAAAAATATCCGGCGCCGTCCCTCCCGTTAATTGGGTTAATATTTTCTGATCATACTCGCCGGGAATTGGAATGAATTCGGCTTCGATATCAGGATGCTTCTTGTTGAAATCCTTGGTCAGCTCCTGGTAGCGGCTAAGCTCTCCGGGATTCCCCCAGCTCGCCCATTTAATCTTGACCTTCTCGCTGCTTCCCGAATCTCCGCCCTCCGTAGTTCCGCCTCCTCCACACGCCTGAAACATGGATGATAGTAGAAGAATGATTACAAGCAACGACCCTCTTACCTGTTTCCTTGTCATTTCATTTCCTCCATTCAAACCCGATTTAGTTTTGCTGGCACAGCACTTTGTAACCGCTTTAATTATAAAATTTTGGCAAAAAGCATTTGAACGGATTATGTTCCGAAAAAGTGGCTTCTTTTCCGATCTATGAAGTTTTGATCATTTACGGTGCTGTCCCTGGTACTCAGCCGGCGAAATCCCTACCAGCTTCTTGAACAATTTGCTGAAGTATTTCACATCATTAAATCCGGATCGGTCAGCCACTTCATACACTCTGAGCGAGGTCGTGGAGAGCAGCTCCTTGGCGCGTTTCAGTCGAAGGTCGATCACATAATCGATAAAGTTGTGCCCGGTGACGCGCTTGAACATTTCACTAAAATAGTTGCGGCTTACAGCCACGTCGTCCGCCACCTCCTGCAGAGATATGGGCTCGGTAAAGCGGGCGTTAATATATTGAACAGCCTGCAGCACAATCCGCTCATGCAGCGTGGATTCCGGGACGGGGTGACGGATGGCTTCCTCACGCAGCATGCGGAAAGCTTCAAGAACAAGCCCTTTTACCTCCTCCACCGATCGAAGCCGCCCCGCTTCTCCTGCCTGGGGCAGCGCCGGACCGCCAGGGAGATAATGCATGGCCAGCAGTCCCAGAATGCCCTCTGCTTCTTTAAGAACCGCAGGTTTGTTCATCCTTCCAGGCTTCCAGCGCTCCATGATCGCCTGCAGCTCCACTTCGCTTTTATCCATATTCCCAACAGCCAGCCCCGCTCTAAAGCCATACAGTCCGGAAGTTGAACCTTCCTGTGCCGATTCGGCATCCACGAGGAGCCTATCCTCCGCATGAAGAATCTGTTTATCCCTATAAAAGAAAAGCCCCTCCAGACTTTCAACGGCTTCTTGAAAAGCCTCATGCAGCTTGCCTATGCTGTTGAAGCCTCGGCTCAATCCGATGATACAGCGAATTGGCAGCTTGATGCCCGCTTCGCTGACTTCCCGCCTCTCTTCGGGACGCACTGGTACGTAGGCCGCGATCCGGTCCGTTTCCAGCCGCGCTGCCAGCGCTTCCGGGACCTGGTCATATAACAGCTCCAGAAGCCGTTCGATTCTGTCATGCCAATCCTTCTGCTGTCCCCCCGCCGCCCGATCTCCTATGTCGGAATCAAGCTGAAGCACAGCCATCATATAAGAGCCGCCATGACTCCTGGCTTCCAAATCTTCTATCGCATTTGGATCGCCGGATAAGGCCTGAAACAGTATTTTCTCATCGGCCTTCTTCTTGTTCCGCCGCTGCTGCTGCTCATGCTCCGTCAGAATCCGCTGCATCTGCCGCTCCTCTTCCAGCTTCGAACGCATCTGATCGAGTATGGCACCGAGCGAGTCCGGGTCCAGCGTCGGCTTGAGAATATAATCCGATGCGCCAAGCCTGATGCCTTCGCGCACGAATTCGAAATCGCTGTGGCAGCTGAGCAGCAGCACCTTCACCCATGGACACAGCTCTCGGGTCCGTCGGGTCAGCTCCAAGCCATCCATGACGGGCATCGCGATATCCGTAATCAGAATGTCGAGATCCCCATCCAGAATCCACTTCATTGCCCGCTGTCCATTGGAGGCCTCTCCGACCAGCCGATAACCGTGCTTCTCCCAATCGAAGGTGGATCGAAGTCCTGTACGAGCGATTGCCTCGTCATCCACGAGCAGCACTCTGTACATAAGCGTCCCCCCTTTCCTTGGCAAAGGTGATAGTGACCCGTGTACCTTCGTGTTCCCGGCTCTCCACCCACACTCCGTAGCCGCTGCCATAATACAGCTGGACCGTTTGGTGAACATGACGCAGCCCGATATGGGTCATGCCGTGTTTGGAGTGATCCTGATCATGCGAGAGCAGTCCTGTTATTCGCTCAGGTCTTATGCCGATCCCATTGTCCTCGATCTGTACCAGGACATCCTGCTGCTGCGATGAAATCCTGATCTGAATCACGCCCGTGTCATCCAGCGGCGCAATCCCGTGAAAGATCGCATTCTCCACAATTGGCTGCAGCAGCATCCGGGGAATATGGATGTCCTCCATATCCTCAGGACAATCGATCCTTAGTTCAATCTGATGGTCGTAACGGTAATTCTGAATAATCATGTATTTACGGAGCTGCTCCAGCTCGTCGCCGAGCCGTATGAACACGCCATTGCGCTCCAGGCTCCCCTCCAGCAGATGAACAAGGGCGGTGACCGATTGATCCACGTCGTTAGTCCGGTTAAGCTTGGCCATCCAGCGGATGGAATTCAGCGTATTGTAGAGAAAGTGGGGATTAATCTGGTACCGCAGTGCGCGGATTTCCGCTTTTTTCTTCTCGGACTCCTCCGCGGCAATCCGCCTGATCAGCAGATCAATTTGCTCAATCATTTTGTTGAAGCTTCTTCCCAGCTGCCCAATTTCACTGGAACCTACATTCTTGCTCCGGACCGATAGATCTCCTGCTTCGCTTCTGCGCATAAGCCTGCTTAGCTGGACGAGCGGATTGCCAATCCGCCGGGTCATGAAATAACCGATGCCGATCGCTGCGAGGATCGATCCGAAGACAATCCAGACGGTGAAACTCCGGATGCTGGCCGAGTCCGCCGTCAGCTCCTTAAGCGGTACCATCCCAACCACATGCCAGCCATTGTTCAGGCGCGACGGAATCATGAGTGTTTTATTGTTGTTCAGGTTATATTCCGTCAGACCCGTCGGCAGCTTGATCTGGGACTGCTTCCCATACATGGAGGGATCGGGATGATAGAAGTAACGGTTCTCATCATTGGCCACGTACATATACCCTGTATCACCGAACTGGACATGGTTTAATTCGTCGATCAGGACATCCCCCATGATCTCGATGAACATCACCCCCACAATCTCCCCCGTATCCCAGCTCCGTATCGCCCTGCCCAGGCCGAATACCGGAAATCCCATTCCCGTCTGCTTCAGGTAGGAGGTATCGGACAGGCCGAACCATACCGCCTGGCCGTTAGCTTCCAGAATCGACTGATACCAAGCGGAATCCCATTGGTCCGGGATGGACATCAGGGAATCGGCACTGAGGACCGAATTGTTCCGCAGCACATCGAATACATACACATCCAATATTTCCGGCGAGTTAATCATGATGGAGGTCAACAGATCCTTTCCCTCCTTCACCTTCAGCGTCAGATCATATTTGCTCATATCCTGATCCTCCAGAATGCCGTGCACCACCTTGCTGTTCAGCACCATCATCGAGGAATCGTCCAGTTTCTTGAAAAACATATTCAGTTTGTCACTGACTTGAGTAATGGTGAGAGAGGCAACTTTACTGACTTGTTCCTCCACAATTGATGCCGATTTGTTGTACGACAGGAAACCCATAATAAGTACCGGGAGTGTGGTGCCGATGAAAAAAAACAAAAACAGCTGAATGACAATCGAATGAAGACGATGATATCCCCGCATACAAACTCCCTCCGTTTCGTAAATGAAAATGATGAATCTCTTTTTGATAGCGCTTACATAAATACTTAGCCTTCTTACCTCATTTCCTCCTTCAAGCTCTCCTCTTCCACCTCCTCTACCGTTTGCTTTCCCCCTTCCCGCCTTCTCCCCAAGTCCCCGTATCTGGCATAACCCAGAACTCGCTCTGCTCCCGGGTGTATACATCGTATTATGTTTTAAGATGATTGTCCCTAAGTCGATCTGCTTATGTTTGGAGCCTGTGCTTCACTTCACCGAGGTCATCTCCATATAAAAAAAGAGATGGCCCCGAATAACTCCGGGTCCATCTCTTTGTATTCGTATAATGCCGCCCTTTGGCTTAGTAAGCCAGTGTGAACAAACCGTTGATGTGGGACAGGTAACGCATGTTACTCGCTTCCTTCATCAAGGTTGCAGGCAGACCTTTCAATTGGGTCTTGTTCGCGCCGATCGTACCGATGGCATCTTTACGTCCCAAGCTGCCCAGCGTACCGGAGAATACCGGTGCGAAGGAAGCTGGTGCGCCGCCGTTCAATTGAGCGAACATGTTGTATCCGATCAGCTCGCCCATTTGCCATGCCAGCTGTGCTGTCGGCGGGAACGGACGACCTTCCGGTCCCATAACAACCGCGCTGTCGCCAGCAACATATACGTCAGGGTGGGAAGCGGATTGCAGGAATTCGTTCACAACCGCACGTCCGCGGTTCACTTCGATTCCGCAGTTAGCGACAACGCTGTTGCCTTGTACGCCGCCTGTCCATACCAATGTGCTGGTTTCGATGGTGCTTCCATCTTTCAGCTCAACGGTGGTGCCGTCCATTTTGGTAATAGGCAATCCAGTCAGGAAGTTCACGCCGCGTTTTTGCAGGCTTGTTGTCGCACGGTCAACCAATTCAGCAGGGAAGCCCGGCAGAATGGAAGGAGCAGCTTCAACACAATAAAGCGTGATTTCCTGTGGATCGATACCGTATTTGCGAGCCAGCTCGCTTCTCATATCGGCATATTCACCAACAAGCTCAACGCCGGTCAAACCGCCGCCGCCAACCACGATGGTAGCGTCCGCTTCGTTTTTCGTTTTGCTGTATTCCGCAATGCGGGACTCAACGTGAGCACGCAGACGGTTTGCATCGTTAACAGACTTCAGAATGAAGCTGTTCTCTTGAAGTCCCGGGATACCGAAAAATGCAGTTTCACTGCCCAGAGCGATAACCAGGGCATCATATGTGAAGCTGCCGCCGTCATCGAGGGAAACCGAACGCTCATCCGGCTTGATTTCCTTAACATTGCCGATGCGCAGGTCAACGTTCGCGCCGCGCAGAAGCTTATCCAGCGGCAAAGCTACTGCTTTCTCTGCGATGTTGCCTGCTGCCAGGCGGTGCAATTCCGTAATGATCTGATGGGTTGGGAAACGGTTAATCAGCGTGATTTTTGCAGATGCGCCGAAATGCTCGCGTGCAGAAAGTGCACTAAGCAAGCCGCCGTAGCCTCCGCCCAAAATTAAAATATGTTTAGACATGACCATCCTCCGTTCTTCGTATGATTTATGGATTAACGCTTGTTTTGTTGGTCGCGCTCGTTAAGAACGTCCAAAAAAGCCTGAGCATAGCGAAGACCCTTTTGAACCTGAGGATCTTTCAGCATTTTCATCAGACCAAATACACCGATCTGAGCTTGGTCGCCTTGAGCGTGGACACGGTCCCCGGCTTCGATAGCTGCAGATGCAACGCTTTTTGCTGCTGTCGTTACCGGCTTCGCGAATCCGCTGAGGGAAGCCATAGTGTCTTCCGCAAGCACGGGATCCGTAGCTACGGATTTACCGAAATCATACGCTTTAGTCATGACGGACAGCATTTCCGTAAGTTTAGGAAGATTGTCCACGAGAGTTGTAAGGGATTCCTGAACCTCGGGCTTGAGCAGTTGTTCGAGCAGCACATCAGGACGGCTGGACGCCGCAGCTTCTTGGTTTCCTACAACATTTTCCGGAGTTTCGGACGGTTGTGGAGAAGATGTTTCTGTCATAAAGAATTGCCTCCTTTTCTTTAAGTAAATTCCCAAGATGAACTTGGCGACGATCGAACCGGCTAGGTTTAATTTTGGGATAACCGGTATCTATTATGCATCACTTACAAAAGTGCGAACTTATGGGTGACTCATCTATCGCCAAAAATAAAGCAGGGGGAAGCTTCCCCCTCCTTTATTCTGAAACATTCTTAGGGATTGTGATAAATATCTCTAAGTACTAGTCTATAACTTGTGCAGCATAATTACAAACATAAAATACAAATTTCGACTACAAAGTTAGAACGCGATATTCGCTTTCTTCATATGTCACTCTTGTAACAGGGTGGCCGGAAAAGTCAAGCGCGTCCCGAATCGGAATCCAAGCCGTGCCGCCGATCAGATGCACATCCGATGACACAGGTTTGCCACCTGTTTGATGGGATAACAGCAAGCCCCCCACCGGGTCCGCATCCCAGCGATTCCCTCCAAGCTTCACCTGCACGGTTTTGTTGTGAGACTTCCAGGACACGCTTCCGCCAAGCCGCTCCACCAGGGAGCGCAGCGGAACCATCAGCCGGCCGTCCACCAACTTGTATTCACCTGCCGCAAACGCGGTTTCAAGTCCGCCGAATTCCACGGCGAGCGTCCTTCCAGATTCAAAGAGTGCGGCATTGGCAACAACTTCCTGTGTGATCCACTGCTTCGAAGGCTGCGAAGCCTTTCGGGCCGCCTTCTGTGCGGTAAATTGAACAGGCTGCGTTTTTGTCGAAAGCACTTCAAAGGCGTACCCCTGCTTTTTATAATAAGAAATAATGTCCGGCAGAGCCTTCACGCTTTCGCCATGCCCTTTACCATCATGAAGAAGCACAATCGCCTCATTGCCCTTAACTTTTGTGGTTGCCCCTTTTACGATGTCCTTAACCGGGACCCCTTTATACTTGGAATCGCCACTGTCAACATTCCAATCGAATACATGATAGCCACCCTGCTTCATCAATTGAAAATAGGCTTCGTCAAAATGACCTGCCGTGCCCCCTGGTGCTCGCACCAACTGCGGCCGCTCCCCCGTAATCAAGCGGATGACTTCCTCCGTCTTCTTAATCTGTCCCCAGAAATCCTGAAAACGCCCGTAGAGCTGGTCGTAACGATGATCATATGTATGATTCCCGATGGTATGGCCTTCTTCATAGATGCGATTGATAATCTCCGGACGGGTCTCGGCTTCCTTGCCCAGTACAAAAAAAGTGCCTTTAATTCCTTCTCGCTTCAATATATCAAGCACCTCAAGCGTTAAATCCGATGGCCCGTCATCAAAAGTGAGATAAACCGTTTTATCCGTTAGTTTTTTATATGAAACAGGTGCGGCGTTCACAGCGGGTTTGTCCTTGTCTGCCGTAATGACGATGGGCTTGCTTACCTCTTTCCCCTTCATCTGTGCAGCCTGCTGAGGCACTGCCAGGGGTACTGTCGCCAGAGGAGCCTGTTCTACATATATCTCCATCGGCCGCTGGAAGTCCAATCCCGTACCGATCATGATCAGAACAGCCAATACGCCGAAGAATACTGCAATTGATGTTACCCGCACCATGTTTTTCATTATCAACTCTACCTCCATCGTTTCTATGAGTTCGGTTTCCTGATAGATTATATGGGGCGATATTTGAAAAAAGACTAGAATCTGATATTTTCTTGCGAACTTGATTTTAATTCAGATTACTAGTAAACTGAATTTGAGTTCTTCGCTAGCGTTATCTTAATTCCATTATTATAAGAAGCTTCGTTATACAGATTTGGATTGATTCTTGGCCTATTTCGAGATGAGAAGGGATGATAGAAGCTATGGACAACAACTCAACGGTATTCAAACGCGATATTGCAGAGGTCAGAGACGTCGTTCTCCGGCGCAACAGCCCCATCCATGCCGCTGGACCCGTTATTGAATTCGGTAACTGGACCCAATCCGACCCGTTTCTCGGCATGATGGAAGACAAATTCCAAGCCGGTTCATTCGACGACCATCCCCATCGGGGAATTGAAACCGTTACTTTTGTAATCGACGGAACCATCGAGCATTATGACAGCGTCTCCGAACAACGCGGGGTGCTTGGGCCCGGTGATGTGCAGTGGATGACTGCCGGCAGCGGCGTCATCCACAACGAAGTCCCTTCCGAGGGCGTAACGGCTCATGTCCTGCAGCTCTGGGTCAATTTGCCCCGTGACCGGAAAATGACCTCCCCTCGCTACCAAAACCTGAAGGGGGCGGAGATGCCGGTCAGACAAGAGAAGGGTGCGATCGCACGGGTCTTTTCCGGTTCATCCGGCAATGTGGTATCCGGCACTAAAAACCATGTTCCGGTTACGATGGTTGAGGCCATCCTTGAGCCTGGCGCTTCCATAGCGCAGGACCTGCCCGGCAGCTACAACGGCTTCATCTATATCCTTGAGGGCAGCGGAACCTTCGGAAGCCAAGGTGTGACTGCCTCCCAGAATCAGGTGCTGTGGCTGGGTGCCGGAATTGATGGAATGCCAAGTGAAATCCAGGCAACGGCTGTGGAGCCCCTCCGCTTCGTGCTGTATGCAGGCGAACCCTTGAAGGAACCCGTGGCCGCACGCGGCCCCTTTGTCATGAATACGGAAGAAGAAGTGAATGAAGCGTTCCGCGAATACCGGATGGGTACGTTCTTGAAGCATTGATCCCTCCCACCCGGTCTATTCCTCCGGTCCTATTTTCTCAAAAGAACGGTCCCTTATTATGCCTGTCCAGGCATGCTGAGGGACCGTTCTTCATATAGCTTATGACAGCACGGCTGTGAGAACCGATTCGACATGACCTTTTACTTTAACCTTCCGCCACTCCCCTGTCATCTTCCCGTTCTCATCAATCAAAAAGGTGGAGCGTATAATGCCCATATACTCACGGCCGAACATCTTCTTCATCTGCCAGACGCCAAACATCTCGCTTACCTTATGCTCCTCATCAGACAGAAGCAAATAGGGCAGGCTATGCTTATCCATAAATTTGGCATGAGATTTCAGCGGATCCGGGCTGATTCCGATCACGACCGCACCCGCCTCTTTCAAGGCACCATAATGGTCACGGAAGCTGCAAGCCTCCTCGGTACAGGTCGGCGTCATATCTTTCGGATAAAAGAACAGCACGACTTTGCGTCCACGAAAATCGCTTAAAGATACCTTCTCCCCATTCGAAGCCGGAAGTGAAAAGTCCGGCACCTGGCTTCCGATTGTCAATTGCGTTTGATCTACGATAAGGCTTCAACTCCTGCTGTACGGACCTTATGGCCCGTAAAATTGATTGTCTTTTCGAAAAAAATTATAATAGAATGAATGTCGAATATTCAAATGTTCTATCGAATTTATTCATCAGCGTAATCCGAAAGGAAGAACACAATGACCAAAAAAACAAAGAAGACGATTATATGGAGTGTAAGCATCGTGCTCGCAGCTGTCATTGGCTACGGCATTTATTATGCAGTTTCATTCTACGACGGCTTGCACAGTCTTCAAAAATCAGGCGAATCCTCCCCTTTCCGGGAACTTGAAAAAGTGGATGCCAAAGCCCCTGCCCCACCGGAGTGGGAAGGAACGGAGACCGTTAACATTTTACTCATGGGTGTCGATGCCCGCGGATTTGAGGAAGGTGAAATCCCTCGCTCCGACAGTATGCTTGTTGCCTCAATTGATCCCGTAGCCAAGAAAATGCACTTATTCTCTATTTTGCGCGATACTTACGTAGAAATACCTGGATATGATCGAAACCGGATCAATACGGCAATTACGCACGGTCCGAATACGGCGATGAAGGCCGTAGGCGATTTGCTTGGTATCCCGGTTCAATACTATGTCTATACGGATTTTCAAGGTTTTATGAAGTTGGTTGATTCCGTCGGCGGCGTTGATTTCTATGTTGAGAAGGACATGAATTATTCCAGTAAAGCAGATAAAAATGAATACGACATTGAACTTAAAGAAGGCATGCAGCATCTTGATGGTAATGCGGCGCTGCAATACGTCCGCTTCCGCTATGATGCGATGGGCGACTTCACTCGAACCGAGCGTCAGCGCGAACTCCTGAAGGCCGTAGCCAAGAAAATGCAGACCACCACATCAATCATGAAGCTGCCGGAGATTCTGAAATCCGTCAGCCCGTATATTGATACCAACCTCGATGTCGAGGATATGTGGAAACTCGCCAATGTCGCCTATAAGAGCAAAATGAGCGGCAGTGAGCAGGTTCCTCCGATGAAACTTCTGAAAGAAGAAACCATTGGAGGCGCAGCCGTCTTAACCGTTGGCAATCCGGATACACTGAAGCAGTATATCCAGGATATCATGAATCCGCCGGTGCCTGATCCAGAGACCGAGGGCAGCGAGAGCACGGAAAGTGATCCTGCCAGCAGTTCTTCCGACAGCATCGCTACTCCATCCACAACAACAGACCGCAATTAACACCCTATACCGCATCAGGACAGGTCGCTACTTCATTCAGCAACCTGTCCTGATTCATGAAGAAAGGAAGTTTTAGTCTAATGTCTACATCCAGAAACCATTCAGAAACCCTGTATCAAGAAGCACTCCAGCATATCGTTGGAGGCGTGAACAGTCCCTCCCGATCGTTCAAAGCCGTTGGAGGCGGTGCCCCTGTCTTCATGAAGCGCGCAAACGGAGCCCACTTCTGGGACGTGGACGGCAACCGCTATATTGATTATCTGGCGGCTTACGGCCCGATCATAACGGGACATGCCCATCCACATATTACAGCCGCCATTACAGCCGCTGCCCAAAATGGCACTTTATACGGTACACCGACCGAGCTTGAGATTACCTTGGCTAAAATGCTGAAGGAAGCCATCCCCTCCATGGACAAGGTACGTTTTGTCAACTCCGGCACCGAGGCTGTCATGACCACGATCCGTGTAGCCCGAGCATATACCAAGCGCAACAAAATCATCAAGTTTGCGGGCTGCTACCACGGCCATTCGGATCTTGTCCTTGTAGCCGCAGGTTCAGGTCCGTCCACGCTCGGAATCCCAGACAGTGCCGGAATTCCGAGCAGCATCGCTTCGGAAGTGATTACGGTTCCGTTCAATGATCTGGAAGGCCTGCGCGCTGCCCTGGACCGATGGGGCGATGATGTTGCTGCCGTCATGGTGGAACCGATTGTCGGCAACTTCGGCATGGTCATGCCAAAGCCGGGATTCCTGGAGGGGTTATGCCAGATGACTCACGATAATGGTTCCCTTGTCATCTATGACGAGGTCATCAGCGCCTTCCGCTTCCACTACGGCTCCAGCCAAACCTACGCGGGCCTGGCTAACCACGAGGCTATTCAGCCCGACCTTACAGCACTTGGCAAAATCATCGGCGGCGGGCTGCCGATCGGCGCGTATGGCGGCCGCAAGCACGTGATGGAGCAGGTCGCTCCGCTGGGCCCTGCTTATCAGGCTGGAACCATGGCGGGCAACCCCGCTTCCATCGCAGCCGGAATCGCCTGTCTGGAGGTTCTGCAGGGTGATGGGATTTACGAGGAAATGGAACGATTGACAATCAAGCTGACGGAAGGCTTGCAGGCTTCCGCGGACCGCTACGGCATTCCGCTGACCATCAACCGGATCCGCGGCTCCTTCTCCACCCACTTCTGCGATCATCCGGTTACAAACTATGATGAAGCGCAAGACACCGACGGCGAAGCGTTCGCTGCCTTCTTCCGCCACATGCTGGACCGCGGCGTGAACCTGGCTCCTTCCAAATACGAGGCCTGGTTTATGACAACGGCCCATACGGATACGGACATCGAGGCCACGCTGGTTGCTGCGGAGGAATCATTTAAGGCCATGAAGAATTAATCCTATATATCCAAAAAGACGCAAGGAGATACGCCCATGAAAAAACACCTAAACAAGTTATAACAGGCTTCCTATCCATGCGGTGCTTCTGCGGTCCGAATTCGTGGACCTCCTGCCTGTCCGATTCGAATAAAGCTGCTCTAAAAATATGAATACGGAGGCATGGATAACATGAGAAGCGAACAAGAGATGATGGATTTGGTACTGGGCTATGCAGCCCGTGACGAACGGGTTCGGGCCGTGACCCTGGAAGGCTCCAGAACGAATCCGAATGTGCCCAAGGATATATTTCAGGATTATGATATCAGCTTTCATGTAACGGACATGGACAGCTTCATTCAAGATCCGAATTGGATCGGTGTTTTCGGGGAACGGATAATTCTGCAGACGCCGGAAGACATGGCTATGTTTCCCCCTGATCTGGGAGGCTGGTTCTCGTACCTGATGTTATTTACCGACGGCAACCGGATTGACATGACCCTGATTCCCATCGAGGAGAAGGAGAAATACTGCAAGGAAGACAAACTGATCCAGATCTTAATGGATAAAGATCAAATCTTTCCCAAGATTCCTGCTCCTTCCGACGAGGATTTCTGGGTACAGCGTCCGTCAGCAGCCTTTTTCGAGGATTGCTGCAACGAGTTCTGGTGGGTATCCACGTATGTCGCCAAGGGCTTGTGGCGGGCAGAAATCCTGTATGCCCAGGACCATCTTCACAACATCATGCGGCCGATGCTGATGAAAATGCTGGAGTGGCAGGTAGGAACCCAGACCGATTTCTCACTCAGCGTAGGCAAGAACGGCAAGTACTTGAACAAGCACCTGTCTGCGGACAGCTGGAATGAGCTGATGTCCACCTACCCTCGCGGAACCTACGAAGAGGTATGGGAGGCGCTGTTTACGATGGGAGCGCTGTTCCGCAGAACCGCGCTGGATGTCGCTAAGCAGCTTGGCTTTGACTATGACATGGGGCAGGATCAGCGCGTGAGCGCCTTCCTGCGGCATGTCCGGCAGCTGCCGGCGGATGCACGCGAAATCTACTGATTCTGATTGAAGCAGCGGAAACTGTCGCAGGCTGTTGTGACCCTGCCACACGGAAATGCTACCGATGTTTGCCCCCTGAAAACCGAACAACCCGCTCAAGGAATTCCTTGAGCGGGTTGTTCGTATTTCTCTTTAAAGATAGGCCGACCATCGCCGGTCTCTCTCCTATTTCTGCTCGATTTTGTCGAAGAAGTTCTCCTGTACTAACTTGGCCGTATCGTCCAGCTGCTTCTTGGAGTCCGTGCCTTCCTTCGAGAACGATTCCTGTACGACATTGGACATCGCGGCATAATAGTCCTGCGTGCCAAACTGCGCTTCCGGCTTGCCTTCCAGCAGGCTGAAGAGCTGTGGATCATATTTGTACACGTTGTCGTATTTATCGTAAATCGCTTTTACCTTGGCTGCGTACTCCGAATCATCGCTGAAATATTCAAGCGGTGTCGGAACGAAGTATTTGCCCTCGGCTTTGCGGGCATTGATTGTATCCTCCACTGATTTCAGAGCATCATCCGTAAAATAATCAAACGTAATGTAACGGAATGCCATTTCCTGCTCATCCTTCGTGGCGTTCGGGTTGATGACCAGGTAGTTGCCGCCCAGAATCCCGTGGTGTGCTCCGCCCTTCTCCATAGCTGGCATTGGATAAGCGATCACATCCTCAGGCTTCATGCCGCCTTCATTCAGCGCAGGCTGGATCACGTCAAATGCACCTGCAATGACCATAGCCGTACGTCCTTGCTGGAACGAACTGACAGCATCGCCCCAACCGAGAGCCCAGTCCTGGGGAATGGCATTTCCTTCCCATCTCAGTTTCTTGTAGAAATCCAGTGCCTTCACGCCGGCTTCCGAATTAAACACGGCCTTCACTTTGCCGTCCTCGTTCACTTCGATATCCCCGCCGGCTTCGAACAGGAAGTTGGTCCAGTTCCAGCCTGCCTCATTGCCTTTGCCCATTGGCGCAATACCGGATATACCTGCCTTCGGATCAGCGGCACCCTTCGCCGTGTTGTACATATCGTCCCACGTCCAATCCATCGGCGGCAATGCTACTCCCTTCGCGTCCAGCAGTTTCTTGTTCACGATGGTTGACGTGATGTATCCGTTCTGCGTAACGCCGTACACCTTGCCGTCTACGATAAATTGCTCCTGCAGCACAGGGTTCATGTCGTCCTTGTACTCCCAGTTGTTCCAGAACTCCGTAATGTCGGCTACCCAGCCCCGCTCCACGAGCAGCTGCGCCTCTGTAGCCCAGGTGTTATAAAATGTCGGTGCTTCGTTCGAAGCCATCTTTACCCCAATTTCATTGACGCTGTACTGCCAGTCATCCTTCACAATCGTCACGTTTGGATACTTCGCCTGGAAACGCGCGATTTTATCATCCTCCTGCTGACGCAGTGTGGTATCATCCGGCAGCGGATAGTGAATCTTGATCGTTACTTTTTTATCCGCGACATCCTCTTTCGGCTCTTCATTCTGTGTCGTGGTTGTCCCCCCTGTATTGGTGGTCCCTCCCTCTTTACTGGTGACCTCCGGAGCTGCTTTGCCGCCGCCGCACGCTGCAAGCAAGGAGCTGAACAGCATAAGGCAAATCAGTAGTGCTGAGAACTTGCGCATGGATACTCCCCTTTTCCTTATTGAAATAATATGTTCTTTCCTATCTCCATCATAAAAGCGGAACGCTGAAAGAACGATGTGCATTCATATGACGATCATGTGCAGGCCTACGATCATGCAAACGCTATTTCTACCCTTTGACGGCCGAGAGGCTGACGCTGCGCATGATAAACTTCTGGAACAGCAGAAACACAAAGATAGGCGGCACCATCACCATGAACAGGATCGCGAATTTAATGCTGCTGTCCAGGTTCCGTGCATTGATCACATACTTGTAGATGGCTGTTGCCAGTGTGTATTTGTCCTGTGTCTGCATCACAAGGGACGGCCAGAACCAATCATTCCACGCAGTCGAGAAAATAAAAATCGCAAGCGTTGCAAAAATCGGGACCGACAGCGGAATCGCGATACGCAGAAAGCTGCTGATCTCCGAAGCGCCGTCGATGCGCGCCGCCTCGAATATCTCGGGATGAATGCCATCGAAGAAGTTTTTGATCAACAGGAAGAAGTAAGCGTTCGCCCCTGCCGGCAGCCAGAACGCCCAGTAGGAATTCAGCAGCCCCAGCTCCTTCAAATTGACGAAATTCGGAATCATATAACTCGATGCCGGTATAAACAAGGTCATGAGAATGAAGAAATAAATCGCCCGGTGATACGGAACTTTAATGCGCGAAATGCTGAATGCCGCAAGGCCCAATACCAGAATGGTCACCAGCAAATTACCGCCAAAAATAAACAGCGTATTCTTGAGAAACATCGGCAGATCAATGTAATCCCACCCCTTCGGGAAGTTATCCCAATGCCACTCCGAAGGGAAAAATCGCGGAGGAAACGTGTTGATCTCCTGGTTGCTCTTCAGGCCGTTGAACATCGTCATGCCGATCGGATACAGCATCGTAAAAGCCATTGCCGCAATACACAGCACCATAAAGCCGTAAACCACTTGATTCAAGGGTTTTCTCAAATCCGAAGTCGATAATATGCCTCTCTCTTTCATCCTAGTACTCCTCCCTGTTCATCTTGAATTGCAGGATGCCAAGTATGCTCAGCACGAGGAACATCAAGACGCCCATTGCGGTTCCCGCCCCGTAATCCAGCTGGTTAAACGCATATTTTACGGTGAGGAGAGCATAGGTGAGCGTGGCCTTGTTCGGACCACCGTCCAGCATCGCGAGCTGCGATTGATACGCCTGTGAAGTACCGATCAGCTGCAGAATCAGCATGAGTATAATCAGATTGCGCATCGAGGGAAGAGTAATATATTTGATCCGGGCCCATACGCCCGCACCGTCGATTTCGGCGGCTTCATACCAATCTTTAGGTATGCTGAGCACCCCCGCCAGATAGATCAGCATTGCCGAGCCGAATTGCTGCCACGTTTCCATCACGACCAGTGCCACCATCGAGAAGCGGCTATCCGATATAAACGATACCGGCTCTGCCCCGAAGAAGCCAAACAAGGCATTGATCGGACCTACCGGATCATACATCCATCTCCACATGCCGTAGAGCACGACACCGGGTACAACAAACGGAAGATAAGCCGCGATCCGGGCGAAGCCCTGGAACAGCTTCAGCTCCGAGATGGCAATGGAAGCCGCTATCGGCACCCAGAAGCCGATCACAAACGTTAACAGCATGAAATAGAGTGTATTACGAACGGAAAGCAGCAGGTCGGGATTACTCAGAACGTTGGCGTAATTATCCAACCCGACGAAGGTGTTTCCTTTGACAAAATCGATATGAAAAAAGCTGTAAAAGATCCCTTTAAATATCGGCACCCATAAAAACACGATAAAGATCGCAATAGCCGGAACGAGGAATAAATACCCCCATAAATACTTCCTCCACAGCGGCTTTCGCTTGTGCTCCTGCCGGGTACGATGACCGGGCTCCGTCAGAGCCTGGCCTTGTGACATGACCGTTTCTTCCATCAGACTCCCTCATTCCTTTATTTAATGTCTAGCTTTTATTTTAAAAAAGCAGGGGAGCCTTCGAACATGTCTAAAACTATGTGAAGTATGACCGTTCTTACTTCTTTAACTCACTCGGGCTGACGCCGAAGTACTTTTTGAAGATTTTGCTAAAATGCTCCGGGGACTCATAGCCGACCCGCTCGGCAATCTCGTACCGGCGAAGATCCGTGTTCAGGATCAGAGACCTGCTCTCTTCCATCCGAAGCTTGACCACATACTCCCATAGGCTGCTGCCGGTATATTTTTTGAACAGATAACTTAAGTAGTTCGGGCTCACGTGATTGTTCTTGGCCACCTCATGTATCGTAAGTCCCTTCTGACGGTAATGATCCTCGATGTACTGCCTGGTATTCTCAACGATCCGGTTGCTCTGGCTCGAAAGCACCTCCTGCGACGTTTCATGGGCATAGTTGTGCCAATTGAAGTCCCCGTAATAAAACACATGAAAATCATGCAGCTGCTGGCTCCACAGCATCGCCTTATCCGCCTGACGGCTGAGCACGCTCAAAAATTCGGTCCCCCTCAGGATTTGGCTTATTCCCACGGTACAGCTCTGCTTCAGGTGCTGCTCCACGTGGTGGTGCAGGCTCCGGCCAATCATCTCCAGGTGATGGATCTTTCCGCCCGCATTCTCCTCCATTTCCTGTTCGCTCCATTGAAGGATGATGTTGATATCCCGCTCCGGCGAGTAGAACGCCAGGGTGTGCGGCTCCTGCTCCAGCAGCTCTTTGGCAATATTCAGCGTTGCGTATTGAATCAGGCGTATGTCTTGTGAGGAAAAAGAAGATTCGGTGCCTTGCTTCAGGGCAAGCTTCATCTTGATGACGGCAAAATAAGGACCGATCAAGCCGAGCTCCGACTCGTCGTGCAGATCGGCTAACTCTGACTGCTCCGGCTCGGTTGCAAGCCGCTGATTCAGCCGCTCCGTTCTCCCGGACGGAGGCTCATCCATCCGAAAATGCTCATTGTCCGCCATGAGAAACTGCTCTACCTGAGGTGCAGGTTTATCCAGCTTCAGCAGTACACTGCGAACCGAATCCAGAAACTGCTCGCTGTTCAGCGGTTTGATCAAATAATCCCTTGCCCCGAGCTGGAGCGCCCGCTGCGCGTATTGGAACGTTTCATGGGCTGAAATAATGATGGTCTGGACCCATGGCTTCACAATCTTGGCCTGCTGCATCAGCTCGATGCCGTTCATCTCACCCATCTGGATATCGGTGACCAGCAGATCAATATCTCCCATTCGTATGTAATCCAGCGCCTCCTGCCCGCTATAGGCCGTTGCAATGTCGTCTATGGCAAGCCCCGAAGACGTTAGCAGTCCCGCTAAGCCTTTGCATATCAACGGTTCGTCGTCTACCACCAAAATGTTGTACATCAGGAGACCTCCTGTTCGTTTAAGGTAATGGTTGTTGCTTCCATCCGGGGGATCGTAATGGTCACCCGGGTCCCCCCTTCATCTCTTGGTTCATATTGCAGTCCGTATCCACTTCCATAATGCAGCTGAATCCGCTCATGGATATTGCGGATGCCATAGCCCAGCGAATGATCCGGGGCTTCATCATACAGCAGCCTGCGGATGGATTCGTAATTGACCGGACGATAGCCGTTGTCCTCGATGACAATCCGGCAGTGTCCATCCTCCAGATGACCGGATATGCGGATGATTCCGTCCTCGCCCATATTTTTAATGCCGTGAATAATGGCATTCTCCAGCAGCGGCTGCAGCGTAATCTTCGGCACATGATTCACCAGCAAATCCTCCGGAACCTCCCAGTGGACCGCGAACTGGTAATCATAACGATTCAGCTGGAGATTAATATAAGCCCCCGCATGCTCAAGCTCTTCCCCAAGCGTAATGAGATCCCGGCCTCTGCTGAGACTGATCTTCATCAATTTGGACAGATCCTTGATCATTTCGGCAGACTCCGTATTCCCTTCCATCGTGCTCTTCCAGTAAATGCTCTCCAGCGTGTTGTACAGCAGATGAGGATTTATCTGCTGGTAGAGAAGCTGCAATTGCGCCTCCTTCTGCTTCAAATCCATACGGTATTTGTAATGGATCAGATCATTCAATCGGCGGGCCATGTCATAAATCGTGGAGATCAGGACACTGACCTCATCCTTTCTGCGCCGATACGGTGTTTCCGGCACAATGTTCCCCGGTTCATAGCGCCGTACAAAATGGGCCAGCTTCTGGAGCGGTGTCATCAACGACTGCCAGAAATAAAAGACGATGATTAGGCCCACAACAAAATAAGCGATGGAGATGACCTGGATGACCCGCTTCATCTCGCTTTGCTGGGCGAGCAGCGTTTTGACAGGAACCTTATAGACCAGCTTCTGCTGAAGCATATAGTTATAATCGATGACGTAGATGAAATCCGAGGTAATAACGTCCATGACGCCCATGGTAGAGCTGCCCGGATCAACCTCGGGCGGCAGCTCAAGCGTCCCCGCCAAGCCTTTTACCGATGAAGTCAAAATATTGTTGTTCCAGTCCGTCAAATAGAGCTCCCCGTCCGGTATGGATACCGTTGATAAGGACTCTCCGATCCGCGCATCCAGATTGGTAACAACCAGAACGCCGATGGTTCCGCCCTGATAAATATTGTTGACGGCCCGCACGTAGCTTAGGGTCTCTTGATCCTTGCGCCCTTGCACCGGGGGTGACAGATGCTCCATGCGCCGCAAATATCCGTTGCCCTTCATCGCCACGGCTTCATCAAACCAAGCCGGCTTCTCATTCTCGTCCGAGAAGAAATACACGCCTGCTTTTCTGCGTTCGGGGTAATAAGGAGCAAAAAAGTAACTGTTGTCGGGGTCATACACATAGAGAGAGTAATAAACCGGTTCGCGCTCATCCGTCTCCTGGGAGAAGGAAAACAGCATCTTTTCAAGGCGTTCATAGTTCTTCACCCGCTCCAGAACACTCCCCTCGGAAAAGGTGCCGAGCTGCTGGATCTGCGAGTTCTGAATGACTGTAGAGGTTACTTTGTTAACGGTTTCAATGTCCCGGTTGATGAGCTTGAAATTCTGTTTGTTCAGCTCGATATAGGCATTGGTCACATGGCGCTTCAGAATTTGACCAGCCATGGAATTCCCGTAGGCGTTGAGTGCAAACAACGGGATGACCAGCACCAGGAACAGCAGAATCATCTGCTGTTTAATATTCATGCGGCTTAGCGGATTTTTGAAGCGGTTCTTCATCTGCCCTTGCACCTCCGGCTTTTTCAAGCATATCAACAATCAAATGGAACCAGCGTAGTCATTCCTACGGAAATGATGCGTATTTTTACGATGAGATACGAAGTCTCAACTGGAAGTATTAGCCTCGGGGCATGTAATTTCCTGCTAGCTCGTCGGGGTTTGCAGGGGGCGTGGCTTCGGGGGGACAAAATTCAAAATGCCCCCATACGGGTCCGAGCGGACGGAATGGAGGCTTTTGTAACGGATATTTACTTGGAACTTTGCAACTCGATTCGATGCAAAAGGGAAATCCTTTGTGTCTATCAACAGATCGAATACGTTTAGGAGAATGTGGAGTTAAAACCATTGTGCGACGTTTCATTGTCGAGTGACAAGAACCCGGCATTCAAGCGATCCATCATACGGACGATGATCTTCCCCCCTTTCTCGGAGAACATTTTACCATCGCGCAGGCATCGCGCGGGACTCCGAATATGGGCGACTTCGCCTAAGGAGACCGTTCGCCTCCATTCTTACTGGGCCGTTAAAATCAGTGGTCCATCCGGCGTAATTGCAATCGTATGCTCATATTGCGCCGACAACTTGCCGTCGGCCGTTCTCGCCGTCCACTGATCGTCGTCAATCGTGATATGGAACGTACCTTCGTTGATCATCGGTTCGATGGTAAACACCATGCCTTCCTTTAGCCGGATGCCTTTGCCAGCTACGCCGATATGCACGTAGTTAGGCTCCTCGTGCAGGCTCCGCCCGATCCCGTGAGCCAGCAGATCACGCACGACCGAATACCCATTCGCTTCCGCATGCTGTTGTATCGCCGACGTTATGTCACCGAGCCGGCCCCCTGGGATAGCCCGGGCGATCCCCAGATCCAGGCATTCCTTGGTCACCTTCATTAATTTTTGCGCTTCCGGCCGGATATTGCCCACCGCATAACAATGGCAGGAATCGCCGAACCATCCGCCATATTCCACGACGATGTCGAGCTTCAGCAAGTCGCCATCCATAAGCACCCGGTTTGAAGGAATGCCGTGGGCCACCACATCGTTGACCGAAGTGCAGGTTTCGGCGGGGAAACCGTTGTACCCCTTCGTAAACTGCTTGCCGCCCAGCTTGGTGATGTGTCTGGCAACAAAGTCATTGATCTCCCGGGTGGTGATCCCAGGCTCAATCAGCTTGGTCACCTCGCGGTAGCAGTCCGCAACGATTTGGCTCGCCGGCTTCATCTCTTCGATTTCCCTACGTGATTTTAAGATAACCATCTTTTGTTTATTCGCTCCTTATCCATTTTATAATTTTAATAACCGGGCGATATCCCTGGCCTCTTCGTGCAGCTTTCCGCGGCGCAGCGAAAGCGAGGCGCAGCCGACCAAAGCGGCCAGCAGCATCTCCGCGTGCTGCAGCAGATCCTGCGGCTCCGCAGCGTTTCCGCCGGAAGCGGCTGCCCCGTCCGCCGCATGCCCGCTTCTCAGCAGCGCGGCAAGCGGCGTGAGCACCTCCCGGCGAAAGGCAGCCAAGAGCGGGATTGAGCGCCCTTCAGGCAGCGCGGCAAAGCCCTCACCGGCCAGCTTATGCAGCAGGTACAGGGCGTGGTCCTCCGCCCAAAGCTGCAGCAGCCGGACGCCAGCGGCAGCGACGGGGCCAAGCTCTGCGGCCGTTACACGGCTTCCGCTTCGGGAACCCGCGGCAGCCGAGTTCCCGGTATCCGCCGCAGCAGCCCAGCAGAAATGCCCGTCCGCCGGTGCCATCCCCGCATCTGAATCGTGTGGAGCTTCCATCGGAACCTCCAGCCATTCCCCGGCCCGATCCAACGCGTCCCACAGCAGATCGTGGAGCAGATCGCCCTTATTGCTGTAATAATGATATACCGTGCCATAGCCGAGTCCCGCCTGTGCGGCTACATCGCGGATTTCCAGTAAAGGTCCTTTATTCAAAAAAACATCGGCAGCCGCTTTCCGAATTTGCGCCAGACGCCGCAGCCGGATCTCTTCGTTTTGCTCCTTCGTGCGTGGAGTCATCTTCTCCGTTCACCTCTTTTATTTTTGACCTACTATTATGTCAATATAAAACATCGGCTGGCGAATAACAAGAGGCGAACCGGAAGATTTCCGGCTCAAACCTGAAAACGGTGTCTGGCCAGCGGGTAGCCCGAGCTGAGGTTAAGCACTTTATTTCAGATCTTTTTACCAGGCGTTACGCTGCAATGCCAGCAGTCCACTCATTTCATCCTAAGCTGCCGCCATATCCCCTCTACCCATAACTGCCCAGGGACTGAACCAGCATATCCGAGATCATGGCAGCAGCCCCGGTCTTCTCGATGGCGATCGACATCGGAACGCCAATCAGTACGAAACACCGGCCTGAATGAACTCATATGAATAACATCACACTGCTGCCGGATCGTCTTCATCCTATGTCTCAAAAAAGTTCCCATTAAAAAAGCTGAACCGGCTTGATTCAGCCGGTCCAGCTATTTATACGCATGAATATTACAAATTAATGAATGCCGTACGCAATTTGGAACTGTATTGAACATCAAAACCAAGACCGGATGCAATCACTGCGAGTGGAACGTAGGTTTTGTCTTCCTTCCCTACTTTTTGCAGGAAAGCTGGTGTATCAATCGGTACAGACTTTCCGTTGACCTGAACGGTTTTGGCACCGATCTTCACCACAACGGTCTGATCTCCGAAGGAGATCGTTGCACTGGACGTTTTATTTTCCCATTTTGTAGTCGCTCCAACTGCATTCACGATATCCTGAATAGCTACGTAGTTCAGATTGTCGCGAAGAATCGGCTTAAACGGTGTATTCAGCTCCTGTCCCTTCACGACGATGCGCATCGGCTGCCCCACCTCCTGAACAGGGGGTTTCTTATAGCTACCCCAGATCGTCTCTGCAAACACGCTGGCCATCGTCTCATATCCGTATTGGTTCGGATGAATATCATCTTTCAGGATATGGGTCATCGTCAGCTCAGAGCCCACGAACTTCTTGGCAACATGGGCAACTTTGATATCTACGCCCTGACTCGCAAATCCGTCAGCCACGCCTTCCACCAGCTCCGTGAATTCACCGGATGATGCGAGCAGTTTGGCGTATGCGACTTCGTCCGCGATTTTCGGTACCGGATTGTACTGGTCGGCCACTACAATCGCAGCATCCGGATTCATGGTATGCAGATTGGTAATTACAGCCGAAACATTGTCCGTGTACAGCTTGAACAGTTCCTGCATTTTCGCCTTCAACTGCTCGTCGCTTAAGGTTCCCACCGTGCTGACCAGACTCATCATATCATTCCCGCCGATAGTAATCGTGATCAGATCTGCGTCAGCGATGACAGGCTTGGCTTTCGCTGCTTCTGCTCCAATCTGCTTGGTGCGCGGGTCAATGCTGCTGAGACCGGGCTGTATTTCCTCTGCTGTAATGTTCCGTTCATCTGCAACGGCCTGGACATAATGGTTCAACCCGTCCGTCTTCAAACCGCCGATGCCCAAATTCGTCACTTCCGTTCGACCGTAGAACAATCCCTGCTCATACAGCCGATCAACAAAGCCATAGGGCTTGCTGTTCAGATCCATACCCGGCTCATACCCAACGGTCAGCGAGTCCCCCAGTGTTACGATACGATATGTATTCTTGGCTGTCACATCATCGGCAAAAGCTGGTGCAACGCCCGGTGCGACCAGTGCCACCGCGAGCGTCAAGGTGCCGGTTACTGCGGCCAGCCCCTTTTTCCATGGTTTAAACATGCCATCACTCCCTTAACATCATAAATCTGATTCAGCCTTATTTTACCACCACAAACCTGTGAATGGTACCGCCATCAGCTTCTTAATCGTGGTTTCATCAGCAGATAAGCAAACAAATAGCCTAACGATGCAACTCCAAACCAAGCAAATATCCCGGGCGTCCCCGTCAGATACAAGCTGGGCAGTATGGACCATCCAAACGCAATCAGTAGCAGCAATCGGTACGAATAGAACACTGCGATAAGTGCCACACAGCCTGGAAGAAAAAGCATGATAAAAGTATTTAAGGCAGGACTCAAGTTCGTGCCATCCGTATACGGATTGAAGAAAATAAGGATGAGCCAGAGCAATATGGAGCCCATACCTGAAGGTCCTGCAACAATATGTGAAGCCTTAAGCTTAAGCCTCAGCCGAACTCGCAACGCTCTTCCCCCATCCATGTCAATTGTAAACACCCGAACGCGACCCGCTCCATCATAAAAAAGAATGGACAGCCGCTCAAGTGCTGTCCATTCTCCGTTTGCCAACCTATGGTGATATTATGCACTCTCACAGCAAATGTTTCCTGAAGCGCTGTCAAACATCCTCACCTGATTCCTCAGGCTTATCCTTCTTGATCGTCTTATCCATATACTTATCGTACCGGCCATCAACTTCCTTAGCCATACTGCGGTATTTCTGGGTCTCCTCCACGATGGGATCGAGCTGGGTCTGAATTCGGATCTCATATTTCGGAGAAAGAAGCCGGCGCTCCTCTTTCTCCCGGTCCCTCTGCTGCATTTCACCTTCCGTCAACATCTCGCTGAGCTGGCGCTCCAAATTCTGATCTGATTTCTCATTCATCGCACGCATACTCCTTTATCAAGCGGTTGTATGTGACCTGCATTTTCTTTTGTTTGTTCCAGGGGTTAACGGACTGATGCTTCGCCCGCATCTTTTAGTGTATCCAGAAACCTCTGATGGATCAGCCCGTTCGTTGCTGCCAAATGACGTACCGACAGATCGTAAGGACGCCCCTCCGTATCAGTCACCTTGCCACCGGACTCCTGAACCAGCAAGGCACCCGCCGCAACGTCCCAGACACTCAAGCCGTGCTCCCAGTATCCACTGAGCCGGCCCGCCGCAACATAAGCCAGATGAAGCGCTGCGGAACCGCCGGCTCTCACATTGCGTACCTTCGGCAAAAGCGCCTGAAGCTCTGCCATATTCAGCGGCAAGTTGACCGTGCTGTCAAGAGGAAAGCCTGTGGCAAGCAAGCTGTCCGATAACTGCTCTTCCTTGGAAACATAGGTAGGATTGCCGTGAACGTAGGCTCCTTTTCCTTTTTCCGCAACAAATAATTCATCCCGGGAAGGGTCATATATGACACCGACGATGACTTCGCCATGGTGAGCCAGTGCAATGGACACGGAGTAAAAAGGGAATCCATGCACGTAATTCGTCGTTCCGTCAACAGGATCAATGATCCAGAGATACTCTTCGTCTTTTGCATCATCCAAAGCCTTCGCATAGGCTTCGGTGCCGGGAGCAACCCCTTCCTCTCCAAGAATCGCATGGTCTGGAAAATGGGTCAGAATCAGCTTACGGATCATCTGCTCCGCACCTTTGTCCACCTCGGTTACGATATCCTGCGCGGACGTCTTCGTGCTGAGCTGTTTCACGGTACCCAGCTTGCTCTCAATCCATTCACCCGCTTTCGCGGCACAATTAATCGCTACAGCGGTGTAGCTTTTACTGCTGACAACATAAGGAATCTTTTCGTTCTCATTCAAAGCGCTCACTCTACTTTCTATATAAATCTAGTGATTTTGGCAATCCCTACATCCTATTCAATTAGTACGGGAACGAAAGGGCAGCGTCTCAAAAAATCCGCCCTATTTCAATAAAAGTCCGTCCTATGCTGTGCACCTGAATGCTTGGCGAGAACGAACTTTTTTATCCAATACGATAGCTTGAGGAGAATCTGTGTTCCGTACTTCCAACGTAACCCAAAATCCATCAACTTGCAAGTCATAACAGGCTCGTCTCATGGTTTTAGGCATTTACTTCGATGGACGCCCCGTCCAGAATCGTTACACCCTCTCCCGCATAATCTCCCAAATCCTTCATCAGACCAAACAAGGCGCCATCCTTCATCTTGGCTTCAATCATAACGTCCACCTTCGGCGTAGCGCCCGCAATCTTCCGTAAAAATGCCAGCAAAGGCACAACGTCCACCCCGTCTGCATGGCTTCGGATATCTGTAGGGCTTTTGGGACTGGACACATGAATCTTCGGCGGCAGCGGTTGTATCGGCTCAGAGCCTTCTTGAGCCAGCGGCGTCTCCCAGGTGCGGAGAATGGCCGGCCACAGCTCCCAAGGCGCCTCACCATCATTATTGACCCACTGATGATGGATATCCAGCACCATCGGCAGCCCGGTCTGCTGGCATACCGCCAGCGTCTCCTGTGCGGTAAAGGTTTTATCATCATTCTCAAGTGTCAGACGTTCCTTGATGCTCTGATCAAGCGCATGAAAGTGCTCAACGAATCGGGCTGAAGCGCTGGGCTTGTCCCCGTAGGCGCCGCCGATATGGATGTTGTTTTTCATGGAAGCAGGCAAACCCATCGCCTTCAGCATATGGACGTGTGACTCCAGGTCCCGAATGGAATTAATCAACACTTCAGGTCGAGGCGTGCTCAGCACCGTGAAATGATCCGGATGAAACGACACCCGCATCTCATGCTTCTTCACAAACTCCCCGATGGCCTGGAAGCCCTCCTTCAGCGCCGGGAAAGGGTTCCAATCATGCATATCATTGTGCGTGGCAAGCGGAATCAGCTTGGACGAGAAACGGTACACCTTGATATCATGGGCCAGATTATGTCTCAATAACCGAAGGGTATTATGTAAATTCTCGTTCGCGATCCGCTCCAGTTTGTGTATGCCGGCCTCACGGTCATCCAGCTTCGTAAAACTCTTCATGGTCATTGTCTTGGAGGGAGAAGCGTTCTGCACAACCGTGGACATGGCTACATAACCGAAACGGACAATCATGCATGGTCTCCGAAGAACATCTCATGAGCGAGCGCGGTCTGAACGCGTGCTTCCTCATCCGTCAATTTGCGGATCAGCTGCAGCTCAACCGAGGTCACCTCACGACCCTGGAAGTTAATCTCCGATACACATGCCGTAATCAGGACAATCGCTACCGCCTGGTTATCCGGCGTATAGGCGATGACCTTCTGTCCTGTCGGAAACACCCTCAGTCCGTCCTTCAGCATTTTGCCGCGGCCGTATTCCAGCAGCTCGTAAAGCTCCTGCTCACTCTTAAACTTACAAACGGAATTGAACTCGGTTTGAAATCCCATATCACGAATCTTCCTTTCATCCCAAAATATTAGACTCAAGGGGAGCCGTGATGAATAGCGCGGACTCCCCCTGGTCAATCGTATCCTATTGTAAAACGGCTAGCTTATGTCTGGTTCTCATAAATCAAGGATTGCTTGCGGTTGTACCGCTCAAGCCCCAGCTCAATCATCCGGTCGAGCAGCTCGCGGTAGGAAACGCCTGTCTCCCGCCATAGAAGGGGATACATGCTGAACGGCGTAAAGCCGGGCATCGTATTCACTTCATTGATCAGAATCGCGCCGTCGGAGCGGCGTACAAAGAAGTCCGCGCGAGTGATTCCGCCGCCTTCAATCGCTTTGAACGCGTTAATCGCGAGCTCGCGCAGGCGATCAGCCACATCCGGCTCGATCTCCGCCGGGATTTGCATCTGTGACTGTCCGTCCGTATATTTGGCCGCATAGTCATAGTATTCACTGGAAGACACGATTTCACCCGGAACGGATGCCATCGGCTCATCATTGCCGAGCACGCTGACCTCCACTTCACGGGCATCCACAAACTCTTCCACGATGATCTTGTCATCGAACCGGAGGGCGGATTCAATTGCCGACTTGAGCTGCTCCCGGTTCTTCGCCTTGGAGATGCCGACGCTGGAGCCGAGGTTAGCCGGCTTGACGAAGCTTGGGAAACCGAGTTTGTCCTCGATGTCCTTAAGCACGTCGTACTGCCCCTGTTCCCACTGCGTGCGATTGAAGTAACAATATTCACATTGCGGTAATCCCGCTTGGGCGAACAGCTTCTTCATCACGACTTTATCCATGCCTGCAGCCGATGCAAGCACGCCGGTGCCTACGTAAGGAATGTCCGCCATTTCGAACAATCCCTGAATGGTCCCGTCCTCGCCAAACGTTCCGTGCAGCAGCGGAAACATAATGTCCACTGCCTGATTTTCTTGACCATACAGCCTGCTGAACACAGCGTTCAGAGCCGTCTGCGTCCCTTCCCCTTCGGCCAGCTTCAAATCCTCCAGTTGGCTAAACGGAGCTGATAGCTTGCTCCCGATTCTCCAGGTTCCCTGCTTCGAAATATAAAAAGGAATCATTTCGTATTTATCAAAATCAAAAGCGTTCATGACTGCAAATGCCGTGGAAAGCGACACCTCATGCTCGCCAGATTTTCCCCCGTATACCAAGCCAACCGTTAATTTATCCTGTTCCATGTTTACCTCTCTCTTGTCCGTATTGCAGCATGACATGCTGTCATCTTAAAAATAATCGGGTATATGGTAAAACCGATACTCGGTGTTGTCGTTCCATGCGTAGGAATCCCGGTAGTCCCAGTAGCGATGACGGCTTGATACCGTATGAGCATTGACCAGCGGCATACCGCCAGCATCAAATGCCGTCACAATGGTGCTGTGCTGAAACGCCCCATCACCGTCCCAATCATACACGATGACATCCCCAAGCATCAGCTGCTCAGGCCGTTCTACCCGCTCGGCTCGCAGTCCCGAGGTACTGGAGTTCAAATAATGCGCGAAGCTGTTCGAAACCGCCCAGCTGTAACTCCACCATTCCCGTTTGCTTACATACCCCTTGTACCACCATCCCGTTTCTCTTTTACCAGTATAGAGGATTGGGGCTTTACCTGCAAAGAGGCACTGGGAGATATAATTGGTGCAATCCACGTCAAATTCTTCAAACTCCGGATTGCCGGAATCCCACCACCTGTCGGCATAAGCAGCAGCGGCTTCACGCTCGTATCGACCGGACCGCGGACTGCTGCCAGCCGAGTAAACACGACCATTCATGAATGGAGTGGACGGTTCTCTTCCAGCCGAGTCCTGGCCTGTGAACGAAGCATCGGTTCTTTGCAAGGGATGGCGTTCGTCCTGCAGACGTTCAATGCCAACGATCAGCCAGGCTTCCCCATCACGGATCAGCGTCAGCCGCTCCCGTGACACCGTGTCCTCACGGTGCGTCATGCCTCTTTTCTCATAATAGAACACGCTATGAAGCCTTACATCGGCAACAACGTCATCCTCCGTCTCTCTGAGTACACGCTGGAGCCGTGCACGAGTCTCGCTCTTTAGCGGGGTTGCTTCGCGCAACTCGTACCATGACTGCAGTCGGAACTGCCTTTCTCCTCTCTCTACCAGGAAATTCAGATCTGCTACAATTTGCTCTTTCAGGCCTGAAGAATAGTCCACGCGATTTTGGTTATATTGATTGACGTAAATATATAAAGCTTGCTTCCATGGCTTCTCTGCTTGCTTCAGACTGTTCATCTTCTCTCCTCCTCTGACCTTGCCTTTCACGCAGTTCCCTATCACACTATATGAAGCAAATCTTCAGGCTATGAACTTCGGTAAAGAGAATACAGAAACACTGAATCAGGGCAGCCGTGTCAGCTTAAAAAACGGGCGAATTTTCACGGTTTTGAAATACGTTTCTTCTATAAAAAATGCTTTACGCGGCGAGTTGAAAACGTTATACTTAAGTTAGTTAATTTATGAAATTAGGTTTCATCTAGTGAAACCACAAAAGGTTTAACTCAGATCGTCATAATAAGATCAAATGAAATGACTCAAGGAGGTTCATCTATGCCAGCAAAGGATCAATTCTCCATCTCTCGCAACCTAGAGGTGGGCGGTAAAAATTACCGTTATTTCAGCCTGCAGGCGCTCGAAGAGCAAGGATACGGAAGTGTATCCAAGCTTCCTTTCTCCATTCGGGTACTGCTGGAAGCGGCCGTACGTCAATTTGACGGACGCGCCATTACCGAGGATCATGTAAAACTTTTGTCCACGTGGAATGAAGCACGCGACAACAACAAGGAAATTCCGTTCATCCCTGCCCGTATCGTATTGCAGGACTTCACCGGTGTTCCGGTTGTCGTGGATCTTGCAGCCATGCGCGACACCGTTAAAAAATCCGGCGGCGACCCGAAACAGATCAACCCTCTCGTTCCGGTCGATCTCGTTATCGACCATTCCGTCATGGTTGACGCTTTTGGTACCGACCAAGCGCTTGAATATAATATGAAGGTTGAATTTGAGCGTAACGAAGAGCGTTACCGCTTCCTCCGCTGGGCTCAAACGGCGTTCAACAACTTCCGCGCGGTTCCTCCCGGAACAGGTATCGTTCACCAGGTTAACCTGGAGTACCTGGCTTCCGTAGCAGCTACGAAGACAGTTGACGGCGAAACCCTCGTCTTCCCTGATTCCCTCGTAGGCACCGATTCCCATACAACCATGATCAACGGTCTTGGTGTAGTGGGCTGGGGTGTAGGCGGCATCGAGGCAGAAGCCGGAATGCTCGGCCAACCGCTTTATTTTGTAACACCTGAAGTTATCGGTTTCAAACTGACAGGCAGCCTGTCAGAAGGCGCAACGGCGACCGACCTTGCCCTCACTGTAACCGAGCTTCTTCGCAAAAAAGGCGTAGTGGGCAAATTCGTGGAATTCTACGGTCCTGGTCTTGCCAACATCAGTCTGGCTGACCGTGCAACCGTTGCGAACATGGCACCGGAATACGGCGCTACCATCGGTTTCTTCCCGGTTGATAGCGAGACGTTGGCTTACCTGCGCAACACCGGCCGCACCGATGAGCAGGTTGAACTCGTGGAGAGCTACTATAAAGCACAAAACATGTTCCGTACGGCTGACACGCAGGACCCTGAGTTCTCCGATGTAATCGAATTGGATCTCGCTTCGGTTGTACCGAGCTTGGCTGGTCCGAAGCGTCCACAAGACCGCATTGAACTGACCAACATGAAGCAGAACTTTAACGACATCATCCGTACACCGATTGATAAAGGCGGCTACGGGCTCAGCGATGACAAAATCGCGGAAACCGTTAAGGTCAGTCATAAAGACGGCTCTACCAGCGAAATGGGCACAGGTGCAGTTGTTATCGCAGCCATCACGAGCTGTACGAATACATCTAACCCAAGCGTTATGCTGGGTGCAGGTCTCCTGGCCAAGAAAGCGGTTGAACGCGGTCTGAAGAAACCTGGTTATGTGAAGAGCAGCTTGACTCCAGGCTCCCTTGTCGTAACCGACTACCTTGAGAAGTCCAACCTTCTGCACTACCTGGAAGCTCTCGGCTTCTATGTTGCAGGCTATGGCTGCGCAACTTGCATCGGTAACTCCGGTCCATTGCCGGACGAAGTAAGCGAAGCGATTACCGATAACGACATGACGGTAGCTGCCGTATTGTCCGGTAACCGTAACTTCGAAGGACGTGTGCATGCTCAGGTCAAAGCCAACTACCTGGCCTCACCGCCACTGGTTGTTGCTTACGCTCTGGCAGGTACCGTGAACATCGACCTGCAGAACGATCCGATCGGCTACGATCCAAACAATGAGCCAGTTTACTTGAAAGACATCTGGCCAACCAGTGCTGAAATCCGTGAAGCCATTGGTCAGTCCCTTAGCGCTGACGCTTTCCGTGAAAAATACGAGAATGTGTTCACAGCGAACGAGCGTTGGAACAAGATTCCTGTTCCTGAAGGCGAATTGTATGAGTGGGATGATCAATCCACGTACATTCAGAACCCGCCGTTCTTTGAAAGCCTGGGCAACGGTCTGAACGACATTCAGGATATCAAGGAAGCGCGTGTGCTGGCTCTCTTGGGTGATTCCGTTACAACGGACCACATCTCACCAGCCGGTAACATTGCACCGTCCAGTCCTGCAGGCAAATATCTGAGCGATCACAAAGTGGAACGCAAAGACTTCAACTCCTACGGCTCCCGTCGCGGTAACCACGAAGTCATGATGCGCGGTACCTTCGCTAACATCCGCATCCGTAACCAGGTAGCTCCAGGTACGGAAGGCGGCGTAACCACATACTTGCCGACTG
Source organism: Paenibacillus sp. LBL (assembly GCF_029893715.1). Lineage (NCBI taxonomy): Bacteria > Bacillati > Bacillota > Bacilli > Caryophanales > Paenibacillaceae > Paenibacillus > Paenibacillus sp. LBL. Next base: position 166,666 of record NZ_JARXYU010000009.1, on the reverse strand, counting down.
AAGAAGTCATGTCCATCTATGATGCATCCATGAATTATCAAGCAGGCGGACAGAACCTAATTGTTATTGCAGGTAAAGAATACGGTACAGGAAGCTCCCGTGACTGGGCGGCAAAAGGTACGTATTTGCTCGGAGTCAAAGCTGTACTGGCTGAGAGCTTCGAGCGTATTCACCGCTCCAACCTCGTAGGCATGGGTGTGCTTCCGCTCCAGTTCCAGGAAGGTCATGGCTGGAAGAGCCTTGCGCTGAACGGCCGGGAAACATTTGATATCCTGGGTCTCAGCAACGATGTGAAACCAGGTCAAGAATTGACGGTTGTTGTTACACGCGAAGACGGTACTCAATTCGAGTTCCAAGCTATCGCTCGTCTCGACAGCATGGTGGACGTGGACTACTACCACAATGGAGGTATCCTCCAAACGGTACTTCGTCAAATGATCGCATCGAACCAATAAGACAATTCATCTAGGCGCTTTAGCCTTAGGAACAAATCCCCATCATCCGCTAATGGATGATGGGGATTTTTCATTTCACAGTACTTTTTTCCTGAATATTGGAAATTCCGTTTCGAATGATGCCGGAAAGGTTAAATGGTAGAAAACATTCCGGAAATCCATATCTAGGAGGATCGTACCTATGATCAAAATACATACGATGGCTTCGTTCCATTATCAATATCAACGGCCGCAGCCGGTGACGGCTCCGAAGAAAGAGGATTCGACAGATAAACCCGTCACATTTCAAGAGATTCTGAATCAAAAGATCAAAGAGAAGAATATCAAGCTGAGATAAGTACGCTCTCTTGTTAAATTACACATCGAGCAATGAAAACACGAGGACCGCCTTCCAATCCCAAGATTGTGAAGACAGTCCTCGTTTTTTTCGTTTATGAAAAACTGCGGATTGACCTTTACACCATCCGTTCCAACTGTTATACTACATAGATAACAGTTACAACGAATGCGGAGGTTCTCTTATGATTATCCAACTGGATATGCAGTCCGATGTCCCCATATACAACCAGTTAATGAATCAGATTATCGAAGGCATTGCCAGCGGCAGCCTTAAGCCCGGCGATCCCCTGCCCTCGGTTCGCAGCATGGCATCCGACATCGGGATCAATCTCCACACCGTTAACAAAGCGTACACGCTGCTGAAGCAGGAAGGCTTTATTCAGATACACAGGCAAAAAGGCGTGGTGATACAGCCGGATACCATGCCGGGCATTACCCCCGAATATCAGGATAAACGCAATGCCTATCTAAAACCTATCATTGCTGAAGCCATCTGCAGGGGCTTATCCGAAGAACAGTTGCTTCAGATCGTACGAGATATGCATAATGAGATCACCCAGACTGGGGAGGAGAATGTGTAATGGTTATGATATCAGCCTCGATTCTAGTATTTATGATTATTCCGATTATTGTACTGCTTGCCTTTATGCCTTATTACACCAGGGAAACAGTTAGCTTTGGAGTATCGGTGAGTGAAGAAATGTTCCACAGCGAAGCCCTTCGCAGGCTGCGGAAGCAGTTTGCTTCCATCAGCTGCGGTATTTATGCCCTTATCTTGATCGCCTGTCTGATCGGATTGTTATCGATTGGGAACACAGGGTTCGAATGGCTTATTGTCGGCTCCATCACGGCAATCGTCATTGCTTCACTTGCCCTGAACCTGACCTTTCATTTCAAAATGAAAGGGATCAAGGCCACTCTTCCCCCTGCGACAACCGGACGCCAGGTCGTGGCAATCGATACCAACTTCAGAAGGCAGAAGCTTGTCCTCTCTAACCGCTGGTTTATCATTCATGCCGTCATTACCATCATCAGCACCGTCTGGATTTTCCAATACTATGACCAGATCCCAGATACCATTCCCATGAAATTTGATTTTCAAGGCAGCGTGATCAACTATGCGGACAAATCATGGGGTGTAGTCCTGCTGCCCAACATTATGCAAGTATTCATGATCCTCATCTTCATGTTGATCAATTGGTCCATCCTAAACAGCAAACAGCAGATCGATCCGGGAGATCCGGCGGGCTCCTCAGCGCGCAACGCCATCTTCCGCCGCCGTTGGTCCTTCTTCAATACGATGGCTGGTCTGCTGCTTGTGCTGATGTTCTCCTTGATCCAGCTCAACATGATCGAACAGCTGAATCCCGAATTGCTGCTGGTCATCAGCTTAGCCATACCGTTGGTGATTGTCCTCGGTGCAGTGGTGTTATCCTTCACAACAGGTCAAGGCGGAAGCCGGCTGAAGAGAGATCCCAACACTCCGCACTCCACTCATAGTGCCAATGACGATAAGTATTGGAAGCTCGGCTCCGTCTATTTTAATCCGCAGGACCCTGCTCTCTTTGTGGAAAAAAGATTTAGCGTTGGCTGGACCATCAACGTAGCAAGTCCGTTAGCCTGGCTATTCCTTGCAGTTCCGATCGTGATTGCCCTGCTGACCATGCTCCTGGTTTAATTTAATCCCCTTACTTCATCATCCAGAATGAAAAAAGAGATGGCCCTGGTCTAAACTCAGGTGTCATCTCTTTGTATATTTGCAAGGGCTCCCGGCAAAACCCTGCACATCTTATCGCCATGCATCCTTCCACTCTCCGTTTAAGCTTTTTCATCATATAAGAGTAACGTTTATCCATGATATCCTCAGAATACAGACCGCCTGTAGCGGACATTTTTCTTCTCAGAGATAAGGATGGGGAGTCTTTGAAGTTTACGCTTTCTCATCTCATGTAAAATAACCGGGCAGCTGTATCACTCGGAGCTGCCCGGTCATTCAATAACTTATAGTGATGCTGTCCGCAACTCCGAAATAGAATGAATTAAATCATCATTCCCATTTCCCGCGCTGCTTCCATCAGGACGGGCGCATGTTCACGAAGTGTATCCGCCGGGAGGCGGGTGACCGGCCCTGACATCGACAGCGCGGCCGCCACTTGACCGTTCCGGTCAAAAATCGGCACCGATACAGCGGCAGCTCCAGGCTCACGCTCTTCAATGCTGATGGCGTACCCCTTCTCCAGAATTTCGGCGAGCTGCTGCCGGTACACGTCCCGATCAACAGACTCTGGCCAATCTGCCGCATTCAGCAGCTCCTCCTGATCTGCCGCAGGCGCAAAGGCCACCAGCACCTTGCTGGAAGCGCCTACCGACAGTGGCAGTCTTACTCCCACCTGGGCGACCCGCCGGATGCCCTGGTTACTCTGCACCGCCTGGATGCGAAGCCGATCGGCGCCATCCCGCAGATACAAGCTGACGGTTTCCCCCAGCCGGTCCCGCAGCGCTTCCATCGCGGGAAGAAGGCGAATGGCAGGATCATCGCTCTGGGACAGATGCATTGACAGCTCCCATATTTTAAGGCCGAGCCGGTATTTCTCCGTCTCTTTGTTCCGCACCACAAATCCTTGGTCTTCCAGCGTTGTAAGCAGTCGATGGACCGTGCTTTTATGCAACCCGATAAGGGAGGCTATCTCCGTCAGAGCAAGCTCATTATTTTTCGTAAAGCACATCAATATATCAAGTGCCCGCTCTACAGCACGTACCGTTAATTTTCGGTCTTCCATCCCGACCTGCTCCTCTCGTGTTTCATTGTATGAAACCTGGTTACAATAATTATATGAGAATTATTCTCAAAAGTAAACCATTCGCACCGGGACTTTACATTTGTCTTACAATCTATTGATTTGCATTGACTTTATAGGCCACCGGGCATACGATTATTATAAATTTCGATATTTTCACTTTAACGAAAAAAAATCCGACTATATGGTAAGGAGGGGCCACTTATGAGTACAACAACTGGTAGTAATGCCCCACTCTCCCAATTGAATGACACGCCAGCCGAGCTGTCGACAGGCCTGGTTCGTTTTAAGCATATTATATTAGCGTTGTTGTTATCTGTCGTTTTTTTTCTGGTTTTCTGTTTTATTGCACTGCATGCCTATATTGCTTGGGTACTGTCGAATCCGACGGTTGCTCCGCTCTATTCCAATCCCAAACTCGCTAAAGATATGAATTACGAGAATGTCACATTCCACTCGATTGATGGTAAACGGAATATTAACGGGTGGTATATACCGGCAGAGAATTCCTCCAAAACCATCGTGCTGAGCCACGGCTACGGCGCCAACCGGGAGGAAACCTGGGTTCCTATGTACGATATCGCCCATTACGCGCACAACATGAATTTTAATGTGCTGATGTTTGATTACGGCTTTGCGTCCCAGACCAGCAAGGAAGTGGCGACCGGCGGCAAGGAAGAGAAACGGCAGCTTCTCGGTGCCATTGAGCATGTGAAACAACGAGGCGCGAAGCAGATTGTCGTCTGGGGTTTCTCCATGGGTGCCGGTACTGCTCTCCAGGCGGGGCTTGAGACCAAAGATGTGGACGCCATGATCCTGGACAGTGCATTTTTGCTCGAGCCGGACACGCTTTACCACAATATCCATAACCAGATTAATCTTCCGCGGCATCCATCTCTGGAGATTCTGGAGCTGCTCTTCCCGGTCCTCAACGGCACAAGTCTGGATCAGATCCCTTACAACGAAGTGAAGAAGCATGACTATCCGTTCCCGACCTTGTTCATTCACGGAACGAAAGACGATAAGGCGCCTTACCCGATCGCCGAGAAAATTGCGTCCAATCAGAGTCATGCGGATTCGGATTCCTGGATCGTAGAAGATGCCCATCATGAACTTATCTTCCGTGAGCATCCTAAAGAATATTTACGCAGAGTATCAACCTTCCTCGGCAAACTTGAAACACCGGAAGGACCGTGACGTTCCGGATAATAGCATTCATTGCGAGATGCCGCAGCTCCATACTATGTTCCAACCCCCTACTGCCTGGAGCAGTGAGGGGATTTTATTTTTTCCACATAATACAGGCTGCAAAATGAATATAGTGAGTTTAGTGAAGCTGATACTGGAGGGAACGGACATGTTATTTCATTATGGAGCGAAACTCCCGGTACGATTATTGGAGGAAATTCGCTATTGGAAACATCAGGAAAGGAAACATACCGGGCTGATTAAAGCCGTAGTTCCTGATCTGGAACCGGTCTACGTTCAGATGCTGGATCAGTGGGCCCTCGTATTTGCCGATACAGAAAAAGTCGCTGACGAACTTCTGCGCCACATTCTCAGCAACCATGCGCCTCCTTCACCTCAAGTGCTGGCCCAGGTAGAGCAGCTGCTTCGAGCCTCCTGCGAGCAATCCAGAGAGTTCATCCGCCAGCTGCACGGACTGAAGGAGAATAGCGAAGCCGTTCAGAAGGTACCGCTTGCCGGTACGGTTGTACATCACGTCATCCGGGAGTCCGAGTATTTCCTGAACGCACTGGAGACCCTCAACTCCGCTGGAGCATTGGAGCGATTCATGGATATGCCGCAACAATCCATGACGCTTCATGAGGCCTCGTCCCCTCCACCATCTCTCTCAGAGGCTGAGCTATCCATTCAAGGCATGGGCGACAGCGGTCAGGCCGTCCCGATTGGTGGACACCGCCTCCCCCCTCTCCCTTACGCTTATGATGCGCTTGAGCCTTACATTGATGAAAAGACAATGCGGATTCATCATGACATTCACCATAAGAGCTATGTCGACGGCTTGAACAAAGCGGAGAAGAAATTGGAGGAAGCCCGAAAAAGCGGAGATTTCGAACTCGTGAAACATTGGGAACGCGAGCTGGCCTTCAATGGTGCCGGCCATTATCTGCACACGATCTTCTGGAATATTATGAACCCTCGGGGCGGCGGCGAACCGGGCGGGGAGCTTGCCCAGCAAATCAAGAATTATTTCGGCAGCTTCGATCGCTTTAAGAATCAATTTACCGAAGCAGCAGACAAGGTGGAAGGCGGCGGCTGGGCCATCCTCGTCTGGAGCCCGCGCAGCCATCGGCTTGAAATTTTACAGGCTGAGAAACACCAGAACCTGTCCCAATGGGATGTCGTCCCTCTCCTCACCCTGGATGTATGGGAGCATGCCTATTACCTCAAACATCAGAATAAACGGAAAGATTACATTAACGACTGGTGGAAAGTGGTCTACTGGCCAGAGGTTGCGGATCGCTTCAAACATGCCAGCAAGTTAAAATGGAAGCCGTTCTAAGCAAAATCCAGCTGGATTGCTTCGCAATGGTTAATATTGGGTATTAAGCTATAGCCCTCCTTACTTCGCTTCTGAAGTTTAGGGAGGGCTTATCCATTATTTCAGATAACCACGTTGTTAGGTCTTAATAACCATTACTCTGGTTATTTATTCGGTTGAAGTCTCCTATTTACTGGATTATGATAAAAAGAATGAATGAACATCTGGAAGGGATGAAATTGATATGCTTACCCGATTAGGGTGGAAAAAACCATTCATATTCCTTATGTTAACAATGGTTGTACTAGGGGGTTGTCAAAATATGAATTCAAATAAAAACAACAATACCTCAGGTATCACGGATGACATTACAAACCATGATGATGAATTAATGAGCCAAACCAGAGAAACTGCAATTCAATTCTTCAAGGAAGAATATGACCTGGAAGTTGAGATAACAAACCAAAAGAAAATGCCTACCTATGTCGCAGATGAGATTGATGTTGAAGGATATGTCATTGGACATAAAGATCAAACATTTAATATTTCTGTAAATTACAAAACCTTTCAAACCAAAAATTTTGTCATGAGTCCTGAACTAAAGAAGGTTATCCAATCTAAGAAGCAAAAATAATGAATTATGTTTGATGGAGGAACTCATCATGGTCAATGATGAAACATATAACATTTTATCCAGATTGGCATACAAGGATCTAAAAGAAGGCTCTCAAATTGAGGATCTTCCACAATGGGAGGTTTTAGAAAATACTAAAAGCTATAAGTTGTCAGGATTTGATGCTGTCACTTTTGTGAATAGAGATACTGGGGAAGCGGTCATTGCATACAGAGGGACAGAGGGAGAAACGCAGTTATCAGCATCTATACCTGATTATGTAAGTGATGTTGGAATTGGAATTGCGGAACTCAAAAGGAAAGCTGAAATTGAAAGACCATTTGAGGACCATCTAACCAAATTTGAGGATGCGGTTGGAATTAGCAGCATCAACGATGGGCTCGGCGAAACTTCAAGAAAGCTTGATAAGAATATGAATATTCTGGGTACCAATCAGATGTACCAGGCGGAAGACTACGCTAAAGAAATGCAGGAAAAACATAAAGATCTAAATTTTTCTCTGACAGGTCACTCACTCGGCGGTGCAAATGCACAATATGCTGCTGCTTATACAGGTATGACAGCTGTGACTTTTAGTGCCCCCTCTGTTATTGGGAGTCTGTCTCCGGAATTTAGAAGAAAAGCCGAGGATGGGGGGTTCGACTCCCAGATTATTAATTTTGCGCATCCAGGTGATATTATTGCCAGTGGCACTTTGGGAGGTTATGACGGCCACGTAGGCTCTACCTATTACATAGACTCTAGTTACCAAGATGCTAACGATGGGATTAGCATAAAACAAAAAATTGATAATACACTAGGGGGTCCGAATTATCATCAGCTTGAACGATATCAATTCGAGAATGGGTACATTTCCAACCCTCTGTATGACGGCAGCTCTGACAAGTCTATCGAGTCTCCCCGAGTCCCATCAGAAAGCATGCTCTTTGATGGGTTGAGGAACATGATACTTGGAACTGCAGGAGCCTTATCTCCATTCTTGGGCCTAAATAGAGATGCTGCAGGCAGTTCCTCCAGCACCATCCAGGTCACCCCTGCCGAGCTCCGAAGTGTGGCCGAGAAATGGAGAACACACGCCCAGCAAAGCGATGCCGAAGTTCAAGGAATCAGGCAGCGTCTCGCTAAGTATATGTATTCCAGTCACAGCAGACGCCTCCAGCCGATTGTACAGCAACTGGATGCATCCATCATGTCGATGAGCCAGTGGCATTTGCAGCATACCACGGATATTGTTCAGTACATTAAATTCAAGGCTGATCTATTTGAGCGGACAGACAACATCGGGTAAACATCTATAAGAAGTGACCGGGAGGGAAACATATGAGTCGAGAAATTTTGCTGGAACTTGATGATTTGCTTCAAGCAGAACGTGAGCTGTCGGGACTGCTGGCCGCCATCCAGGCTGACGAACAGGAAGCGAAGGTCATGTACGCCCGTCTGCAGGATTGGAAAGGCCAGTCAGCCCATGTTTTACGGGAGCAGATCGAAGCCTTCTTCCTGGAAATGTCCCGCCGGATCAAGGATATCGAGGAACACAAAAGCAACCTCACCCAGTATGTACAATATATGAAACAGGTAGATGGCGCATCATAGGTCCTCATGCTCATCTTGAAGTATTTAAAATATCCATTCATCATACAGCAAAAAAAGGCTTCGCCTCCGTGGGCGAAGCCTTTTTCCATTATCCTCATTCTTAGTCTTTGATCAAAGACAGGAATTCCGAACGCTGCGCGGAATCGCTCCGGAAGCTTCCGCGGACAGCTGACGTTACAGTCTTGCTGCCTGGCTTCTTCACGCCGCGCGCGCACATGCACAGATGCTCGCCTTCCACAACGACCATGACACCGTTTGGCTCCAGCGCCTCGACCATAATATCCGCGATTTGCGAGGTGATGCGCTCCTGTACCTGAAGCCGGCGGGTAACCGCCTCTACCAGGCGTGCCAGCTTGCTCAGGCCAGCGATTTTGCCGCTTGGGACATAACCGATATGAACTTTACCGAAGAACGGCGCCATATGGTGCTCACACTGACTGTAATAGACGATATCCTTTACAATAACCAGTTCCTCGTGATTTTCGTCAAATGTAACGCCGAGAACATCCTTAGGATCGACTTCGTATCCCGCAAAAATCTCCTCGTACATCCGTGTCACGCGGGCCGGTGTCTCAAGCAGTCCCTCACGCTCGGTATCTTCACCGATCAGCTTCAAAATCTGCTCTACATGGTACTCGATCTGCTCTCGGTTTTCGCCTACTTTGTTATTTACATAATCTTTTACGCCCGCCACAGTACATCCCCCTTTCCGTCCCAAAAAAAAGCAAACGGTTAACTTATAACCGCTGTTAGCGGCCTTTTTAAATAGAAATGCCCCTCCGTCCTAAATGTAGACGCGAGCGGGCCTTCTGGCATTATGATTTGCGTTTACGACCTTGACCTTTACCAGGCATTGGCTGATTTTTCATCATTTGCTGCGCACGCTGCATTTGCTTGCCGTTCATGTTGTACCCCATTTGTTTGGCCATCTTCTGCAGCATTTGCGGATCATTCTGCATCTTCTCCAGCTGCTTGCGGAGATAGAATACACCGATGAAAAATCCGCCAACCAGACCCACGATCAATGTAATAATCGGAATGACATAGTTCATCACTTGACCACCTTCTACTATACTAATATTTACCATTTAATGGCGCATATACGAACCTATCATAGCATGTCCTTTTCGACACAGCAAATGAAAATAACGGATATATAGCAGCCAGGCAGTCCCATGATGGCACCTTAGATCCCTTACGACCCTTTCCGGTCAGGCATAGCCCCTTCCAGCGTTAACAAGGTACGTTTAATTTCCGGGCCGCCGGCATATCCAATCAGCGCCCCGTCGGTTCCAATCACCCGGTGGCATGGCACGATAATCGGCACAGGATTTTTGTTGTTTGCACCGCCTACAGCACGCACGGCTTTTGGACGACCGATGGATTCGGCTATATCCTTATAAGAACAAACCGTCCCGTAAGGAATGGATTTCAAAGCTTCCCATACTTGCAATTGGAATGAGGTTCCCCGCATATCCAGTAGGATCTCAAACTCCTTCAGCTCACCTGAAAAATACCGTTCCAGCTGCGCTGTCGCAGGAGCTAACCTCGCCTCGTCCCGCTGGTAACCGCCGTTGCCGGCCCAGGTCCGAGACCACTGCTGGATGACTGCTTCCTTTACATAGAAGCTGCCGAACTCAATCAGACAAAGTCCCTTCTCCGTTGAACAAACCGTTAAAGGTCCGATCGGCGATTGAATTTCGTCATAATACAAAACTTCGGGTCCGCCTTCCGGAATGGCCATAGGCTCTACTCCATGAATGGCGGGGCTCTCCTGTTCCGGCTTATCTCCCTTATCCGGGGAAGCCGGCAACGCGTTGCCACTGGATAAAACTTCTGCCCCGGCTTGCGCCTCAGTTGGGGCCTCTTTCTCATTCGATTCAGGCTTCAATTTATTCAAGGCTTGCTGCAGCATATCTCGTACTTGGGAATCCCCTTCTGATTTCATGCTTTTCTCTAAGTTGTTCAACGCTTCTTCGCCTCCAATACGGCCCAGAGCCCATGCAGCGGTTCCCCGCAGCTCCGGGCGCGGGTCTTTCAGCAGTACTTCGCTCAGCTTCGGTACAGCTGAAATATCTTTAAAGTTGCCAAGCGCGATGACAGCGTTGCGCTGTATCGGCTTTCTGCCGCGCCAAGCGGCAGATGTATCTCCGAACGTTTCCTTGAATTCACGGTTGCTTAAATCAAGGATCGGCAGGAGCAGCGGCTTGGCCTTTTCAGGATCGGGTTTGAAGGCCTCTTGATGAGTCCAGTTCTTGCCCCGATTCTTCGGACAAACAATCTGACAGGTATCACAGCCGTACAGCCGGTTGCCAATCTTGCGCATGACTTCTTCGTCCAGAAACCCTTTGGTTTGGGTCAAAAAAGAAATACAGCGCTGGGCGTTAAGCTGTCCCGGGCCCACAAGCGCGCCGGTAGGGCAAGCATCGATGCACTTGGTGCATTCCCCGCAGTCCTCGGTAACCGGCGTATCCGGCGGAAACGGGATATTGGTGATCATCTCGCCAAGGAATATCCAGGAGCCTAACTTCGGAGATATGATGGCACAGTTCTTGGCACTAAAGCCAATGCCTGCACGCTGGGAAACCGCCCGGTCGACAAGCGCTCCCGTATCGACCATGCTTTCAAGTCTTGCATCCGGTACCCGTTCTCTTATAAAATCCTCCAGACGGCTCATGGCCTCCCGAAGCACCTGATGGTAATCTCTGCCCCAAGCAGAACGCGCCATAATTCCCCTGTACTTTCCAGGCTCCGATTTTGGCGGGTTGTCCATTTTGGAATGGTACGTTATCGCAATCGCGATTAAGGACATGGGCTCGCTTCCCGGGAGAGCCGGAGTAACCCTCTTATCCAGATCCGGCTCTTCAAACCCGGATTCATAACCTTTGTCCCGATGATTCTGCAGGATTCCCTTCAAGGACTGAAACGGTTCCGCCGAAGCAAAGCCGATATCATCAATACCAAGCTCTGGGGCAACGGATTTCAGTTCCTGTTTGAGCTCCTCCCAAACCGAAGGCGGAGGAGCGTGCGAGCCGAGTGTGTAGGTCATTCTCCAGCGCCTCCTTTCCTGGGATGATGTCCAATTGGCAGCTACAGCTTTTTGATCTCGGACAGCGGCCAGAATATGAATTCCGCCCTGCCTACAATGTCGCTTTCCTTCACACTGCCAAACATGCGGCTGTCCTTGCTCTTTCCGAGATGACGGTTATCTCCCATAACAAAATACCGTCCCTCCTCGAGGGTAACAGGCTCAAAGCCTGGATCTTCGATCGCAACATCGGTGTATCCTTCCTCCTTGGCCACACCGTTAACATACAGCGTCTGATCCTTTACTTCAATGGTATCCCCTGGAACGCCGACAATACGCTTCACCAAAAACTCCTTCTTGTCTGGACCATCGCTTGGATCCTTGAGCACGATGACATCACCATGACTCGGTTCTGCAAAGCGATACACTACTTTATTAATAAATAGCCGCTCCGATGCTACCAGTGTCGGCTGCATTGATTCACCTTTAACCATGGACAGGTTGAACACAAACATATTTAGAAGCACCATAATAACAAATGCAATCGTAATCGTCTTTACCCAGTCCCAAAGCTCGGCTGCCCACCCGTTCTTCTTGCTGGGTTGATTCTGTGGTCCGTTGTTCTCGCCATTCTCAGTTGAATCCGGAGGAATCACTTGTCCCATACTGCACCTACCTTACTTCGATTTCGCCTACAAGCTCCGACGGCGGCACCCTCAAAAAAGGTACATTAATAGAAAAGCATATCTCCCAACCATTTGCAACGGCCGGTAGATATGCTTCATATAGAAAAAATGTCGTTTCTTATCTCTGTCGAAGCTTAAAGCCGCCGTTTTACGTGGCTCGTATGTACCGCTAGTCGTTCAACTATTGACCTAGGATACTGAGCTTCTGGAACGACCGCAGGATTTGGCTGGCACCGTATCCCATGGCTTCATAAAATGGCATGGCTGCGGCGTTGTGCTCGTCTCCGGCTACCATAATCCGACTGACCTTACGTGATTGAAAACGCTGTTCCATCGCCGATATCAGAGCCTTGCCAATTCCTTTTCTGCGATAGTCAGGATGAATGGCAATGCGGTAATAACAACCATGATTGCGTTCGATCGTACCAATTAGGGCACCAACGATTTCACCGTTTTCTTCAGCCACCATAATCAGATCAGAGTCCCAAGCGAGCTGTCTGGAGAAGGGCTCCATCGTGTTTTCGTAGCAGTCTTCCGATAAAGCAATCTGTAGTAGCTCGGTTACGGGGGTACAGTCACTCAACTGAAAGGAACGAACATGCATTTCAAAATCTCCCTTTTCGTTAGCATGATGCGGTTTACCCGGTTTACAAAGATCTAGTATTCCGTTAACGCAAACCTGACATTTGTGTTTACTACAAAAAACGCGAAAATCCTGTTTCCTTGTCCATTAAACCACATCTTTCTCGTAAATTCACGAGTTTTCTTCTGTAAGCGCTTTATCTGAAGCGGTTACATTTTTATTGATGGATTTACTTCCATATTTTTGTTGAATGTATATGCTGTTTCCTGCTGAAAACTGTTAGCGCACTGTAAAAATCAACTCCAATACTTTCTATACATGCTTTTTGTATCTGTACTAATTTTACAAAGCGACCCACTAAATCCTCTGCTCATCTTATTGGGAAGGGGACGAATAGAAAAGCAGCGTCCTCCCGGCTATATGCCGTTAAGAACGCTGCGTAATCGATTTCTATTTTTACTGGAGAACCACAGTATCGCCTGATTTCAGTCCTGACAGGACTTCGATTTTGTCGAGAGTCTGCATACCGGTCTCAATATCCTGACGTTCAATTTGACCGCCGCCCCTATCCACCATGACGTATGATTTCCCCCCATCCGTCATGACGGCGAGTTTGGGAACGACAACGGCTTTGTCCTTCCGCTTGGTCACAATGTCTCCGTTAAGCGTCAATCCGCCGATCAAGCGGTCATTCTTAGGCAGCGAGACAATCACCTTGAACTGCGGTGTCTGAGACGTTTGTTTTTCCTGGGCGGTTGCCTCAGCGAATTTGGCCACCTCCAGCACTTTCCCCTTCAGCTTCAAATCCTTGATGGAAGGCATCTTCACCTCAACCGCCATATCCGGTTTAATGTTGAACACCTCGTTCTCCCCTACATATGCCACGAACCGGAGGGAATCCAGATCGACGATTTTACCGATATACTGGTTCGCCGTGACCGATTGCGGCACCTGCTGTGTCGGGTCGAACAGAAACAACCCCGTAGCCGGAGATTGATATGTGGACTTCTTCAGTCTATCATTCAGATCATTCATCGTCTGTCGTTCAATATCATTGTTCACTTCGTCCAGCTGGCTGCTCAGCCGCGCATTTTCCTGGTCTGCCAGCATTTTCAGACGCTCGGCCTCGGTTGCCCCGACTGGCGCGTTATCCAGGTCCTGATTCAGCGTGAATTCCTTCAGTTCCTGCTCCAGCTTCTTCTTCTGCAGTTCGGCCTCTTTCTGCTGAAGCTGCTGGCGGATCGCTGTTTGCTCCAATTTAAAGAGTGTATCGCCCTGCTTGATCTGCTGGCCATTCTCTACGCTCCATGACTCGACCTTCGCTTCAAAAGGGGCGTACACATTCGTCTCCCGTCCGTACTCGGACGTTCCCTTGACCTGCACGGTCGAAGTGATGGTTTCCTCGGTTACGGGAAACGAGATGACCTGGGGTTCTTCCATCATCGGAATTTCAGGCTCTTTCGGTTTCACCTGTCCATATCCCCAATAACCCACCACACCCAGCACAGCCACGATAATTGTCCATTTTATGATTTTTTTGATCATACCGATTTAGCTTCCTTTCCGATGCTCATAATCCTAATCCCGCTTAATGGCAAGGAGCGCATTTGTTCTTGCTGCGCTGATCGCCGGATAAATCCCCGAGAGGATTCCGGTCATCACCGCGAATGCGATGCCGATGGGCAGCGTGCCCAGCGTAACTGCAATCTGCAGCCCCGACATCCCTGCAGAAGCTGTAATGAATGAATTCAACCCGTTGATGATCAAATACGCGAACACGATGCCAAGCAAACCGCCAAGCAAACCGAGCAGACTGGCCTCCACGATAAACATATTGCGGATTTGCGGCATATTCGCCCCCAAGACCTTCATAATGCCGATTTGCCGGCGGCGCTGATGCGTAGACATTGTCATGGCTACAATGATCGAAATGGAGGCCAGCAATAGAATAAATACGCCTACGCCCAGTGCAATCGCCTTGAATGTGTCCAATTGGGAAGCGATCTGATCGCGCATCGCCAGATTGTCGCTTGCATTAAGCGCAAGTTTTGATATCAAATCCTCAAGTGGTTTAATATTCTGCAGGTCATCCACTTTGACCGTTACGCTGTCGTATACCCGCTGCTTGGAAGCCGTCCCATTTTGCAAATTCAGGCTGTCTGCAAGCCATTCAGCCGTATCAAAGGAAACATAGGCCTGCCTGTCGTAGATGGCAAACTGGGCTTCCCGCCCCGTAGGCACATCCAGCACACCCCCTACGTACATCTGCGGACCCAGCAGCTTCTTTTCGTTGTCCATCTGCTCAAGCTGAATGCTTTTGCCGCTCATGTCCGTCACGGTGCCCTCATACATCTGGAATTCTTCCCACAGCTTCGGATTGTTGGGATCGGTATTCATCATATTGGTCAATCTCTCGCTTGTCTCTGCATCCTTCCATCCTGTTGTGGCTCCATAATTGAGGACGACGGCGCCTATCTGCTCAAGCGCACCACCCTCCTTGAACCTTTGTCCCTGCTCTTTGAGTTTGGACAGGTCCACGGCCACTACATTAACACCTTCGCTAATCAGATTGTCGGACGAAATGGATCGGAAATATCCAAGCTGCTTGGTCGCGATAACGGATTTGACATGATTAAAGCCCTGAATCACCTGAACCTTATCATCCGTAAGCAATCCACGCTCCCCACCGGCAGCGCCGCCCCCCTCTCCGGGTCCACTGCTGCCCTGCGGGGTCACCGTAATCTCATCCAGCTTCATACCGCCTATAATCTCGGTCTCCAAATAACCCTGGGCGGCGTTGCCAATGCTGATCGCAACAATGATTGCCGCACATCCAATGGAAATACCGGTCATGCACAGGGCTGTCACTACTTTGCGGCGCTTGATCTGCCCCCATGCCAGCCGCATGCTGTCTAGAATTTTCAGCTGACTTCACCTGCCCCCTCCGAATGAACCTCGACACCGGACGGAAGCGATGAGGCATTAGGCGCCTTAGAGCCTCCTGCTGCCGGTCTCGTATATTCCTCCGGTTGAACTAAGTAACCGTCACGGAGCATGATCGTTTTTTTCATTTGAGCCGCAACTTCCATCTCATGGGTAACGATGACAAATGTCGTATTCATGGACTCATTCAGCGCCATCATAATCCGGATGATTTCCTCTTCCGTTTTGGTGTCCAGATTGCCTGTCGGCTCGTCCGCAAAAATGACGGAAGGCTCCGTGATCAGCGAGCGCGAAATACTGACGCGCTGCTGCTGTCCGCCGGACAATTGGGAAGGGTACAGTGCTGCCTTATCGCCAATTCCCGTCATCTCCAGAAGCTCCATCGCTTTCTTCCGGCGCTTGGACGGTGAAACGGACTGAAAAACAAGCGGCAGCTCCACGTTTTCCCGTACCGTCAGGGTCGGAATAAGCTCGTAGGCCTGAAATATAAATCCGATATGCTTGCGCCTGAAGACGGCAAGTTTGTTCTCCCCGTATTTGACAATATCCTGATCGGCAATATAAATATGGCCCTCCGTGGGCTTCATCAGTCCAGCCATCAAGTTGAGCAGCGTCGACTTGCCCGACCCTGAGCTGCCGAGGAGAGCAATCATCTCTCCCTTCTGGACTTCAAACTGGATGTTATGAAGCACCTTTAACACTTCGTTGCCGTTCTTAAAGCTGTGCGATACATTTTCCAAACGCAACATGTTCGCTGTTCCTTTCCGATTCTTAATCTATCTCTCCTCATTCGGATCCACAGTAGGCTGGAATGTCAGATTATAGCTTTGGCTGCCAAGCGTGATTCGCTCATTCTGGAATTCGTCCACAAGGGTCAGGTTAAACCATCCGCCGCGAAGTCTTTTATATTGATCGTCCGTCAACTCGATCGACATCGACCGAGTACCTGGCACCTGGATATCCGTACCTGGCGTAAGTGTGCGCTCCTGTGTCTGTCCCAGCACGTCTTTGATGATCAGAATCAGCTTGTGGCCGGAATCCGCGGCAGTAATACTCTCGCTGCGTTTCACGTCAAACGTGACATTCAGCGAAATGGAAGAGCTGCCTTCCTGCAAATGCCCTGACGCCTTCGTGACGGAGACGTTGTAAGGATACCAATCGAGCTGCGTCAGCCCGGAGCTTGCTGCCGGTCTCACCGGATTCAGCATCAGTTTCTTCACGCCCATCACACCGGTAACGTCTTTCCCCGTTTCCGCAAGCTTGCCGCCGGACATCGCCGTGCCAAGAGCTAGTCCCAGTTCGCCCGATACCCCTTTTGGCACCCTTGCCCAAAAGACAACGGACTGCTTGGACCCTGGCTGTAGCGCGGCTTCCGGCTGAATGGTGTCCGCTTCGTAAATCATTCCGTCCGCGCTCTGGAAATACCCTTTCAGCATGGCCGCTTGCACACGGCGCTGTTCATTGCTGGTCAGCAACAGCTCGGAATAGACAATGTCGGTATCTACCCCCTCATAGATCACGGTCCGTCGCTCCTGCGCATCTGCACGTTTACCGATAACGGTAACCGAGTAGGGTTTTCCCTTCTCCAGCACTTCAATCGACTGCGTGGCTCCTGAAGTGGTTACGGTCAGGAAAGAAGATTTAGCTGTATCTTTCTGGGTAAACAGCTCGAAGCGGAGCGAACGGATGTCCTTGGTATAAGGGATCCGCGCCATGACATACACCTCTGTTGATGACCCGGGGGCAATCAAAGAGCCCTGTTCCTCTGCAATAACCTCAGAGCCGGTCAACACCGTTTTTTCGTCCGATGTGACGTTTGCCTTAAGCTCAGGCAGCGGCAGCGATTTGGATTCCTGAGTATTTCGCAGACGCAGCTTGGCAACAATGAGATCTGTATCCTGCCATGGGAGACGCTGCATGGATACAAGCGTGTAAGCAAATCCCTGGGCAGACTGCGCGCCGTATTCGACACCGATGGAAGCCTTGCGCTCCGTTTGATACGAAATGTCAAAATAGGCAATCGGCAGGGCCACTTTCTCCTGAGCTCCTGACGCCGATTCGCTGCCCGGCTCGGCCGGATTAGCAGGGGTTTGGGTTGAAGGATCATCCCCGGCAGAGGATTCAATCATTTGCAGCTTCAGCTTGTCCTGCTTGAGCTCAAGCGGAAGCGAAATTTCCATCGACATCGTTTTCTCTTCGCCAGGTCGCAGTGTCAGACCCACTTTGTTATCCGGATTGTAAGGATGGAAGGAGCCTTCCGAGGCTTTAATCGCAAAATCATAACCCGGCACTGCCACCGATTTCTTGCCTTTGTTCTTGAAAGACATCTCGATGTTCCATATGCCCTCGCCCCCGGAGGAACGCAGCGAAGCCTGCCTGATTCTGGCTTCAACCGGAATCCCCTTGATCGTCATCTTCTTGGCTGCCCCCGCCGCGATATCCCATTTAGGAGCTGTTGCCGCTGGCAGCTTAAAGGACTCGACCGGCAAGGTGAGCTTCAGTGTGTCGTCGTTTTCGGTCCATAGGAAACGCAAACCGGCCGATTTAAGATAAGAGGGAATTTCCGTTATGTAATATACCAATTTCTTCTCTTTCGGCTGGATGGGTACCCCCTCTGTACCTGCTTCGTGATGAAGAAGGAATGAATTGCCGCTTGCTGTCACCAGATGAGGTTCGAAACCGCGGTCGCTCCACACTTTCCCGCCATGGTTTGTCATGTACATGCCGACTTTGGCTATCACTTTGCCGTCATACTTAATGATCTCCAGCGATTCCGCCTGAACGGTAACCGGCGTACCGCCCAATTGCAGCTTGGTACTCGATCCCGGTGCGGCAGCTGCCGAATAATTGGCAGGCAATCTGTACGTTCCGACACGCTGCAGGTAGCCTTTGGCTTTCGGATTCCATACGTCCATCACCAGCTTCATGCCGGATAAGGAGTTGCCTTCGGTTTTGGCATAGTAGGTCACGCTGAGGCTCTGACCCGGTTCAATCTTCTTCTTGGCAAGATCTCTGGTAATTGGATTAGCAGCTGTCACAGAACCGCCGGGTAGCACCACCTTAGGAAAATAGGATACCAGCCGTGCGGAGCTCTTGCCCCCGTTTTTGTACTTCAGGGTAAACACTGCAACATATGTGCCGTTTTGCTGCCATCCGTCGGCATGCTCCAGCGTTGCCGTAACGTTATTGCCAAGCGTTACGTTCCATGCAGGCACTGCATGATTCTGCGAATTGGATTTCGTGACTTGCGATGGCCCCGTCTTAGCTGCCGCTGCCTCTGCTTGCGGTGCCGCTGCCAGAATTGCAGCCATTAAGACGGCAGTCACTCTGAACTTTGTACTACTCATGTTTTGAAACGACTCCCTTCTACCTCGGCATATCCCTTTCATTGTCCCATGCAGATGTCATCGACTTGTGTCCATGGTCATATATATAACGACAAGTTTCACAGGAAAGTTCTTCATAAATTTTTGCTGATTTATCAGGTCTTTCGGACTTTTCAAACATAAAAGTTGATTTAATCACCCAAAACGGTTTAATATATGTAGTGTAGCCGGATTACATATCTCATTGCTCCGGGATGATAAAGACTTCCTGATGAAGGAAGACCTTTCATCATAACCAAAAACTAAATTTACAGGAGGTTTTTATTATGGCATTTCAATTACCAGCACTTCCTTACGCAAACAACGCGCTCGAGCCTCATATCGACGCACAAACGATGGAGATCCACCACGATCGCCACCATAATACCTACGTAACGAACTTGAACGCTGCGCTTGAGAACGCTCCTGAGCTTCAAGACAAATC
Source organism: Paenibacillus sp. LBL (assembly GCF_029893715.1). Classification (NCBI taxonomy): domain Bacteria; kingdom Bacillati; phylum Bacillota; class Bacilli; order Caryophanales; family Paenibacillaceae; genus Paenibacillus; species Paenibacillus sp. LBL. The sequence continues at coordinate 147,291 of NZ_JARXYU010000009.1, read as the reverse complement.
CCTTGAAGAACTGATTGCTAACCTTGACGCTGTTCCAGAAAGCATCCGCACAGCAGTTCGTAACAACGGCGGCGGCCATGCAAACCACTCCCTGTTCTGGGAAGTTATCGGACCTAATGGCGGCGGACAACCGACTGGCGCATTGGCTGATGCTATCAACAATGAACTGGGCGGCTTCGATAAATTCAAAGAAGATTTCGCAAAAGCAGCTACAACACGTTTCGGCAGCGGCTGGGCTTGGCTCGTTGTTAAAGACGGCAAATTGGCAGTAACCAGCACACCTAACCAAGACAGCCCGATCATGGAAGGTCAAACACCTGTCCTTGGCCTTGACGTTTGGGAGCATGCTTACTACCTGAACTATCAAAACAAACGCCCTGATTACATCTCCGCTTTCTGGAATGTAGTCAACTGGGAAGAAGTCGGCAAACGCTACGATAACGCGAAGTAATATCGTTTAACTAAGCCGATGCATACAAAAAGGCTGCTTACAGCTGTAGATCATGTCTACCGCTGTAGCAGCCTTTTTTTGATGTCTACGACTATCGATTTAATGGATGCCGGTCGCCGTCACCTTATCGGACTCGTAATAGCGGACTTTGGATGGTGCATAGATGACACCCCATAATACGACCGAGATAAGAACCGCTGCACCTGCACCGATCAGGCAGACGGCCTGCAGTGACCATACATCAGCTGCAAAGCCTAGCAGAAGCGTAAGAGCGATCTGAAGCATTCCTTCCAACATACGGGTCACGCTGGTGAAACGTCCCATCAGATCGATAGGCACCTGATTTTGAAAGAATGTGGTAAACCCCGCATTGGCATACGAAGAGAAAAAACCAAAAATGATAAATCCGATTACTGCAGTCACAAGGCCGGAAGCTGCATAGAAAATCATATAACCCGCACTCGACAGCAGGACGCCAGCTCCGATAAACATACGCAGCGACAGCCATTTTACCGATAGAGACGCTGCCGCCGAGCCTGCCAAATACCCTGCTCCTGCTACACTTATAAGCAAACCGTAATCCTCATCTCCGAGCAGCAGCACCTGTTTAATGAAGGTTGCCTCCTGGGAATCGAGCGCAAATCCGAGCAGCATCGCGCATTGAAACAACAGGTAGACCAGCATGAAATATTTCGCGGCTTTGCCGAAATCAATGACAGCGATCCAGTCCTGAAGGAGTGTCTTCATCGTGATGACATTCCGTTTGCTGCCATCCAATTCCTCCCCATCCACATCGGGAAGAAAGTAAATGACCAGTGCGCAGATAAAGAATGATACCGCATTAATAACAATGCTGATTCGAATATCCGTATAAGCGATCAATAGTCCGGATATAGCGGGACCCAGCAGTACGGCTCCGGAAGTAGTAAAGCTGGACCATGCATTAAACCGCTTTCGTTCCTCTGTCGGAATCAACTTCGTGACATACGTCATTGAGGTAGGCCCGAAGAAGGAGCCCGCCACATTTATCAGGAACATGATGATATAAATCCCCCACACGGAGGACATAAAAGGGATTGTGGCAATCAGGACACCCCGAATAATATCGGTTGAAATCATAAGCTTGCGCTTATTCATCCGGTCAATGATGCTCCCTGCCCACGAGTTAGTCAATAAGGTTGCAAGCGGCCGGATGATGAACAATCCAGCCACGGCAGCAGGAGAGCCTGTCATATGCAGCACAAGCAAATTGATCGCAACCAGATAGATCCAGTTCCCGAGATTGGAAACCCCGATACCAAAAATGTACAACAGCGCATTCTTCCAGCTATGCAACAGCTTCACTACTCCTTATGCTGTTTCCTTCTATACTTCTCCTAGGAAGGAGAACAGCTTCAAGATGAGAAATACGAATGTAAAATACGGATGAACACGTTCGGGAACGCGTAGCGTTCCATGTCATGCACGTGAATCCAGCGGAATTGCTCGATGCCCGTCTCATACGCTGCTGCGCTTTCTGCGGCTTGCAGGGAAGATATCGGCGCATCCTGCCATGTGCAGCGGTATACCCCCATATTCCAATGAATATGGCTAAAGGTATGCTCCGCGTCCATCACATGGCCGATTGGCAAAACCGGAATCCCTTCCTCCAGCAAAGCGCCTTGCAGATGGCTCATAGCCGGCTCCTCGGGCATCACAGCCGGGTTTGCCGATGCCGGCACAATGACATGAGGCAGCTCCCACATTCCTGCCAACAGGCCGGTTGATGGCCGCTTGCGGATCAGGATTTTCCCTTCGTGCACGCCCGTACCCTCTACGATGGCTGTAAGGCGATATTCAGGACGAGGGGGCTTCGCCTTTGTCTTAATCGGAAGGGACTCCTCCTTGCCCTCATACCGTGCCGTGCAGTGCTCCATGACCGGGCACACCAGACATTTGGGCGACTTCGGCGTACAGATTAATGCCCCCAGCTCCATCAGTGCCTGCGTAAAATCCGATGCTCGTCCCTCAGGGACCAGAGTAAGCACCAGCTCCTCCATTTTGGTACGTGTCTTCACTTTCATAATATCTTCTTCAATCAAAAAATAACGGGACAGCACGCGCATCACGTTACCATCCACCGCGGCCGCGGGAATGTTGAATGCAATGCTGCGAATGGCGCCTGAAGTGTAAGGACCGATGCCTTTTAGTCCCGACACTTCGTCTTTACCGCTTGGCATAACGCCACCATACAGCTCCGTTACTTGCCTTGCAGCAGCCTGGAGATTGCGTGCCCTGGAATAATACCCTAGACCCTCCCAGCATTTCAGCACATCGTCCTCCGGTGCATCTGCAAGCGATTGGATCGTCGGGAACCGCTCGATAAACCGATGAAAATATGGAATAACCGTATCCACCCGGGTCTGCTGCAGCATAATTTCCGATACCCAAATATAATAAGGATCGCGGTGTCTGCGCCATGGCAGATCCCTTTTATTCACCTCGTACCAATCCAATAGCTCCTGGCTGAAATATCGTTTAAGTTCTGTGTTATACATCTATATAAATCCCCTTCATAACCTTACTATAGTGTCTCAACAACCGCGAAGGCCGAAGCCAGCTCTGTCTGATGCGAAATCGTCAAATGAATCGTGTAATCGGCAGGTTGGTCAATTCCGAGGCGTGTCCAGGCTTCCTTGGACAGAGTGGCGATGGGTTTCCCGAGGCCATTTGGCAGCACTTCAATGTCCCAGAATCCGATCAGGCGACCGATTCCGCAGCCAAAGGACTTGGATATCGCTTCCTTGGCAGCAAAGCGCCCGGCAACAAACTCCGTCCGTTTAGCTCCCTTACGGGCAGCGATTATCCGCTCACCCTGTGTAAGTACACGTTCCATGAATTTCTCTCCATGCGGGCCTGTCATCAGAATGTCCATTCGTTTCATGTCCAGCACATCATGTCCAATTCCGTAAATCACATCTTCCGCTCTCCTTCACTAACCCGTCTTCCGTCCATAATCAAACTCACTACTATATTGTATCAGTCGATGTACGTCAACGCGAGACTGTCGTGTTACAACAACATGAAATCATTCAATTTGTGTCATTTCAAATTTTATCTGTTTAGACGGTTCAAGCCGCATCCTGATGGGGTGTGGGGTCCCGAATATAAAAAAACAAAAGCCTTCTGGAAGGTAATCCCCCAAAAGGCTTTTTGGCCTGAAAATCGTTATATTAAATTCCTGGAATCGTGTTGCGCTTGTGAGCGGTTTTTACGTAATAACTCTCCAGTTTCTCCTGAACTTCAGGATTGATTGTCTTGCCCTCCAAATAGTCACTGTTATCATCGTAGCTGATTCCGAGCTCTTTCTCATCCGTCTGTCCTTCCCATAGCCCAGCGGAAGGCGCTTTGTCCAGGATCGATTGCGGTACTCCCAAATAGGATGCAAGCATACGGACCTGACGTTTGTTCAAGGAACTTAGCGGCGTGATGTCCACTGCTCCATCTCCCCACTTGGTGTAAAAGCCGGTGATGGCCTCAGACGCATGGTCAGTCCCGACAACAATCAAATTCTGCTCAAACGCCAGCGCATATTGCACCACCATGCGAACTCTGGCTTTTACGTTGCCTTTGCCGGGAACACTGATATGTTTATGAACACCAATATTTTTCAGACCATGCTCAACCTCAAGAGCAATCTCATTTACAGCTTCCTCGATATTGGTCTCCACGGTATGCTTCAGATCGAAGGCTTTGGCCGTAGCATAGCTGTCGGAAATATCGGCCTGTTCACCGAATGGCTGAAATACTCCAAGTGTTTTGTATTCCTTGCCAGTCTCCTCGGTGAGCTCGTCGGTTGCCCGCTTGCACAGACCCGCTGCCACAGCGGAATCGATCCCGCCGCTAATAGCGATCAGCAGCCCCGAAGTGCCTGAGTTTTTCACATAATTTTTCAGAAAATCAACCCGTTTGCTGACCTCTTCCTCCACATTAATGGTTGGTTTGACACCCAGTTCAGCAATAATTTGTTCTTGTAGGCTCATGATTCAAAGACTCCTTTCAGTATGCTCTCTCTTTCTTAAGTACGTAACATATACAACAAAAGCCCCGCGGCTTCGGAATATGCCGAATGCTTCGGGGCCTATGTAACTGCCAGCTTACTGGCAGTAGCGATTGAATGCGTCGGACAAATCAGCCGCGATTTCTTCTGCGGAACGGTTCTCCACTTGGTGACGCTCAATAAAGTGCACCAATTCCCCGTCCTTCAGCAGAGCAATCGATGGTGAGGATGGCGGATACGGAGCAAAATACTCACGGGCTTTTGCCGTTGCTTCCTTATCCTGTCCAGCGAATACGGTATACAAATGATCCGGCTTCACTTGGTTCTCAAGCGCTATGGCTACACCTGGGCGTGCTTGCCCTGCAGCACATCCGCATACGGAGTTTACAACAACCAGTGTTGTACCTTGCGCATTTGGCAGCACTTCCTCTACCGCTTCAGGAGTTGTGAGCTCCTTGATTCCCAAACTGGTGAGTTCATCCCGCATCGGTTGAACCATATCGCGCATATATCGGTCAAAAGACATACCCATAACTGCTTCACTCCTTATATAAACAAGATTGTTCGAATTATAACAGCTCATCGATATCTATATTATACAATCCTAAAGAGTGAAAGCAAGAAAATACAAAACGAGCAGCATCACAAAATGGGATACCGCTCGTCTTTAACTGTTTCCGGTGGTTTAAACTAGGTAGCAGGATAGTTGGCCCCATCCTTTTTCTTGTCAACGATGGGTTCGCCACGACGATCCTTGTTTTCGCGCTGCTGCTGCTCCTGCTGTTTCGAATCATTTTTACTCATCCGAATCCCTCCTTTGCCATTAGCTCTGCCTTATGATGCCTATTCATCCTCCTAATTATTCGGACGCGGCAGCGCTTTGGGATTCCATTAAGCCCTGAGGGTACGAGCGGACAGAAAATGAGATAATGAACACCGTTCCCTCGCCTTGCTGTGACTTCACATCGATCGTTCCATGATGCCGCTGAACAATGCTCATACACAGGGCGAGCCCAAGCCCCGTTCCCTTACTCTTCGTGGTGTAGAAGGGCTCAAACAAACGCTCCAGCTCGCTCTCCGACATGCCCGTTCCGGTATCTGCCACATACAGCTGCACTTGGTCCCCTTCGATCCTGGTTTCAAGGGTCAACGTTCCTTTGTCATCCATAGCCTCCATGCCGTTGCGACACAAATTCAGGATCAGCTGTTTCATCTCTTTAGCATTCAGGTGCAGCTTGGGGACATGGGTTCCGAGCTTCAGTTCAATGCTCTGTCCACGCAAGTTCGCGTCAGCCCACAAGAGCGGGCTCAGCTCATGGATAATATCATGAAGATGACAGTCTTCCTTCTCGGCAGCCCGGTTCTGGGCCAGAGACAAAAAGTCATTAATGATGCCATTGGCACGGTCCAGCTCCTCCATGACGATCCGGTAATAGTGATCGAGTGTCTCCGGGCTCTTCTCCTTCATCAGCTGCAGGAACCCGCGAACCACGGCCATCGGATTACGAATTTCATGGGTAATGCTTGCCGCCATTTGGCCAACCAGGCTCAGTCGTTCTACATTAATAAATTCGGTTCGAAGCTTCTCAAGCTCCGTGATGTCTTCCATAACACCCACCGCACCCAAGATGTCGCCTTTCTCATTATGTATAAGCGGATAAATGCCCGTTGAATAAACTCGCGTTGGGCTGCGCATAATCTCGCCGGTGCTTTCAATTCCCTCCATGGCCTTCAGAAACCGGTTGCGGAGATGTTCCTTCTGAATCATACCGTCCAATAAATCGAACAGCGGTCTTCCAATCACATCTTTGGACGTCAAATTCGGAAACACACTCCGGCAACTGCGGATAAGAAGTTGGTTAAAAGCGATGATGTTCCCTCTTTTATCCACGGCCACCATTCCTAAAGGGATCATCTCTATTATTTTTGTCAAAGAGATCATTTCTTCACTCTTCACGTCATATTGGCCCGAGGCCAGACGCTCGCTGGTCAGCTCGATCCAATACACAATCATGCCGGAATAAAAGATACCAATCAGCATATAGAGTATGGTCACCAGGATTGTATCCGGATTCAGGTGATCATTATTAACCTTTCCTTCAATGGCATGAGAGGCTACAATGATCAACATAGCCGGAATCAGTGCACTCCACAGCCAGCAGATCTTCTCGGTCTTGGAGCCTTTCTTGAAATTGGAGGAAATCCAGGGCAGAAGCGAGTAAACCAGGACCAGTACATTGAGGATGAAGTCGATCATCGACCAGCCGTTTATCAGCCCATGGCTTGTCATATACAAGACGGCAAGACATAACCCTGAACTTCGACTTCCATATAATATGCCTAAAAATAACGGGATCACGCCAAGATTGATCGGAACGTAATATTCGTTCATCGCTGAAATCAGGACGCAGAGTACGGTGCTGACTCCGCTCGAAATTACGATATGCTTGTGAAATCGAAGCAGATCATTCGGATTCTTCTTGTTCAGCCACTTGAGATGTCTGTCGAGGAGAAGGGGTAGATGAAAGATGAGTGTACCAGACAGCAAAACTTGCAGCAAAATATCCTTCCATAGGCTCAGCACAGTGATCAATCACCTCAATTGGACAACGTGTCTAATATTTCTGATTAAAACACAGGCGACATCATTTTACAATATCTTGTAAGTTCCTGTTGAAGCAACAGAAAACCCCGTCTTACGTCCTATTCATGAGGTTTGGGTTAATTCGCGAATACCTATATAATTATAATAAGATTCATCTATTCATTGATATAACCTCAAAGGAGCTATGAGCAAACATGCTTGATTATGATATTATTGTCGTCGGCGGTGGACCTTCCGGATTGATGTCCTGCGTAGCTGCAGGAGAAAGAGGAGCTTCCGTTCTGCTGATTGATAAAGGGGATAAACTGGGCCGCAAGCTGGGCATATCAGGCGGTGGAAGATGCAACGTAACAAACGCCAAGGAACAGGATGAATTGATAGCCAACATCCCGGGCAACGGTCGTTTTTTATATAGCGCTTTTCAGCACTGGAACAATCGGGATATCATGGCCTTCTTCGAGGGACTCGGCATCCGGCTCAAAGAAGAGGACAATGGGCGCATGTTCCCTGTGACGGACAAAGCATCCAGCGTAGTGAATGCCTTGATTGGCAAAGTGAAGGAGCTCGGAACCGATATCCGGACGAACAGTCCGGTTAAAAGCGTTCTGTTCGAGAACGGCCAAACGGCTGGAATTCAATTGAAATCCGGGGAAGTGATCAAATCCTCCTGTGTCATCATAGCCACAGGCGGTCAGTCCGTTCCTCAAACAGGCTCGACCGGGGACGGTTATCCTTGGGCGGAAGCAGCTGGCCATACCATTACTGAGCTGTACCCCACTGAGGTCCCTATCGTCTCAACCGAGACGTTCATCGCATCCAAAGAGCTGCAGGGTTTGTCGCTGCGTGATGTTGAGCTGTCCGTCTGGAATCCCAAAGGGAAAAAAGTGATCGCTCATCGGGGAGATATGCTGTTTACCCATTTCGGGGTGTCCGGCCCGATCGCTCTGCGCTGCAGCCAATTTATCCGCCAGGTGCAACGGAAGTTCGAAATCGTGAACGTGGATATGGCAATTGACATGTTTCCTGATCGCTCGCAGGCCGAAATCGAGACCGAGCTGAAGGAGCGCTTTGAGGCTGAGCCCAAAAAGAGTATTAAAAACGTTCTTAAGGGTATGCTGCCGGAGCGCATGATTCCGCTGCTGCTGTCCAAATCATCTATCGACAGTGACATGATCTGCAGCGGTTTATCCAGAACTGCACTTACGTCCCTTGCAACCATTTTGAAAAAATTCGCGTTCCGAGCTTCAGGCACCCGGTCGCTGAAGGAAGCCTTCGTGACCGGAGGCGGCGTCAGCCTTAAGGAAATTCAGCCGAAAAGCATGGAATCCAAGCTCATGCCCGGCCTGTTTTTCTGCGGCGAGATTTTGGATATTCATGGATACACCGGCGGCTATAATATCACGGCGGCGTTCGCAACGGGTTATACGGCGGGCAAGCACGCCGCGGAAGCGGCAGCGTATAACAAGAACTGATCCAATGGTATTGGAAATTACGAATAAAGCACGAAGCGCGCCAGTATGCCCTTTCCTACCCGGGTCATACTGGCGCGCTTTTATTCATCTTGCTGATGCTTATCCTCCCTGTACATCGGCCATGACATCAGTGATGGTGCGATCATGACTGCCGCAGCCGTCAATGCCAGCGCGGCCAGCCATCCGATTCCCCCCTGAAACAGCGTGAGCCCTGCCACCAGGGAATACAAAAATGCCGGGAGAGCAAGCAGCGTTCTAACGGCAAGAATACCCGCAGAGCGGTGCTGTTCATTCGTAAAGGGAAGCACGTGCATAAATTCAGCCTTCGCGAACACGGCCCACCGTGTATTGAGCCAATACGATATCATCAGCACAAGCGCGATATACACAACGATTTTAATGATTAACGGCGGGAGCCATACGGCCGGAATGCCAACCAATGTAATCTGAATATATAATGTCAAACTCTCAGGGTGACGCAAAATCGCTTTTAACCCTGCATCGGCAAGCCTCTTCTCCGCTGTGCCCTTGAACAACCGGCCGGACTTGCGCATAAACCAGGTCTTGCTTCGCACACTCGGCGGTTTGCCGACAGCTTGAACCAGCAGCTTCTCGGTCAACTGGATGCGGGTCCTGGCATCCTCCCTTGTATCCGCCATAAAGGTTCCTTGCATGGCAAGACGCCTGCGGCTCAGAAGAATTAATACAATCAGCAGAATGACGACGATTGTCCATAAGACTGCATAAACCTCAAGCCACAAGGATACAAGCAGCGTTATTAATCCAACGGAAAGCCAGCGAACCGCATAAATCATCAGGTGCTGTCGCCACCCTTTGCAGCTTGAGCGAATCATCCCGGCCCATAGATTCGTACACCAGGCACAGACAACCGTAATCACCAGCAAGGTTATCAAGGTACCCCCGGTAATTTCATGTTCCCTGACCAGGATTGGCAGGGCAAGCAGGGTAAACAACAGTCCCTTTAGCGCTGACATAGCATGGCTGTATGCCATGCCTCTGATCAGCAGCCCCTTCATCCATTCCCGCTGCTGGCGGAGAAACAATACGTCAGCCTCTTCGAGGAACAGCAGCACTCTGCCGGAGAACATAAAGAGCAGGATGACAACCACCGCTTGGAGGGGCAGGAACTGTGCCCACCCTGGAAGGGGGCTTGTCCACAACTCACGGTATAACCCGCCTCCCAGAAGCAGGCCTGGAATCAGAATATAGAGCATCACGATCCAATCAACCACGGTCGCCAAGCTTTTACGTTGATAGGTCCAATGTGCAAGCACCCTTCTCCAGAAGAGGGCCCCCGGATGGCTAAGCTGCTGTGAGCGATTCATATCCATCCCCTCCCTCATGTCAGCGCATCGAAGCAGTCAAACAACGATGCGCCTGGAAGTCCCGCGGCCTTACGAAGATGATATAGCGTGCCTTCGGAAACAATCCGGCCCGCGGATATGAGCACAAACCGATCACAAATCTTCTCTGCGGTGTCCAGCACATGCGTAGACATCAGCACACCGGCACCACGGCGTCTCTCCTCCAGCAATAAGTTCAAAAAATCGCGAGTAGCCCGCGGATCCAAACCGATAAACGGCTCGTCTACAATATAGACATCGGGCTTGGAGAGGAAGCCGATCATCAGCATCATCTTCTGCTTCATCCCTTTGGAGAAACCTCCCGGCAGTTCGTTCCGTACAGTCTCCATTCCAAACTGCCGAAGAAGCTGTTCGGCCTGCTCTTCGAAATGGTTGTCATCCATTCCGAAAGCAGCAGCAGCCAGGTCCAAGTGCTCCCACAGCGTTAAATCCTCGTAGAACACAGGCTGCTCGGGTACATACGCATATCGGGGAGGATCACCCGCAATCCTGACATCAGCCTTGCAGTCCTTCAAGAGCCCTAACACCGCCTTGATGGTTGTGCTCTTTCCGGCACCGTTCGGCCCGATCAAGCCGAGCAGTTCACCGGGAACCACTTGAAACGATATTTCGTGTATGCGGGGTCGGCCAGGTTCGTACCCGGCTTCCTGAATGTCTACTTCCAGCACCGGCTCGGCCCCGCGAATGTTCTCCAGAATCCTATCCTGCATCCTAACACCCCATCCATTCATTCTATTTCCATTATTACGCAGATGGACAAGGATTAGTTGCAAGCACCGAAACTTTCTTTGTGGTTTTACATTGTCGAGGGTTCAGGTACCATAGGGACTGCGTTCAAGGAGGCAGAGGCTTCGTCCTTTCTTTCAATCCTTCCCTTGAACAGGAGTAGTACGCCTCCCACTGCAGCAGTTCCGAGTCCTGCAACAATATATGTTGGAACAGCGCCGATTCCCGTGATAAGCGCACCACCGATAGTAGGTCCGACAATGGCCGCGCCGCTTGTAAGGCTGTTGACCGTTCCGAATACACGGCTGGTCATATGCTCCGGCGTTCTTTTCATGAGCAGCATCTGGAAAGGAACCAGCACGAATCCTCCACCAGCGCCCGCCAGAAAGAATGAACCGAACAGCACCACGCTCTGCAGCAGATGCGGCATCTTTGTCACTACAACTACGGCACATACGGCGAAGACCAGACCGGCTGCGGTAGCGCCGGCGCCCATCTTGGCAAGAGTGCTCCAGCTCAGCTTGCGGACAAACATGGCTGCGATTAAAGTACCTAAACCGCTGGCGGAAATACAGTAACCCAGCAGATCCTCCGATACATTAGGAATCAGCCGGAACAGGGTCACGATCTGGGAGTCGGCCATCTGCAGCACCAGCACTACTGCACATATCGTAACAACTCCTCCCAGCAGCAGGGGGATGCCATAAATCAATTGCAACCCTTCACCGATCTCCTTCAAAAAGGATTTCTGCTCGCCCTGACCAGCCCGCACTCCATGGTGCGACTCCCCGGTCAGGCCTTCTTGTTTAACGATCTTTCGGCCTGGAACACCGAGCAGAAGCAGCGCCGATACCACAAAAGCGCCTGCATCAATGATGAAGCATAACTGTATGCCGAACAGAGCCATCAGCAATCCGCCCAAGGACGGCCCGATAATTTTGGACATTTGCTCAATCGAAGAACTGATCGTAACCGCCTGATCGATATGCTTAGGATCTACAATTTCTTTAATTTTGCCGCTCTTGGCAGGAGAGAACAGAACATCCATCAGTCCCTTAAGGATGAGCAGAACATAAATTTGAATTAAATTCCCTGCCAACAAGACTCCCAGCAAAATGAAGACTCTCACAACATCCGAAATGACCATGATCTTTTTCCGGTCATACCGGTCGCCGATCCAGCCTGCTATCGGTCCTCCGATCAGAACAGGAAGCGCCATGCATAACGTCATGGCGGTAATTTCCCATGGCGCGGCTTGCCACTTCAATCCGACAAGCGTCAGGAGCGCGATGATATACAGCCATTCGCCCATGTTGGACACCAGCTGAGACCCCATCAACAACATATAGTTCCGATTGCGGAGCAGCGGTTTAAATCCCTCTGATTCTACGGTTTGTACTTGATTCATTCTCCCACCCTTTTCTTCCCATTCGAATAATTTCATTATAGAATCGGCATTCAGGGAACGTATCAGGCTTAAGGCGTAGTTGATACCGGAGCTGGAGAATGAAAATGTTTCGGCAGCATTGTGACAAATCACATGTTGAAATTGTTCATTTAAGCGTAATCTTAGATTTGAAGTAATTCAGGACATGAGTCCATATCAAAGGCGGGAGAATGTATGAAGGTATTACATGATCGCGATACACAGCTTGCTATGCACCTGTATCGGGTGTTTGCCAAGTCATTCAAGAGCGTCAACGAACATGTCGTGAATGGCAGCAAAATCGAAGGCTTTAACCCCACCTCTTTTGCCGTAATGGAGGTGCTGTTCTACAAAGGCCGCCAGCCTATCCAGCAGATCGGGGCACAGCTGCTTCTGCAAAGCGGAAATGTCACCTATGTGGTTGATAAGCTGGTCGCAAAAGGATATGTTCGCCGCAGGCCCTGTCCCGAGGACAGGAGAGTCATCTACGCCGAACTGACTACTACCGGAGAGCAATTGATGCAGAAGCTGTACCCCATACATGAGCAGCACATCCAGCATGCGCTTGGCGGACTGAACGAAGAAGAGAAGCAGCAGCTGATCAGCCTTCTCGCCAAAATGGGAAAACATGCGGAGCTGGCGCAATTGATCGTACGACAGTAAGTGCAAAACGAAGAGAAGAACCCTCCTCCTTGACTTCGGAATCAGGGTTCTTCTTATTGAAATCGTGTTTAGCTATACTCAGTCTTTGAATCCCTCCAGTGCGAGGGTCGGTTTCCCATCCGCCTGCCAGGTCCCCTTGTTATAACCTGCATTGTAACCCGGTGCAGCTTCCGGTTCCCAATAAAATACTCCAAGCCCCGTTCCTCCTGGTAATCCGCGCACTTTGGTTTTGATGCTCTGAATAAAACTCTTGGCAGCAACCGGCTGGCTGTAATCCATGCCGATTTCACTGATCATGATGCTTTTTCCATACCTAGCGGTCATGTCTTTGGCATTGGTGATGGTCTGATCCACCTTCGTTGACCAGTCGCCCGCTTCCGGGTACAGTGACATGCCGATAATATCAAAGTTCGCACCGTTACTGATCAAGCCGCCGATGTTCCATTTGAACAATTCATTATCGTAGCCGTTGGATAAGTGGACTATGGTCTTGGTCGAGCTACTGACGGACTTAACCGCATTATGCCCCGAGTTGACAAGCCATGCATAATTTTTCATGTTCACCGAAGCTTTGCCGTCCTCCCATAACATTCCGTTGTTGGTTTCGTTGCCAACCTGTACCCAATCCGGCGTCACGCCCTTATTCTTCATGGTGTTCATCACGTACACGGTGTGGGAATAGACCGCATCCATCAGCTGCTGGAAGGTGAAGCTGCGCCAGGCATACGGCTTGTTCTGCTGCCCCGGGTCGGCCCAGGAATCGCTGTAATGCAGCGTGAGCATAATGCTCATGCCTTTGTTCTTGGCACGCAGAGCCAGCTCAGCCGCTTTTTCCGCATTCAGATAACCGTTCATGTAATCATTCATATTGGGATTGACCCAGACTCGAATCCGCGCAGAATTAATCTGGTAATCATTCTTCAAAATGTCGAGAATATCGCGCTGAATCCCATTCTTATCCTTCCATTTATACCCCTGAGCCTCCATGCCGGTGACCCAGCTGATGTCGGCTCCTTTGGCAAAAGCCGGCGCCGCCTCAGCCGAGCCGTTACCCGTGAAACCGAATGATAACGCAAGCATCGATAGACAAAGAAACATCCTGAACAGAACTCCTTTCGTATCCCCGGTCATCATCATACCCCCTTCGTTATTCGTTCACTGCGCAGTGACACCCCTATTGTAAGCGCTACCCAAACAAAGCCACAGGGCATAATCCCAACATTTCCGGTGCTTTTTCAAGTAAAATCAATTCAGTCCAAAGAAGCTGACTGGTCGAAACCTCTTCGGACCGTACGGGCTTCCAACATGAGATGCATCACATGCCGATATCGCCGTGGACGAAAATATAAAAAAAACAGGTGCCAGCATGCAACACCTGCCATATTAAGGTGATACGCTTGATGATCTAATTGAATTAAGGCTTATTAACCATTCACTTTGCGCGTAATCACCTTCACGCCATAAGGCGCCAGTTCTAGCTCCGCACCCACTGCCTCGCCTGAGACCAGATCGCTGTACCGAGCCCCATCCAATGCAACCTGCCTTGGCTCGTTCGAGAAGTTCATTATAAAAATATAATCCGACTCTCCATCTGTGCGAATGGATGAGCTTACGCAGGAAGGCAGCTTCGCGGCCAATGCCCGCCGAACGGCGGTCTGTTCAACGAGTTCCTTGTAGAAATCCGAATGAAAAGGCTCCTTGTTGCGGGAAGCGATATAATAGGCTCGACCCTTCCCAAGCTGATTGACCGTCAACGCCGGGCGCCCGGCATAAAAATCAGATCGGTAAACGGCCAGCGCTTCGGCCGTCTCCAGATGAATCAAATCGCACAGCTCAGCGGCATCATACGCTTCCGCCAAGCCAAGTCCACCGCCGGCATTCGTCACAATCCCATTGACATCATGATCATGCAGGGCGTCGATTTCCTCCGACCATATACCAAGCGTCTTTCGGAGCGGACCGGGAAAACCGCCCAGGAAACAAAGATCATTCTCGTCCACGATGCCGGACCAGTACGTAGCAACAAACGTGCCGCCCGCCTCCACAAATTGGTGAATCCTCTCGCCCACTCCCGGTCGGACCATATACAGCATCGGCGCGACCAGCAGCTTGTAAGGGGCAAAATCCTGCTCCATATCAATGACATCAAGAGGAACTCCTTGCTCCCACAATGCCCGGTAATGCGCCTGCACGGTGTCCTCATATTTGACCCCCATATTCCGCGGACCCTGCGCATCGTTGATCGCCCAGCGATTCTCCCAGTCAAAAATGATCGCGGCTTCGGCCGGAACGCCCGTTCCGACCACAGCATTCATCTTCTTGAGCATCTCTCCGACCTCAGCCACATCATGGAACACCCGCGTGTGTTCGTGACCGACATGATCCACGACAGCGCCGTGCAGCTTCTCGCTTGATCCCCTGCTCTTGCGCCATTGAAAATATTGCACGGTGTCCGATCCATGGGCGATGGCTTGCATGGAGGACAGGAGATGCATTCCCGGCCGCTTCAGCTTGCTCACCTGCTGCCAGTTCGTAAGACTCGGCGTGCTCTCCATCAGCATCCATGGCTGTCCGCCTTTGATCGAGCGGATGATATCATGCATCATGGCAACACGGGCCGCCTGAGCGGCATCATCCCCGCCACGATCATGCCAGGTCGGATAGCTGTCCCAGGATACCACATCCAGCAAATCGGCAAACTTCCAGTAATTCAGCCCTTCAAAATACTCCATCAGGTTGGTTGTGACCGGAAGGGATGGATTGATCCTGCGGAGAGGCTCAATCTCATGCCGGATGAAATCGGCCGTCTGATGCGTCACAAACCGTCTCCAGTCCAGGTTCATTCCGTGGACCTGCGTCTCTCCATGAGGCGCCGGGGATTCGATCTGACTCCATTTCGTAATCGTATGACTCCAGAATGCGGTCCACCAGACATGATTCAACTCATCCAGTGTTCCGTACTTATCGTGAAGCCAGGTTCGGAATGCCTCCTGGCAATAATCGCAATGGCAATCGCCGCCAAACTCATTGGATATATGCCAGCCGATGACCGCAGGATGATGGCCGTACCGCTCCGCAAGCTTCAAGTTGATCGTATGAACCTTCTCCCGGTATACAGGCGAAGTATAACAATGATTATGCCGGAAGCCGTGCAGGTTCCGAACGCGCCCTTCGCTTACGCGCAGCACCTCCGGGTACTTCTCCGACATCCAGGCCGGTCTTGCGCCGCTTGGCGTAGCCAGAAAAGCGTAAATGCCATTGGCCGCAAAACGGTCCAATACACCGTCAAGCCAGTCGAACGTAAATACCCCCTCCTCCGGCTCCAATGAAACCCAAGAGAATATACCAACGGACATCACATTGCAGTTCGCCAGCTTCATTAGCCTGATGTCCTCTTCCAGCACTTCGGGATAACGGAGCCACTGCTCCGGATTATAATCTGCGCCATGCAGCATATGCGGAACGCGCGGACTGATCGGATCAAACGTTTGCTTCATGTTACGAGAACCTCCTGTTTCCTGATATGATCTCAACTCTTATTCTTTGACAGAACCCAGCGTCATTCCTTTAACGAAAAAGCGCTGCAAAAACGGATACACCAGCAGGATTGGCGCTGCGCCGATAAATATCTGCGCGGCATTCACCGTTGTCTGGGACAACATCTCCATCTCCTTTGGGCTCATGCTCATTGAGCTCATGTCCCGCTGAATAATAACTGTCTGCAGGAAGGTAGCCAATGGGAAGTCCTTGGCGTTGTTGATATACAGCAGCCCGTCAAACCATGAGTTCCAATGGAACACCATGCTGAACAGCGCAATGGTTGCAATCGAAGGCAGCGAGATTGGCAAAAAGATTTTAAACAGCGTTTTGAAATGACCCGCTCCATCAATCAAAGCCGCTTCCTCCAGCTCTTTCGGGATCCCCCGGAAAAAATTCAGCATCAGAATCACCAGGAAGGTATTCACGGTGCTCGGCAGCACCAGCACCCAGAACGAATTGATTAATCCCAGCTTCTGAATCACGATATAGAACGGCACCAGCCCGCCGTTGAACACCATGCTGAACACAAACAGCCAGGAATAAATGCTGCGGCTGCGGAAGACTCGGTTGTCCTTGGACAGCGGATATGCGGCCAGAAACGTTACAGCGAGTGTCAGAGCGGTTCCCAATACGGTGCGTGCAATGGAAACCCAGATCGAGTGCAGAAATGCCGGGTTGTTGATCGTTTTCTTGTAAGCCTCAAGTGAAAAATCGACCGGCCATAAACCCACCAGACTGGCATCAGCAGCTGCTTTGGAGCTGAATGAAATCGCCAGCACATGGAGCAGCGGAATGATGCAGAGAATGGCCAGCGAGACAAGCAGGCACGTGTTAAACACATTGAATATCCGGTAGTGCATCGTTTTATGGTACATGGCTCTCCCTCTTTCACGTAACTAGAATATACGGTACCCCGCCCACTTGTAGGCCAGACGATAGGATACGAGAATCAGGGCCATACTGATGACCGATTTAAACAATCCAATAGCCGTTCCGAACCCCATCTCCCCGTTCAAAATAGCCGTCCGGTACACAAACGTATCAATGATATCGCCTTTTTCGTACACCAGCGGGTTGTACAGGTTGAAGATTTGATCAAAGCCGGCATTCAAAATGTTGCCAAGCGCCAATGTTCCGACAACGATCGTGATCGGGATCATCGAAGGGATGGTAATATGCAGCGTTTGTTTCAAACGATTGGCCCCATCCATTTCCGCCGCTTCATACAAAGTCGGGCTAACACCTGCCAGTGCAGCCAGGAACACAATCGTGTTGTAGCCAAACTCCTTCCATACATCTGACACAATCACCGTGAATCGGAACCAGTTATTGTCGCCGAGAAAAAAGACCGGGTCCAATCCAACCGCCGCCAGAATCCGATTGACAAAACCGTCCACAGCCAGCATTTCGATCAGAATGCCGCCCAGTATGACCCAGGACAGGAAGTGAGGCAGATAAACCATCGTCTGAATGCTCCGCTGAAGCGCTGTTTTGCGAATTTCATTCAGCAGAATGGCAAATACAAACGGGATGAGCAGATTGAACACAATTTTCATCACCGCGATGACCAATGTGTTCCATATGACCTGCATGCTGTCCTGTCGTTCGAACAAATAGCGGAAGTTATCTAAGCCCACCCACGCAGAGCCGCCAACGCCTTCCCACGGCTTATAGTCCTGAAAGGCCATAATGATGCCGCCCATCGGCAAATAACTGAACAAGAACAGACAGATCAGGGCCGGCAGCAGCATAACGTGGAAAGGCCATGTTTTTTTTATCCTCTTCATCCAAGATCCTCCCGTTAAATCAATCTACCTCCTGATTATAGGGCCCGTCCCAAGAGCTGTAGTAGCCTACAAAACCAATATTCATGGCACGATATCAATCAGTTTGGGAAGGATCCCTCATTGAAAAAGGACGGCCTTGGCAGGCCGCCCTTCATACAGATCAGATATAAACTATTTCACGCTTTGATACCAGTCGTTAACCTCTTTCGTGATCTGTTCTCCGCCCCCGGCTTTCCACGTCTCCACGAATTGATCAAACGATTCAACAGGCTGCTTGCCGTAAATAATTTCGTTCAGCGTTTGGTTCTCAATCTTTGTCAGGTAATCCCATTTCGACTTCATCGTTGCCGTGACGGGTCCCGTAAACATGTCTTTCTTGGAAATCTCCTCTTGGGATAACAGCACCTCCGCGGCGGCTGGAGTATCCTTGCCGTAGTTTACCGCTACATCCTTCTCCAGTCGGCTCTCCGGCTTCCCGCCTTTTGCCAGCTTCAGAAGCGCCTTCATCTGTTCATCGGGAATCCGGGCTCCGTCACGGACCAGCAAGTAGCGAACAACGTTGACGTAACCGCCTTGGATTTCATCATTCGGCACCATTTCGCCGTTTGCATCAAGTTCAAAATCATAACCCTCGAACAGACCGTTGGCAAATTCGCCGCCTTCCTTGGACACGGCAAAGTTATCAAACAGATAGTTCTGATACGTAAAGAACGCTTCCGGATGCTCCATGTCTTTATGGATCAGCGTAACGCCATTCGTATACTGTGTTCCATGACGCATCGCCGTACCGTCCGGCCCCGTCGGAATCTGCACCGGCTTCCAGACGGCCTCCGGCGCATTTTTCACCGTATCCAGCAGCGGCCAGCCGCTCATCCAATAAGGCCCCGGAATAATCCCGGCGGTTCCGGCTACTGCCGGCTCCGCTGTCTTGTTCTCATCCCACAGCGCGGCTTCCTTCGGAATATACCCTTTATTCATCCACTCGTTCAGCTTGCTCAAGCCTTGCTTCATGCTTGCGTTGACCGAGCCGTACTCCAAACTGCCGTCCTCGGCCACGTTCCACTGCTGCGGCAGCGTTCCGTAAGCGCCGAATATCCAGGACGGATCTCCCATCCAAGTGTTCATGGACGTCTTAAAGCCAATGCTGAGCGGTGTGACTTTATCCGGGGCAAGCCCCGACGGATTCTGGTTCTTGAAGGCATCCATCACTTTCTCAAGTTCATCCATCGTCTTCGGTGCACCCATGCCCAGCTTGTCCAGCCAATCCTGCCGGATCCATAACACGTAGTCATGATTATAGGCAAAGTCCAGCACCGGGATACCCATGCGTTTTCCGTCCCGGCTGTATTGATTCCACACGTTGGAATCCAGACTCATCGCGCTCTTCCAATTGTCCGATGCATACTGGTCAAACCATGTCCCCACCTCAGCAAACATACCGGAATCGATTAAATCCTGAGCCAGCTGCTGATTCTCCGTTCCGAGCGTTACAATATCCGGCATTTCCTGTCCGGAAGACATCGCCAGACGCAGCTTGGTTGCAAAAGCGCCATTGGTGTCCGTAATGGACCACAGCGATTTGATGTTAATGCCAAACTTCTCTTTGGCCCACTTCGTGGCCACGTTGTTCTCAATGGTTTCCCCATTCTTGAATTGCAGCGTCGGATCGACGCCCCATACCGTCGTAATCGTAACTTCAGGATCATATTTGTCTTTGTAGACGTTTTCAGTTTTGGGTTCGGCAGGCTGTGCTGCTTCCGATTTCGGCTCACTGCCACCGCCCGAGCATCCCGCCAGCGTTCCGGCAAGCAAGATAGACGCGGCCAGGGTTGGCAGCAGCCAATTCTTCCTTCTATCACTCATATCTAAATCCCCCTTCTACCACCTTATGGATTACATGTTTAATTATAGAGGGGAGCGCATAAGCATCCTATGTCACGAATCGAACATTTCTGCACCTTTAGCAACATCCTTGATCCCTGTATTCGTTCGGGGTCATCCCGTAATGCTTGCGGAACATTTTACTGAAATATTGCGGATTCTGATAACCCAGCTCTGCGGTAATTTCGTAAATCTTCTTGTTTGTATGCTTCAGCAGGTATACTGCCCGCTCCATCCTTTTCCGAATGATATAGTCACCGAGGCCCTCACCGGTCTCGCTTTTATAAATTTTGGATAAATACACCGGATGCAGGTATACCCGGTCCGCAATCGTTTTGACGGACAGATCATGACCACAATCGGTAGTCACCATCTCCTGCACCTGTTTGATAATATGGCTTTTGCTCGTTGTCTCCTGTTCGGAGGAAATAGCCTGAAGTTTATTCAGCATATCAAGCGACCAGGACCGCAGCTTGGCAGCCGACTGAACAACCTGCTGAATATAGAGCGGGTCCCAGCCTGCCTGGTCCAGCTGGTGGATATAATATCCCTGCTTGTGGGCCATGTACATATAGGCATTCGTAACTGACAAAAAAATCTCGTATAACGCGCTCTGTCCGATGAAGGCGGTTTCAAGTTCCACGAAGAGCTGTTCTATTTTCTCCCGAGCGGAGTCCCACTGTCTCGTCTCCAGAAGATGGAGCAGACTGGGCGGCTTCATGAAGGAATGGGTGGCATGGGAGGCCGAGTCGCGCCGACTTCCGTCGTTGTCAGCAGCGAAACGAATTGCTTCATGGTCCCCGCTCCCTCCTATATAAAGTGAGCTTAGCCCTGTCCGATAAACGCATGCCAGCTCGCTCGGAAAATCAAAGCTTGCCGACACGAGAACAGAAATGCCGCCTTTCAAATAACTTCCTACATCTTGCTGAAACTGGGTCACATACCGCTTCATCACATCGGAAGCAGCAGGCCCATCCGTCCCTTCTGATAGGAGTTCTGTCTTTAATTGTGCCAGCAGAATCATCCCGCTGTGCGGGGTCTTGCTCGGCCACACGCGAAACAGCTCCGCAAACACCTCTTCGGCGATGTTCCCGATGGCATATTCCATCAGACTGATCGAATGATCGTCCATGCCGGTGAACTTCGGTCCAAGCTGGATCAGCAGCATGGTGGTCCTCTGATCGGTTCCAAGAGGGATTTCATATTCACGAAGCTTGTGGTCAATCACATGCCGCGGCATCTCGTGTCCCAGCAAGAGATCATGCATCAGACTGGTTCTCAGAATCCCGATATCCGATTTACGACTGTACCTAAGCTGTTGGTATTCTCCAAGCTCCTTCCGCTCCTCCCGGATCGACTCCAGCGCTGATTGCACACTTCGCATGAATTCGCCATCGTCCACCGGTTTTAAAATATAGTCCGATGCGTTCAGCCGAATCGCCTGCTTCGCATATTCAAAATCGGAGTATCCCGTCAATAAAATACAGCGGATATGAGTCCACCTCCCGGCAATGGTCTCTATCAGCTCCAAGCCGGTCATGACCGGCATACGAATATCGGTGACGACCACATCAATGTCCTGCTCCTCCAGCAGATCAATCGCCTCCAGGGCAGATGAAGCCTGATAGACTTGTCGTATATTCAGCTCACGCCATGGAATCGTCTGAAATAAACTCTCCGTAACGTAACTCTCGTCATCAACCAATAAGAGATTCATCATTTTCATGCCCCCTGCCCTGGCTTATACTGCCATGTGATTGCGGTATTGGCCAATAGAGAATGGCCCGTACGCCGCCTTGAGGAGATGCCATGAATCGCAATCCGGCATTCTCTCCGTAACGCAGCCGCATCCGCTGGTGAACATTCCAGACGCCGCAGCCCATTTCTTGATCCATCGGCTTGTTTAACCGCTCCTCGATGTCGGACAGCTTCTGTCCATTCATCCCGATCCCGTTATCATCGATCAGAATGCAAGCCATACCGTCCATACTCTGAAAGGTTATCCCGATTTCGCCTTCGCCGGAATGGGGTTCAATGCCATGCAGCACGGCATTCTCCACTAACGGCTGAATGACCAGCGGCGGAATTTCAGAGCGGCCCGCTCCCTCAGTCAAAGCGACATAATAACGGAGCCGCTTCATCCGCATCTGCTGAATCTCCAGATAATGAGTAACAAATTCCAGCTCATCCGACAAGGGGACGAGCTCCCTCTCCTGACGCGTGGTATAGCGGAAATACCGGGACAGATTATGCGACATCGCCACCACGGCTTCGTATTTCTGAAGTTTGGCCATGCTGGTAATAAATGAGAAGCAGTTATAGAAGAAATGAGGATTGATCTGCGACTGCAGCTGCTTCAGCTTCGCTTCCCTGACGTGGATTTTCTCCATATATACATGCTCAAACAGCTCCTGGATCTGCTCCACCATCGAGTTGAACCTTGCAGCCAGAAAACTGAATTCGTTTCTGCCCGAAACTTTCACCCTTACCCCGTAATCACCGGCTTGCAACCTGCGAAACACATATACCAGCTGCTTGATCGGTACCTGAACCTGAGAGTACAGCAAATACGCAGCGAGGCAGCTCATCAGAAGCAACGCGCTGATCGAGATATAAAAGAGCCTGTTTGAAGTAAGGATAGGCTTCATGATGTCCGATAGCGGGATATAATCAATCAAATACCAGCCGGTCGTTTCCGACAATACGATGCTGACCGAGTAGGTTTTGCCGTCTACTTCCTTCACACGATTCTCTACATCCTGGAGCGGCTCGCTGCCAAGCTCCGCAATCATCTGATGGATCAGCTCTTGATCCGCGGTTCGGTTATAAATCACGCCCGAAGCCGGTTTATAGTAGAACGGATCGCTCCTTCCGTCACTCTTGAAGCGGTCCAGCATATCCTGGATGTTGGTGCTGTCGAATTCAACCTTGATGATGGTATTTGACTTCCCTGTATGCTGCTGAGTGGAATAGGGTGCCACCGAATACCACACGAACAGAAACCGCTGATCGGTCCCCTCCTGATAAGGAGTCACCTGCCAGCCCGGCTTCACGTCCTGCGCTAGCTCCTCCGGCGAGTAGAATCCGGCATCACTCTCTGTGACCACCCGCCCGAGAGACGGGGAATAGATGGCCAGATGGCTTCGCCAGTTTGATGAACTCTCCTGTATGCTCAGCTTCGTCTGGATCTGCTTCACCAGATTGATCGCGTCCAGATTCAAATACTTGTCCTGCAGATAAATATCCCGAAAGCTGGAGATGTCCGGGTCATGCAGCAGTAAATTCGGCCATGATGCCAGAATATCGATGTTGGTATTCACCTGATTCTGAAAGAAGACAAGCTGGTTGGTATTCGATTGGCTGAGCTCATCGCTAAGCACATTCGTAGTGGTTTGATTGGAATAAAAATAAAGACCGACAATCGGGATTAACATCAGGAAGATAAACAGAATGATTTTTCGGAACAGATTAAATCTGGACATGCTGCAGCAGCCCCTTGGTTTATGTAGTATGAGGAGTTCCTATTATAATGAAATATGTTTATTATATCGGAGTTCCGTCAGGGCCGAATAGGGTATTAATGCAATATTTCGGGCACTTTCGAAGGGTTTGGTCATGAAGAGAGACTAGTGTTGAAAAAGCGCAGCTTTTGATGGTCCACAGCCATCCAAGCATGCCCCGAACCACGCATCGTGCGCACAAGGAGAAGTGCGTACGATGTACAATACAAAACAAGGGACCCCTGCGTCCAAAAGGCAGGGGTCCTGTTATTCTTCTATATCATGAGTTAATAAAATGAATGCTTAAGATTTCACGGAAGGCTGCGCTCTCCCGTCCCTTCCTCCGGCTCAGGAGGAGCATTGCGGAAGGCGGCCACGATAAACAAACAGATCACGGACATTACGGCCATCACCACAAACAGCGAATTCAGACTGCCCTCCAGTATTCCGCTCAGTAGACCGCCTGACCCTTCAGGCAGTTCAGCGATTCCATGCGGAGAGAGCAATTTGTTAATGTCGTCGCTGGTAATACCTGCAGCATCCGGCTCCGCCGCAAGTCTGCCCGCAATTCCCGCGTTGACCCATAATCCGAACACCGCTACGCCCACGGTCTGACCGAACGTCCGAATGAAGGAGTTCAGCGCCGTGGACGCTCCCCGAACCTGATAACCCACCGAGGATTGTGCAATGATCTGGAACAAAGTCGAGATGTATCCGAAGCCGACGCCATAAATGAAAGTAAAGACCAGCAGCACGCCCAGCGCCGTATCCTTATGCATATAAGCCAATCCCACCGCTCCGATCATCAGGAATACGACGCCGATAATCGCCGTTTTCCGGGAGCCGGATTTAACGATCAAACGGCCGCTGATAATCGAACCGATGAGCCATCCGATCGACATCGGTGCCAGCGTCAGGCCCGACAAGGTTGCATTGCCGCCTCGAACGCCTTGAATCCACAGCGGCAAATACGTGGTCAACCCGATGATAAGCGCACTGACCAGAATGTTGGCCACCGTCGATACCGTAATATCCCTGATCTTAAACAGATGGAGCGGCAGCATCGGTTCCTTCACCTTGCTCTCCACCACCAGGAATGCAAGCAGCAGCACCACGGAGCCGATGATCAGACTGAGCATAAATGGAGAAGTCCAGGAATAGGTCTCTCCGCCACCTACCGCGAGCGCAAATAACAGCGCCGTCATCCCCACGGTAAACAGAGCTGCTCCCCCGTAATCAATCGACACCTCGCGGGTGGTCCGTTCCTCTTTGAAATAACGGAAAATCAGCCATATCGATAACAGCGCAAACGGTACATTAAAGACAAAGATCCAGTGCCAGGACAGGTAATCGACAAAATACCCGCCAAGCAGCGGACCAATCAAGGAGGATATTCCCCATACGGAGCTGATCATCCCCTGAATTTTTCCACGCTCCTCCAGATTGTAAATATCCCCGACAATCGTGAAGGTCACCGGAATGACGGCGCCCGCCCCGATCCCTTGGATCGCTCTAAAAATAATAAGCTGCGTCATGTTCTGTGACAGACCGCACAGCAGCGAACCTGCCAGAAAGATTAGCGAGCCGTATAGAAATACAGGCTTGCGTCCGTATAAATCACTAATTTTGCCGAAGATCGGCGTTGTCACAGCCATCGTTAACAGATAGGCCGTAAATATCCAACTCATCAGGCTCACACTGCCGAAGCTGCTAATAATGGCTGGACCAGCCGGTCCGACAACCGTGCCTTCAATCGCAGCCATAAAGGTGGATAACAGAATCCCGACCAATATGTAACTGCGTTTATCCTGTTTCAGTACGTTCACGTTCCTTACTCCCCTTTACTTTAGACAGCCCCTGCCGAAGCAGGCATTTTATTGGATATCTTGCAAGATATATGCCAAAATCGGGGCTCATAGCATAAAAAGCGCCTACCTGATATCAGGAGCGCTTCCACATCATGTAATATTTCTATTATAAAGGTTACCTCGTAGTATGCACAGTCACATTTTACCGTTCCTATAGATGAATGAACGATGTGGCATGTTCCTTTATGAGCTCGGGATCGTGAGTAATCATGAGTATGGCCGATCCTTCTTCCAACATATGCTGGCAAAGGCCAATCACCTGGTCGATGGCGGCATAGTCCATCCCCGAG
Source organism: Paenibacillus sp. LBL (assembly GCF_029893715.1). Lineage (NCBI taxonomy): Bacteria > Bacillati > Bacillota > Bacilli > Caryophanales > Paenibacillaceae > Paenibacillus > Paenibacillus sp. LBL. The sequence goes on along the minus strand of NZ_JARXYU010000009.1, from coordinate 121,658 downwards.
GTTGGTTCATCTAATATATACAAAGCCCGCGGAAGCATCAATTGGCTGATCACACTCAGAAGACGCTTCTCTCCCTGACTGAGCAGATAAGGGGACATGTGAAGCCGGTCCGTCAGCCCAGCCTTCTCCAACAGGAACCTGGCCCGCTCTTGCTCGGCAGCCGACAACTCCCGTCGTTTCTTCACGGGTACCCCTCCATGAAGGCTGTATATCAGTTCCTCCCATACGTTGGGGGCAGTAAACATATATTCGGGCTGCTGGAACACGTAACCGATCTGCTCGGCCCTGCGGTACACGGCCATGCCCTTGATATCTTCCCCCTGCCAACGTATACTGCCTGCTGGAGCTGGCAGCAGTCCCATGATCAGGCGGCTGAGGGTTGTTTTGCCCGACCCGTTCTCACCGGTCAGCAGCACCCAGTCGCCGGGGTATATCTTGGCATGGATGCCGTGCAGCGCTTCCCGGCCCCCGGGATAGGCAAATGTTAGCGAATCGACCTCAAGCAATGGGGAGGCGGCAGACTCCCTCGCGCCTTCTGCATGGAGTACCGCGGCAGGAACGGAACCTGCGGCGATCGGCTTGCCCGCATGGCGTTCAGCCGAATGCGGGGGAGTTGCCGCCGGGACAGGTTTGTCCCCGGCGGCGGCACCCGCTGCCTCGCCTGGAGGACGAGGCAGCAAGCCCAGCTGCGCCAGCTGCTCCCCGCAGCAGCGCAGCAGCTCCTCCGGCGGCCCGTCGAGCACGACGGTCCCGCCGTCCAGGACGATGACGCGCTGCGCGGCGCGCGCGGCATCGTCAAAGCGGCCGGACGCGGTAATGAGCGTCCGGCCCTCCGCCTGCAGCTTGAAGCACAGCTGCAGGAAGTTCGCCTGCGCCGCGGCGTCCAGGCTCGCGCAGGCGTCGTCGAAGACGTAGAGCCGCGGCCGCAGCGCCAGCACCGCTGCAATGGCCGTGCGCTGCCGCTGTCCGCCGGACAGGCGGCGCACCGGGTCCAGCCGGCGGTCAAGCAGCCGGACCGCGGCAAGGGACTGTGCCACCCGCTCCTCAATCTCCGCCGGTGATACCCGCATGTTTTCAGGACCGAAGGCCGCTTCGTCCTCTACGATGCCCTGCACAAGCTGCGCATCCGGGTCCTGAAACAACACCCCAACCGCCTCCGCTATGCTAGCAATCGGCGCCGCTGCGGGATCGATGCCATCGAGCAGCACCTCCCCTTCTCTCGTGCCCCCGCCGCTGCGCGGAAGGAGACCGCACAGCAGCTGGCACAGCGTAGATTTGCCACTGCCGCTTGCTCCGATGATCGCCACCCGTTGGTTGCGCGCTATCTCCAGATTGATATCTTGTATAACCGGCTGTTCTTCTCCATCATAAAGAAAACCCAGTTTCCGGCATGTTATCGTTGTTCCTGACATCCGTTTATCCCTTCGTTGAGGCGGCAAACCGGCGAAGCAGCCCCGTCTTCACTAAAGCCTCTCCCAAAACTTTGGTTACCAAACCACAGAGCAACACACCGCTGAGAATCCGCACAACGAGCGCGATCCCAAGCACTTCAAGCGGCCAGGATGTATACCCGAACATATTGGCTGCGAACAGGAACCACAGCGGAACCATCGCTCCGCCAACCAGCATGAGGACGCCCGCGCTCCATTTTTGATAACGGAAGATCGCAAATATCGTCTCTGCCACAATCATATAACAAGCAGCAGCCACGAAACAGGAAGGAATGCCGTACACCGTTCCCGTCAGAGCCTGTATCGTGCCGCCAATGGCAAAGGTGACAACCGCTGTTCCCGGTTTGCGAATGATGTAATAAGCCAAGAGACCATAGATCATATAGATTCCGGTTGTAGTCGAAGTTGCAATGGGTCCTCCAAGACTGTTCAACAGCTTGTTGACCGGCCCTATGTATATCGTAAGAACGGCATTAACAGCGGCAAGCATCGCCATCAGGATAATTTCCTGGGTAGTAAAAGCAAACCATTTTTTCTGGGATGATGATGAATTCAAGTGGAGTCCTCCTTAATTCCAGTCATGAATGACTGTACTTGCATTCGAATGCTTCATTATCATATTTTGCATCCTTCTGCCCTTATCGTCAACTCGGTTTTTGATATATCCGGTTAACAATTTAAACAATCCACCACAGCCACACCGTTGCAAGCACATAAATCACAGCCGATACGGCCGCCCATGAAGGTATGTTAACCTCCGTTCGGTACGTTCGGTCCGGATACGCCCCAAACCCCTTGGATTCCATGGCTCCCGCTGTTTGCTGCACACGTCGCAGCGCATTGAGCAAGACTGCCGATACAAACTTTAATCCATAACTTATGCGGCTTCCTAATCCCTTCGGCGGACGATGTCCCCTAACCTGCTGGGCAGCCAGAATATGGTTTCCCTCTTCCTCCAACAGCGGAATGAACGTGAGGGCAGCCGATATGCCGAATGCAAACCGATAAGGGACCCGAAGACGCCGGGTCAACTCCGCCACCAGCTCCCTGGGGTCTGTTGTAATGATGTACGCCATGGAGGTCAGGAACAGCGTAAACATTCTCAGGGTCATGGCCCCTGCAGCATTCAGCGCTTCTATGGTCACCGATACCGATCCCCATTGCAGCCACACGGTCTCCCCTTGAACGGTCAGACTGGTCAGAATAAAATAAGGCACCGCAACGATGGCAATCAGCCGAATGCCTCCCAGCAGCTGCCTGCCTGACATATGTCCAGCATATCGGGCTTGTCCGATACAGAGAAGCAGAAAAACCGCCTGCTGCCAGGCCTGGTCAAGCAGCATCGCAATCACGGCTGTACAGAACAATATCACAAGCTTGCTTAAAGGATCATATCGATGAAGAAGCGAGCTGCCCTTCTCATATTGAATCAACACGTCACCACTCCTGCCTTTCCCTTGCCTTAAGCCAATCTTGCCTAAGCAGTGAAAACACTGCTGCATCCACATAACCGCTGGATGTATGCCGGTACTCCCGCAGCACGCCCTCGCGCATATAACCGATCTTTGCAAACCAACGGCATGCCCGCTCGTTTCGGGGATCCACAAAGGCTTCGATCCGGTTTAGCCCCATGGATGAATATCCGAAGTCAGCTGCCAGTTTCGCCGCTTCCGACATGAAGCCTTGCCCCCAATAAGCACGGGTCAGCTCGCAGCCGAATTCAGCCCGGAACGCACCCTTGAGCTGCCAAATATTAAATCCACAGCTGCCAATCAGCTCCCCGGTTTCGATGATTTCGACTCCCCAGCGGATGGCTTCATCCTGCTCGGCAAGCCGAAACAGCCATTGAATCAGTGCCTTCGCATCCTCAGCTGAATGCATGACCGGCAAATCCAGATAAGCCGTGGTGGCCGAATCCGACCAACAGCGGAACATCGCTTCCGCATCTTCTGCTGTCATCCTTCGCAGCCGTATTTGCCTACCTTCCAGTTCAGGAATATTTCCTTCACAAATGTACATGGATCTGAGGTCCCCCCTTACAAAAAAACTGACTTGTATCCGCTGTTTCCGGTGATACTATCTATGTGTATAAATGAGTATAACGAAAAATCCGATCCGTTCCTGGTCATCCATCAGCATCCTAGAGGCTGGATGTTTATATATTGATGGATTCGGGAGGCTTCCGTCAATATGTGTTGCACAGCCCCCTTGTACAGTACGGAAGAAGGAGGAAGTCATCTGAGTATGTATATCGCGATTGTATTGCTGTTAACCGTCGTTATGGTCGCCGCTGCCATTACCCAAATCGGATATCTGCAGATTACGCGGATGAGAGTGAAGAATGATCTCAAACTGTTCACGGTGCTGGAAAAAGCCGGACTTTACAGCAGGGAGCGATATGAATCCCTTCGAAAGAGTGAAGTGGCTATCACCAGCTTTGACGGATTGAAGCTGTGCGGAGCTGCCATAGAAAACAACCCCGGTTCCAAGCACTGGATGATCCTCGTGCACGGTTATACCGGCTCCCGAGCAGTTTCCACCCAATTCATTGATCTGTTCACGGAGGAGGGCTACAACGTACTCCTCATTGATCAGCGCCGGCATGGACGAAGTGAAGGACGATATACCACCTACGGTTATTATGAGAAGCACGACGTGCAGGCATGGGTTCGCTGGATCACTCAGCAGTATGGGCAGGACGTGGCCATCGGGCTGCATGGCCAATCTCTGGGGGGTGGAACCGTACTGGAATATCTGTCTATCGCCGAGCCGCAGGTCAAACTCGTTATCGCCGATTGCCCGTATTCCGATTTGACAGATTTAATGCGACATCAGCTTACCCGCCTTAATAAAATCCCTTCCGTGCCATTTCTGTCGTGGGTGAATGCAAGGATTCGGCGCAAGGCCGGATTCAGCCTCGACCAGGTCAGTCCAATCCGCGCTGTTCGGAACAGCACACTTCCGGTCTTGTTTGTCCATGGCACCCAGGATCATTACGTACCGACCCGAATGAGCATCGAGATGTTCAAGGTTAAACCGGAACCGAAACAGCTGCTCCTTATTGAAGGAGCCATTCATGCCAACGCATACCATATAGACCCTGAGTTATACAGGGCAGGTGTGCATGCTTTCCTTCGCAAGTATATAGGCCAACCCGTGAAGACATATCAACCGGAAGCCGCTCAAGTATCTCAGACGGAGGAAACTCCTCCCTTACATCCGTTTCAATTGGAGCTGGACGGTTCTCTTGAGACGATATAAATGGTTTGCTGCAGCTGAAGCATGGATACTGAACCGACAGCATAAAGAGCCCCCGCTCTAACGCACAGCACCTAGTGTTAGTCGGGGGCTTCTTTCTCATTATTCATCATTATTCATCATTATTCATGTTATGCCATGGAATCTTCCTTCTTCGATTTTACCGGCTTGAGCACTTCTCCGCAGAGATCCTTAAGCTTGCTCTGAATCTCCTTAAACTCTTCGATTCCGGCACCAGTCAAGCTGTAGCCCTCACCGTGTGCAGTCAGGAAATTCTCTTCCGTCAAACGTTCGAGCTCATGCTTAACCTCCCGATCGCCGACCTTATATCCTTGTCGCTCCAGTTCAGGCTGCATCTCACTTATCGTAAGGTCACGCTCGTGTGCGTGATAGAGCATATGAATCCCAATAAACAAATTTTGTACGTCTGCCCGCATTCGCTTTCTCTCCCTCCACCTGTTAAGTTGATACCTGGTCTTGTCATTCATTACCCTTGCACCCTGACGGGGAATCAGCCGTCTGGCCGGATCAAGCTCCCCATGCTCGTCCCTTGACGAATATCTTATACTTATACTATGGTGAATGAACTACGACGATATAATGGAAGGCGGAAATCAGCATGTTTCAAAATACACCTTATGAAGGCACCCGGAGCGAGCAATATGCCCAGGTCCTGAATCAGTTAAAAGCACTTATACACGATGAGCCAAACGCGATTGCCAATCTGTCTAATGCAGCCGCTCTGCTCAAACAGTTTCTGTCCGATACAAATTGGGCCGGATTCTATCTCTATGATGGCAAAGAGCTGGTGCTTGGCCCATTCCAGGGGCTGCCCGCATGCATTCGCATTCCGATGAATCGAGGAGTTTGCGGCACGGCTGCCGCTAAACAAACGACGCTGCTTGTAGACGATGTACACGAGTTTCCCGGACATATCGCCTGCGATGCTGCCTCGAACAGCGAGATTGTTGTCCCTATTATCGTAGAGGGTGCCTTGTATGGCGTTCTCGATATCGACAGCCCTCTGAAGAGCCGGTTCGATCAGGAGGACCAGCTATTCCTGGAGGAGTTCGTCCACATATTGGAAGCCCAGCTCACCTTATAAACAGGATGTTTTTGCGTATTCTTCCATACACTAACCAGGAGTTTGAATCCAACAATTCTTAGGAGGAATACAAGCAATGTATCAAATGAACAACAATAACTCACAAATTTCGCAGCAAATCCGTCAGTGTGAGCAAATTCTTCAACAGTTGACCCAGCAAACGCAGCAGGGCTCAGCCATGTACCAACAACTGCTGCAGCAGGAACAGCAGAATGCAGCCCGTCTGGAGGAAATTGCTCAACGCGAACGTCAAGCAACTCAAATGATCCAATCCGCTCTGCAGGGCCATCAACAAGCCATGCAGCAGTACCAGCAAATCTCTCAGCTTGTCAAACAAGTGGAGCATACCGCGCAAGCTCACAATCAAACACAGCACATTCAGCCTTCCTTCGGGCAGCAGGGTTTCCCTAACATCCACCAAGGGCAAGGCTTTCAATAAGAACATCAAGAAGGGGTACCCACGATCTGGGTACCCCTTCTGCTGTTTCTGCCATGTGACAGCGACTCGCATGTAAGATCTCTCTCTATGAAATTCCGTCATCCTTGTTCATTGCTTCTTGTTTCTACTTCGATTCATCGCTTACACTGAATTCGATCTCTGCTTGAATCTTGTACCTCTTCGGCTCTTCCCTGTTCGAATCACGCTGCGCCTTCGAATCAATCATAAAGTCCGCAGATCCGTACACCACATACTCTCCTTCAGGAAAACCATTCCTCAGGGAATGAATAAACGCTTTAAACTGTTTATCATCCCCGCCGTTGTATCCGCCACCGCCGCTATAATACTCGCGCAGGGGCTCTCCCTTTTTCAACGTGGTCGTAATATACGGTTCATTCATCGCATAGCTGATGTTATAATCCCTGATGAGCTCCTTCATCGGAAAATAAAAAGCGGAGGCTGCATGGCCGATCGTAATCTCAGCCTCTTCGCCCACATATTCCAGTTCCCCGTATACTTGAACTTTTTCATTTGGCTCGTAATGCTCCTTCTCGCTAACCAGGCGATACACAAAATCCCCATCGGGAACCTCCGCATGACTATCCCTGTCCGCTTTATTCAATGAAAGATTAGACTGAGCCGCCCCCGACATCTCCTGCTCCGCGCAACCTGTAAGAATAAACATCAATATAAACCCCAAGCAAAGGTATCTTCTCATCTTTGATTTCACCTCAACCTCCAGACGGCTCGTGTGGTTACAAAGTTGCATAGATATGCAAAAAAGCCGTTTCCAATAGTCCGCATATCTGCGAAGTTTTGGAACAGCTCCTCAACTGGTGCATATCAATAAACCGAATCTACGATTCGTAAATGTTCTTAACCCGTCCAACCTGGCCGTCTTGAAGACGTACTTTGATGCCGTGCGGATGGTTCGGCGAATTGGTCAGGATATCCTTAACCACTCCACGGGTTAGCTTCCCCGTTCTTTGATCCTGCTTCAATACAATATCAACCTCAAGTCCCGGTCTGATGTTGGAACGCTGCCCACCATTCATCATCGTCCCTCCTGTTCTCATCATTCATGCTGTTCATTGCGCTATGTCCACCTTACTGAAATCAAAAGCCAAAAGCAAATCTCAACAACAAAGGACTGCCCGTTACGGATCCTTTCAGATCTCATAACTGGGCAGTCCCTCTATCTCATTCCAAGTATGGGGTAACCCCCTATGAATGGATTGGCATTGTTACAGCACACTTCCGCCATACAGGAAGCGGTTTTTCCAAGAGTCGCCGAAGCTGCCTACCAGGACGCCGCCGGATTCTTTCGAATACGTATGCAGCAGCTTGTTGTCTCCCAGATAGATAGCAACATGCGTAATTCTCTGCTTGGACTTGTCCAGTCCCGCATAAGCCGAAGCTGATGATCCTTTATAACTCATGAAGAATACTAGATCTCCGCGTTTCAGTTGATTTACGTTTGTAACCGCTGTTCCTTTATCTTTAACATATTGTCCTTGAGTACGTGAATTACTTGGCAGCGTAATGTTAGCCCCATCCATGAATGCGCGGCGGACAAAGGCCGAGCAGTCAAAAGTTTTCGTTGAACTGCGGTTAGAACCGAATTCATACGGCGTGCCCAGATACTTCATGCCTGCACTGATAACTTTTTCAACGCTGGCATTGGTAGAAGGGGTAGTTGTTCCCGAATTGCCGGAGTTGCTGCCCGAGTTATTTCCAGAGTTGCTGCCGGAATTGTTTCCGGAATTGTTAGAAGAGCCGTTGCTTGGGGTAATCAATTTAGATGAAGCGTACCCTTGCTTGCCACTAGAAGTTTTAATCTTATACCAGCCGGAGCTGCTGCCCAGAATTTGAACGCTGTCTCCTTTATAGACACGATCAACGACTTTACCGGAAGTCGAAGGCTGACTGCGCATATATACATTCGAGCTTGCTACACCTTTGGTTACAGACTGCGCAGTGGCAGCAGAGACTTCATTCACAGACCCATATCCGTAAGAACCAAGAACTGCTGCTGACAGAAGCGCTCCGGCCATCAATTTTTTAAAGCTTTTTTGCGAGAAAATAAGTATCTCCCCCATCTCGTTAGATTGTGGGATGACGAAATTGTCATTTTTCGTGATCCCACAATCATTATAGACAGGCTATGTCTTGGGACGCATGCTACCATTCTCACAAAAACGCATGCCAACTATTGGTAAAGAGTAGGACTTTAGTCTCTTTTTATACTTTAATTTAGTATATATAGATTATAATAGAAATAAAAAACGCCAAAATAACCCAACGGGCCCGGTGAATAAACTTCCGGATCGCTCTGTTGGGTCTATCTGCTTATTAAATATACGAATGTATTTCTTACATTTGTGCATGGGGCACCTGATTCAGGTTCTCTTACACCTAAAAAAGAGCCTGTCCAGACGGTATCCCATCTGACAGACTCTAGTTTATCGTACATATTAAATTTCATTCCACTACAATATTGTAAACTTTTCGCTTTACGGTCTCTTGGAATAGAGCGGATATCCAGGGTTTTCCGGTACATCGATCAGAATGACCCGTACATTCTCTTGCGCCTTAAGGTTTATCGTCTCCCCCTGCTTCGTATCCATTACCATAAAGTCCCGATGTTCAAATAGAAGTTTCTCCTCTTCGGAGCTAAAACTGCCGGACCCCCTGACTGCGAGCGCAGCAGCACGTCTGCCGGATTTCAATTCATACTGGGCCTCATGCCCGGCCAGTATCTGGATATCCAGCATCCTCACGTCTACGGATAGATCCGTTGGGGCAGAACCGCCAATCATCGTTTTGACCAGTCCGCCCTGAATGCGGGTTACCGGAAATGAATCCGGTCGATACTGACGACAGGCCGGATTCTGTTTCAACGAATCCCTAAGATACGGCTCGAACCATAATTGGAGCCCTTCTGCATCAGGTCCGGTCAAACGTTCCTCATGCGTAAGTCCAGATCCGGCCCTCATCAACTGCAGGCCTCCAGGCCCCAATTCGCTGTGCATTCCCTGTGAATCCTTGTGTACACCCTTACCCTGCATCATATACGTCACGATTTCAAAACCTTGATGGGGATGGGGTGCAATATAACCTTCAACAGGCGAGCGGAACCAGGACCAATAGAAAAGAGGTCCCACCCGGGTCACAGCCGACCCTTCTCCAGAGAAACCGATCGGCTTCAGCTCTGTTATCCTTCCTCCGTCGAGAGAGCCCTTGCTCTGATTCTCAGGTGGATATACATTTCCTATCATGTCCAGTCTCCTCCTTTCACCCATCCATGATTGACCTTGAACAGGTGTTCACCTTGATATCTCGGCTTTAAGATAGTATTAACGATAACAGAATATATATCAACATCCTTATTTTCCCTGATTGAGAATGCATATTTGCGAATCACCTTCAGTTTATTTTCAGTTCGCTTTCAGACTTCATTCAGTTAGAGAACGTATGATACAGTTAAAGGAACGAAATAAGAGGAGTTTTGAGTTATGGAATCTGTTCACCGTATTCGCATTTTGCTTGTCGATGACGAGCCGCATATCCTGCAATTTTTGGAGTTGGGATTAAGAAATGAAGGCTTTGAGGTGCGCTCGGCCCCCGATGGAGAACAAGCAGTTATAGTAGCAAGCAACTTCGAGCCGCATGTCGTCGTGCTGGATGTGATGATGCCGGGGATGGACGGTCTGGAGGTGTGCAGACGCTTGAAGGAAGAGGGCAAGGATGTCGCGGTGATTATGCTAACGGCCAAGGATGAGATTGATGACCGGGTAAAGGGGCTAACCATCGGTGCGGATGATTATATGGTTAAGCCTTTCAGTTTTGAAGAGCTGCTTGCCAGAATCCAAGCACGGCTGCGCAATCAATTTCCAAACCTGCTGGGTGAAATCCGGCTGGGTTCCTTCACCATTGATGACCGCAAGAAGGAAATTGCATACCAGGGTGAGGCGCTGGAGCTGTCACCTACGGAATACAAGCTGTTGAAGCTGCTTGTGACCAAACACGGCAGCGTTCTGAGCAAATCCAACATTTTGAATATTGTGTGGGATTATGATTTTGGCGGAGAGGATAACATTGTTGAGGTCTATATCCGTTCCCTGCGCGAGAAGCTTGGAGATAAGGAGCACCGGGTTATTCGCACCCTTCGCGGTGCCGGTTACCGGGTGGACTTGTTATGAGAATCCGCGACCGGATACGCTCATCAGGTCCTGGTTCTCTAAGGACGCAGCTGCTGTCGCGTTCCCTTATCGTATTGGCGCTTCTACTGGTGCTGATCGGTGCGCTGCAATATGTATTGATGAAAAATGCCATGTTCCGTAATCAAGCCGAGGCGCTTGCTCTTCAGGTCCGCTCGCTCCCCAAGGAGCTCTGGGAACCTGACCGCGAGCCTCGTAACCGGCCTGCACTTCCGGATAAAGACACCGATCAGGAGAACCCTCGCCAGCAAGACAAACCCCTGTTCTTTCTGCCGAATATGTCGCTTGCCAAGATTGATATCGATGGGAGCTACTCGGACTTGGCCGCCGACAACGGGCTCATCGCCCCGCAGCTGCCCTCCGAGGATTATACAGCAGTCCTGGCCCAGCTCAAGGAGCGCCACCCCCTTCGATATGAAGTGATCGAAAATGCCGAAGGCACAGAGCAGATCGTTGTCTTTCGCCCTTACGGCAGCCCTGACAGCCCTTCCGGCCTGCTGCAGCTTGGTATGGATACGCAGCCGCTGCACGCGGTTCTTATGCGGCAGCTGATGATTTTTGCTCTTCTGGCCTTGCTTGCCATGGCGGGTGGAATCGCGTTGTATCTGCCTTTACTGCGCCGAACGCTCAATCCGCTCAGCCGAATGGTGGAGACGGTAGAACGCACCGATGCCGGAAATCTGGCCGAGCGTTTTCCCGTTATGCAAGGGCAGCAGGAGATCGACCGCTTGGCCGAGTCGTTTAACGGCATGCTGGAAAGGCTTGAGGATGCATTTCAGGCCGAACGTGAAGCCAAGGAGCAGATGCGGAGGTTTATTGCGGATGCTTCCCATGAGCTGCGGACGCCGCTCACTTCGATTCACGGGTTTCTGGAGGTGCTTGGCCGCGGCGCTGCCGACAACCCGCAGCAGCTGCATGCTGCGTTATCCAGCATGCACGGTGAATCCAAACGCATGAAGAAACTGGTCGAGGACCTGCTGCTGCTCGCCAAGCTTGACCGCAAGCCTGAGCTGCACCTTCAGGAAACCCGGCTCGATCAGCTGCTGCATGAGATGGAGCCCCATCTGAAGATGCTTGCCCAAGGACGGGAGGTATTCTTCCAATCGGCCCCCCTTCTATGCCGATGCGATCCCGACAAGATCAAGCAGGTTATCTACAATCTGTTCCTTAATGCGGTGCAGCACACGAATCCTGACAGGGGGCAGATCCATGTGACGCTTGATAGGGCTGCGGATCATGCCGTACTGCTGGTTCGCGACAACGGGACCGGGATTCCGAAGGAGCATCTTCCCCATCTGTTCGAACGTTTCTACCGGATCGATGAATCCCGGACCAGACAGCAAGGCGGATCGGGTCTTGGACTCGCCATAACCCAGTCCATCATTGCCGCGCAGGGCGGCTCGTTGAGTGTGGACAGTACAGTTAACCTAGGTTCTGAGTTCCGTGCCGAATGGCCGGGGATTATTCCCTAGCCTAAAAACACAGCTTCAAACACCAGCTCATTCAAGGAACGGCGGCCTGTAGGAACCTCGCGCTCCTGCAGCGCCTCCGGAAGTGCCGATTTGTCTCCCGGATAACCAAGCGTAATGACCGCGAGAAGCTCATATTCTGCCGGAATATGCAAAGCTTCGCGGGCAAGCTCACGGTCATAACCGCCAATGGCGCGGGTGTTCAGGCCGAGCAATGCTGCCTGTGAGGCGATTGTGCCCCAGGCTGTTCCCTCATCAAATGCATGACTGCCGCTGGGCGTCCGGCGGGACCGCCGCCGATCACGAGGACATCCGCCGTCAGTTTCAGCTCATCAATCGCGTTCAACTCATCATCTCCCCGCTCCCTTTTGTCAGTTAGATAAACCTGGATAAAACAACAAAAGGAGATCATGAATAGGGCTCATGATCTCCAGTGGACTGGTCGTTTGCAAATTTATCATAGTTATTCGATTGGAATTATCAAGAATTTTATCAGGTGAGGACACCAGCGTCAAAATATTTTTTTGCAGTGAAGCATTGGTTATACGAGGTATGAACTCCACCCAGTCACCCCTATGTACGCTGCCTTGACTCACGCGTTTTTTCCTTATATCCCGACAATTTGGTACAATACAATCGGTAGTAGAATGTCAGATGAAGGGACTATTAACGATATGTTCAAAATTTTCATTGTCGAGGACGATGCCGGGCTGGTCAGCCTGCTGAAAGAGCATCTTCATAAATTCGGTTATATGACGGAGTCCGTTCATGACTTCGAAACGGTACGTGAGCAATTTGAATCGTATGACCCTCACCTCGTGCTTCTTGATATCAATCTGCCGAAATATGACGGCTATTACTGGTGCCGCCAGTTCCGCAGCCTCTCCACCTGCCCGATCATCTTCATCTCCGCCCGCGACGGCAAAATGGAGCAGGTGATGGCACTGGAGAACGGTGCGGACGATTATATTACCAAACCTTTCGATTATGAAATTGCGATGGCCAAAATCAAGAGCCAGCTGCGCCGCGCCTACGGCTCGTATGCCGCCGGACAGAACGAGCGCATCCTGAGTGTCGCCGGACTAACGCTCGACGTTGAACGCCTCTCCCTTTCACTGGAGCAAACACAGACGGAGATCAGCCATACCGAGGCCAAAATATTGGACGAGTTAATGAAGAAACCCGAGATGGTGGTCAGCCGCGACAGGCTCCTGGAGAAAATATGGGATGACCAGGCCTTTGTAGACGATAATACGCTGAATGTGTACATCACCCGGGTCCGCAAAAAACTCGCCAACCTCGGGATCGAGGAAGGCCTTCAAACCGTGCGGGGACGCGGCTACCGGCTGATTCCGAACTGGAGGGATGAAGCTTGAGATTATTTCTGCAGGAGCAGCGTCCCCTAATCATTGTTTATATTGCACAGCTTCTTGTCGTATCGCTGATCTACAGACTTGACGGCTTCCGGAATTTCACGGTCACCCTGTACGCCGGCATCATCAGCCTGCTGCTGCTTCTCGGCTACCTGATCTTCCGATATATTGCCAACCGTTCCTTCTATAAACGACTGGAGCAGCCTCTCCCGGGAGAATCTCTCACCGGCGAATCCTCTGCAGAATCCTCCCACACTCCGCTCGCCGAAGCACTTCATCAGTTGCTTAGAACCCAGTTCCGGCAATACACAACGGATCTGCATAACTACAAGCACAAAATCGAGGGCCATCTTCAGTTCATCAACCAATGGGCCCATCAGATGAAAACACCGATATCGGTCATTCACCTGATTCTTCAGGATGACGATGATCCCCGTTTTGCAGCGATTGGCGACGAGCTGGATCGACTCAAAAAAGGGCTTGATCTGGTGCTGTATACCGCCAGGCTCGATACGTTCGAGCACGATTTCTATGTCGAGAACCTGCCGCTTGAACGCATCGTCCGAGGTGTCACCTCAGAGCAAAAACGGCTGTTTATCCGGCGCCGAATTTACCCCTCCATCCGGATGGAGAGCCGATTAACGGTCGCTACGGACGAGAAATGGCTCTCTTTCGTGCTGACTCAGCTGCTGACTAACGCAGTCAGGTATACCCTGGAGGAACAAGGGCGCTTGTATTTTGACGGTTATGCCCGGGAGGGTAAGGTTGTGCTTGAGATCCGGGATGAGGGCATCGGCATCCCTCCAAGCGATCTGCCCCGGGTGTTCGATCCCTATTTTACCGGAGAAAACGGGCGCCGATTCCGGGAATCGACGGGCATGGGGCTGTTTCTGGTCAAACAAATATGCGATAAGCTCGGACATGCCTTCGAGATCGAATCCAAGTTGGATGAGGGAACGACGGTGCGCCTTATTTTTGAAGGTACCGGCAGCCATAACTCGCACTGATCCCGTATCTGAAGATAAGGGATTGGCTTTGTGCCGGTTCAAATCCTGGTTAAGATGCTTTAACTCAGGTTCCCGAAGCACCGGCTTGCGATGCAAATAGAAACCTTACAAGGTTGTAAGGTAACTGTAAGTTACGAACATGGCATGGACGCGGTCAATTATTTTACAATGATACCATCGTATTAGAGGAGTGAAGATATGCCCATCCTGAGCGTCAAGCATCTATCCAAAATCTACGAGGGCAAAGTGGCGTTTCAAGCGCTGAGCAACATTCACTTCAACGTCACCCAAGGGGAATTTGTCGGCATTATGGGTCCTTCGGGCAGCGGGAAAACCACGCTCCTCAATCTGATTGCCACCATTGATCAGCCCACCGCGGGCGAAGTTATCATCAATGGACGAAACCCTCATCTTCTCAGCAGAAGTGACACCGCTCTGTTCCGGCGCCGGGATCTGGGTTTTGTCTTCCAGCATTTCAATCTGCTGGATACGCTGACAGTTGAGGAAAATATCGTTCTTCCGCTAACGCTGGAAGGTATGGCTCTAGGTGAAATGGACAGCAGGCTGGGCCGGATTGCCAACCAACTCGGCATCGAGTCTATTCTGAACAAACACACATATGAGATCTCCGGCGGGCAGATGCAGCGAACGGCCATTGCCAGAGCGCTCATTCAGGAGCCCTCCCTGATTCTTGCCGACGAGCCCACGGGCAATTTGGACTCCAGGGCTTCCAAAGAGGTCATGCAGACGCTCTCTGCTTCAAGCAAAGAGGCTTCTGCAACGATCCTCATGGTCACTCATGATCCGGTAGCAGCCAGTTACTGTGATCGCGTCTTGTTCATTAAGGACGGACAACTATATAATGAAATGTATTGCGGCGACAACCGGCAAGCCTTTTTCCAGAAAATCATCGATATGCTGGCTCTGCTGGGAGGGGGAAGTCATGACCTTTCGACAATTCGCTTTTAGGAATGTCCTGAGGAATAAGCGGACCTATGCAGCCTATTTCCTAAGCAGCGCATTCTCCGTCATGATTTTCTTTGTCTGTGCTTTGTTCCTGTTCCATCCTGCCATTGCAAATGAGATGTTCTATCCGGTTGTAATTCAGGCCATGGTCGGAGCAGAGCTGATTATGTATGTGTTCTCGTTCTTCTTCGTGCTGTATTCCGTCGGGGCTTTTCTCAAGACACGCAAACGCGAGTTCGGCATTCTGTTCATGCACGGGATGACAGACCGCCAGTTTAACAAGATGGTGTTTCTCGAAAATATGATCATCGGCTTAAGCGCCATAGCAACGGGTATCGTATTCGGCATCATTACAGGCAAGCTGTTCCTGATGGCCGGTTCGGCATTCCTTGGCATTCCGCCCCTGCCGTTTCGATTGCCGCTGCGCGCGCTTGGGCTGACCGTTGCAAGTTATGTACTGCTGTTCATCATTATCTCGCTGTGCACATCCTGGCTAATTCGGCCCAAAGCGTTAATCGAATTGTTTCAATCCGGGCAACGTCCGAAAACCGCACCCGAGACATCACCATGGCTATCGGCACTGGCCGCTGTCCTGCTGATCGTCAGCTACAGCCTGGCGGCCACGACAACGGCCTCAACCCTCGAGCTGCGCATGTTCCCGGTAACCATAATGACGATAATCGGCACCTATCTGATCTATTCTCAGCTCGGGGTTGCTCTCGTTCGCAGGCTGAAGCGGAGCCGCAGGTTAACCTGGAGGCGAACCAAACTCATCTCGCTTTCGAGCCTGCAGTATCGGCTCAGGGATCACGCCCAGATGTTCTCGATGGTGACCATCGTGCTGGCCGTGTCTTTTTGCTCGGTTGGCGTATTTGCCTCCATCCCGGTGCTTACGAAACAATTCAACGAGGATTATCCTGCCGCCATCGGCTATCTTGCCAAAGCAGGTGATACCTTCGAGAAACAGCATTTGAATGAAATCAAGCAGGAGCTTGAATCTAAAAAAATACCGTTTGAAACGCTATCGTTTCGCGTTAAATATACGGAAGCCACATCGGCCTCCGCTCTGGATCAGCCTGTGGAGAATCCGTTAGCCTTGATATCCTTCTCCGACTACAAGGCAGCGGTGCTGATGGCGGGGCTGCCGTTCGACGAACAGCCGCTTCGGGGCGAAGATGCGCTTGTTCTGATTGCTTCTCAAAATGACAGAGCCTATACCCGCAACCGGGAGCACGCCTCTTACCAGCTTCAGGATTCCGGAATCAGGGTGCACGAAATCGGTTATTCCGATCATGTCGGCGTGCCGGAATATTTGCTGCCGGAGATGGATGACGATTCCCGCTTCGGCGGGCTTGTCGTCCGTGATGCGACCTTCGCCGCCATCACGGACCCGGTACGACAGGAACGGTACACCGGCTTTTACGTGGATGATTTCACGAAAACGGAAGGCATCGTTCCCCATCTCGCGCCGCGAGGGGCCGTACGTTATGAGATGGGCCAGCCTTACGCGCTGGCGGTCAGCGGCACGCTGTTTGCCCTGCGGGACAGCCTGTATAATATGCTGCTCTTCGCGGCACTGCTTGTGGGCACGGTGTTTTTTATTGCGGCAGGCAGTTTCCTGTATTTCCGCCTCTATGCCGACCTGGATTATGACCGCAGGCATTATGCCACGATATCCCGGCTCGGGATGACCGATAAGGAGTTCCGGCGAATCGTAACCGGACAGCTGGCGCTGCTGTTTTTTGTGCCGATTGGCCTTGCGATTGTGCACAGCATCTTTGCGTTTATTGCGCTGCAGAGCTACTTCTATCTATCCATTGCAGCTGAGATGGGGATTGTGCTGATCAGTTTCCTGATGATGCAGGTCCTGTACTTCTTCTTCATCCGCAGTCAATATCTGCGCAAGCTGAAGCAGTCACTTATATAAAGGGTGGAAGAGACGTCCTTATCTTTTGAAAGAGGTGTAACTTTTGGAAAACTGGATTACGGATATTATGGAGCAATTCGGCTACATCGGCATTCTGCTCATGATTGCTCTGGAAAACGTGTTTCCTCCGATCCCCTCCGAGGTCATTCTTACCTTCGGCGGATTCATGACAACCTATACGAAATTGACGGTGCCCGGCGTCATTATTGCCGCTACGATCGGCTCTGTGGTCGGTGCGGTTATTCTGTACGGCATTGGCCGTCTGCTCGATGTCGAGCGGCTTGAGAAGATTGTGGATCGCTGGGGACATATCCTCCGCGTGAAAAAAGAAGACATCCGCAAAGCGGATGCGTGGTTTGATAAATACGGCTACTGGACGGTGCTGTTCTGCCGCATGATCCCGCTGATCCGGAGCTTGATCTCCATCCCGGCGGGCATGTCCAACATGAAGTTCGGCATGTTCCTGCTCTTCACCACCATCGGGACCTTGATCTGGAACATCATCCTGGTGTCCGTTGGAGCCGCCGTCGGCGATTCATGGGAGAATATCGTGGCCTTCATGGACGTCTACTCCAATATCGCTTATGCTGTAATTGCTGTGGCAGTTATTGCGTTTTTGTTCTTTTTCTTCCGCAAGCGGAGAAAATCCGCATAACGTCAACTTGGGATTACGACATGAAATGACCATGAGATTCGATTGGGCTCGTGTTTGAGTGCGAATTGATCAAGCGTTGGTGATTACGTATTTGGTCGCATGGATCACTTATTCGGCAAAATATTAGTCAGGCGTTTGGCGCGCAGTTCGCACGCATGGGTCGCGTAATTGATCATGCATTCGGTCGTTTTGTTCCACGCATGGGTCACGCGTTCGGTTGGCATTCGCGTTCGATCGCATTGATTCACGCATGGGTCACACGCATTTGATCACGCACTCGGTCGTTTTGATACACTCATGGGTTACGCATTCAATCATACATTCGGTCGTTTTGATCCACGCCTGGGCACGCACTTGTCGCACATTCGATCACCCATTGCTCAGGTTATTTCATGCCATACATCATTAACATCATTACGGTTTAACATTTTATATTATCATGTAAGGGAGAGGCTGTAGGTCATGGATTTTTTAACCATCCTCAAAGCAATTATTCTGGGAATCGTCGAGGGACTGACCGAGTTCGCTCCTGTATCCTCAACCGGTCATATGATCATCGTTGATGACATGTGGCTTAAATCCGAGGAGTTTCTGACGAAATACGTAGCTAACACATTCAAGGTTGTCATTCAGCTTGGCTCCATCCTGGCGGTCATCGTTGTGTTTAAAGACCGTTTCCTGGACCTCTTGGGACTTAAGCGCAAAAAGCCTGAAGCTGGCGCTCCGGCTGATACAGGCAGACTGAAACTCAGCCAGGTTATCGTAGGATTGATTCCTGCGGGTATCCTCGGCGTATTGTTCGAAGATTTCATCGATGAACATTTATTCTCTACCGAAACAGTGCTTATCGGACTTGTGATCGGGGCCATTTTCATGATCGTTGCCGACAAAGTCAGCTCGAAAAAAGAACCGAAGGTTGTGTCCGTCGACCAAATTACGTACAGGCAGGCCTTCAGCGTCGGACTGATCCAGTGTCTGTCGCTCTGGCCGGGCTTCTCACGCTCCGGCTCCACCATCTCCGGGGGCGTCATGCTCGGAATGAGTCACCGCGCGGCAGCGGACTTTACCTTCATCATGGCTGTACCGATTATGTTCGGGGCCAGCTTCCTGTCGCTGCTGAAGAACTGGGAATACTTCACCCTGGAGGCCCTTCCGTTCTTCATCGCCGGATTTGTAGCGGCCTTCGTATTCGCTCTGATCTCCATCCGCTTCTTCCTGAAGCTGATTAACCGGATCAAGCTGGTACCGTTTGCGATCTATCGGATCGTGCTCGCTGCTGTAATTGCGTTGGTGCTGTATCTGTAAGTAAGTTGGGTAACTCTGTGGGTGATTTGTGGGTGATTGGTAAGTCTCTGCGTTTGAGTCTCTATGAACCCGTTAGACTGTGGAGACGCTTAGCAAACATACCGTTGCTCCAACTACTGTAGTTCCCCGGATTGCTGATATGACTCATCATACGAAGAAATCCGGGGCAAAGGTGACCACTCCGTTTTTCCGGAATCGATTCGTTCGCTTCGCTGATTCATGTGAGTTACGCTCTTTTTAGAGTAAAAAGGCAGGTCAAGATCTAAAAATCTTGCCCTGCCTTTTGTTATTTCAGCTGCCAGGTTCCCACGAGTTATTGGGTTCCTCTATTCGAACACCTTGACCTTGATTACTGATAACCGTGATTCCTAATGCGTACTGTGCCTAATGCATACTGTGCCTAATGCATACTGTGCCTGCTGTGTTACTGTGCCTAATGCGTTACTGTGGACGAAGGTATGGAGACTGGAGTATTGCAAGGCTAACAACGGAGGCTGTTCCGGACCAGAGATCCGTTATTTTCGAAAAATCGACTCATTTTTAAAATGAGCGGACACCAGAGCCGTTATTATACAAAATTATGCTCAACAACTGCTCGTTTTCGGGGAATAGCGGATCTCTTGTCCGTAACCTTTGCGAAAATGCCTAGTTTCCACCAAATAAGGTACTCTGTGTCCGCTAGCGATTCACGATTTTAATTTTGCCTATTAGGGTGTATTGTTCCCATACACAAGCTCGTGGTCCGGAGCATGCGTGGATGGTTGTTGGTCCCACACAGCTTCAGGACCTCGATCATACCAACCACACGTCTATAGCTCCACCTATAACAACAGGCTGTTTCCCCATACAAGGCCATATTGTGCCCCCCCCATACTGTGCCTCGTGCATTATTATCCCCTGTACAGCTCCTCGCACTGCTCCTGTACCGTTTACCGCACTACTCTCCTTGCATAGCTACATAACTGCCTGTACACTCCCGGTGTGCCAACTCCTATCATCATGATTGCACACTCCGAATAACGGCTACGCTTGTCCCCCATCCCCATCATCCATCAATAAGAACAAACCTTCCCCTTCGGGAAGGCTTCTGTTTCTGATCTCAAGGATCTAACATGAATTCACGCTGGTCAGCCTCGCTTCACTCTTCAAACGATAAATTGGCGGGCTCCTCCAGCATCTCGTATTGAACCTCGAGGTTGGTCGTTGGTACACTCCGATCCACCTCTTCAAAGCGGAAGCTGTCCACCCATACCTGACCTGCTCCCATCAGCAGCACACCGATCGAGATCGTGGCACTATCTTCTGGCACGTCCAGCACGATCGCATAGTGATTCCAGTTCGTGCTGCCAACAATGCGCCGATCGTTCATATTGTCGAATTGAAGCACATCCTCTGAATGGCTGTCGACACGCATCCACAGCCCGCAATATTCCTTGACATTCTCGGTTTTGACAAAACCGGAGAATCGCATCCGTTTGCCGACGAATTTCCCGGCTTTAAACTGCTGCATCATGGTCGCAAAAGCACCCATGTCCATGGGCGTGACAGCTTTAAGATAGCCCGAAGTGCTTCCTTGATGGACGGTGGTCCGGTCGATGCCGATTTCATAATCCTGAGGATGGCTTCCGCTCAGGAACCAGCCCTTTAATGCGGACTGAGACTGTTGCTGCTGCATAGAATCATCTCCTTGTTCAAAAATGGAATGGTGAGCGTGCGCCGCGAAGATTTTCCGATAACGTCCCGGGGGCATGCCGTACAATTTCTTGAAGGCTCTCGTAAAAGACTCCTGGCTCTCGAAATGGCAGTGAAAGGATATGTCGATGATCGCAGCCTCGGAGTGCAGCAGAAGCTGCGCCGCATAACAAAGCCTTCGTTTTCTAAGGTAATCCGCGATATTCATACCGACCTCCTTCCGAAACAAACGGTGGAAGTGATATGGAGAAAAACCGGCATGAGATGCAATATCTGCGAGGGTCAGCTGCTCCTCCAGATGCTGCTCCATGTACGCTATGCTCTTTTGGATGATTAGCTGGGTACTCAAGGTTAAGCCCTCCTTTGTTTATAAGGATACCAAAAGGAACCAGCGCGGTTTTGATCTTTTTTGCCAACATAACAAACCCCTTCGAATATACGTTTCGAAGGGGCTTATTTAACGATTTATTCAAGTCACTCCGGTCCTGATAATGGAATGACTCCTTATAGCGCCAAAGACTGCGCCGTGAACAAAGGCACGGCCCTATCTACAAACCATATTACCCCTGCGCCTTCAGCTGGACGGTGCGCTTGGTGCTTGCGGACTCGTACGCTGCAATGGCGACACGGGCAGAGTAGTAACCGTCCTCACCGGTTATTTCAACCGGTTTGCCGTCGCGGATGCTTTCCACAAAGCTGTTCACAAGACCTTCGTCCATATCGTCGCCCCAGAAGCTCCATGCGGCCTTACCTGTCACATCGCTGTAAACGTCGTTCTTCTGGGCGAAGGAATCGATGTTCAGCACACCCTTGGTGCCAATAATCTCAAGTGTCACATCTCCCCAGGTCGGGAAGGTGCGGTTACGGGACCAGCTCGGGTCCAGCACGGCTACAACGCCATTCGCGAATTTGACGTGCACCATGCCTGCATCATCAATCTCCGTGTCATTGAACAGGGTCTCCGCATGGGCATAGACTTCCTCTGCTTTGCTGCCGGTAAACCAGTGCATCAGATCCATGACATGGACGGTATGATCCAATACGGCTCCGCCACCCGATTTGTCCCGTTCAATAAACCAGCCCCCGGGCATGCTGCCCCGGTTGGTCCCCTTCATGGCCAGAATATCGCCGATCTGTCCGGCGTCAATCGCTTCCTTGGCCTGACGTACGGACGTAATGTAACGGCAAGGAAAAGCGGTCATAAGCTGAACACCGTTATCCTGGCACACTTGGATCATCTCCAGCATCTCCGATTCAGACAAGCCTAAAGGCTTCTCGCACAGGACATGCTTGCCCGCTGCAGCAGCGTGCTTGGTGATTTCCGCATGACGCGAATTTTCCGAACAGATCACGACGGCATCCAGTTCCTCTGCCAGCAGCTCGTTATAATCCGCATAGTACCGAATCCCTCGATCCACGGAGTATGGTCGCACGCGTTCCGCGTCTTCATCCGCGATTCCGACTACCTCGACATCATCCCGCTTCAGCATGCCCAACAAATAACTTGCTGCATGCATATGGGCGAAGCTGATAAATCCTACTTTTACTTTCTTCATGAAACCGTCCCTCCGATCGTCACGGGCTGTCCGGTCTGAGCCGATTGCTCCGCTGCTTGAGCGATTTGAACAGCATAACAAGCATCCTTGATGCTTACGAGCGGCTCGCTGCCGTCACGGATACACTCGATGAAATGCAATACCTCTTTATAATAAGGGTCATGGAGGCTTGGACTTGCGGGAACCTGTACCGCTGCTCCATCCCCTGCCTCTGCGCTTACCCGTTTAATGTCCAGGGACTGCACCTGATTGCTATCGAATCTGATGATTCCTTGATCTCCTGAAATCTCGAACTGTGTCGTAAACGGTCCGGGATACCCCCAGTAGCCGGTTAAACTCGCAATTGAGCTATTTTTAAAATGAAGCGTCAGCTGGGCGTATTCCATCTCGGGCTCGGCCCGTTTAACGATGGTAGCATATACCGACTCCACCTCCCCGAACAGCCAGCAGGCGAAATCGATGTCATGAATCATGAGATCCATGATAACGCCGCCGCTTTTGCCAGGGTCGTTATACCATAAATCCATGCCCTGCGGATAGGACCCGTACCGCTTAAAGTGAGCCATCTTCGGCGTTCCGATATGACCGGAGTGGGCCTTCCGATAAGCATCCTGATAGTTCGGAAAGAATCGGACGACATGTCCGATAAACAAACGGACTCCGTGCTTTTCGCAGGCCGCCTTCATCTCCTGTGCATCCTCCAGCGTTAAAGCTGCCGGTTTTTCACAGATGACGTGCAGCCCTTTTTCCGCCAACCTCAGTACAAACGGTTTATGGAGATAGGTGGGCAGACACACCGCAACCGTTTCCAAATCTTTTTGCTCCAACAGCGAATCTACATCCGTGTATGCCTTCGCCCCGGTCAAGGCAGCAGCCTGCTCAGCCCGTTCGGCGTTCAGATCGACCACGCCCGTTACTGTTACGCCCGGCATTTTCGCCAAATTATGCGCATAGGCCGTCCCCATCGTTCCACAGCCCAATATCGCTATGTTCATGCTTATCCCTCCAGTATGCCTATAATGACCTGAATCAATAGGTGATGCCGTATCCACGAACCGCGAATACTTTCCACCCTGTTTACATTCTTCATGTGACATGACATTCCTGCCTGTTTTTCAGGATTCGTGCTTTTTTGAACTTATGCC
Source organism: Paenibacillus sp. LBL (assembly GCF_029893715.1). NCBI lineage: Bacteria > Bacillati > Bacillota > Bacilli > Caryophanales > Paenibacillaceae > Paenibacillus > Paenibacillus sp. LBL. The sequence continues at coordinate 98,090 of NZ_JARXYU010000009.1, read as the reverse complement.
GCTAACTTGGTAAAGTGTATATAGTAAGTAGTAGTAATAATAACATCCCTTAGCGCTGCAAATTCGAAATTGGGATGCGTTCCAATCCAGCACAATAGAGAGAAAGGGTGTAGAGAGAACATGTCAGAACTTGTCGTACAGACGAAAGACGGGCGTATTCAAGGCATTTTGGAAAACGGAGTGCGTGTTTGGAAAGGCATTCCGTATGCGAAGCCCCCGATTGGACCGCTTCGGTTCCGTGCCCCCGCAGCTCCCGAGCCTTGGGACGGGATAAAAGACACCACCGCCTTCAGCCCCATGTGCCTCCAGCCGTTGGAATCCACATCAAGCATGCTTGGAGGAGGCGTAACCAAGACCGTGTCGGAAGATTGCCTTTACCTCAATGTGTGGGCACCCCGGAACGCTCCTGCTGAGCCGCTGCCAGTCATGGTATGGATTCATGGCGGCACGTTTGTCACCGGCTCTGGCAGTTTGCCAAGCTATGACGGTTCGGCCTTCGTTCTCCGCGGCAGCGTTATTATGGTTACCATTAATTACCGCCTGGGCCCTCTCGGATTTCTTCATCTGGCTCCGTTCGGTGAATCTTATGCCTCCAACACCGGCTTGTTGGACCAAATCGCAGCTTTGCAGTGGGTGCAGGACAATATTGGCGGCTTCGGTGGAGACCCGGATCGGGTTACAGTATTCGGCGAGTCAGCCGGCAGCATGAGCATTGCCGCCCTGCTGGCCATGCCTGCGGCAAAGGGGCTGTTCCACCGGGCCATCATGGAAAGCGGTGCTGCCCAAGTTATCACATCGGAAGAGGCACAGATGATTACGGCAGGTTTATTGAAGGAGCTTGATATCCCGCGAGCAGAGATGCATCGGCTGGAATCCCTCACCGGAGAGCAAATATTCGAAGCCGGGGAACGGCTGAAGAAGCGGGTGGGTCCTGGTGTAAGCATGCTCTTCCAGCCCGTCCTGGACCCGGACACACTCCCCCAGGATCCGCTGCAAGCTGTTCAGGAAGGCTCGGCCAAGGATGTACCCATCCTGATCGGAACGAATCTCGATGAAGGCGCTTTGTTCTTCCGGCCGGACATGCCCCTGGTGAAGGAGAGAGATCTGGTCCACGTCGTTGAACGGATGACCGGGATCCCCGATGCGGCTCCCCTTACCAAGGATTACCCTTATACCATTGACGGACATGCCCAGATTATGACCGACCTGTATTTCTGGCGTTCGGCCCTGCAGTTCGCTTCAGCTCAGATCGGACATGCACCGGTATGGATGTACCGATTCGACTGGACACTGCCGAATCACCCGATTCTCGGAAAAGCGATGCATGCACTCGAAATTCCATTTGTATTCAATACGCTGGCGCTGTTCCGGAATATCGGCGTTCAGGTGGATGCTCAAACGCAGGCCTTGTCCGACCGGATGCAGGATGCATGGATTGCCTTCGCACGGGGCGGCTCACCGGATACGGAGGGACTGCCGTGGCCGACTTATGAGCCAGCGTCGCGCTCAACGATGATATTCAACTCCGATTGCTCGATCATCGAGGACCCGGATGCGGTAAAGCGCATGAATATGGGTTTATAGCATATATCACACATCTTGCCGCAGCAAAAAGCTGTACTCCGCGCATCTCGAATCGCGCAGAGTACAGCTTTTCATTTGTCTTCGTCTATTCTTCACTCATTATTTTACGGCACCCTGCGTAATGCCGTTGATGATCCACTTCTGCGCGAACAGATAGATGATAATCATCGGCAGCATCGCCATCAGATACGAAGCAAAGGCCAGATTGAAGTCCGTATTGAACTGCCCTTGGAATATATACTGCACCAGCGGCAGCGTGTAGGAATTCGTATCGCTGATGATGATCAGCGGCAGCAGGAAGTCATTGTAGGTGGAGAGGCAGATCAGAATCCCTACCGTTGCATTGATCGGTGCCATGATCGGGAATATGATTCTCCAGAACGTTCCCCAAGTCGATGTGCCGTCCACTCTGGCCGCTTCCTCCAAGGCAACCGGAATGGATTTGATGTAACCCACATACACAAATACGTTAAATGCCAAAGCATATACGGTATGCAGGATCGTAAGCCCGACCAGATTGGTCATATGGAGCCCGGCCGTCAATTTGACCAGCGGCAGCATGATGATCGGGAACGGAATGAACATCGCGCTGATGAAATAGAAGTACAGTCCCTTGAAGAATCTACGATTCATATTGCGAGCGATGGCATACGCCACAAGTGAATTGGTCAATAGCGTCAGCACCACCGTTGCCGTTGTTACCATCGCGCTATTGCCCAGCGCATTGAAGAAATTGGTCATTCGTATCGCATTGGTAAAATTCTCGAAATGAAGCTCCTTCGGCAAACCGAACAGGGAGGTAAGCATGTCCTCCGGCGTTTTGAGCGCAATAGTGATTGTCATGTACAGCGGGAACAGGATGAGGATGGTACCCAGTGTGATGAGAATCATCACCGTCCAATTGGTTTTGGTCCGCATTACATCTCCCCCTCCCTTCTCTGCAGGAATCGGATTTGCACGATCGAGATCGTGGCAATCAGAATGAAATAGATCACGGAGTTAGCCGATTGATAGGCAAACTCCCCTCCCTCGAAGCCGCCGGTGTAGATCAGATGGGAGATGGACTGTGTCGCCCGTCCCGGCCCCCCGTTGGTGAGGGCAACGATCTGGTCAAACACCATCAGGGAATTCTTCATCGCAAGCACCATGTTAATCGTAAAGAACGGTGCAATCAGCGGGAACGTAATCCTCCAAAACTCCTGCCAGCGGTTGGCTCCATCCAGATTGGAAGCCTCGTACAGCGTATGGGGAATAGTCTGCAGCCCGGCCAGATACAGAATCGTGTTATAGGCAATACCCTGCCATACCGCTACGACTACGATACCAATCCAGGCATGCTGCTCGCTGCCCAGAATATTGGTGGACAGCCACTCGATCCCCAGGTTTTGTCCCCAAATGGTGAATACATTCGAGAACAGGTAATTGAATATGTAGCCTACAATCAGCACACTCAGAATATTCGGCAGGAAGTAGATGCCTCTGAAGAAATTCCTCGCCTTGATTTTGGCATTAAGCCCCATGGCAATCAGCAGGCTGAAGATATTGATGAGGATCGTTACTACCACCGCGAATTTAAATGTGAACCAGTACGCATTGCCCACGTTGCTGTCCTTGAACAGGTTCGCATAATTCTTGAATCCGATGAAATCGAAGTTGTCCCCGAATCCGTTCCAGTTCGTGAAGGAGTAATACACCCCTTGCAGCGCCGGCAGTGTCAGAAATACGAAGAACAGTATCACCGCAGGCACGGTCATCAAATAGTAAGGCATAAGCCGCTTGTTCATGTTGGGTCCTCCTCAGTGCATCTTGGATATCGTGTATGTCACAGAAAACTCGCTTGAGAAGCTTACCGGGGAATGATCGTACTGCAACATGGCAACGTTCCTCCGTCTCTTCATTATGGAGCCCTTCTTCTCATGTTGCCGCACTTCATTCTCTCGTGCTGCAACTGTTAGCGCCTGTCTGCTACCTTGTCCCATTCGGTGTCCAGTTTCTTCAAATACCCATCAATGTCCCGGTTCTGTAAAAAGGACTGGATAACCGAGTTCAGCTGCACTGCGGCAGGTATGTAATGGTCGGCAAAGTCTATCACTTGCCCCCGCTCCAGGTAAGGCAGCAGCTCTGCAACGGCAGGATCGTCCTGCGTTACACCCTCAACGGTGGAGAACAGTGTTTGCTCCGTTATATATTGCTTGCTATTTTCAGGCTCCAACAGAAATTGAATGAACTGCTGGGCCTCCTCTTTATGCTTCGAATCCTCGGATATAGCCAGCAGGGTGTCCACTCCCGAAATCAGCTTGTTCTCTTCCGGATTGTTGCCGGTCGGCAGCGGAAAGAAGCCGATCGGTGCATCCGGATTGGCTTTCCGAATCTCCGGAATCGCCCAGGTCCCTTGGATGTACATGGCGGATTCACCTCTGGCGAACTCCCGGTTACCATCTGCATAATTCTTGCCGATGTTATCCCCATGACCATAATCCATCAGCGCCAGCTGCTTCTCTGCAATCTCTTGGTATTTGTCGGCAAAGGTTACAGTGCCTTCCCGCCGCTCCATATAAAATTCGATGCCTTCCAGGTTGGACGCCAGCGCATTGAACGGAAGCACCGTCTGCCAATCGTCTTTATAGGTAAGATAGAACGGGATTTTGCCAGCATCCTTGGCCTTCTGTGCTGTAGCCAATAACTCATCCCATGTCTTCGGAACGCTAAGTCCCAGTTCTTTAAAAATTTCCGTATTGTACATTACGCCGTTAGCGTTCGTGGAATATGGAATGCCCGTAACCTCGTCCATGCCCGCTACGTCTTTCAGCATCTGAACATAAGTCTCATCCACCTGACTCAGCAGCGGGTTATCTGTCAAATTCATAAAGATGCCGCTCTGTGCCAGCAATGAATAGGTATCCGTTGCACCCATGCCGATAATGTCAGGAATGTCATTCTTGACAACTCTCGTCTTAAGCACCGTCTCTGCATCCGGTGGATTAACCTGTACCACCTTAATCTCGGATTGGGATGAATTAAACTTCTCAATCAGTGCATCAAAAGAGCCCTTCGCCTCAGGTTTATTCTGAAAAAACTCTACCTGTACCCGTCCGGATTCCTCTTTAGCTCCGCAAGCGGTCAGCACCAATACAGTCAACAAACATGCAGCGATATATTTACCAAGCTTCATGGTCTGCCCCCACTTCCTATCCTGATGTAATTTAGGTCAATGCCCATATCTATTTACTACCCTTATTGCTTGGTTGGTAAACGTCCGCTCCCTCACGTGTGGCCCCGTAGACCCATCGCCGTGGAGGCCTTGTCCCCTTGTCTGCCCAGCAGGAAATGGCCTACAGGTTATGGAATGTATAGGGAACCTGATAGGAGTGATCCCGATTTGTCATCCCCATTCTCTGAAGCCATATCCTCTTACCTCCCGGACCTCCGGCGTTACTGCATGCAGCTTGCATCAGGGTCCAAGTGGGATGCAGAGGACATCGAGCAAGAATCCTTAATAAAAATTCACAAAGCCCTTGAGCAGTCCCCTGACCGGCCCATCACCAAAGCCTATCTGTATCGGATAGCGCGGAATACGTGGATCGATTCCTACCGTAAGCACACCGGGAAACCCGTTCTGCTGCCCGATGCCGGCAATGATCGGGAATATCATGAGAGCCGCTTCTTGGTAAGGGAGACGCTGGAGCTGCTCGCAGCCCAACTCACGGCACATCAGACGGTATTGATCATTCTGATCGACATTTTCTCGTATACGGCCAGGGAAGCTGCCCAACTGATACAAAGCACCGAGGGAGCCGTGAAAGAAGCATTGAAACGGGCCCGTAAACGGTTGAAGGGAATTCGGGCAAGCGGAGAAATTCATGGTTACGCCCTGCCATCCGAGCGGAATCAGGAGAGCCGTGACACTTTGGAATGGATGGAATCCTTGATACGCGGCTTTCAATCTGCCAATCCGTACGCCATTGCCAACGCCTATCTGTCCATGCAATCTCGGCGTATTCAGCTGCAGCGGGTGCAGCGTGCCGGGGAGAGGCTTCTTTTTACCTTCCGTGATCCGGACGGTCATCTACTTACCATGACAACAGAAATTTTTTGGGACCCCGTTTCTTATGCACCCTCTTCTTCCGTTTAATTTAATTGAGATCGCATATATAGCGAAGTCCTCAGGATAGAACTATCAAAAAAGGAGTGTATAATCAATGGCAGCAACCCCCCACCGGATAGCTGTAATTCAGTGGCCTGTAAAAAATGTAGAGCGATCGCTAAAGTGGTACCAGGATGTGCTCGGCGTTACGCTGACCTTCCCTTTTACCCCGGGAGATCCTGCGGCCTGGCTCTGCATTGGCGATGCCGGGTTCGGTCTTGTGCAGACAGAAGATGTTCCTCGGCTGGAATTTACGGATTCACAAGGCAATCTTCAATCCATCGTTCAATTGCAGGTGAATGAAATTCACGAGGTATACCAGGACCTGCAAAATAAAAAGGTAGCCGTCAGCGATATGAAATATATTCCGGATGGCGGCTACAGCTTCAGCCTCACCGATCCGGATGGAAATACCGTCAGTCTCTGGGGCGGCTGGCCTTCACCCGGCGAAGAACAAGCGGAATAAATTTCCCAGATGAGCAAAAAAGGCTGTTCCTTCAAAGCAGATTAATCTGCTATGAGGAACAGCCTTTTACTTCTTTAACAACGTTCGCAGCCTTACTTAATCCACGAATAAAACATCTGTTCATTGTATGCACGAAGAAGTGTGTACCGGCTGTACCGAACCTTGTGGGCTTCACGCAGGCTCCGCATCAGCAGCTCGCTCTGGATCGGGAGCTCCGACACGGCTGCTGGGCCGCCCACCATTGACATCAGATCGCCAAGCTCGGACGGTTCCGGGATCCCTTTAATCCCTTCGCTGATATCATCCCAATGACGGGAGATGCGCTCAGCCACAGAATCAACGTCTGTGGCAACATTACGGACGATCCCGAGTTTCTGCTCACCGAGGCGGTGATACAGCTTCGAGATTTCAATGCTGGCAGCGCCTACCTTAGCCCCGTGCAGCAGCTGCTTCTCCCCGAGCCGGATGAACTCCATCTCCCAGTAGTGGGACAGATGATGTTCAGCACCCGAAGCCGGATGGGATTGACCGAACAGCAGCATAGCCAGGCCGGATTCAATGAGTGCGCCCATTAAGGTGCGCACCCCCTCCTCGCTCCGCCGGGCAATCTGTTCCACCCCACTCACACATTGGCTGAGCGCGAATTTCGTAATGTCCGCCGAAAGCTGCAAATATGGCTCCTCTGCCACCAGGCTTCCAAACTTCCAGTCGAACAGGGACGTATACTTGCCCAGCATATCGCCAAAGCCAGCTGCGGTAAGCTCGGTGGGAGCAGACATGAGAATATCGACGTCGGCAAAAATCGCACTTGGCCCAATAGCCGGTATGGTTTTCTTCTGTCCCCGGATCATGATGGGAGCTCCCTTGGAATTGAAACCATCCACTGACGCGGCCGTTGGTATCGAGAGGAATGGAATCCCAGTGGTATAAGCCGCGTACCGGCTAATATCGTGGATCGTCCCTCCGCCAACTGCAAGCACAGCCTTCGCCCTGCTCTGCTGGATATCCAGTATGACCTGGATCAGGGAGGGTTCATCCGCGATGACATCCCCCTTCTGATCCGAAGAAAGCTTGGTAACCTGGACCTGAATAGCGGATTTCGTGAGCAGTCTCTCCAACGACTGGCCAGCCGCATCATAGGTATTGCCATCAACCACGATCACGACCACCGTCCATTGCTTCGTCTCTAGATAACCGGCGACCTCGCGTAGGGCTCCGGCTTGAATCCGGACAGAATCCACTTCATCCAGATTTGCATGCTGATGGACCGGCAAACCTGCCGCCAAGCTTCGGATGTTCGATAATAGATCGGTCATATCAGGGTGTCCTTCTTGCCTGTAACCGCCAGGGCCGGGAGCGGGTCGTTGCAGGTCATGCCGGTAACTCCACACTCCAGCGAGTACCTGACACCCTCCTCTTCGTCCGGGCAATAGCTCCAGACTAACAGCCCCTGTTCCTGGAACCGGGCAACAAGCGCTGGTGTAAGCAGCGACATCTCCACACCGATCGCCCACATCCTGGTATAGGTTCCTGCTTCGCCAGAGACAAAATGGGACATTTTCTCGCCGAGGAACCCTTGCGTCTTCAGACCATACGTATCGTGAATATAGGTCAGAACTTCTGCATCGAAGCAGGTGAATACACAGCGTGGCAGGTATCCGTATCGGCCCAGTATGGCAACGGCCCGATCAGCAGCCTCTATGGCGTCGGGACTTGGCTTAATCTCAATGTTGCACAATACCTCAGGATATTCCTTGAGCAGATCGCAGAGCTCTCCAAGCGTCGGAATTTTCAACCCTTCAAACTCATGTGCGAACCAGCCTCCCGCATCCAGAGACTTCAGCTCCTCCAGGGTAAAATCCCGAACCGCGCCCGAACCGCTCGTCGTACGCTGAACGGTTGCATCATGGATGACCACCACTTCATGGTCCTGTGATAGCCGGAGATCAAATTCCAGCATATCCACACCTAATTCAAGCGCCTTGCGAAAGGCCAGCAGCGTATTTTCCGGATAAGCTGCTTTGTACCCGCGATGTGCAGCCACCATCATACAGGATGGTTCCTGTAGTCGTTCGATCATATGTCCTGCACTCCTTTACCGATTGTTATTGGGCGAGAATCCGCTCCGTCTCTTTCTTGAAGGTATCCAGCGTAGCCGGAATATCCTTGCTATCGTACATAATCGCTTCAATAGCCGAGAAGAACTCATGCATAATTTCTGGCCATGCCACATCCTTATTGGTATCTACGGCAAATTCCAGCTGATCATAGGCGACTTTGCGATTCGGTTCTTTGGCCCACAGCGCTTGCATCTTCTCCGACTCCACCATCTTCTTCGTGAAGGGCAGGTATCCCGATTGCAAAATAAATTCCAGACCGCCTTCCTCCTCCATCTCCATCCACCGGATGAACTCCCACGCCGCTTCCTTGTTCTTGGAAGAAGAGAGCATTGTCACATTCGCGCCCCCGGTCGGATTCGCGTACACTTCGTCCTTCGGCAGGAATGCCGTCACGTAATCAAAATCCACCGTGCTGGACAGCCCGCCGATCGACCCCGTGGATTGATACATCATGCCGACCTTGCCTTCCACAAACATGCTGTTTACAATGTTGCCGGAATCCTGTGCCGGCGGATAATACAGTGCGCCCGTGCTTTGCAGGTCTTTAAGGTATGCAAACATTTTGGTGCCGGCTCCGTTATCGCCGAATCCTATCGACGAATGGTCATCATTGAAAAAGGTGCCGCCCGCCTGCGAGATCATGGCAATGGGATACCAGGTGTCATAAGGCATCGTAACTCCGTAACGTTTATACTCGCTGCCTTCTTTGACAACCAGCGCATTTGCGACTTCCTTCATCTCCTCCCACGTGGTCGGAATTTGCAGCCCCAGCTCATCCAGCAGCGTTTTATTCACATGCAAAATCGGGGTGGAACGGTTAAGCGGCAGTGACACCAATTGATCATTGAAGGTGGAGTGCCCCATCAGCCCCGGCGTGAAATCATCGACACTGATGCCGGAGCCTTCAAGATAAGGCGTCAGATCCTCCAGCACCTCCGAATCGGCGAACATCTGAACGTAGGCGCGCTCCAGCATGCTGACATCGGGACCGGTACCGGAGGCAATCGCCTGCTGGAGCTTGGTAACCGTCTCGTCATAACTTCCCTGGAACGTGCCGACAACTTCAATATCTTCATGGGATGCATTGAAGCGCTGAATAAGCGCGTCCATGTACTCCCCGTTCTTGCCTCCGAGCGAGTGCCAGAACTGAACCGTGGTCTTCCCCTTATCACCGGACGGAGCTTCGGTGCCCCCGCCTCCCGGCGCTTCGCCAGTCTCCCCGGAACCTCCTCCACTGCACGCGGCAAGCAAACTGAACAGCAGGATGACGGATAGCAGTGAATACCATTTGGATTTCATTCGATTCATTCCTCCATTTAATTATTCGATTATGATTTGTATAAACCTGTCATTTCCTGTAATTATTTAATGCCTGAATAAACAAATGCCTTCACGATATGCTTCGAGCAAAACAAATACACAAGCAGGATAGGCACCACCAGAATGACGTTTCCGGCCATAATGATATGCCAGTTGCTGATGCCCTCCGTCTCCCGGAGCATGGCAATGCCCAAGGTCAACGGCCGGACAGCAGCCGAATCCGTCATGACGAGCGGCCAGAAATAATCATTCCAGTGACTGACAAAACTGAACAGCGCAATGGTAGCAAGTGCCGGCTTCGACATGGGGATCATAATTTTCCGCATAATTTTGAATTCATTGGCGTTATCAAGACGGGCCGCTTCGATAATCTCTTCCGGGATCTGCATGAAATATTGCCGCAGCAGGAAGATGCCAAAGGCATTCGAGATGAACGGTATGATCTGCGGCAGCAAGGTTTTTACCAGGCCCCAGTCCGCCATCATCAGATACACCGGAATGAAGGTAACCTGTCCCGGAATCATGAACGCCAGCAGAATCATGCCAAACAGCAGGGTTTTGCCAGGGAATTTGTATTTGGCAAAGGCATATGCAGCCGGAATCATGATCAGGAACTGCAGAACGATGATGGAACCCGTAACCACAACGGAGTTCTTAAAATAGGTCAGGAAAGGACCGGCATTCATGGCCTCCATGAAATTGCCCCATTGCGGCGAAGCCGGAATCCAGGTCGGCGGAAACGTCATCGTCTCCCGAAATGTCTGGAGCGAGGTGGAGATCATCCACAGAAACGGGAAGATAAAAATCATGAGAACCGCAGCCTTCAGTACATAGCCGAGCATGATCCATACGGTTTTTAATTCAAAGGTCTTCAAACTGTGCCTCCTTTCTGCATGGACGCGCCCTTTATTGATAGTGAACCTTCTTGGACAGCAGCCGGAAATAGATGAACGTCAGCAGACCGATAATCGCCATGAGTACAACGCCGGTTGCTGCCGAGTACCCGATATTGGTCGTTCGGAAGCCGTATATGTAGTACACAAGCGTGGTTGTTGCATTGTTCGGTCCACCGCCTGTCATCACCTGAACCGTATCAAATACCTTGAAGGAACCAATCGTCATGATGATCAGGATAAAAAACAGCTGTGGCGAAATCATCGGCAGTGTGATTTTATAAAACACCTTGAACTTACTGGCGTTATCCAGCGCAGCCGCTTCATAAATGCTCGGCGAAATGCTCTGCAAGGCCGCTACGATAATCAGCGTGTAGTAGCCGATGGCCTGCCAGACCGATACGATAATGATCGAGATTAATGCTGTCTTGGAGCTTTGCAGCCATGCAGACGGCGGGAGCCCGACCAGCTTAAACACATAATTAAGCAGACCTTGATTCGGCTCCATCAGCCACAGCCACACCAGCGAGATCGATACGATGGATACGACATGAGGCGTGAAAATCCCGGCCTGAACGACGGAGTTGAAACGGCTTTTTTTGTTAAGCCATACCGCAATCAGCAGAGACAGCAGCATGGTCAATACCACAACGCCGGCTGTATAGATGGTCGTGTTCCAGAGCGCCTTGTAGAAATCGCCGCGGCCCAGAATCTGCGTGAAATTATCCCATCCGACAAACTTGCTCTTGTCTTTGTTCATCAGATTGTATTTGAACAAACTTAAGTAAATCAGATACCCTACCGGATACATCACGAACAGCATAATGCCCGCCATCGCCGGTGCGATCAGCACATAAGGTCTGAGCCCCTCCCATATTCGCTTCTTATCCATGTACCAGCCCTCTCAGCCGCTCCATGAACTCCCGGTAACGAGCATCCTGCTCCTCGACCCGCTTCTCGTCTGCACCGAAAAAAAACAATTTATCGGCTGGCACGCCGAGATAAACCTCCTGATCCACATGGAACTCATCTTCCAGGCACTTCACCATGAATGCCTGACCCTCCGTCGTTTTCACCTGATAAATGGTCTCGGCGCCCAGCATTTCACGCGTGATGATCTCACCCTTAGCCTTATAATGAAACGAGCCGGGCTCTTTACCAACCACGACACTCTCCGGACGGAAGCCGAATGTTGTGTTATCGTTGCCAAGCGGCGCAATGTTCATCGGAGGAACCCCGATAAACTGTGCGGCAAACCGATTGCTGGGCTTGCGGTATACTATCTCCGGCGGCGCCTCCTGCTGAATGACGCCTTTGTTCATAAGCACGATGGTATCGGCCATCGACATCGCCTCTACCTGATCATGGGTCACGTACACAAAGGTTGTTCCGAGCTTCTTGTGCAGCTCAATCAGTTCAATCCGCATCTGAACCCGCAGTTTTGCATCCAGATTAGACAGCGGTTCATCCATTAGGAATACCGACGGGTTCTTGACCATCGCCCGGGCTAAAGCCACCCGCTGCCGCTGTCCGCCGGACAAGGTGGATGGCCTGCGGTCCAGGTAATCGTTCAATCCGACGGTTTCTCCAATGGTCTCTACCAGACGTGTCCGCTCCGCTTTGGGAACCTTGTTGTTCACAAGACCGAACTCGATATTTTCGCGGACCGACATGGTCGGATAGATTGCATAGTTCTGAAATACCATGGCCACGCCACGTTTACCCGGTGCAATCCGTGTAACGTCCTGGCCATTGATGAGAACGGAACCGGAGGTTTGAGGGTCAATGCCCGCAATCATCCGCAGGAGCGTGGTTTTCCCGCACCCTGACGGACCTACCAATACGGTGAATTTGCCATCCTCAATGGTTAGATCCAAATTCTGAATGACGGGTTGACGATCAAACCACTTGCTTACTTTCACAAATTCAATAGATGCCAAGAGCGATCCCCCTCACGAAAATGTAATGATGCTATCATGACAAGCAAATAATGAACAAAATTCATTGAAATGAAAACCTTTACATGCTCTCGATAATAAATACGCATCAAATGCACATGTAATGATCATTTTTGCTCATTTTTATTTAGTTTGATTGTAAATCTGCAATATTAGGGGAGTGTTAGGCCTTCGTACGGATTTTGTAAATTCGCATAGCATCAAGGGGTTTAACATTGCGTTAACATAGTGAGGGTACACTGTAGAGACATGGAATCCATAAGCATAAAAGAGCAAAAGTGCGCATTGTATGTACAAACGCATCTAATTCATTCATCGTCTTAATAGGAAGGGAGATATCATCGATTGCTGGCACATGAACGAAAAAAAAGAATCATTGATTATGTAAGACAATACCGTACGGCAACGGTTGCTGCACTGGCATCGGAATTCGGCGTTCATACGGCCACCATCCGCCGGGATCTGGCGGAGATTGAACAGGAAGGCGCTTTAAAGCGTACGCACGGCGGCGTCATCATGGAGCAATGGACGCATAACGAGCCATCATTTAATGAACGAACCAACTTTCATCGGGATGAGAAGATTCGGATTGGCCAGCTCGCGGCATCACTTGTGGAGGACGGCGAGAATATCATCATTGATTCGGGGACAACTACCCTTCATATTGCTACACATCTGGTACACCGCTCGGACATTACCGTCATTACCAACGACATGAACGTGGCTGTCGAACTTCGCGATGCTCCAGGCATCAAGGTTATTCTGACCGGCGGGGAGCTCTACCCGTCCAGTTATATGCTGAATGGCATGTTCACCGATCATGTACTGAAATCACTGCATGTGGAAAAAGCGTTCATCGGGACCCCTGCCCTTCATCCGCAGTATGGCTTAATGCACCCGGAGGCACTGCTCGTCCCGGCCAAGCAGAGCATGATTCAGGCTGCCGGTGAGATCGTTGTTGTCACAGACCACAGCAAGATTGGCAAGCTGTCCCTGCATACCGTTGCACCCAACAGCGCCATTCACACCCTTGTAACCGGCGCTTCGGCATCCGACTCGGATATTAAGCCATTTCAAGAACGGGGCATCACGGTATACCGGGCTTAAGGATGGTTTCCTTCTGGTTCACCTGCGAAAAACACAAAAAGCACCCGTATGGGTGCCCTGATTAAGCTGCTGCCAGCCAGCAGCTTTCCTATTTATTATTATGAAATCATGTATTTACCGGTTCCATCATGCCTATTAAAGGGATTGTAAAGGTAAAACATGCTCCTTCGCCAGAAGTCTCCTCCAGCCAGATTCGACCATTCATCAGCTCCGTTAGCTGTTTGCAGATCGACAGGCCAAGACCCGTTCCGGTGTATTCCCTGGTCACTTCAGCATGGTGGGCTTGAGAGAAGGACTTGAACAAGCGATGTCTCCGGTCAGCTGGAATGCCTATTCCCGTATCTCGAACGGATATCTTGATGGCTTGCGTTTCTGGAGAGATCCCAACAGCGACCGATACCTCTCCTTCACTCGTGAATTTGATGGCGTTGGAGATCAAATTGATAAGCACCTGCCTAATCTTATTGGCGTCTGCTGTCACCTTCTCAGGCACTTCATCGCCAATAACGACATGGAGTCGGATCCCCTTACGCTGCACGTCATTCATAAATAGGCTGGTCACCTGCTTCATCAGCGGACGGAGGTAAAACGGCTCCATAACCAGCTCCATCTTGGTATTCTCGACCTTGGAATACTCCAGGATATGTTCGATCATGGAGAGAAGCGATTCGCCGCTCTGCTCAATCAGCTCCACGTATTCCCTCTGCTCCTCATCAAGCGAGGTCAACTGCAGCAATGCCGACATCCCCATAATCCCGTTCATCGGAGTGCGGATTTCATGACTCATCACGGCCAGCAGCTCTGACTTCTCTTGCAAAATTCGGTCGTTCTCATCTTCCATCTGCTTCAATTCATCGATGGTGGACTCCAATTCAAGCATATCTCCAAAGAATGCCGAGAGTGATAACAGCAAATCAATATCCTCTTGGCTGTACTCGTAAAAGTTATGATCGAAAGCACACAAAGAGCCATAGATCTCGCCCGAGCTTGTAACGATCGGAACGCCCATAAACGAGCATCCGCCAACAAACCGCGTGGCATCCATGTCCTTCGTCAACGCATGCGTCAAATTATTCGGTATCACAAGCGGTCCTTCCGATTTCTCAATAACAAGATGACAATAGGAATCCTCGTTCGCTACGATCAAGCCTTCCTCAAGCATAATCGTTTCCCGGTTAAACGATTTCAAAACGGTTGTTGTATGCCGGTCGTTCAGTGCGATGCAGAAGGTATTGGCCTGCATTAATCGGCTGGAAGTCTGGATCACTCTAGCTGCAGAATCATATAATTTCGTGGATATTACGGTCAGTACATCAACATAATCCGTCTTTAACATGATTCTCCTCTCGTTCTAACAAAATGCCGCCTTCTTACCTTCATATCATAGCATTCTCATAACAAAAGTAAAGTTTGGACGTTTCTGCCATTGCATAAAAAAAGATCCGGCAGTCATAGGACGCCGGATCTCTCGTACTGTTGGTTAAGGGATTACCTTCCATACTTCGGCAGATCCAGGAGTTTCACCTTGTGTCCACCATTTCGCTTCATAGTTCACGCCATTGTGGCTGACTTTATTGCCATTGGTATAAACAGCTGTTGCACTCCAAGCCGGGTAGGCCGTTGAGCCTCCGGACGTTGACACCGTAAGCGGTGCCGATGCGGAGGATTTGCTGCCTGAGCTGTTAACAGCTACCACAGTATACGTATAAGACGTGCCTGCAGTTAAACCTGTATTGTTGTAAGACGTTGTAGTGGATGTACCCACAAGTGTTCCGTTACGGTAGATTTCATAGCTGGAAGCCCCTGTGGAAGCTGTCCAGGCCAAGGAAACACTACTGCTTGTTTGGGATGGGGAAGTCAGTCCCGTCGGTGCCGGTACGCCTGGATTCGGAGTTCCGCCGCCGCCACCGAAGTCAACATCGATCGCGTTATAAAAAGCATTAGGTGTATCAGCTACTTCCCATACAGCCAGGATTACATGGTATCCGGATTTAGCAGGGACGTTACAAGTGGAAGCATAGTTTGTTGGAGGTTTAGCACCGCCGTAGTCAATGGAGCAGAAAGGCGTCAGATCAAAGGAAGCTCTGCTCAGTGGAGCATTTTGATTCCAGCCGTCTTTCGTGATGTAGTATTTCCAGCTTGCCGTCGCATGGTTGGCTGTCAAATGCCATTGGAACGTTTTGGTTCCCGGGGTAATGCTTACTTTGCTCCAGCGTGTTGCAGATTGCTCATCAAGTTTAGGGAACACACCGCCTGCACTGGCGATTTTGCCATCAGCAGGACCGGCGTTTGGCCAGCCCTTAGGGGCTTCCAAACTTTGCGGCTCATACACGATTGCCCCGCAATCGGTGTTTTGCCCCTGCTTACACAGAATGGCGCGGCTTCCCGGAGAATCGACATACCCGTGGGCAAAAGCCTTATCTGCAAATAAAACCATGAATAAAGCCATCAATAACATCGTGGAACCAGCAATAATCAGATTTTTGAGCCAAGCTTTGTTCGGCAAACTTAAAGTCATACAATATTTCCTCCTCTTAATGTTGAATTTATAATTAAAGCGTTTCCACAACCTCCGGGCTGCGCTTCCCACCTCCCTTCATTTAGACAAGTGTTGCGATCTGAATTGACTGAACTTGGAGATATAATCAAAAAGCGAATGTCCAAGCTTTACCAGTGCTATAATTATTTTAAAGCATATGGAATCGGTATCCCATAATACTAATCAACGATTTATTACACATATCAATGAAATTGGATAAATATGTAACTTGTTATGTAATGAAAAAGCGCATTTTTTGCTGAAAAAGATCACAAAAAAAGCATGCCTCCCATAAGGATTCATGCTTTCGTTCCAAACATTCAGTCCATTCGTACTGCCGGGCAGAACGGAACGGCATTATTCGACTCCGTCCTTAAAGTGCTTCTTGTAATGTTTATCGCCTTTGTGCTCCAAATCCTCAATGGTAAGCTCCAGGGTATGCACAATCTGTTCCTTGACCTGATTCAACGTGTCAAAATACACATTTTCCTCCGCCCCTACGATACGCGTACCACTAAGTGCCTGAACGGCCTGGTAGACCCGGTGCTGTTCGGCCAAATCATCGACTGCCTTCAGTGTATGTTTCATCTGAAGAAACAGGTCTTTATGGTGCTGGGTGGTTAAACGCTTCTCAAGCTCTTCGATTCGGGCATTCACAGCAGATCTCCCCTTCATATTATGATGCTTCCGATTATACTTTGTGCGATCGTCTTTTTCCAATAAATTCTTCTTATATATATCACGGTTTCTTGGTTGCTAAACAGGAAATCGCCCCCTGCTCAGCGAACTATGATAACGTTAACATTCTGCACAATTACATACCTTGGCATTACAAAAATGATCAAACATTTGGAGGTAGCAATGGAAAACAACGGACTCGGCGGAAAAAGCATCATCCTCAGGCTGGAAATGAATACTCAAGAGATTAAATTCGGTCAGGTCGCATCCGCGATATTCGAAGCTGGAGGAGACATGGTCGCTATCGACGTCATTCAGGCGAGCGGCAACATCACCGTGCGGGATATTACCATTACGGTAACGGACAGCGTTGATATCGGCAAGATCACAAATAGCGTGAAGGAATTAAAAGGGGTTCGTCTCGTC
Source organism: Paenibacillus sp. LBL (assembly GCF_029893715.1). NCBI lineage: Bacteria > Bacillati > Bacillota > Bacilli > Caryophanales > Paenibacillaceae > Paenibacillus > Paenibacillus sp. LBL. The sequence continues at coordinate 80,855 of NZ_JARXYU010000009.1, read as the reverse complement.
AACGTTTCAGACCGTACATTCCTGCTGCATCTCGGCGGCAAAATCGAGACCCAGCCCAAAATTCCAATTCAAAACCGGGATGATCTATCCCGTGTCTATACACCAGATGTTGCCCGGGTGTGTACAGCCATTCAGGAGGACCCGAAAAAAGCCTTCACACTGACGATTAAAAGAAATACGGTGGCTGTTATTTCGGACGGCAGCGCAGTACTCGGTTTGGGAAATATCGGCCCTTATGCGGCCATGCCGGTCATGGAAGGGAAATCCATGCTATTCAAGCAGTTTGCCGGCGTAGACTCCTTCCCCATCTGTCTGGATACTCAGGATACGGAAGAGATCATCGCTTGCATCAAAGCTTTGGCTCCGGCTTTTGGCGGCATTAATCTGGAGGACATCTCCTCCCCTCGCTGCTTCGAGATTGAGCAAAGACTGCGCGATGAGCTGGATATTCCGGTATTCCACGATGATCAGCACGGTACAGCAGTCGTTCTGTATGCCGCACTCATCAATTCCCTGAAAATTGTCGGCAAATCGATTGATAACGTCAGAGTGGTGGTGTGCGGCATCGGCGCGGCTGGTATAGCATGCAGTAAAATCCTGATGTCGGCCGGCGTTAAGGACATCATCGGTGTCGACCGCGAAGGCGCCCTGGTTGCAGGGAAGGAATACGGCAATAAGATGTGGCAATGGTATGCCGAGCATACGAATCCGAATAAGGTTGAAGGTACTTTACGCGAGGTGATTCAAGGCGCCGACGTGTTCATTGGACTCTCTGCCGGCGGTCTGCTGCGCCGCGAGGACGTACAAGCCATGGCCGAGAATCCGATTGTGTTTGCAATGGCAAACCCTACGCCGGAGATCAGACCGGAAGAGGTGGAAGATATCGTCGGGGTGATCGCAACCGGGCGTTCGGATTATCCGAACCAAATTAATAATGTCCTCTGCTTCCCGGGTATTTTCCGTGCTGCTCTTGACTGCAGAGCGACCACGATTAATGAGGAAATGAAGCTGGCGGCTGCCGAAGCCATTGCATCGGCCGTATCGGACGAGGAACGCAACCCATCCTATATCATTCCTAGTGTCTTCAACCAGAACGTTGTAAAAGCCATACGTGATCTTGTCGTAAAAGCCGCCATCAAAACCGGCGTGGCCCGGAGAATCCCGCGTGAATAAGAATTCCCTCATCCGGAAGTTCAACAAGCAGGCTGCTCGATATGAGAGGAATACAAGACAGCGCAGCCTCGGTGAATGGAGACAACGGCTTCTTCAGGATGTCGAGGGACATGTGCTTGAAGTCGCTGTTGGCGCCGGTGCCAACTTCCCCTTTTATAATAGAAGCAAGGTGGACGTAACGGCAGTCGATTTCAGTCCCGAGATGTTAAGCCGGGCACGGCAGATGGCCTCTGAACTTGGCATCCAGGCGACTTTCCAGGAGCAGGACATCGAGACGCTGGAGCTTCCGGAACGGTCTTTTGACTGCGTGGTCTCTACCCTTTCATTGTGCGGTTATAAAGATCCGGTCAAAGCACTCAATCAAATCAACCGCTGGGCGAAACCCGGCGGCCGCATTTACCTGCTGGAGCATGGCATGAGCACGAACCGGCTGCTCGGCTATGCGCAGCATCTGCTCAATCCGGCGGCACGGCGGATATCCGGCTGTCATTATAATCGGGATATGATCGAGATCGTGGATGCCTCGGCGCTGAAGGTCGTTAAGACAGAACGCTACTGGAACGGCATTATCCACCTGATCTGGGCGCAAGCAACCTGACCTTTTCATTCATTCATTTGAACCTGTCTGCATAGTTTTAACGTGAGCCCTTATTAATTGATCTGGAGGAACTTGTTATGAATACAAGGCCTGATTCTCATGAGTATTTGCCCCTCGCTGAACCGTACGTCTCTCTGGTCCCTGAGGGCAGCATAACGGAGATTTTGCAGCAGCAGCATGATGAAACGTTAAAATCGCTCAGCGATCTGACGGAAGAACAAGCCAATTACAAGTATGCAGAAGGCAAATGGAGCTTAAAACAGGTGGTTGGGCACATCGCCGATGTTGAGCGCTTGTGGAACTACCGCATCCTCTACATTGCGCGGGGGGATGCCCGTGAATTCTCGGGTTATGACCGCGAAATTTTTGTCCGGAATTCTCCCTTCGGCAGTCTTCCGTTGAGAGAAGCCCTTAAAGATTACGCCGCTGTCAGGCAGTCCAGCATTACGCTCGTAGGAAGTTTGACGGAGGAAGCGCTGCTGCGCGAGGGCACGTTCAACAATTACCCCCTCTCCGCCCGCGCTGCCGCTTACGTCATTGCAGGTCATGAGCTTCACCACCTGAATATTCTCCGGGATAAATATTTAACGTAATGTAAGACCTGTGCAAGATTCTTCGTCATCTTGGCTGCTTCACGTATCTACATAAACAAAAAGAGGAGGCCCTCTATAAAGGCCTCTTCTTTATCGTTTTCAAACCTAATCCCAATTCCAAACCTCGATGCGGCCCAAGCGGAATTCCCGGAATTGCGGCTGCTCCTTCAGCTTCTCCAGCTCCCGCACAGGTCCCGTCACGGTAGCGCCGTAAACCTGAACCCCATGTTTCTTCAAATATGCCAGCCGCTGTTTGTCTAAGTCCACACCGTTGTATTGAATGCTCTCGGTCAGCCATTTGAGGTCGGAGATCATATTCGCAGTATGCTCCGACATCTTGCCTACATCCTCAGCTGTAAAATAGAGCCCCCACATAGACAGTCGATTGTCCTCCTCGAACGCGTACAGGGGCCGCAGGGTGAGGTGCGGAACATAATAGTCTTTGCCACCGGCAATGTTTGAACCAACCTCGAATTCCTTAAGCTCTCCAGCATATACGGGCATTCCCGTCACGGCCAGGTCATAACCTTCCAGAAGTTTCAGCAGCTGCTCGGGCTGCATTAAAGTCATCGTTGAAAATGACATATCCGCTACATTTCCGTCATCCATTCTGCCTAATTGCTCGATCCCCTCCTCCTTGCGCTGTTGATCAGGCGGCGTCGTTTGTTCAGACATAATCGATGAAGGCAGAATAAATGCCCCCTGCATATCACTGTCACTATTCAGATAAGCCCCGGTATCTCCAACGGAATACGTCAACTCGCCAAACAATGGCTGCTCAGCTCGAACCTCACCGGTAATGACTTGCCATCCCCCGATATCTCTATATAACTTCAGCGTTGCCTTCTGGGTCAGGAGGGGCGTAACCTCAACATTCGGAAGACCCGTTTTCTCCACCTTAACGCCGTTTCCATGCAGCTCTACCGCCGTGATAACAGACCGGATAAACGTATCATTCCTCTCCGGGGTATCAAAAAATATCTGACTGAGCGACAAATACAGCACGTACAAAAGATAGAACAGCAGCAGCGCTCCCACCGCATTCGACAACAGCCTCACGCGCGTCCGCCACACCATCCGGTTAAACTTCTTCTCGCTCCACTCGGGCTGTTCATCCTCGAAATCCCCGTTCCGGAGCACTTGCTTCTCCTGATCCTCATCATTGCGCATACTTCTACGCCTCCCCTTCTCACCTAGACAACGGTTCTAACGCGCAAATGTTACAGGTAAAAATAAAAAAATCGTCACAGCCGCAACAAATGCTGCTGCCATGACGATTCCACATTCATTCATCTATTATTGCGCTTCAGAGGACGACGTGTTCTGTCCATCCCAGCACTCCACATCATGGAGCCCTGGAATGCTGTCCTTGGTGAAGACAGGATCCAGACCTGCCCGCTTCTGCTTCAAGTAGTCCTTAAGCGCAGCGAAGGCCTTCCGGGAAAGGAGTGTGATCGCCACAAGGTTTACGATGACCATCAATCCCATAAATAAATCCGCCAGATCCCACACCAGCTTCACGCTTGTAACCGAACCAAAAATGACCATAGCCAGCACGGCTACCCGATAGATCCAAACCCAAGCCCGGTTCGACTTCAAAAATTCGATGTTGGTCTCCCCGTAGTAATAATTGCCGATCAGCGTACTGAACGCAAACAGGAAGATCATAATCGCCAGGAAGTCGGACGCCCACGCTCCCATCTCCATACCCAGGGCAGCCTGCGTCAGCGCGATCCCGTCAAGCCCGGTCTGCTTGTACGCGCCGGTGAAGAGAATAATGAAGGCCGTGCTTGTACATATAACCAGCGTATCGATCAGCACACCAAGCGCCTGCACCAGCCCTTGCTTCGCAGGATGGCTTGTCGTTGCGGTTGCTGCGGCGTTCGGTGCACTCCCCATTCCCGCTTCGTTGGAGAACAGGCCTCTTTTGATTCCGTTCAGCAGCGCCGCACCGATAGTCCCGCCAGCGATTTGCTCATAGCCAAACGCGCTTTTGACAATAAGAACTAACACTTCCGGCAGTTTGGTAATGTTGGCTAATACGATAAAGAGTGCCGCACCGACATAAACCACGGCCAATACAACAACGATCAGCTCCGACATTTTGGCAATCCGCTTCACTCCGCCAACGATGATCGCCGCAAATATAACCGCCATGATGATCCCAATGGTTAAACGATCCGCGCCAAATGAATTCTCGAAGGCAATCGTAATGGTATTGGATTGAACCGCGTTAAAGACAAGGCCGAATGATAACGTGATCAGGATTGCAAACAGCACACCCATCCACCGTTTCTTCAATCCTTGCTCCATGTAATAGGCCGGACCGCCACGATAACCGCCCGCTCCGTCCTTTACTTTATAAATCTGAGCCAGCGTGCTCTCGATAAAGCTTGAGGCTGACCCGATAATCGCAATAATCCACATCCAGAACACTGCCCCGGGGCCGCCAAGGGAGATGGCCAGAGCAACCCCCGTAATATTCCCTGTCCCGACACGCGCCGCCATACTGATGGCAAATGCCTGAAAGGGCGAAATACTGCCCTTTGTTTTACTTTTGGGTTCGCGGATTACCCGGAGCATTTCACCGATCAAACGAAACTGCAGGAATCTGGTCCCCACTGTGAAATACAGGCCAACCGCAATCAGCAATACGATGAGCAGTTTAGACCAGAGAAAATCATTAAAGATATTAACGGCATGCTGTACAATTTGATCCATATTCTACCCTCGCTATATAAGTCATCACCCATGGTGTAGGTTTGTGAAAAATAGTCCAATTTTCATCTAACCATTACTTCCCCCTCAAATACAAGAGGTTAATTGTGGAAATCAGGGGCTTGATGAACAGCGCGGGTTCTTCTTGGCCTTCCATATAAGAGAAGTCCCTCTCCACTGCGTGTTAACAACAGTGAGAGGGACTTGCAATCAGAGCAGGGCAACTCTCTTCAGCTTGCCTTATATGGATGGAGGTTTTGCGCCCGTATAGATCAGAATCGCATCCCGAAGGAACTCCGCAGTTCCGGGATGCTTCTCATCGTAATGGGCCGTAAAGCGCTCATCGTCGACATACATCTGAGCAAGGCCAGCATGGGCTTCCTTGCTGTAATCGTTCCAATAATAAGTGAGCCACCGCTTGTGAAGATCGGCTGCCTTCTGCGCCAGATCGCTGGCCGGATCGCCTTGCTTGAACGCTTCGGCCAGCGTCTCGTACAGCTCCTCCGCGAGGCGCGTCACCTCATCATGCTGTGCCTGCGTCATATTTTTCAGCTTGGCATTTGATTTATTCACAGTCTCTTCGCCATACTTCGCGCGAATTTCCTTACCGTATTTCTGCTCATTGTCCTCAATCAACCTCTGTTTGAATCCTTCGAATTTCTCTTGGTCACTCATGGTCATTCTCCCTTCCGTGGAGGCGATCGTGTTCTCCACATTGGTAATCAGCATATCCAATTGCTTTCTTTTGTCCAGAAGCTGTGCATGGTGTTCCTGGAGCGCCCGGGATCTGTTGAAGGATGGCGAGGTCAGAATTTCTTTGATACCGTCCAGATGAAGCCCGAGCTCCCGGTAAAATAGGATCTGCTGCAATTGATCGACCTCCTCCTGCCCATAAATCCGATATCCCGACGAGTTGATCCTGGCCGGCTTCAGAATGCCAATCTCATCGTAATACCGAAGCGTCCGGGTACTGATTCCTGCCAACTTCCCAAGCTTCTGCACCGTGTATTCCATGGTTTCACCTCCTGACAACACCACTGTACACCTTCACGTAACGTTAAGGTCAACACATTGCGCGAAAAAAATTCAGAGCCAAACCAAAAAGTCCCCCACACAAGGTGGAGGACTGACTGAAAACTCGCCCCATAGGATAGCGGGCGACCTCTATCATGAATAGCGGCGGGGCAGCATCCATTATCTTAACGTAACTGCACCTGGTTCAAGCAAATGATACATTGTTATACCGCTTCATCTTCGGTATCGGTTTTAGCAGCAGCTCCTGATTTATCCGCGTCCGTATGCTTCTCGTTAATCCACTGCTTCAAGGGCTCGGTCATTTGATCTTTCAGCTTTTGCAGCAGCTGCTCCTCTGTAATTCCCTTGGTGGCAGCCAGCTCGACCAACGATTTACCATCTTCCATGCCTGCCTTGAGCTCGTCCTCCGTTATACCGAGCAGGGCGGCTATTTCCTCCGGATTACCGAATTTCCCGAAGCCATGCCCCCCTCTGCCATGACCTTTCATCCCAAAACCGGGATCACTGCTCGCCACCATTTGCTCCAGACGGGCACTTAGCCCCTCCTTCCACTCGGCTGCTTCGGTTTCCGTAATACTGCCTTCGCTCAGACGTTCCTCAATCTTGGCGGTCTCCAGATCGGTCAGCTTCTGTACCAATACAGCTTTCGTCATCCCTTTACCTTCGGCAATCTCGGCAAATGTACTGCCGCCTTCAAGCGCCGTTCGGATCTCGGCCTCGGTCAGTCCGAGCAGCTCAGCCGTTTCTTTCAAGATGTTGCCTCCGCGGGGACCTCCTCCCTTATGATCCATCCGCTTACCCTCCCATTTCTTTACGGAATCAGATGTGCCTGTCTGCCCTTCCTCAGTAACCGAGGCGGAAGTGTCCGTGCTTGCCGCGGCGTAGGTCTTGCTCTGCAGATATCCGGCTCCTCCCAGCAGAATCGCTGCCGCCATGCTGCCCACTAATACTTTTTTACTTATCGGATTCATCGTAATCTCTCCTTCAGGGTTATAGTTTGTCTTACCATTTGAAGTATAGAGAAGGAAGCTGAAAGTAAACTTAGGGGAAGATTATGCCAGGCTTAGGCCTAGCTGAAGGTTTGCTGAATGCGGGGTCGACAACGTAGAAAACCAGCTGATCCTGCACAAAAAAACCGCCGGGGATGGCCTCCCGGCAGTTCATGTTCATCCATTCTCTTCATGATCATATAGCATGCAATTCCATATTGCCTAACCTATTATGGAGGGCCTTCATTCATCCCCCTCATCCGCAGCTTCCTGAATGGCCCGATTGGCCAGGTTAGTCAGCACCATGTCGTCCATTGGCGGGTTATGAAGCCCTGCCCGAACATCCCTGTACATTCTCTCCAAGGGGAGATTCCGGGATAGACTTAATCCACCGACTATCCGCATAGCCTGATCTACAATCCGAACCGCTGCGTTGGTCACGATGTATTTGGCGAGACCGAGTTCGGGCTTTAGCGAAGCGCGGTTCTCCACTTCCTTGTCCCAGCGGTCGGCCGTTTGATACAAATAGCTTCGGGCTGTGAGCAGATCCACCTCGATTTGAGCGATCTGGCGTTTAATATTCGGCAATTCCGCAATGGGGACTGTCAATGAATTCGGTTTATGATGTCGTGCAAAATCGATAGCAAAATTGCGCGCGGCATAGGCAATCCCCATATAACATGCCGGTATGTGAAGCAGGACGCCTTCTGTAGGTACGGGTTCCTCAGGTTTCTCATAATCAAGTCCACGGATCACTTCCGCATCCGGCACAAATACATCCTCCAGAATCACGTCATGGCTTCCTGTCGCCCGCATGCCCAGCGTATTCCAGGTCTCCTCAACCTTGACACCGGGCCCGCTGCGAACCAGAAATGCACCAACCTTCTCGCTGTGCTCCATTCCCGCCGTAACAACAAACTGCTTCAAAATCGGACTTAAGGTGCTGAAGGTTTTACGTCCCGTAATGCTCCAGCCACCCGTCACCCGCCGTGCAGTCGTCTCCGGCCTTCCGCCCCGGCTGGGGCTTCCCGTCGCAGGCTCGCTTGCCAGCTCATTCATGACGACGCCTTCGGCCACAACGTCCTTGCACAGCTTCTCAAATAACGGCGCCGGCCAGGCACCGGAAAGACGCAGCTGCAGCATTTGCCCAATATGCCAGCCGACGGCCAGCGCAGTGGACCCGTCCCCTCGGGCAAGCCTTTCCTGGGCAAGCACCATCTCGTAGACGGAGGCTTCTTCTCCGCCGAAGGATTCCGGCACGGTCAGCTTCAGATAACCCGATGCCTTCAGGTCTTCAAAATTCTCGAACGGAAACGATCCCTCCAGATCATGCTTGGGTGCTCTTTCCGCGAATTTCGCTCCGAGCTGGTCGGCCCGAGCAACAATCCATGCTTCGCGTTCATTACGTATGAATGGATCTGTAGAACCGAATCGATTCAAGGTCGTCCCCTCCTCATTAACCCATTATTCCGATGGCTATATACATAAAATTGTAGCAACCCTATTTTGGAGTGTCAATGAAGGGCTAAATAACGTTTCCTGCCAGAAATGAAGCGATGGCTTCATTCACCTCATCCGGGTTATCCAGATTCGTGGCGTGGTGGGCGTTCCGGATGATTTCCAATCGCGCATTCGAAATTCTCTCCAGCATGTATTCCTGCTGCCTGCGGATCATCGTGTCGCTTTCGCCCTGAAGAAGCAATGTTGGACACTGGATCTTGTGCAAGTCCTGCCTGCTCTCCATTCGGGTAACCGCATCCCATATCCGAACCCAATCGCGATGCGTTATGGAGCCGAAGGCTTCCTCGATATAGGCTTGATTGTCCTTATTATATTTGGATAACATCTTGCCCTGGATTTTCCCCGATAAAGAGATCGGCATGAGGTAACTCGACCAACGGTTCAGGGGCACAAACATTCGCTCGAACCAATTGAACGCATTCGTGAATGGAGTGCCTATCAGTACCAGCGCTTCAACCTTGTCAGGATAGCGAACTGCAGTCTGTAACGAGATATGACCGCCCAGAGATAACCCGCATAGGATAGCTTTATCTATGTTCAGATGATCCAGCAGATCCGCCAAATCCCGGCTAAAATCCTCCGAATTCACTTGTCCATCGGGCAGGGCAGACGAACCATGTCCCCGAATATCCCACACGACGGTTCTATGAGTTTGCGAGAAACAGTCGATCTGCGGCCGCCATTGCTTATGATTCCAGGAGGCCCCGTGCGTAAACACAAGCGGCTTCCCTTCCCCTTGTACTTCATAATACAAATCGACTCCACTTCCGTTATAAACTGGCATGACGCTCCCCCTTCAACTCATGAAATTACGGCTTATCGCTGTTTGTTAACGAGGCAAATATCACATCAAAGCACTCATCAAACAGTTCGTCCAATGACCGGTTGGACTCTTTAATCCAGATCAGCATGGCACCGCTGATGGCAGCCTGTAATACCCTGCTGAGCGAAGCGACATCACATGGAATGATTTCGTTGTTTGTTATCGCCTGGTTCAGCATCTGCCGGGTAAACTCATCGATCAGCCGCAACCGGTACTGCGTCTTCTCCAGCAGATCGGGATCGGCCGTACTCTCCAAATAGAAGGAAGTGTGGTTAGCCAATTCAACGGGATGGCTCATACGTGAGGTAGAGTGCTTGAACACGGCCTTTAGTGCATCGATTCTGGGTTGATCAGACAGGCTGGCCTCATGGAAGGCTTGCCGGGTTAATTCAATGACATAATCGCTGTATGCCAGGAACATATTCTTCTTCGAGCCGAATCTCTTCATTAAGGCTGCCGGCGAGATATGCATTTCATGCGTGATATCCGTTAACGCTACTTGACCGTAGCCTTTTTTGCACAGCGCTCTGTAGACGCCATCAAATATGGCCTCGTCTTGAAATTCGCGAGGTCGTACCATCCAATACACTCCAATCAATTAGTGAATGATTATTTACTAATCATTATTTCATAGACCTTTTTACATGTAAACCCTTAATTCCCGGCCACTTATCTTAGAAACGTGAAATATGTCTTATTCTCTTAGGCGGGTTTAACCTCTATACTGTCAGTAGAAGGAAACCATAATCTAGGAGGAGCTGAGCAAATTGCGTACGAAGTTCGTTTACCAGGCACCTGCAAACGGTTATCCCGAATGGAATAATAACCCCCATATCTTTCAGCTAAATCGTCACAAGGCACACGCTTATATGATGACGTTCCCATCCGAATCCGAAGCGTTAAACCACGACCACTCCTTGTCCCCCTTATATAAGTCATTGAATGGGACATGGAAATTCGCTTTTGCGGAAACACCGGAAGCACGCATTCGCCATTTCCATGAAACCGATTATGATTCCAGTAGCTGGGCCGATATTCCCGTCCCTTCCCATTGGCAGCTTCAAGGCTATGACTATCCACAATATACGAATGTCAGATACCCTTGGTCCGATTCGGAGCCTGAATTGAAAGCTCCCTTCGCGCCAACCCGATATAATCCCGTAGGCTCCTACATCCGGGAATTCACGGTACCCGATACATGGGAGGGGCAGCCGGTTTATATTAGCTTTCAAGGTGTTGAATCCGCTTTCTATGTATGGGTGAACGGCGAAATGGTCGGGTATAGCGAAGATACGTTCACACCGGCCGAGTTCGATATTACTCCCTATCTGATCAAGGGCGGGAACAAATTGGCTGTTGAAGTATACCGATGGTGCGATGCGAGCTGGCTTGAGGATCAGGATTTCTGGAGACTTAGCGGCATCTTCCGTGACGTCTACCTCTATTCGGTCCCTGCGCTTCATATCTCGGATTTCTTCGTGCGGACGATTCTCGATGATGATTACCGGAATGCCGAATTGCAGATTGATGCAGCCATCACGAATTATTTTAATGAAACCATCGATAAGGACACCCTTCGGCTTGAGGCGCTGCTGTACGATCATGATCATCGACTGGTTCAGAAGCAATCACTCACCATCGCGGATTACATTATTGATGAGGACACCTTCTCCCTGGGCATGGACGTTCATCAGCCTGAACGATGGAGCGCGGAATCCCCCTGCCTCTACACTGTAGTTCTGGCATTGAAAGATTCAGACGGTGCATGTCTCGGAGCCGTAAGCTGCCGCACGGGCTTCCGCCGCTTCGAGCTTAAAAACGGATTGATGCAAATCAATGGGCAGCGCATTCTGTTCAAGGGTGTCAACCGGCACGAGTTCTCCCCTGATACCGGACGGGCTCTAAGCCGCGAGGACATGATCACCGACATCGAACTGATGAAGACCCATAATATTAATGCGGTACGGACGTCCCATTACCCGAATCAATCCATATGGTATGACCTTTGCGATGAATATGGCCTATATGTCATCGATGAAACGAATCTGGAGACACACGGCACCTGGGTGTATGGGCAGCAGGAACTGAAGGATACGGTTCCGGGCAGCAAACTCGAATGGCGCGACAACGTATTGGACCGCTGCAATTCGATGTTTCAACGAGACAAGAACCACCCCTCCATCCTCATCTGGTCATTAGGCAATGAGTCTTTTGGCGGCGACAACTTCATAGCAATGCATGATTTCCTTAAGGAGGTCGATCCATCGCGGCTGGTTCATTATGAAGGGATATTCCACTACAGGGAATCCGAAGCCGCCAGCGATATCGAGTCCACCATGTATGCCAAGCCGCAGGATGTGGAGAAGTATGCAACCAGCAATCCGGGCAAGCCCTACATTATTTGCGAGTACAGCCACGCGATGGGCAATTCATGCGGCGGGCTTCACCTCTATTGGGAGCTGTTTGAGAAGTATGACATCTTACAGGGAGCCTTCATATGGGATTGGATCGATCAAGCGATTCGCACCCAGACGCCGGACGGTACAGAATACCTTGCATATGGCGGGGATTTTAACGAGACGCCGCATGACGGCAATTTCAGCGGGAACGGCCTGATCTTCGCGGATCGCAGCAAAACGCCAAAGCTGGATGAAGTGAAAAAATGCTATCAGAACGTCAAATTCGAAAGCACCGATCCTGCCGCAGGTCGGATTCGGGTCAGCAACCGCTTCTTGTTTACCAATCTGGATCAGTATCTTGTACAATGGGACGTGCAACTAAACGGAGAAGAGAGCCAATCCGGTACACTTCAGCTTTCCCTGCCTCCGGGCGAGCATACCGAATTCTCGATTCCCCGCTTTCCTATGGAACATAATGGAAAGGAAGCGATTCTCACCCTCTCCCTCGTGAGGAAGGAAAGCGTCAAGTGGGCGCCAGCCGGACATGAAGAGGCCTGGGAACAGTTCGCTCTTACACCATACGTTACGGAAAAATCGGAGCACGGCGCTCATGGGCAGACGGATGCCTTGCTGAATGTTACCGAGTCTGAAGAAGACCTCCTCATCACAGGGTCTGCCGTTTCGCTGTGCTTTAACCAGATCACCGGCGATCTGACATCTTACGCGCTGTCCGGCAAGGAATACTTGCGAGCTCCCGTCAGACCTAATTTCTGGCGGGCCGTTACCGATAACGATCTGGGCAACCGCCTCCCTGAACGCTGCGGCGTATGGAGAACCGCCCATAATCAGCGGAAGCTGATATCGCTGAGCTGGCAAACCGAGGGCCCTGCCGTTATCGTCTCCAGTCAATATCAGATGGAGACCCACCCCATATCCAGCCTGACCCTGGACTATCGGATCTTCCCTGACGGAACGCTTCATGTGCATGAAACTTTCATTCCTGGCAGCGGCTTGCCCGAGATTCCGGAAATCGGCATGCTGTTCCTGCTGGATAACGAACTGGACACCCTCCGCTGGTACGGCCGCGGACCTCATGAGAATTACTGGGACCGGAAGACCGGAGCCAAAATCGGCCGATATTCGGGGAAGGTGGCGGATCAGTTTGTCCCCTATCTGAGACCCCAAGAGTGCGGGAATAAAACGGATGTCCGCTTCGCCAGCCTTAACGCAGGAAGCAGCGGCGTCAGCCTCCGCTTCGAAAGCCCATCGCTCATGGAGTTATGCGCTCTGCCGTGGACGCCGGATGAACTGGAACGTTGTGACCATGCTTATAAACTTCCCGCAAGCGATAAAACCGTCCTGCGCATCAACTACAAGCAGATGGGTGTAGGCGGCGACGACAGCTGGGGAGCGCCCATTCATGAGGAATTCACCCTGCCTGCAAACCGTACGTACAGCTTCGGATTCACGATTAGGCCAAGCCAAGGGTGAAATATACGAATGCTGGTTAACCGTGACCCATTGAGCAGCCAGAATATTGCGCAGAGGCCAGAACGCAGGTCACAGTGAGAATTCCGATAGAAACATAGAGAATATAACAAAAAAATGCCCTCTCACCTCCCAAATGGAGGGAAGAGGGCATGGTTATTTACTTTTTCTTGATCGGTTGCGAATCCTATATCACTTACGCCTGTACGCCTTGCAGCTCATTGCGATCCGATTCGTCCCGGATATCCCCGACGATTTCTTCCAGAATATCCTCCATCGTCACGAGTCCGGCGGCAGCGCCCGACTCATTCGTTACAATCGCCATGTGGACGCGGGATTGCTGCATCTTGATCAGGACGTCTTTGATTGAGGACGATTCCGAAAGACGCGGCATCTCATGAATAAATTCATGCACGGCGCAGTCCCTTCCAGCCGCAATGCCTGTCAGCATCTCTTTGGTGTTGATAAACCCGATGAAACGATCGGCATTCCCTGCTTCGGCAACCGGATAGCGGGTATAATCATACTCACCCAGAACCTCAATGATTTTAGCAAGCGGCCAGCCCTGTTCCACCGTAATGATTCGCTCTCTAGGAATCATGATTTCCTGTAAGGTTCGCTCATCAAAAGCGAATATATTCTTCAGGTAATCCAGCTCAGTTTGGTTGATCTCGCCGCTCTCGTAGCTCTGATCCACAATCCACTTCAACTCCTCCTCGGAATGGACCGTCTCATGTCCAGCCGGCTTTACGCCAAATATACGAAGAAGAAGACGCGAAGCTCCGTTCAGTGCATAGATAAACGGGTACATGATTTTACCGAACCAGTATAGAGGCGATGCCAGCAGCAGCGTCATCTTCTCGGCAAATTGGATCGCCAATGTTTTCGGTGCCAATTCTCCGATGACAACGTGCAGGAATGTGATAATCGAAAGAGCAATGACATAGGAGAGCACGGTTGCAATGGCAGCCGGCACATCAAATCTCTCAAACAGAGGATGGAGCATCCGCTCAACCGTCGGTTCGCCCAGCGCTCCGAGTACGAGCGCCGTTATGGTTATCCCGAGCTGGCAGGCAGACAAGTAGTAATCCAGCTCGTGTGCTACCTTCTTGGCCTTGACAGCTTTTTTATTACCCTCTGCAATCAATTGATCGATTCTTGACATCCGTACCTTCAATATCGCGAATTCGGCTCCGACAAAGAACGCTGTCAGTCCTATAAACACAGCTACTAAAAATAAGTTTAACACGATTATTCCGTCCAATGATTTCCCTCAGTCGAGGGATTCACCTCCAAAAAAATGATGGTCTGAATGTATCAACGAGAAGCCCTTAACACGCAATCTCAAGCTTGTCTTAGAATGACTTGTTTAATCTGCAAGTTATCGGTTTCCGATACAACCCATACGTGCTCGCCTTGCTTGATCTCATCGCCGTCCTGAACCGTAGTGCCTTTCTGATACTGAATCCAGCCGCCAATCGTATCCATCTCTTCACGATTCTCGAAGACCAGTCCAAACTGCTTCTCAAGCTCATCCAGGAGAACCCGTCCATTAATCAGGTATTCACGTTCCCCGGTCTTCCGGATATCCGCCACTTCGTCGGCATCGAATTCATCACGAATCTCCCCAACGATCTCTTCCAATATATCTTCCATGGTCAATATCCCAGATGTGCCGCCGTATTCATCGATAACCAGAGCCATATGCATACGTTCCTGCTGCATCTTCAACATCGCTTCATGGATCGGCGTAACTTCAAGCACGATAGGAAGGTCCCGGACAAATTCCGCCAGTTTGCGCTCCCGTCCAGCCACGATATGCGGCAGCATCTTCTTCACGTTGACAACGCCGACCACCCGGTCCTTGCTGCCCTCTTCAATGACAGGATATCGCGTATAGTTGTGTTCATCCAATATACGGACGATATCCGGGTATTTCATATCCTTGTCGAGGGTAACCAGAGCGGTTCTCGGCACCATGATATCCTTGGTCACACGCTCATCGAATGAGAATACGTTCTCCATGTAAGCCAGCTTGGTCTGATTGATCTCGCCGCCCTGATAGCTTTGCGTCATAATAATGCGCAGCTCGTCTTCCGAGTAAGCCTGTTCATGTCCAGCAGGCTTCACGCCAAAGGAACGCAGCAATACTCGTGATGCTCCATTCAATGCCCAAATGAATGGTTTCATGATTTTCCCGAACCCATACAGCGGGGCAGCGAGCAGCAGGGTCATCTTCTCCGAGAATTGGATTGCCAGCGTCTTGGGTGCCATTTCCCCAACCACGACATGCAGAAATGTCACGAGTATGAAGGCAATGGCGTAGGAAGCAATCGAAGCCGTTGAGGCCGATACGTTAAAGAGATCAAATACCGGGTACATGATGCGTTCAACGGCAGGCTTACCAATGGCTCCAAGTCCGAGAGCCGTTACCGTAATCCCGAGCTGGCAGGCCGATAGATAATAATCAAGGTCGCCGGCTACTTTTTTGGCCACAACCGCCTTTTTATTCCCTTCAGCAATTAATTGATCAATCCGAGACATACGAATTTTTACAACAGCAAACTCAGAGGCCACAAAAAACGCTGTCAATGCAATCAGAACTGCAAGTATGAATAAATTAGTGATGGTAATAATGTCCAATGATTTCCCTCTTAAGAGGGATTCACCTCCAGATTTAATTAAGGCTGTATTCAATGTTATTCAGAAGCAAGTACATCATGTATTACAAATACCCAGGCAGAAGAGGCAGCCAATAGAAAAGATGTCACACCCTTTAGTTCCGTAACTTGATCCATTTGCAATAACGCCTTCCCAATGTACTACCTCCTCTCCGAATGTAAATTTTCATAATTACGAAAAAAGTATAACACAATCAGAGCCAAACCATCCAGTTGAACGTCATGGTTTAGAACCAGTTCTGCCGTTTAATTCACACAATTCTCACTTGATTTATGGGTTTAAAATAGGTTTCAGGGTAAATCTGCCTTCTTACGTATTAAAGTTCCCTCTTTCTTCCTTCTTAAACCATTTATCTATCAATACGTATGAGCTGATGACTTGCCCGCATACATATCGATCCGTTACTAGAGGACAGTCATGACCATAGCCAAAATTCCTAAAAAAAACCGCAGGATCGTGGCTTGATCCTGCGGTTTTTATAATTGAATTATTTCCGCTTAATGAAGATCAACGGTTTTGTTAATATCCGAGTTGCCCTCCGGCTGCTGGCCCACCATTTTTTTGAAGAAGGCCTTCACCGTTTTAGTTTTATTTCCGGTTTCCCAGTACTCTGCCGTGTCCGTATTCACCTTAATCAGAATCATGTTGGGATCGTCGTAGGATGTTTGCAGCAGCTTCTCGTATGCTGCATTCCAGAGTGCTTTTTTCCGTTCCACATCCTCTACAACTTCAGCCGTTCCACGAATCGATACGTAGGATTTGCCGACATACGCAATATTCACGTTGGGATTAGCCATGATTTCCGCATATTTGCTGGTATCCCGTTTCGTTAAGAACCAGAGGTCCCCATCAAATTCAATATCCTGTGTCTGCATCGGCCGGGAATTGATCCCACCCTCCGATATCGTGGAGAACATCGCAGTTTCCACATCCTTGATAATATCCTTAACAATCTCAACGGCTTCCTGGTTCACGACGGTTCCGTTTGACATATTGATCACCCCATCCTTCTGTTTAGTCTCTAATTACACTTCCCATAAATAAGTTAAACGATGAATGAAGACCATTTTCCCTGATTCTTGGATAAGATCAGCCTGTATCATTCCATTTCGGGCCGCAGCGAGTTTCGAATGGCTTTATGTCAAAAAAAGAGCCGTGACTGTCAGCGCAGTCACGGCTCTTCGGTTATAATAGATACTTTAGTCTTGATGGTCACAGCCAGCCTAGGTGATTATTCCACTCCACCGGATTCGGGCTTCGCCCTGAATTCAAGCGCATAAATGGAGGAAGGACGCAATGCGTAACCGCGCTGCAGTTCCTCCGCCGAAACCCCGTATTCCTTACACTTGATTTGCTCAGGCTGGAATACGGAATTGATATCATCGTAAAAATTCCCGGTAATTTCATAAACGGTTGTTTCCCCGGAAGCTTCGAAAGCTTGCAGCTCAAGCTCGGCCCGAACCTCCCCCAGGCTTCGGTTCACGATAAGCAGCGTAATCACGCTGCCGTCGTCATTCGTACCGGCCACAATGTCCAGATCCGGAAGCGCATCCAGCTCCACAGGCGTCTTCTTGTGTGACGGCACGGAGAAGGTGCCGCATTCTGCCTTAACAGGAAGGATTCGCCGGATATCCCGATTCGCGTAAAGCTTTAACACTTCATAGGTGGGTGTACCGTATATTTCGAGAGGAAGCCCGCTCCAGCCAGGTTCTTTGCCGCAATACTGGTCGGCATAATAATCCCCCACTCTGATGCATCCCCCCAGCCAGCCGTTAACAAGATCGGAGAAGCTGCCGATATGCACCATATCGCTGCAACGAATCATTTCATTCAGGTTGGCGGCATTGGCCACAGCTGCTCCCAAGGTATGTTCGTTCGGCAGCCCTTTTCTTACCGTGTTCGGATAGTACATCGTGTTGTATTCGGTGATCGCCAGCTTCACGTGGCTATGCTTCGACTGGGACCGAATAAGCTCCGTCGTCTGCCGGATATAATGCCGGGTCCATTCGGGATAAGAGGCGATCGCTTTATAGCGGTCCTCTGCCGGGGTATCCCGGTTCATGCCGAAGGGACCGTAGCCGTGGTACAAATGCAGTGTCAGATAGTCCATATACTCACCGGCCAGATCGAGGACCGTTTGATTCCAGTCCTGATCATAATGCCCGCAGGCCAGCAGCACGATGGAATCGTCCGCCTCCTTCATGGCCTTGGCAAACGATATCGTCCGCTCCGCAAACCTGTCAGCTGTGCAAGTGCCGACCTGCCATTGCCCCCAAACCTCGTTGCCAATCTCCCAGTACCTTACATCGTATGGCTCGGGTGATCCATTCTTTGCTCGCAGAGCTCCCATCGGTGTATCCACGCTTCCATTGCAGTATTCGATCCACTGGGCAGCCTCTTCTGGCGTGCCGGAACCATCGTTCACGCAAATGAGGGGCTCAACCCGCAGCTCGCGGCAAAAGCGGATGAATTCGTCCGTTCCGAAATATTTGCTGGTCCACCCTCCCCACGCTTCGTTGTACATGACAGGTCTCTCCAGAACAGGGCCGATCCCATGCTCCCAATGGTAAGCGCTGATATAATTGCCTGCCAGTCGCATCATCCCCGCGTTCAGCTCGCGGGTCATGTCTACCACTTCGCGCTTCACCATGGCAATGCTGTCAACTGGCAGCATTGACACATGATCGATCCAGAGCATGCCGGTGGATACGTGGTCGACCCACCTTGGGTGCTCGGCCGGGATATACACCCGAATTTCCGCATCGGCACAAGCACGGGTTATGGACAGCTGCCCCTCGTATTCCTGCCAGTTATGGCTGCCCAGCTCGACCCGCAGCTGCCCCAGCGTTTCTTCCGTACGCCGGTCCACCGCTTCGATCATCAAATAACGAAGCTCGATGGAAGCCCTTGCAACCATCCGAACGGTGTAATCCTTCGGCCCTTGCAGCGATGTGATCTGCGTTATGCCGGCATAGGCCTCATCATCGCTCAGAATGCGGATGCGCTGGGCGCGGCCCGAATGCTTGGGTGCCGGCGCCTCCATGGCATACCTGGTGTTCCGTCCGTTGGTATACGCGCGCCAGCTTCCCGATACCGCGGTCTTTGATTCCGTCTCGCTTTCGAAATCCATGTCCTTCAAGGGAAATGCGAGCATGCCCTCCATATGGTCCCGTATATCCTCCACGAAATGTCCGAACAGGTAGGGGTTGACCGTATGCTCGCTCGGCCTGACGCAGTCAATGGTAATCTTGGCGTTTGTTTTCAAGATAAATCCTCCATAAGCGTGATATATTAGGGGAATTAATTCGTGCGAAAATGGCATGTGAGCTGAGCTCACCCTTTTACCGAGCCAATCATGACGCCTTTAACAAAATGCCTTTGCACAAACGGATACATAAGCAGTACAGGCAAACTGGAGACAATAATGACCGCGTATTTAATGCTCTCGGCAAGCAGGATTTTGTCTTCCAAACCAATGCTGCCGTCCACCGCATCAGATTGACTAATCAGCAGAATTTCGCGGAGCACCAGCTGAAGCGGATGCAAATTCTCGTTACGAATATAGATGAGCGCATTAAAAAATGAATTCCAGTGTCCTACCGCATAGAACAGCACCATGACCGCCAGAATCGGCTTGGATAAGGGCAGGATGATGCTCAGCAGCAGCCTCCAGTTGGAACATCCATCGATATGGGCAGCCTCCTGCAGCTCCCACGGAATGCTCGATTGGAAATACGTTCTCATCACGATCAGATTGTAGGTCGCGATGGCACCGGGAACAATCAATGCCCACATCGTATCGACCATTCCCAGGTCCTTGACCAACAGATAAGTCGGAATCAGCCCTCCGCTGAAAAACATGGTCAGGGTGATAAACACCATAATTGTATTGCGTCCTGGAAGGTCAGGTCTCGATAGCGGGTACGCTGCCAGTATCGTCATGATGATATTAATTACCGTCCCTACAATCGTATAGAAGATCGTATTGCGGTAACCGATCCAAATCTTATCGTTATGCAAAATATTCGTGTAGGCATCGAGCGTTACGCTCTTGGGCAGCAGCCAAACCTCCCCGTTCAGCACCCTTGCCGGATCACTGAACGAAGCGCTGACAATAAAGATTAACGGATACAGCACAATGAGAATAATGATGGCGGCGACCGCGTAAATGATCACATCGAATACCCATTCATCCGAGGTTCTTTTTATGGCCGATGGCTTGGACATGTCGCGTTTTCCCCCTTTACCATAAACTCGTCTCCGACGTTTTACGCGCAATTCGGTTTACAAGCAGCAGCAAAATCAGGTTGATGATCGAATTAAACAGCCCGATTGCTGCCGTGTAACTGTACTCACCCTTTAAAATGCCTGTCGTGTAAACAAACGTGGAAATGACATCACTCGATTCGAGATTCAAATTATTTTGCATCAGCAAAATTTTCTCAAAGCCAATGTTCATGAAATGGCCGATATCCAAAATCAGCAGAATGATAACAACAGGAGCGATGCCGGGTAAGGATATATGCCAAATCCGCTTCAGTCTTGTCGCTCCGTCCATCTTGGCAGCCTCATAAAGCTGCGGGTTCACCCCGCTCAATGCCGCAATGTAGATAATGGACTGCCAGCCCATGTTCTGCCATATGTTAGAGCCGATAAAAATGGTCTTAAACCAGCCGGCTTCCTCCATAAAACGGACCGGCGTGCCTCCCATTGCCTCGATCAGCAGATTGACCGGACCGCTGGTAGGCGAGAGGAATACATTCAATATGCCGACAATCACGACTACGGAAATAAAGTGCGGAATATACGTAATGTTCTGCAGCCATTTGCTGAAGGTCTTGTTACGGATTTCATTAATGATCAACGCCAGCAAGATGGGAATCGGAAAAGCGATCAACAGCGAGAACAGATTAATGGACAACGTATTCCACAGCAGCCTCCAGAAATAATACGAATCGAAGAAGCGTTCGAAATGCCCGAAGCCCTCCCAGCTGCTCCCGAGGATTCCCTTGGCCGGGTTGAAATTCTTAAACGCAATTTGCAGCCCGTACAACGGACCATAGTGAAAAACCAGATACCAGACGACCGGCACAAGCAGCATGAGGTACAGGTCATACCTTTTGGCCATTTGTCTTAGCAAGCGGGGACCTCGCCTTCGTTGACCTGGAGGCATAGTGATCGTTGTATCGGCTTTGACACTCTTCATGGGCATCCACTCCTTATCCATGATGTGGCAGCATTATTTCTGCATCTTGTCATAAGCATCCTGATACAACTTCTCCAGCTCATCGATTTTCATCTTCTTCAGCGTAGACTGGAATTGTTCCCACTTGTCGAAGCTAAGCGCGCCCACAATGAATTTCGTGCTCTGCTCTTCGTAGTATTTATCGATATCGTTACGCAGAATGTTCACTTGCTGAGCGGTTTGCTCGTCAAACATGGGAGCCGCGTAGCGAACCTCCGGCATGAATGGATCCAGCTTCTGCTGCGCCTCCTGTACCTGCGGCGGATTGATGAAAGAGGCGACCTGCTCGCTGATGAGATGAGGCGCTCCTCCTCCGGCGTAAGGCGTGATTTTTGCCTGGTTGGTAATATCCTTCAAGAAATCCTCTGTATAGTAGGGAATTCCGTCCTTCATCTCGTAATGCTCTCCTTCTCTGCCGAACCGGAGAAGGGTAGATCCTTCGTCGCTATAGAAGTAATCGATCCAGCGCATCGTGACTTCTGGGTATTTATTGACGGACGTGATGGCAAAAGCTCCAAAATCCCGCGCAATCGGCAGCGCCTGACTTTGCATCCGGTCTCCGTCAGGCCCTGCCGGAGGCGCGATCCCGGTATATTGATCCTGGATTGACAAAAAGTTGTTGTTTGTCTGGTCAAAGAAGAATCCCGCATTCCCTGATCCCTGCTTGGCCAAATATTGCGCTTCAGTGTGCGAGAATATCTCGGGATCCAGAAGCTTTTCCTTGTAAAGCTTGTTTAGATACATCAGCATCTCTTTATTCTTGTCGCTGCCCATCCAGATGCTTGCCTTGTCATTTTCAATGTTGATGTTGTAGCCGAGCTGTGTGTCCAGTCCGAACGATCCGCTCATCGCGCTCACAACCGATAACCCGATTCGGGCGGTCATCGGAATCTCATCCTGCTTGCCGTTGCCGTTCGGGTCCCCGTCACGGAAAGCAAGCAGCACCTGATACAGTTCTTCGGTTGTCTCCGGCACCTCCAAATTCAGCTTATCCAGCCATTTCTGATTAATCCATTTCTTATCCGTACGCGCCGCGCCTAGCGTGACGATGCCCGGAATCGCGTAAATGTGGCCCTCCGGCGTTGTGATGCCCGAGCGGATTTCGGGATATTCCTCCATCCATTTCTTCAGGTTCGGAGCGTATTCATCGATAAGGCCTTCCAGCGGGATCAATTGGCCTGCCGACCCGTAGCGGACGGTTTCAAGCGGCGATAGCCCCGAACGGAACAGCGCATCGGGCAGCTCATTCGACGCGAACAGCAGGTTTTTCTTCTCCTGGAAGCCGTCTGTCGGCGCTTCGATGAACTCCACCTTTACATTGCTCAATTTCTCGTAATCCTGAAAAACCGGCATCTCCTTAAACGGACCATTAACGGGGGCAATCCGGGTGAACATCTTGAGTTCCACCGCCTGCTCTACGATCGGAAATCCCGTGGTGTGAACGACATTCTCCGAACCTTCGGGTGCGGCTTCCTTCTTCGAACCTCCATCTGAACTGCATCCGGCCAGCATCAAGCTGGAAACGATCATGGTCATGATCGCGTTTCTTCCCCAGTGTTTACGCATGAATAGGTGACCCCCACATTTCTTAATCACCACACGCTTAGTGTAAGCGTTTACCGTTGGTGTGTGATTATTATAATTCAACGGCCCTGGCAGCCAATTACAATAATATGATCATTTACTCCACATATTTTACGGTTTTTTTATACTGGCTGCTTCCGAAACACGGTTTCTGCCGATCCGAATGCTTGGTTTTTCTCTTATCCTTTTCCCAGACTGTTCAAGTACTCTTGCGGTGTCATTCCCGTAATCTCCTTGAACACTTTAAAAAAATAGTTATGAGTCGTGAACCCCACTTGATTGCTGATTTCCTTGATGGTATAGCGCCCGCTTTCCATCAGTTTACACCCTGCGTCGATTCGTACCCGATTCAAGTATTCCGAGAAGGTCCGCTGCGTCTCCTCCTTGAAAATTCGGCTTAAGTAGGATGAGTTCAACCCGATGGCGCCTGCCGCTAGCTCCAATGTGACATACCCCGGATATCTCTCCAGGATGAAGTGGATGGCTTGCGTGACATGACGAGAATAGGCCCCGCTCACACGGTGCTGCTTCAGCAGGCCCAGCAAGTCGGCATAGAAGGATAACAGCCACTGCTCCAATTCCCCGACACTGCCCATCCTTCCGAGTTCGCTTCTTGCAGGAAGCCTGTCCCCTGCTGCTTCAATGGATGGCATCCATGTTTTCAATGCCTTATCACCGGTCTGCATCAGCTCACTGACAATGATCTGAACCGTATGCGAATGGATTGGCTGATGGGAGATCGAAGCAAATATGGATGAAATTAAAGCCTGCACATCTTGGGTGTCCAGTCTTTCGATGGAGAGCAGAAGCTGCTTGTGCTCTTCGATCGTCAAAGAAACGCGCTCTTTGTACCCTCCGGCAAATCCGACAGCGTGGTCCATTATCCTTGGCGGCGTATTCTCGGCGAACGGCACCTTGACGGATGAAGCATCTAGTTCCCGCTCAGCTGAGCTGTAACTGGATCCAAGCTGGGATAAGCTGGTGCACACATGTCCTATAGCGGTTACACATCTTAAATTGAGGAATAATTCAAGGGCGTGCTGAATCTTCCTTATTCGTCCATCTGCCTCGCTCATCACGGCAAATTCACTTCGTTCCTTGTTCGCAAACACAACAACAAACCGCCCATCCTCCACATAAGCTGCCGTCCGCTCATGGATATCCCCCAAACTCTGCTGCATCATATCCACTACCTGCTGAACCAGCCGATTCGTTTGCACATCGCTGTACGATTCCGTCAGCAGCCGAAACGGGATAATCTGCACAGCCGCAGCCGTATAACTGAAGGTCTGGGGATACAGGTTATTCCGCTGGGAGAAGGTTTCTGACTCCAGGCTTGCTTCCATCCCTCCCCGGATTAAATGCACAACATAATCGCGGATCAGGACAGGGTTTATCCTCTCTTCCAGGGCCTGCCGGGCAATGCGTTCTTTAAACAGCCGATCCTCCTGCCGCAATGCCAGGACCGCTTTATTCAGCATGGCGATCAGCGTTGCCCCGTCCAGCCGATGCTTCAATACATAATCGATGGACCCGTTCTTCAGGGACTCCCGCACGTAGTCATAGTCATCAAAGCTGCTGAGCATGATGGTCTTAATGGCCGGGAAGCGTTCTTTGATCGCTCGGTTGAGCTCTACACCGTTCATGCCGGGCATGTTCACGTCAATAATTGCAATATGAGGAGGGGACTGCTCCATCATCGCCAGAGCCATGAATCCGTTATGCGCTTGGCCGCACAGCTGAAATCCATGCTCATTCCAGTCGAGTAACGTCCACAGATTATGCCGCACCAGCGGCTCATCGTCGACAAGCAGCACTTGGAACATCGCTTATATCACCTCTTGTTCGGATTCTCCCTTACACTCCGTAAGTTTCGGCAGCCGGATCTCGACCTTGGTATACAGACCTGGCTCACTGTACAGCTTGACGCCGTATGAATGACCATACAGGTGTACGATCCGTTCATGCACGTTACGCACCCCCATTCCGCTAAAACGGGACGTATTCCCGCTCTTTCCCCTTTCACCCAACAAAGCAGCCTTCTGCCCCTCTGTCATACCCTTGCCATGGTCGATCACTTCAATCTTGAGGTCGCCCCCCTCTTCGCATACGCGGATCAACACAAGTCCCTCCCGCTCCAGCGGTCCGATACCATGAATAATGGCATTCTCCACAAGAGGCTGCAGCATCAGCTTCAGCACCCGGCATTCCAGCAAAGCATCATCCTCAACCTGGGCAACCATCCGGATCGGCTCCATATACCTGTACTTGACGATGGAGATATAGCGTTCAACATAATCCAGTTCCTCCCGCATCGTAAGAAATTCGCTTGAATTGCCCAGAACCCCGCGCATGAGCTCAATCAACGATCCCGACACTTCTTCGATGTTAGGCACGCCGTTCATCTTGGCCAGATACTTAATGGTGTTCAGCGAATTGTATAAAAAATGAGGATGAATCTGCGCCTGAAGGGCCGTTAACTCGGCTTCCCGCTTGGCCCTCTCACTGACCCGGATTCCTTCCATCAGCCGCTTCAAATCCTCCACCATGCTGATAAAGACGCGGTACAGCTGCCCGGTCTCATCCTCGCCCTTGATCTCCTTTCTGGGAAACGTTAAATTCCCCTCCTTCACAAACATCATCAACGATTTCAATCGCCGGATATTAAGGGTGATTCGCGAAGACACCTGCAGCGACCCGATGAGAACCACAACAAAGACGATAACCGACACCTCCGCCAGCAGCTTGCGCAGCCTTGCCGATTCGCTCAGCAGCGAATCCATCGGAATCAACGCCAGCGTGGTCCAGCCCGTATAACCGGATCGGCGGCTGACCACGATATAGTCTCTCCCGTCAATAACTTGCTTGATAGCATCACCATTACCTGCAAGCTCCTGATTGAGTCCGACAATCCTATCGGATGAAGGGGCAAAAGACGGTGCCGATTCGGCCTCATAAACGAACCCGCCCTGCATGTCCAACACATAGATCATGCTGTCCGTAGTCGGCTTCACGCCGTATGTTTTTTGGATAAAATCATAATTCAAGTCCACCATGACCACCCCGATCGGTTCACGATTGTAGCGGATCTCCCGCCCTACCGTGATGGCGTCCGACACCCCCGTCTGCTTGAAATACGCATGGCGGGATCCATTCTGCAGCATATAATCCAGCATCGGTGACCCCAGCACCGTCCTGTCCAACCACGGCCCACCGGAGAAATACACCTTTCCGTTCAAACCGACAACAGCGATCCGTGTAATGTAGGGCTTATAATCGATCAGAACGGACAGGAACTCATCGATCCGCTTCTGCTCCTGAAACCACTCGTAACTGATCTCTTCATTCGGGCTTAACAGGGTGTCAATCACCGTGTTTTTGTTGGTCACCACAACGGTGTTCAAGCGATCGATCTCTTCCAGCATCATATTCAGCGATTCATCCGCCTGCCGAATGCTGTCCGATACCGAGGTGACCGCATTGTGCATGATCGTCTCACGCATGCTCATGTAAACAATGACCGTAATCGAGACAATGGACACGAGGGTAACCGCACTAAACGCAATGAATATTTTCCCTTGAATGCTTCGACCGGGCGATATCCACCTCTGAATCGTAGAAAGCTTCATAGCGGAATTCTCCTTTTTCAAGATCAACCGAAATAAAAAGTAACCGTTTACAAAATGTCGTTCACATGAGCATTCCCATGGTACGCACTCAGCATTGGGTTCCCCGCATGGTAATGGGAGGCACCTTGTAATAAATCTTGAAGGCTCTCGTGAATGAGTATAAATTGGGATAGCCAAGAGACAGGGCAATCTCCGTGATCGTTGCGTCCGTTTCGGTCAGCAATCGTTTCGCCTTCTCCATCCGTATTTTCTGCATGTATTTTAACGGAGGCATTCCTACCTGACTGGTGAACATATTGGAGAAGTACGAACGGTGCACCCCCGCAAATTCAGCCACCTGCTGTACTGAAATCCCTTCGGTCGCGTGAAGTTCCATGTAATCCAAACACTCATGAATCCATCCCGCAAGCTCTGTCGGCTGCAAAGAAACCGTGTCCGGCACCAGTCCGGCAAGCAGTCCGTAGATCAAGCCATGCAGTTCCAGTGAAATTGAAGGCTTCCAGCGTTCCACGCCAGCCAGGGCATGAATCACGCTTTCCGACGACTCTTTGACCCGGGCGGATAACATTTGTTTGCCAAACGGGCTATCCGGAAGCAAACCGGCAAGCTCCAATAACGGCTTGACCCTGTTGCCGTCCAATGCGAGCCAGCTCATTTGCAGCGGAGAATCCGAGGGAAGCATGTGATAGTAATAGGTCCGCCCCGGAAACAGGCAGAACACATCGTTCTTCTGCAGATCCACCCATTTACCATCAAACTCAAGCCGGACCATGCCTTCATGCACAAAATGCAGACTGTAACACTCGATCCGTTTCGGTCCGACCTTGTAATTGGGCTTGGCTGCAGTTCGTCCTGCCCGAACCGGCCAAATTTGTTCCTCCTTATCCAAATATCCCGGCGTATAGTAGATGAATTCCGCATACTCGTATTCATATTCCTGCATTTGGCGACGCCCCTCCTTTCCTTCATTTTTTGCTTAATCATAACAAAATGACAACAAAAATATAACACTAAGCTATTTTTATAACTGATTTTTTTCAATATTATCATACTAGGAGGGGATTACACTTGTCGAGAACACCTAACATTTTGCTAATAACTAGTGATCAACAGCATTGGAACACCATCGGTGCATTTCAGTCTGAAATTTCCACACCGAATCTGGACCGTCTCGCCCGGCAAGGGACAACGTTCGATCGGGCCTATTGCCCAAATCCCACCTGCACCCCCAGCAGAGCATCCATCATTACGGGAATGTATCCCAGTCAGCATGGAGCATGGACGTTGGGTACAAAACTGCTGGAAGACCGCCACACCGTGGGTCAAAGCTTCCAGGAAGCCGGATACCGAACGGGTCTTGTCGGCAAAGCTCATTTTCAGCCACTGAAATCCACGGATGTTTATCCTTCGCTGGAAGCGTACCCGATCCTTCAGGATTTGGAATATTGGAGAAATTTCCACGGGCCATTTTACGGATTCGACCATGTTGAACTGGCCCGCAACCACACCAATGAAGCCCATGTCGGTCAACATTATGCACAATGGCTGGAAGAGCAAGGGTGTGCCAACTGGCGGGAATACTTCCTGCCGCCGACGGGAACCATGGATCCTTCCCGGACGTACACATGGCCCATCCCGGAGAAATACCATTACAACGCCTGGATTGCCGAACGAACCGGCTCCCTTTTGGACCAATACCAGCGCTCGGATGACCCTTTCTTTCTGTGGGCCAGCTTCTTCGACCCGCATCCGGAATATCTGGCCCCTGAACCGTGGGACTCGATGTATGACCCGGACGAGTTGACCATTCCATCCGTAATGCCGGGAGAGCATGACCGAAATCCGCCGCATTTCCAGTTGACGCAAGAGGACGATCCTGATTTCTCGCATCTTGCAGAGACCGGGTATGGCATACATGGCTACCGTTCCCATCACTATTACGAGTATGGTGCAAAGGCACGACTAACGGAGTATGACAAGAAAAAGCTTGTTGCCGTGTATTACGGCATGATCAGCATGATGGACAAATATATCGGCAAAATCCTCGATAAACTGGATGATCTGGGACTGGCGGAGAATACCGTCGTTGTATTCACAACGGATCACGGCCACTTCTTCGGCCAGCACGGCCTTCAAGCCAAGGGAGGGTTCCATTACGAGGATTTAATCCGGATTCCGTTCATGGTAAGGTACCCCGATCAGGTGCCTGCCGGAAAAAAATCAAATGCCATGCAATCCCTGGTCGATCTGGCCCCGACCTTCCTATCGCTCTGCAACGTTCCGATTCCGCACGCCATGACGGGCGTCGACCAAAAGGAAGTGTGGCTCGGCAAGAAGGCGGCCGCTCGGGAGCATGCCCTCTGCGAATTCCGGCACGAGCCGACAACGATTCATCAAAAAACATATATCGAACAGCGTTATAAGATCACCGTCTATTACAATCAATCCTACGGTGAGCTGTTCGACCTTGAGACCGATCCTAACGAGCTGCATAACCTGTGGAACGAGCCGGAGCACGAGCAGCTGAAGGCCGAGCTATTGCTCAAATATATCTGGGCCGAGCTTGGCAAGGAAGCGATGCCGATGCCCAGAATCCATCATGCGTAATGGAAATCATGAGAGATCGCATCAAGGGACTGAAGCATAAATTCAAGCTGCTGAACCAGCTATTCTGGACCTTCTTCCGCATCGGGCCCTCCACCTTCGGAGGCGGGTATGCCATGCTGCCAATTATTGAGCGCGAAGTGGTGAGCAAGAAAAAATGGATGCAAGAGGATGAAATCGGTGAGCTTATATCGCTCGCCGGCTCAGCTCCCGGAGGCGTTGGCGTTAATGCGGCTGCCATCATCGGCCACCGTCAGGCTGGCGTTGCCGGAGCTGTGTCGGCGGTCATCGGAGTGACATGTCCCACGTTTCTGATTGTGATTCTGATCAGCATATTTGCCATGGTGTTCCGAAACCAGCCTAAAGTCGAAGCTGCTCTAAAGGGGATGAACGGTGCCATTATAGCGCTAATCCTCATGGCGGCATATCGGATGGCCAAGTATTCCGTCTTTGACAGGACGACAGCGATAGCTGCCCTTGCTACCGTCTCCGTGCTGTTATTTGCTGGTGTCCACCCCCTCTATCTTATAGCTCTGGGTTTGTTATGCGGCATGACGGTCATCCGGATCAAACTACGGCTTGGACTTCGGGCCCGGACCGAGAAGCAGACCGCAACCGGCAGCCCTTCGGAGCTGGAGTATTACATTTAAGCGAGAGAAATCGGGGCGATCGAATCATGTATTGGGACTTGTTTATCATGTTTATAAGCGTAGGCCTTGTGTCGTTTGGCGGCGGTTATGCAGTCATTCCGATGATTCAGTATGAGGTCACGGAAAAAGGATGGCTGACAGCCGCGGAGTTCCAACAGACAGTGGCGCTGGCTGGAATGGCGCCCGGCTCGATTGCAACCAATGCCGCCACGCTGATCGGCTATGAAACAGCAGGTTATCTCGGAGCCGCCGTCTCCACCGCTGGGATCATTATCCCGTCGTTGATCGTTGTTGTGCTGCTATCTGCCTTCTTCTACCGCTTGCATGACAACCCATGGCTGAAATCTTCCCTGTACGGCTTGCGGCCTGTAACGACCGGGCTCATTCTATATGCAGCCATTCACTTTGGCTTGTCTAATGAAGGCGCAGCGATAACCTGGGGCATCGTCCCCACGCTCCTTATCAGTGGTGTTTGCCTGTATCTCTTACTGAAGCACAAGCTCCACCCGCTGCTCCTTCTCATCGTCGCCGGCGCTGCCGGCATTGTTTTATTCTAACTTGAACTGGGAGGTGCATGATGGAATCCAAACCGTCCTGCTGCACCGCAGCACGAAACAGGCTGAACGTCACGGCCCCAACTCCTGCTGCAGGCCAGGCAGCGTTACCTGGCATTACGATTGCCGAATCCGAGAAGGACCGTATGGTTCAGCTTCCTGGCGGTCTATTTCTGATGGGCACCTCCGATCAGGAAGCCAATCCGTATGATGGAGAAGGACCCGTTCGGGAAGTAAATGTCAACGCTTTTGCGATTGCTCCCTATACGGTGACCAACAGCGATTTCGTCCGTTTCATACAAGCGACCGGATATAGGACAGATGCTGAGCAGTTTGGCTGGTCGTATGTGTTTCACTTGTTCTTGACCGAACAGGCTGCTGCGGCAACACAGGCCCCGGCCCATACGCCATGGTGGAGAGCGGTACCCGGTGCGGACTGGGCTCATCCGGAAGGCCCCGGGTCAAGTCTCGTTCATCGTATGGACCATCCCGTCGTCCATGTGTCCTGGAACGATGCCGACGCCTACTGCAAGTGGGCCGGAGTCAGGCTGCCCACGGAAGCCGAATGGGAATATGCCGCACGCGGCGGACTCGTGCAGAAACGATACCCTTGGGGCGATGAATTGAAGCCTGCTGGAGAGTTTCGCTGCAATATCTGGCAGGGGAGGTTTCCCGTGAAGAACCATGCCAGCGATGGTTATCCTGGCACGGCACCGGTTGGAGCCTATCGGCCGAACGGGTACGGTCTGTATCAGATGTCGGGCAATGTGTGGGAGTGGTGCTCGGACTGGTATGACCGAAGCTATGATGTGACTGGACACATGGACAATCCCAAGGGACCACTGCAAGGACAAGAACGAGTCATGCGCGGCGGCTCCTATTTATGCCATCGATCCTATTGCAATCGCTATCGCGTTGCCGCAAGGAACAAAAATACGCCGGACAGCTCATCCAGTCATGTCGGGTTCCGCTGCGTCAAGGATATGGGTTACCTATCGTAGTCTCGAGGGGTCAAGACATATCGTGTACAATAAGTCCACTCATGCTCCTTAGACACACATATCCTGTATCATAGGAAAGTTTGGTGACATTACCACACCTTATAGATAAAGGAATGAATACGATGGCTGAATGCAATCGAAATCCAATCGGTGAATGCTCGGAGGCTGAAGGTTCGAATACGACAGCCAGTGGATTCGCCTCCCATTCGGAAGGAATTCTGACGACAGCTAGCGGAGCCGTTTCCCATGCGGAAGGCAGTACGACCAGAGCGTCCGGGGACGCTGCCCATACGGAAGGCTATAATACCGAAGCGCTGGCCGACAGTTCCCATGCCGAGGGATCGACTACTATGGCAAGTGCAACAGCTTCTCATGCCGAAGGTTTTACAACGATGGCCTACGGCGAAGCCTCCCATGCCGAAGGCAACGCAACGACAGCTCTGGGCCATGCCTCTCACACCGAAGGCTATCTGACGGAAGCGATAGAGGATACCGCCCACGCGGAAGGCTCAAACACCGTAGCAGGCGGAACCGCATCTCATGCGGAAGGGTACAGAACCATGGCCAGTGGAGAAGCCTCCCATGCCGAAGGCATCTCGACAACGGCGAGCGGGTTTATATCGCATGCCGAAGGATTGTCTACAACGGCGAGCGGCCTCGTATCCCACGCCGAAGGAACCAACACTACTGCGCAGGGTAATTATTCTCATGCCGAGGGCGCATATAACACAGTAACCGGCAATTACGGTCATGCGGAGGGCGCAAACAACACGGTGGACGGGAATTATGCCCACGCGGAGGGCGGAAGTAATACGGCTCAGGGAAATTTCTCTCATGCAGAAGGATACGATAATTCGGCAACCGGCAATTATGCTCATGCCGAAGGTTCGCTTACGACTGCAAGCGCCTTTAATTCCCATGCCGAAGGCTACACTACGATAGCGGAAGGTTACGCTTCGCACGCGGAAGGAAATACAACGATAGCTTCAGGAAACAATTCGCACGCCGAAGGTTTTACTACGACGGCGGGTGGTTATGCTTCGCATGCAGAGGGAAATACCACCACCGCATCGGGCGGAAATTCCCATGCGGAAGGAGTCAACACCCTCGCCGAGGGCAGCAATTCCCATGCCGAGGGGTCCGGCAGCCAGGCATTAGGGATCAATGCGCATGCCGAAGGCTCCAATACGCTGGCTTCGGGGAATAATGCGCATGCCGAAGGTGCAAATACGGTTGCTTCCGGTGTATATGCCCATGCCGAGGGAGCAGACACAACGGCATCGGGCAATTACTCCCACGCGGAAGGTTCAAGTACGCAGGCAACCAACAACTATGCCCATGCCGAGGGCTCCCTCACCACGGCCAACGCCTTTAATTCGCATGCGGAAGGCTACACGACGTTGGCATCCGGATATGCTTCGCACGCGGAGGGCAATACCTCCACTGCCTCAGGCAATAATTCACACGCGGAAGGATTTACGACTTCGGCAGAAGGCTATGCCTCCCATTCTGAAGGGTCCAACACCGTGGCATCGGGCAGCAGAGCGCATGCCGAAGGAGTCCAAACGACGGCAAGCGGAGATTTCTCCCATGCGGAAGGCCTCCAAACCACCGCCACCCATAACGGAGCCCATATTATGGGCAGATATGGGGCGTCGCTCTATACCTATTCCTGGCATGTCGCGAACGGGACCTCCGCTGATGCACAGGGTCTGGCCGCTGTTCTGCAAGGGTCAACCGGCAATATGTATATTGACGGCAACTATTTTTCCGGTGGAGCCGATTATGCCGAAATGTACGAAACACTGGATGGCACCGGCATAGAGCCCGGCTATTTTGTAACCCTGGATGGAGATAAGGTCCGGATCGCTACGCAAAGCGATGGTTACTTGCTAGGGATTGTCACCTCCACTCCCTCTATTGTGGCAGATGCCGCAGAACTGCGATGGAAGGATTACTACCTCCGTGATGAGTGGAGAAACGTGCAGTTTCAAGAAGTTACGATTCCTGAAGAACGGGATGAAGAAGGAAATATCATTGCACCTGCATCCACCGAACAACAGCCGATCTTGAATCCGGAGTGGGACCCTTCGATGGTCTATATTCCAAGAAGCCAGCGCGAGGAATGGGTAACCGTCGGTTTGATTGGAAAACTGCTCGTTCGTGATGATGGAACGTGCACGGTTAATGGCTATTGCATGCCCAATGACGATGGGGTTGCCACCAATGCCGATAGCGGATACCGTGTAATGAAGCGCACCGGACCCAATCAAATCATGGTGCAGTTTAAATGAGGGTGGAATGCACCGTGATCTGGCTGAGCGTAGAAGAACCGACTTCTTGGAGTCGGTTCTTTGTACATAAGAATAATAATCGATCTGATTGGGATACAACATTCTTAGGAATAGAGACAATGCAAAGGGTCAAATTGATATAATACACTCTATAGTTTAAATGATGTGACTAATTTCCTGATCTAACCTATGTGATTGGTGGAACAGAATATAGATTGCTTCATTCCGCTAGTAACTTAGTATAGTTGTTGTTTAAATCGGTCTCTTGTTCTGCCAAAGAAAAAGACTAGTAAAATCAGCAATCTGATTTCACTAGTCTTTTACATTCGCCTCATTTAAACCATTTCTTTTTAAACTCTATTGTTTTCGTTTACCAAACGCCCACAGACCAACGCAGGCTAATAATATCCCAAAGCCCATCAACACTCCCTGAACGACCTCTTTCAGCATAGAACCTGTAGTGTATCCATGGTCGTTCCAAGCAAAATACGCAGGACCGCTGAGATCAAGACCATCATCATACTTTGGTTTTTATCCATCGTCATGTCTATCTTTACATCCATGTACCTCTTATTTTGGTTTAAAGCCTCTTTTTCGTACTTTGACTACATCTTATAAGCCTTCATCGCTTTTCTAAGCTCCTTGAATGTAGGGCGTTTGCCGTACATCAGGACACCAGTGCGATAGATTTTTGCAGCCAACCAGCCAAACACGAGGATGGATACGATCAGGATAGCAAGGGATAACAGGATCTCCCACATCGCTACGTCGCCAAGTCCGATACGAACCAGAATCGTTGTTGGTGAGATGAATGGAATATAACTGGACACCTTCATCAGCATCGAGTTCGGAGCGCTCAGGCTAAAGATTGCGATATAAAATGCCACCAGCGACAGCATGGTAATCGGCATGACAGCCTGCCCCAAATCCTCTGTACGGCTGACAATCGAACCAATGGCCGCGTATAACATCGCGTACAAGAAATATCCGAGAATGTAGAAGATTAAGCCAAACACCAGCAGCATCGGATCAATCGCAGTAAGGTCAAGATTCATTTCCTTCAATGTGTCCATGTTGTGAGGCAGCAACAAATTCGCTGCGGCAACAATGCCGAACGCCAGGATCTGTGACAGACCCAGCAGGAACATGCCGATAACCTTACCGAACATTTGACTCAGCGGAGAGACGCTGGTAATGAGGATCTCCATAATACGGGAGCTCTTCTCTGTCGTCACTTCCGAAGCAATCATGTTGCCGGTCCCCATCAAGGTGAAGAAGAAGAGAATAATCAGTGCATACACCACGATGTAGTTAATAACCTCGGAAGCCCCATCCTTCTCTTCGGATGCTCCTCCAGCACTGCCTGATGGATTCGTGCCAATACTGCGAGCATCAATCTGAACCGGCGCATTCAGCTCATTGATCTGTGCATCAGACAAATCAAGCCCATCTACAATACTGCGAGTCTTTGCCACTTGAAGAGCGGCTTGCAGATTCGATTGCAGCTCCGGACTCATTCCCTCTTCTTCGGAGCTGTAGACCACGGCCGGGAACGTGCTGCCTTCTTGTGCTTCAAATTTTAAATAACCTTCAATAGTGCCATCTTCAATGTCTTTATTCAAGGCAGCTTCATCTGCCGTTTCATATTTCACAAATTTATAGGTAGTTGACGGCAGGCTGCTCCAAGTCGTCTCCAATTGTTCAGCAAGCGCTTGCTCCTGTCCATACACCAGACCTATGCGAGTGGTTTCCTCAGATCCTGCCTTGTCACCCGTGAACATTTGGATCAGAAAAGGAAGATTAATCCCGATTGTAATGATCAGTGCAAAAATCAGGGTTGATACGAGAAACGACTTCGTTCTTACCTTATTCATAAACGTAAATCGGATAACGGTCCACATATTATTCATTAGATTCACCTACCGCCTTTATGAAGATTTGATTGAGTGTCGGCTCCTTCACTTCAAACCGATGGATCACGCTTTGCGACATCGCTGTATTCAAAATATTCTGGGCAGCGTCGATGTGGCTTATGCGGATGGAGTAACCATCCTCTGTCCGCTCAACAGCCGTTACGCCCGGCAGTGAATCGAGCCCCTGAACTTCACCAGAGGTGCCGAGCACCACTTCTTCTCGCGGATACTTGGATTTAATGTCCTTCAGGTTCCCCTTCACTACGGTGTTGGAGCGATGAAGAATGGTAATGTTCCTACATAATTCCTCAACATGCTCCATCCGGTGGGTAGAGAACAGAATGCTTGTGCCTTTGTCGCGAAGTTCTTTAACCGTCGATTTCAACAGTTCAACGTTCACCGGATCCAGTCCGCTGAATGCTTCGTCCAGAATCAGGATCTGCGGATCATGAACCACTGCTGCAATAAAGCCCATCTTTTGTTGATTACCTTTAGACAGTTCCTCAATCTTCTTATCGTAATAGTCAGGCACTTCAAAGCGCTCCAGCCAGTACTTCAAGCTCTTATCGGCGTCTTTGGCTGACATGCCCCGAAGCTGGGCCAAGTATGAAATCTGCTCGCTGACTTTCACTTTCGGATATAACCCGCGCTCCTCCGGCAAATAACCCATAATGTGACGAAGCTCCTTGTTGTAAGGCTTCCCGTTATACAAAATCGTTCCATCATCCGGGTAGATCAAGCCAAGCACCATCCGCATGGTGGTTGTTTTACCGGCACCGTTCGCACCGAGCAGGCCGTAGATTTCTCCTTCCTCAACCTGAAGCGAAATCTGGTTTACGGCTGTTTTGTCCGCATAAATCTTAACTACATCCTCTAATTGCAATCGTTGCATATTGTGAAACCCCTCTCTATCCTAGTTCTGCACGTTGGCAGGAATATTACCTTCAATCCATAGTCGAAGCACTTCATCCAGCTCCAAGGAACGGGCCCGAATAAACGGTATGCCTGCAGACTGGAGGATCTTTTCTACTTCCAAACATTCCGTCGTTATAAAAGAAACCGTATTCGCTGTCTCTTGTTTGCTGCTAAGAATACCAGGCAATTCCTCTACGATGGAAGCATCGCCTTGAATCCAACATTCCTTCCAATTGTCGAGCAGCGAATCCTTCTCCACCATACCCAGCAGCTTTCCATGATGGATAAGGATCACATAATCCGCCAGCCGCCGGATTTCATCCACCACATGGGTGGACAGCACGATGGTCGTATCCATAGATTTCATCACCTTGTGCAGCTGGTCGATCATCAGCTTCCAAGCAAAGGGATCCAGACCGGAAGAGGGTTCATCCAGAAGCAGGAGTTTCGGCTTCGGCGCAAGCGCCGCTGCAATCTCGAATTTGCGCCGCTCCCCTTTGGACATCTTGCGAAGTTTTACGCCCCTCGGGACATCAAATCGTGACAGAAGCTCATCGAAAAAGTAACCATCCCAACTGTCATACCAAGATGCTCGAAAGCTGGCCGCCTCATCCACCGTCATATGCTGTTCTTCTGAGCTCAGCTGTTCGGGAACGAACCCCATCTGTTTACGAATCGAGACGGGGAGCTCTCTCGGATGGGATTCACCGAACCAGGTGATCTCCCCTTCATCTGGAAACACGGTCTGCATCATCATGTTCAGCAGCGTGCTTTTCCCCGAGCCGTTAGGTCCCACCAGCGCAACGATGTATCCTTGAGGTATCGATATTTGGATGGGTCCGATGGTTTTCGTTTTCCGCCGTTTAATGACATTACGAATTTCAATGATATGCGGTTCCATTGATTGCTAGCGACCTCCTCTTGCTTGGTATTTATCCCGAACAACTTCCATGAACAGTTCCTTTAATTCATCTTCATTAAACTGAACAGCAAGCCCCTTATCTACCGCAATCTTTAATGCCTCAACGACCGAATCGCGTTTATATTGTTCACGGGCCCGATCACCGACACCAGCAACAAAAGTTCCCGTTCCTTGTCTCGTTCGAAGCAGCCCTTCATTCTCTAGATCCTGATACACCCTGCGTACCGTAATGACGCTGCAGTTCAGATTCCCGGCAAATTCCCTGATGGACGGCAACAGCGTTCCCTCCTCGATCTGACCGCTGATAATAAGCGAGCGCAGCTGTGATTCAATCTGGTGATATAAAGGCTCTGCGCTATTTTCATTAATCTGAATCGGAATTCGCACCTTGTATCACCTCTCTTCTTCCTTGTACATAAGCGGCGAACCTCCGACACCAACGTGTATGTGTTCTATATAAATCATGTGAGATCCCTTGTCTGCTGCCGGGTGTACGTGAATTTACTCATGAGCAGCATGGCCGCCAGTCCGATGATGAGTGATCCCCACATGACCGGTGATATCAAGCTCCATCTGATGGATGCGTTAGCAATGAAATCGGTTAGGCTGTAACCCAGCAAATTAAACAGAACGACGGATCCGGTGGTTAGCACCATCACCACAAGGGTGTTTCTGAAGTACGCCTTGCCGCTGCACATATGCTCCCAATAAATATAGGGCCCGGTCATTAAAAATCCGATGCCGATCCATGTCAGCATGAATGCGATATAACTCGGGATATCCATTGCGGATCTGATATGATCACCTATCGCATACA
Organism: Paenibacillus sp. LBL; assembly: GCF_029893715.1. Lineage (NCBI taxonomy): Bacteria > Bacillati > Bacillota > Bacilli > Caryophanales > Paenibacillaceae > Paenibacillus > Paenibacillus sp. LBL. The sequence goes on along the minus strand of NZ_JARXYU010000009.1, from coordinate 42,708 downwards.
TGACCCCAAAAAACACGATGCCGTTTATGGCATAAGCTATCAGGCTGTTTATAATGCGGCTTACGAAAATCGCGGAGGCCGGCACCGGTATGCTGCGGTAAAAATACAGCATCCGCGTATACGAATCCTCGCTCAGATAACGGAAGGATCTTCTGCTGAAGAGGTATCCCAATAACGGAGCGTAAAGCACCAATATGAAGTCAATGAACGGGTTGCTGCGCTCATACAAATGTTCAAACTGATTGTCTATGATAACGCTGGCGGCAAATCCCATGTATACCATGAAGAGAATGGTCCATAAAATCTGCAGCTTGTCGCTTGCAAAATCCTTCTTTACGATCTTCATTGCATTATGGAGTACTTGTTGCAACGCGCCTCACCCTTTCCCTCGTATATACAATCAATTTCTATACAATCAATTTCTATACAATCAATTTCGTAATCATTGCAGTTGTGCACTTCCACTGTGCTTAGTGTGATTACTGTGCTCACTGTGTATATCTTTATATACAGTATATAGTCTGTATCTAAACAGTGTCAATAGAATTTGTAAATATTTATGATTCCTGGTTGATGGCAGCGACCGGAGCGGATCCACTTCCCCACTACATCCTGCAAATGAGTCACCCCGCCGGCCTCCATAAAAAAACACCCGCCAGATCTCTCTGACGGGTGTTCTCCCACACTTACATTCCAAATATGACTTTCCATACAGGCTGAGTATGACCGCCTGGATACAACAGATACAGCAAGGTGTACACGGCCACACCGGTAATTGCTGTAAAGAACCAAATAATGGACGTAACTCTGCCCCATTTACGGTGCTTGGAATATTTTTCCTTGAGTCCAAGAGTCAATGTCGTAATGCCAAAGACCGCAGCGACGGTAGCCAGCACAATATGGAAGATCAGGAATACCTGATAATAAGGCTTCAGTTCATCCGGTCCGCCCCACGACGTATTGCCAATGAATATAGTGCGCGATGAATAGATGATAAAGAAGATCACCGCTGCCACCGCTGCCCAGATCATCACTTTTTTGTGAGCTGCGCGTTTGCCTTTAATAATAAGTCCCCAACCGATAGCTACCAGCACGGCGCTTATCACGATAAACGTAGTGCTGACCGTGGGAAATATAAAATACCAATCCATATGGATCCTCCTTCATTAATCCTTATTAAGCTTGATTCAGGTTACCCGAAGGCACCTCACCAGGCAAAGGATCGTCTTCCTGATTCTCTCGTTTGTACCAATGGAAGAACACATAGGCCAGCATCGAAGCGAAGATGATCTCCTGGAAGAATTTCATGATAATCCCGCCAACACGCTGGTCAATGGCCGGCTCCAAGTAGCCGAAAAATTCGGGTCCTCCGAATTGGCTGAGTAATGCTGAGGTGTCACCAGACACACAATAACCCATCGCATTCGCCCATACAACCGGGTCACTATATGTAGCGTACATCGGCTCGTTTGCGAAAATAATAAGCCCACACGCCGGTGTCAGCAATACCATATTGAGGAAGATATACCCCATCTTCATAAGCCCCGAGGACTTGTCCTTCTCCGGAATCGGATTCAATATGGCCCACCACATGAGCAGTGAGGCAATTAACAGAATCAGATAGTACAACCGATGCACCCAGAAATTCAACATGACAAAGTCATGGATTACTGGAATGTGATAAAACGAAAACAAACCGTTAAACACTACTGCTGCCACAATAGGATGCGTGAGGAAGCCTAGCTTCTTAAATGGATTTACCCTGTCGAAAGCACGCCACAGCCAAACCGGAATGCCCAGAATCAGGAGTGGTGTTGCCATGAGATAAGACATCGCCATACTCACCATATGGAACGAGAACATTGTATGTCCAAGCAGATTAACCGGTCCACCTTGGGCAAGATAGAACGTAATCATCCCCGCAACAAATAAAGATTTCCGCCCAGCCGAAACCGGAGCACTTCCTTGGAATCGATGGCTCAAGGGACCGGTCAGCAAGAAATAGCCAGCAGTCAGGAGCAGCATAAACGCCAGGAACATGGGGGTCCATTTATCTGCAAAACTAAAATATTCTAAGCCCAGCATGCAAAAACCTCCCCTAAACGGGTTAAATTCTGTCGAAATTGTGACACCTTCCTACGACTTAAAAAAAGAGGGGGCTGAAGTAGCCCACCTCTTTTTCATTTTACCACCAAACCCAGAACAGTGCCATGACAATACAGGTACTTGCTACGAAGAAGCCGCCAATCATGAACAGGATTGGCATCAGATGCCCTTTGTCCTTTAAGTGCATCCAGTAACCCATTTGTACGAACACCTGCAGCACAGCCATAACCAGCAAGATGATGATCGTAAATGCTGTGTTGATGCCACCGGCTGCGACGGCTGCGAAGGCAATTGCCGTCAGCACGATGGAGAAGATAAATACTACAATGTGTTTCTCAGGGCCCTCCACGCGATGGCGGTGTTTAACTGTCGGCCCCTCATTAGCATTAGATGATTGGTTCGCAGTCATTCCTTAGCCCACCTTTCCAAGAAGGTATACGACCGAGAAGATGAACACCCATACAACGTCGATAAAGTGCCAGTACATGGCAGAAACATATACCTTGGGTGCTGTAACAACGGTTAACCCTTTTCTGTACAGCTGAGCAATCAACAGGCTGATCCACACGACCCCAAAAGCAACGTGAGCACCGTGGAAGCCAACCAGCGTATAGAATGCAGACGAGAATGCACTCGTCTTCATATTAAATGATTCATGTACAATATACTCGTAGAACTCATAAATCTCAAGGCCAAGGAATCCAAGACCCAGTGCTACGGTTACGATGAGCCACAACTTCAGCTTCTCGATATTGTGACGGTGGAGCGCCTGAATGGCGAACACACTGGTCAAGGAACTGACAAGCAATATCAGTGTTGCTGCTGCCGTAATCGGCAGCGAGAACAGCTCAGAAGCCGTTGGACCTTCATTGTTCTGGCCGCGAAGTGCCAGGAATGTTGCAAACAACGTACCGAAGAGTACAGCCTCTCCACCAAGGAAGAGCCAGAAACCAAGAACCTTATTACGGCCTTCGAGTGTTGCCTTCTCCGGCTCGTGAGGAAGTTCGCCGTTTACATGTTCAGCGTGACTCATGCTTTCCCCTCCCCTTCCAGTTCTTCAACTTCGATGTGATATCCATGATCATCGTACAGGGAACGAGCGATCATTGCAGCGAACGTAATCAGAAGACCAACAATCAGAACAATGTATTTATTGAAGATTAAGCTCATGAACGAATTCGAGAAGTCCTCCGTGCTAAACATGAAACCAAGACCCGCGATAAACAGACCCAGTGACATCACAAACGGAAGGATGCTTGGCGAAGGCATATGGATCGGACCAACCGGCTCGGATGGTGTCATCTCTTTATTGCCTGCCATCTTCTCTTTCCAGTAAGCATCGATACCGCGAACGAGCGGAATTTGCTTAAAGTTGTACTCTGGTGGTGGAGAAGGAATGCTCCACTCGAGCGTACGGCCATCTTCCCATGGATCCGCTGCTGCACCCACCGGTTTTCTTGAAGTTGCAACAACGTTGGCCAAGAAGGCCAACACACCGATACCCATCAAGATTGCACCGATGGTACTGATGAAGTTGAGTTCATCGAAATTCTGATTCGGCAAGTACGATACAATCCGCCGCTGCATACCGAGCAAACCAAGGAAATGCTGTACAAAGAATGTCATATGGAAGCCGATAGCGAACAGCCAGAACGTCCATTTGCCCAGCGTTTCGTTCAGTACGCGACCGAACATTTTAGGCCACCAGTAGTGCAATCCGGAGAACAGTCCGAATACCAGACCACCGACGATTACGTAGTGAAAGTGAGCTACAACGAAGTACGTATCATGGAACTGGAAATCTGCAGGAGCAGATGCCAGCATGACACCGGTAACGCCACCCATAACGAAGGTTGGTACGAAACCGATCGCGAACAGATTGGCACTGGTGAAACGGATTTGACCGCCCCACATCGTAAAGAGCCAGTTAAAGATTTTGATACCCGTAGGAACCGCAATCAACATCGTAGCGATGGAGAAAAGTGCATTTGCTACAGGTCCAAGACCTGTCGTAAACATATGGTGAGCCCAAACCATGAAGCCCAAGAAGGCAATCAGGATGGTTGCAAATACCATCGAGCTGTATCCGAACAAACGTTTACGAGAGAATGTCGGGATAACTTCTGAGATAATACCGAATGCCGGCAAAATCAGAATGTATACTTCAGGGTGACCGAAAATCCAGAAAATATGCTGCCACAATACGGGGTTACCGCCGCCCGCAACATCAAAGAAATTGGCACCTAGCAAACGGTCAAAGCTGAGCAATACAAGGCCTACTGTAATTGCAGGGAATGCGAACAGGATCATAGCCGATGTAATGAACGCCGTCCATGTAAACATTGGCATTCTCATGAAGGACATTCCAGGTGCACGCATTGTAATAATGGTTGCCAGGAAGTTGATACCGCCGATCAACGTACCCAAACCTGCAATCTGCAGCCCGATGGTATAGAAATCCACACCGTGTGTAGGCGAGTAGTCCGTTGAGGATAGCGGTGGATAAGATGTCCATCCCGCATCAGGCGCACCGCCCATAATCCAGCTAAGGTTAAGCAACAGTCCACCGAACAAAAACGTCCAAAACCCGAGTGAGTTCAAAAATGGAAACGCAACGTCCCGCGCACCGATCTGAAGCGGAATGACCGCATTCATCAAGGCGAAGATAACTGGCATTACACCCAGGAAGATCATCGTCGTTCCGTGCATCGTAATTAATTCATTAAATACTTGAGCCGATACCAAATCGTTCATCGGCTTGATCAGCTGCAAGCGAATGAGAATCGCTTCAATACCGCCAATCCCGAAGAAAAAGCCGCCCGCTATCAGGTATAATATACCGATTTTCTTGTGGTCAACGGTTGTTAGCCAATCCATTATCCCCGTGTAGCGTTTGACGCTATGGCTATGAGCATGAGCGTGAGCCAAGGTTTGTACCCCCTTTTAAAGTTCCTGCTGTATTAATAATCCAACTTATAATTGGCTAAGTAATCGGCAATTTGCTCGATTTCTTCATCACTGAAGCCGAGATCCTTCGGATTAGGCATCGTGTTACCAGGTTTTACAGCCTGTGGCTCCATCAGCCATTCCACCATGTTGTCTTTTGTCGGCTTTGTCCCTGGATTGCCGCTTATGTCGTTCAGCAAGATACTCGCTACCGTCTCACGCGATCCAATGCCAGTCAAGTTAGGACCCATGGCTCCGCCTTGATCGCCAACAGCGTGGCAGGAGAGACAGTTGGTCTTAAATTTCTCAGCAAGCGCAGCGTCTGCAGGAAGCACGGCAGGTGCTTTCATTGCAGTGACCCATTGCTCAAACGTTGCATCATCAACCGCTTTCACACGGAATTCCATGAAGCCATGGGAAGGGCCGCACAACTCTGCGCATTTACCAATGTATGTATCCGCTTTGTCAGCAACCAGAGTCATGTAGTTAACGCTGCCTTCTGTGTTCGTATCCATCTTGCCGCCGAGCGATGGTACCCAGAAGGAGTGAAGCACATCATTCGTTTTTAATTGGAAGGCAATTTTCTTGCCTACAGGAACAACCAGCTCTTGAGCGGTTTTCACACCGTGGTCCGGATAAGTAAACTCCCACCAGAACTGGTGAGAAGTAACTTCCACCTTAACTGCTTCCGGATCGTTCCAATCGTTCGCTCCGTACGCAAACACCTTTTGAATAGTAGGAACTGCAAGCACGAGCACCAAGAGCAGCGGAATCGCCGTCCAGATAATCTCCAGCTTATGGTTCCCTTCCACTTGTTCAGGAATTTCATCTTGTCCCTTTTTTCTACGGAACTTAACAAGCACGTATGCGGCAATTCCAAATACCACAACCATTACGACGATCATAATCGAAATGGAGAGCTTAATTAAATCCAGTTGACCTTGTGCTACCGGACCTTGTGGTCTTAAGACCGACAAATCCTCTCGGCCGCAGCCGGATAACACCAAAGCAAACATGGCCATCAAAGGAAGAAGACGCTTTACAGCCTGCCACCGTTTCATCATTGATCTACCCCACTTTTCCGATTTTCGTAGACTACCATCCGGCGCAAACAGCGGTAATCTACCTGCACAATCACGGATGAAGTAATCCTGTCAATTAAAGCAATCACTTATTAAATATAAGTTCATGGGTTGCTTTTGTCAATCATTCACAGGGAGTTCACAAATTGTTCGAAAAGTCGTCAAAGTCGCGCCGTTACTGATTTTGCAATCGCTTTCAAACTCGTTTCACACTCCCGTGGCCCATGATTCGACATTCTGCACAATGCCTCAGCGACAGTCTTTATAGCTATATATACAGTCATTTCCGTCTTTTTGAATCTGTATGCAGCGGCTGTGCAGGAGCTACATTCACCCCTGAATCTCCATACTAAAGGAGGTGTTCCAGGCAAGCTGCATCATCCCCGCCAGGAATACCTCCTATTATTATGCTATATTTCTCTGCACTTTAATCCGTCAGAATGACTGGCCCTTCACGTGTGATAGCTATCGTATGCTCATATTGAACACCTATCGACCCGTCTGCGCTGGATATAGTCCAGCCATCATCCCCCCAGAACACTGCACCTGTGCTTCCCAGAGTGAATACCGGTTCGATGGTAATGACCATACCTTCTTTAAGCTTCAATCCCCTTCCAGGAACTCCATAGTTCAGCACATCAGGCGGCTCGTGTATGGCACGGCCGATTCCATGGCCAACCAGCGATTTTACGATCCCGTACCCTTCCCTTTCGGCAACCTGCTCGATGGCATGACCCACATCACCCAACGCAGCGCCGTGACGCGCCGCCTCGATCCCTCTAAACAGCGCTTCGTGCGTATGCTCCATCAATTTTCTTACCTTGGGAGAAACCTCGGCTACCGCATAGGTCCATCCTGAATCCGCCAGCCATCCGTTCTTATTCACCACCATGTCGATGGTCACCACATCACCCGCCTCCAGCGGCCGCTGGTCGGGAAATCCATGACAGACTACATCATTAACCGATGCACAGGTTGCGTAGGGAAATCCTTTATACCCCTTTTGCTCAGGGACAGCTCCGTTCTTCTCCAGAAACTTCTCCACCCTAGCATCAATCTCGCTTGTCGTAATCCCTGGTTGTATGATCTTAGCTATTTCACGGTGGCACGCAGCCAAGATGCGTCCCGCCTCGCGGATATATCCGATTTCTTCCTTTCGTCTCAGCTGTATCCTCACATCTGCCACTCCCCTATATCCTTATCGGATCGACTGCTAACAATATATGAAGGGACAGATGCAAAATACCCTCAAAATAGTGGACTTTGCACGGAAGTTCGAGCCCGATGTCTATCATCGACCGCAAACGCAAAAAAACCGCCTTCGGGACATTTGTCCCAAAAACGGTTTAACCATATTCTCTAAATGGTTCATATTATTAGTTGATAACAAGATGAACATGCTTGTGATATTTCTATAGATATCAGGTGCTTATTACAGGTTACGAAACGGAGGAATTCAGCTTGCCAAGTTCATGCTCAACAACAAGTGTAAGCTCTTCTTCATAGCCCCCCATAATATGGTACTTCCGGACATACTCCTTTACAAATTTTTTCGGATCTTTAGGCCGGAAAATTCGTGTCATTTCCCGCAGACTTTCCTTAACCTCATTGTGACCTTTCGTTGCCATGATGGATCCCTCCCAAAACGTGTGGAATAAAATTACTCCGTTTAAAGAGAATGCCGAAAAGATCTACCTCATTAAGTTGAAGCCATATTGCAGTTCTAACGGTGATGATTAGGTTGATATTCAGCAACTTACCAATGCACCTGACACTATACATACCCTTACAGCATGCAACTGAATCATTAATATATTATATCATATTCTTCTGTTTGTTTCATCTTTCCCAAAAAATGTTTTTTTGTACGATGAATTTCATGGATCATCAATTACGCCCGGAATTGGTTAAGATACATTCATACGATCCATAAAACGCAATCAAATCGCAGATTTTTATGACCACGCAATTAGCTATTATCATAAGATTCCAACATAAGGAGGCCCTTCCTATGGCAGAAACACGGTCTATCCTGCACTCCCCTTATTCTTCCGGCTCCCCGATTCCTAGTGCGGAACCGCAAGACTTGGGGCTCCAGCATGAGATTCTGGATCAGGTCGACAAGATCATCCAGAAACAATATCCGAAAATGCGCAGCTTTCTGCTGCTGCATAGCGGCAAGCTCGTATATGAACGCTACTATGGCGGGCACAGTGTTTCTTCGCTCAATGATCTCAGGTCAGCCACAAAGAGTTTTACATCCATATTATTTGGCATTGCCCTCTCGCGCGGCGAATTGCCCGATCTGAATTCATCCATTAAAGACATCTTCCAGCGGTATATTCCCGAACGCGCTCATCCTCTCCTGCACAAGGTTTCCCTTCATCATTTACTGACTATGACCTCAGGCTTTGCATGGCAAACAGGCAAGAAGCTGGGAGAGCCCCTCATTCACCGCTTCCACCGCAACCGGAAATGGACGAGCTTTGCGCTTTCCCTGCCTGTGGTTGAGCAGGAGATGGGGCTGTTTCAATACCGGAGCACGGATTCACATCTGCTCTCCGTCGCCATTAGCGAGGCCACGGGAATGGATGCTTACGCCTATGCCAGGCAGCATCTATTCGGTCCCCTGGGCATTCACCATGCTGCATGGTCTCCAAGCCCTGAGGGCCACAGCATGGGTCACGTCGGGCTCTATCTCACGTCAAGGGATATGGCCAAATTCGGTTTATGCTGCCTGGACGGAGGACGATGGGAAGGTGAGCGTCTCATTCCGGAATCATGGCTGGAGCAAGCACTTACTCCCCAGGTTAAGGGCTATCCCGCTTTTGGCGATTATGGATTCCAGTGGTGGAACGGCATGCAGAACGGTACGCCCTTTGCACTCGCACACGGCCATGGTGGACAGCAAATCTATCTTTTTCCCAAGTTGGATACGGTCGTTGTATTTACTGCCGATAGCAAGGTCAGCCGCTGGAAGAATCCTCGCGTGCTGCTGGAACGCCATATCCTTGATGCTATCCAATCCAAATCCTCACCATCGTCGGATGACTCTAACTAGTTCGTTAAATTGGGGCGGCATATTTAAAGAAGCGACCATTATTTTCAAGCCTGTATTTGACTTTCATGCACCTTTTAGCGGATAGTACCTTCTCTTTCTGGTTACTTTATGCGATATGAATCATTTCTAAAATCAAGCCTGAGAGGAGCATGCGACATGTCCGGTAAAGACAAAGATCTCCATCCGATTTCAAACGAAGAGGTTGAAGTGGACGGAACGTACACCAATGAATGGGGTCGGGAGGAATATTTGAAGCGCGGCGAGGAGTTCCCGTTTGATCCGCAGAAGGGCTCTACGGAGTGGAGACTGGCTGAATATGATTTTGACAACCATCATCAAGGCAGAACAGACGAACGTCTGGTTCCAAAAGAGAAGGGCCCGGATAAACAGGTGAATGCCGAATCTCCGCTGCGCCATGATGTCGAAGTTGATTAATCCCTTGTATACCGGCAGTGTACAGAGATGGTTCATCAAGTCCTGACCATAAAGGGTGATACCACATGCGAAAATCGAAATGGGTTCTGCTGCTTATCCCCATTATAGCCGTGGGCGCCCTATGGCTTGCAGCTTATATCGGGAAGCCGGAATACGCCTATGTACCGCCTGAACACAAGTTGGAAAATGCACCACAGCTCCAGGCCCAGCAACTGGGCTTCATTCGCCAGTATGATCTCTGGGGCAAAACACTTACGGTTCCCGGTTCTGCCCTTCAGGACCAGGATTCTCGCTTATCCGCGGCTAACGGAGCTATCGAAATAACGAAAGACATGCTTGCTCTGGGGCGCCGCACCCTTTATGAGGAGACCTTTGGTAATGAGGTATTCTTAACCGATATTCTGGGGATTGTTGATGGCCCAATGAAGCTGGGTAAAATCGCCAAGGCTATCGCTGAGCTGAAGGGAAAGGGCACGAACAATTTACAAATCGAGCTTGATCAGGATGTTACAATTGGTGGCAAATCCTTCCGCAAGGGAGATAAGATTGACACTGGCTTTGATGTGGCCAAAGGAGCTTATGCCCCGATCGGTGTCAAAATAAAATATGACCAGGGTAAAGCCCGTATCGGAGTCACCTGCATGGCCTGTCATGCTACCGTCAACCGCGAGACGGGAATGGTGGTGGAAGGCGCACCGAACTCTGATCTAAACTTGGGTTTCATGCTGGCGCTGGCACCTAACAGCTCGGCATATTTTACCCATACGGATGTCACGAAGCTCGTGGATTTTATTAAGAACGAGAACCGTACCGTCATCAATTCCAAAGGAAAACCCGAGGCACTACCCGATCCAGCAGCACTGGAAAAGGCGGTTGACGACAATCTCATGAAATGGGCACCCGGCAATTTCGATACTACCGTTGATCTTATCAGCGATGTGACCCAAATTCCCGATATGTTCACGAAGGGTGATCATCCGTTCAGCTGGAGCGGCTTCGCTATTGCGGGCCCTTTCAAGGGGCTCAGCACCTTCAGCAACAATGTGCATGCACAGAATACGGATACCTTGAGCCAAAGCGAGATCAGCGAGCCTTTATGGGGGATCGACAAGGAAATCTATGTGGGCACCATTTTGCAAAATGCAGCTCATCGCAAGTTCCGCTACGACCCAAAGAGCGGGCTGAAGCCAACCGAATTCTTCAACCGGCTGGACCCGAATCCCGGCACCCCCGGTGTCAATGAAGTAATCAAGATTCCGAACTTCCCGAAGGTTTCGGCAATTGCGCCCAATGGACTGTACATCAGTTCGCCCGGATTTCATGCCGGGGAGCAGGTTAATGCCATGTCTGCCTATCAGAATACGGTGCGTCCGCCAGACACGGATTCTTCGGCAGCCACCAATGCCAAGACCATCCATCTCGGAGCGGAGGTATTCAAAAAAGCACAGTGCATCTCTTGCCATGCAGGTGATTTTTTCACGAATAACCGGATTCTGCCTGCTGTCGAAATCGGCACTGAGCCTGCAAGGGCCAAAGCCTTCCACACCACGCAAAACGCTTTTGGCGAAGCAGAGTTCTATCCTCCCAATACTCCCGTACCCCTCCCTTCGGATGCGAAGGTGGTCAAGATTCCCCTGGACGGAATCGACCCGAAGCAGATCGAGCTGGGTTTCGGCCATTATCAATCCGGAGGCGGTTATAAGGTCAAGGGGCTGATAGGGCTGCGCTGGTCTGCACCGTATTTGCATGATGGCGGAGTGGCCGTTGGCCCGGAACTGGGACAAATTGGCGTAGCCGAAAGCGTTATGAAAGGCATTCAGCCGGATCCTTACAACAGCCTGAAGGCCCTGATCGACCGGAAGCTGAGAATGCAGGTCATTGAAGCGAACCGCAAAGATGCACGGCTAAGGGACACCCACATTACGGGTCAGGGTCATGAATATTGGGTGGACGAAAGCAGCGGTTTTACCAAGGAGGAGCAGGATGCTCTCGTGAAGTATCTGCTGCAATTGAAAATGAAATAATATCGGTGCACAACCATCATACTTTGTCCAATCGCTTCATAAGGTAAGGTATAAAGCTTGCCCTACCCAGAACCGGTTTTTAAGACAAGGAGTTGATGAGATGTCCCCTTTCAAATCGTCCACAGGGCTTCCCGAGAATCTGGCCGCAACACTCTGTTATCTTCTTCCCATGGTCGGAGGAATTCTGTTTCTTTCATTAGAAAAAAGAAGCCGTTACGTCATATTCCATGCCCTTCAGTCCCTGCTGGCCTTCGGCATCCTTGCCGTCGCCCACCTGCTGTCGAGCGCGGTGCCCATCATCGGCCTCCTGGCTTCCGCCCTCCTCGCACTGGTTGGCGTGCTGATGTGGCTGGTGCTTATGGCTAACGCCATTCAGGGAAAATGGTTCAAACTGCCCTGGATCGGCAATTTTGCCGAGAAACAAATGCAGCGTATCTGACGTGAGCTGCTCCCATTACGACTGGATACATTATTGCATATGTGAACAACAAAAAAACGGCCTCGCTCCTGCATCTGGAGCGAGGCCGTTTTGGTTGTTCGGGACCGCTGCTGGGAACGCTGTTAGAGAGCAGGCTGAATTCGACCCGTATGCTGGAGCGAAGTTGTTCTTAAGTTCGGGACTTTTTTTAAATTGACCCTCTTAAGGGTGCAGTTCACCCTTTATCCGTGCTAGTGCTATAGGTAAATATGGCGTAACGGACCTAGTAGACGTTATTTTCAAAAAGCGAGCATGTTTTGAGATGTAACGGACCCTGGAAGCGTTATTTGACAACTAACGGTGGGGATCAAGCCCATATGTTTAACGACTACTGTGTCCGTTAGAGTTGAGGAAGTGGCGATATCCTGTAAATAACGGATATGAGGTCCGTTAGCTAATAGCTCCTGATCGAGGGGACAGCAACTATCACATTAGTTACTATTCATGCAGCAGCGATCACTTTAGTTACTATGCAAATCAAGCAGCATTCTATTGTGTTAGTTACTTATTACATTCAGATCACAACAATCCATCACATTAGTTACATTCATGCAGACACGGAGCAGCCATAGCCCCCAACCCATCATTCAAAGAAACCCACGGGTCCGCATAACACCGGGTAACGGCCATAACCAAGATAACCGTGAGTAATATTGAAGAGAATCACGGATAGCGACTCGCCGTCGCTATCCATCTGTAATGCCGGTGCAGCGATCCCGTCAGTCCATAATAAAAGGCAGAGCAAGATATGGAATCTTGCTCTGCCTTTTTTTTTGAAACCCGAGTTATCCAGCTGCTTACACAGGCACTCCTTATGCGGCATGCCCTTCCGCAGTATCACCTTGCTCTGTACGAGTAGGCTTCGTATAGTTCAACCCGTTAAATATCAGGTTCAGCACGATTGCTGTCAAGCTGCCTGCAACAATGCCGTTATCTGCAAGAATACGGATGCTGTCCGGCAAATTAGCGAAGAGATCCGGTACAGTCGTCACGCCAAGTCCCATACCCACAGAACAAGCAATGATGAACAGGTTCTCATGACGGTTCAAGTCAACCTGATCCCCCAGCATGCGAATACCGGAAGATACAACCATTCCGAACAATGCAACCATGGCCCCACCGAGCACAGAAGGAGGTACCAGTTGAGTCAAAGCCGCAATTTTCGGAACAAACCCGATCAGGATCAGCATACTGCCTGCTACAACAATCACGTCCCGTGTCTTCACGCGACTCATCTGGATCAAACCAACGTTTTGAGAGTAAGTGGTATAAGGGAACGAGTTGAAAATACCACCTACCACAATAGCGATTCCTTCTGCACGGTAACCGCGCGAAAGATCTTTGGAGGTAATATCTCGGTCTACGATTTTGCCAAGCGCCATAAATACGCCCGTGGATTCGGCCACACTGACAATCGCCACGAGAATCATCGTTACGATCGGAACGATCTTAAACTCCGGAGTTCCAAAATAGAATGGCTGCGGAGCACGGAACCATCCCGCTTCACGCAGTGGCGTCAGATCCAGGCCCCCGAACATAGCAGCAGCAATGGTACCGATAATCAGACCAAGGAGGACGGAGATGGAACGCCAGAACCCTTTTGCAAAACGGTTCATAATAATAATGAAAACCAGCACCCCAAAGCCAAGGCTAAGGTTCAGCATACTGCCAAATTCTTCGCCGGCATTCGCACCGCCCCCTAGATCCGTCAAAGCAACAGGTATCAGCGTCAAACCAATGATGGTTACAACAGAGCCTGTAACGACAGGCGGAAACACCTTAATCAGCTTGCCAAACAGACCGGAGAACAGAATTACAAATAAACCGGAAGCAATGATCGCTCCGTAAATAGCCGACATCCCGTGCTGCTGTCCGATAATGATCATCGGACCCACCGCCTGGAAGGCACAGCCCAGCATGACCGGCAAGCCGATGCCGAAATACTTGTTGCCGAACACCTGCAGCAGAGTTGCCACCCCGCATGCAAGCAGGTCGATGGCGATCAAATACGTCAGCTGCTCCGTCGTTAAACCGAGCGCCCCGCCAACGATAAGCGGTACGATAATAGCCCCTGCGTACATTGCCAATACATGCTGCAGACCCAGTGAAAAGGTTTTACCCGGATTCCGATTCTTATCAAAGATCGGATCTTGCACCGCTTGTTTCTGCTGTTCCATGACTTCTTAATTCCTCCCAATAAATTGTTGGCTTGGTTCTATGCGAATGTCACTACACCATCATCAAGTGATGCAATACGTACAAGCGATTCGACCCGGTAACCCGCTTCAGCCAGCAATCGCCCTCCGGGTTGGAACGCTTTTTCGATGACGATACCGATGCCTGCCACTTCAGCTCCCGCCTGCTCAACGATGCGCGCAAGTCCAAATGCCGCCTCGCCATTCGCAAGGAAATCGTCCACGATCAGCACTTTATCGCCTGGCTTGATAAATTTCTTCGCTACCGTAATTTCATTCGTTTCCTGCTTGGTGAAGGAGTACACTTTCTCCACGAATATATCCTCACGGAGCGTCAGCGACTTCTGCTTCCGTGCAAAGATGAGAGGCACTTCCATCTCAAGCGCGGTCATAATGCCGGGTGCGATGCCGGAGGATTCGATGGTCAATACACGCGTCACATTCGCTTCCTTGAACAACCGTGTAAATTCCTTTCCAACCTCTTTCATCAATACCGGATCCATCTGGTGATTCAGGAACGAATCCACCTTCAGTACCTGTCCGCTTAATACAATGCCTTCCTCTTTCACTTTGTTCTGCAGTAATTGCATGATGCTCCCCCTTAAATTTTGTTCACATTCCAAGCAAGAAAAGCCCACTTCCTCCTCTCACCGAAACGCCGGGAAAGAAACAAGTGGGCATAAGCAACAAAAACGCACCGTTAGCCAACCGGTCCATTGACCTGGCTTGTCCGCTGCTGCTGCCATAACCCGTAGTCCAATCATTTCCGGTGATCGGGTAGAAACATGCAGGCCTATTCCTGCACCTATACGAGAAAAGTATGATATCCAAATATCTTAGAATGCTTACGTATAAATGTTGAATTTCCGAATGGTTGAATTTCCGAATGAATGAAGTATAACGCATTCCGTATGAAAAAATAAAGTGAAAATTTACGGAAATTAAAAACGTACGCTTCCTGAACTGAAACCTGCAAATGAAAAAGCCACCCTCGGGTGGCTTCCTCAACAGCTTTTCTGCTGCGGTCATTTATTCAAAGGTAACATGGATCTGTACGATCTCGGAACGAGAGCCCAGCCGAATCGGCGGTCCCCAGAATCCATAGCCTGAAGAAACGATGGAATGCATCTGCCCTTTTTGCAGGTACCCCCAATCATTCTCGAACAAGGCCTGGGTAATCAAATGTGCCGGGAAGACTTGCCCGCGATGCGTGTGGCCGGAAACGGTCAGATCAACGCCCTGCTCCTGAGCCTCGCCCAGCGCATTGGGCTGATGATCCAGCAGAAAGACAGGCTTGGACAAGTCCGCACCCTCCATGATCGAGGATAACGCAGCTCGGTCCTGATCCTGTTTGTCACGCCTGCCTACAAGCGTTATGCCCTCCACCGTCTGCTTCTCATCATACAATACGGTCATGCCACTCTGTTCAAGCGCCTCGATCAACTCCGGAATTTCCCCTTCGAAGCGATCATGGTTCCCTAGTGATGCATACACACCGTAAGGTGCCTGGATGCCAGTCAGAATCTGATCAATGCCTTGGTGCAAGTACGCATCCAGATCGTCATCAATAATATCGCCCGGGAATAACACCATATCCGGCTTCAGGTCATTGATTTCCTTCACCATTCGCTCGGCATGGGCCTTGCCTGACAGTACGCCGAAGTGCATGTCGGATGCCATGACGATATTCAGCTGCTGAAGTGCGCCGGCGTCCTTGGCTACGTGAATGTTGTAAGCCCGCACCACTGGACTATATGCATTAAAGGAGCCAAAGCCAATCAGAATGACCATCAACAAAAGCACGATGGAACCAGCAACCTTCTCCATGCCGTCTCTCCGCAAGGCCGTCATTCTCAGCAGCCATAACGTGATATGCATTAACGGTAGCAGAACGATCAACACATAGAATATAGCCATCCAGTAGGAGCCGATAATATTCAGCACCGTAAGGTTACCGAGAAACCGTCCGGATATAAACGATGTCGATACCACGGTCAGCACGGCAATATACACCATTTTGAGCGCAAGGGAGGGGCCGGGTTTCATCCAGCTCCATACGCTTCGCCCGATATAATAAACCAATAAGCCATAAATTATAATCGCTACAATTCCTACAAAAATAAACATCGTCATCCCCTTCCGTAACATCCATTATAACAAGTGGATTTTATAAATCCCAGCGGACGCCGTGGAAGGGGGAATTTCCGATCTATTTAGTTGGGGTACTGATGATGAATGACCCGTATTTTGCAGTTATAGACCTGTTCTTTGTTTAGGGAGCAGCTCATTCAGAAGCGACTTAAGATTGCGATCTTCCGTATACCGCTCTTGACCCAGATCCAGCTCGTTCACCCGGATATACGTATAGGTTTCGGCACTATTCTCCGGTCTAAACAGCAGCTCGTCATGGGGATCAGGCACCACCTGGTATTCCATTTCATGAAACATGTCGAGCAGCTGCTGGCCTGTAGGACTCTTGCCTTTATCAACAAAAATCAATCCCCGCAGCTTCTTAGGCCCTTCCTTGTGTCCGACTGTAAAATGAACGATGCATTCCATGCTCATTCATCCCCCTTCTCTTGGTTGTCGTGGTTGTCGAATAAATCTGTCTCTCTCATGATCTCCTGTCATCTCAACCTTCATTCTAAAACCCATACCGAATCTTAAGCAAATAAACGCCAAGAACCTTCCCGGCGTTCATATCCTAATATGTCTACTTCATTGTATGATAAAAAATGATAGCCATCTGTGAGAAAAGTCACTTCTGGTCAACAGGATATCGCAGCTCAATGCTCAGGCCGTGTTGCGGCTAGCTTCGTCTACGATTTCTGTGGCGTCCGCTTCCAGTTCCTCCAACACATCCGAATGTGTCGAAGTGATGCTCTCCTCCGTGGATTCAAGGTCTGCTTCTGCATTCAGATACTGGCTTTGAATGAGGCCAAAATGATCTCCATAGCGCTCTTCCAGCTGTTCGCCCATATCCTGTTCAAGCTGGAACAAGACCATCTCCTGGGTAAAATGATGCAGCAGCAGTTCTGCCATTACCGGATGCTCCGTGATCACGGCCCCTGTATCATAATCTCCTCCGCGCATGCCGAGTATGCACCATTGCCGGTCTACCACAAACGAAAATTTCCGGCCGCCCCCTCGGCGCTCCGCAAGGCCGTTCCATCCTGACCATGCCAGCGTTCTGGAGAGCCCCTGGTCAGGTCCGTCACAGGCCCACAGAACCTTGACTCCGCGCGCTTCGGCCTCAGCTAGCGGTTCGCGCAGAAGTGCGGCTTCCTCACGCCATACGTCAACTACAATCTCTCGCTGGGCCCGCTTTAATTCCCGGGCTAGAACATCCAGCACGGCTTGGTCGCCTTCCATGCTAAGGAAGGGAGCTGCCGTTCCGCTGCCCCGCGGCAGGCTCTTCTCCACAAAAGCCAGTGATGCTTCCACGCGCCCGGATATCATCCGCGTCAATTCCTCCGGCTTCAGCGAACGGTAACGAACAGGTTCTCCGCTCATACGCTCCAGTGCCCCCTGCCGCTCCAGGCGCTGCATGGCTGCATATACGTTAGAGCGCGAGGCTCCCAGGCGTTTAGCGACCTCATAACCACCCGCAGGCCCATACTCGGCCAGGTCCACCATAATCTTCGATTCAATCTCCGTAAATCCCAAATTGCGCAGATGATGCAGCAATTGTTCCATAATATTAGTCCTCCCATAGATGCTCGAACGCTTGCTCATTCATATATAAAAGTCTTCTCTCGCGCGCAAGGGCATGATTGTCCGATCCCTACATCTTAAATCTGTTCAGCGCCGCAGCGCGGGCACCATTTGGAACCCTTTGGCAGGTCGACACTGCAGATTTGACATTTCACCATATCGCGGGTTTCCTCATCGTCGCCTACATAGTCCTGACTTTGGTTATTCTCCTGCCAGAAGCGTATCCTGCGATCAAGCTCCAGCTGTCTCTCCCGCTCACGCTCAAGCTCCTCCCAGTGACGGCGCTCCTTCTCCTGCTCTTCCTGCTCCAAGCGCAGCTGATCTCCATCTACCTCCGGTTCAGACAACTCGATATCCTCAAGCTCACGTCCACGATCGCGATCATGTTCCGGCTCTGGCTCCGACTCATACGAATCGACCTCGTATGGATCCGGATTCTGACGGTATTCATAGGAATGAAGCTCTTCCCGTTCCTGTTGTTCTTCGGCAGCTGCATATTCATGATCATCAAACAACATGCTCTTGCGCTCCTGCTGCTCTTTAGGTTCTTCCGGAGCCGATTCTTCCGGATTCATCAGATTAGCAAGCTTGTTCCCGCAATAAGGACAGAAATTGGCATCCAGCGCAACGACCCGGCCGCATTCGCAGACACGCTCATTCTTGAGCACCGCAATCCGGTTCCGGATCGCTTCGATTTGTTCCTGCAAACCATCGCAGGTCTGGGCGAGCTCCACCATTTCCTTTTCCGCGATGGTCATATCCTGCAAGCGGTAGCCTTCATAGAAAACTTTACCCATCTGCAAGTAATAGGAACTCCGCTGTTGTTCAATTTCCGCAATTTGGCTGTTCAGTTTATTCACTTCCACCACGTGCTGGGCTTTTTCAGTTGCACGATTGGCACCATCTTTTAGCTTTTGCAAAATATTCATTCATGAATCCTCCTCTTTCGCATATCCCGAGTCTTTCGACAATCGTCGGCTCATTGCCATATCTCTTCATTATGGTTATAAACGATTTGTAGTTAGCCATAAACCGGGCTATCCCATGTTTCTATGCAGTTCACAGACTGAACCTCAAGCCATCATATGATCTCTTATCGTCCAGTATACTGCCGTCATGGTTATACTATCATACCAAATTCCATGCCTCATGTGAAAAAGGAAGGGCCTTCCAATCCTCTCTCTTGATTCATCCACGTCCTGAACGTGTATATGATTAGAAAAATGCACCGCACCCTAAAGGATACAACTTGCCTCTTAGCCACACCCTATTTCCGTGCAGTGCATGCTGCCGAAGTCTGGAGGGATATTATTATGACAAACGATAAGAAGACCTATTATGTTTCAGTCAATCACAACCTGATCCAGGATGTGCCGAACGATTCGAATGAATATGTTGTATATATGGATGATGAAGAGGTTTCGAAGCTGCGGGGGCTGCTCCATGAGGTCAGCAGCAGTGACCGGTACGCTTTTAAACGCACCTTTGTCCCTTATAAATCAGCAGATCATGATGACGCCGCGGAGGAATACGATGAACGAACGATAAACCTCTATATCTTTCTCCATGAACATGGGGATGAAACCACTCGCAAAACCATCGAGGATATGAACATCATAGGCAAGCTGAAGGATACCGGTTACGATGATCCTGGTTACGAAGACTCGCCACTGAATAAATAGCCGTTAAAATCCACTCAACACGAATGAATCCCGGAGCAGCCGCTCCGGGATTCATTCACGTAACAAGAACATTGCCCGGCCTTCCTCAGGTCCTGTTCTACTTTATAGATTTGCAGGGCGGGGGACAAGGATAAAAAGTCCCGTTTATCCTACGACTATTAGCACAGCTTACAGTTTAATGTTCGCCTCATCGAAGTATTCCTCCAGCGTCAAGCCGCTATCGGCGATGTCAGGCGCCAAGTCCTTGCCAACATAACGAATATGCCACGGCTCGTACACATAGCCCGTAATGTCCTCGGCCCCGTCCGGATATCGGATGATATATCCGAATTCAGGCGCGCGGCGTGCCAGCCATTGGCCTTCCTCCGTATGTCCGAATGCTTCCTCCAGCGCATTGCCTGCGCTTGGACTGGACACATCAATGGTTAGACCCGTTTGATGCTCGCTCGTACCTGGCACTGCGCTAACACGGTTAGCCTCTGCCTCCCCTTTGGTACGAACGTTATTCTCATATATTGTTTTCTGACGGTCATAAGAACGGTATCCCGATACGGCGCGAAGCTCAATACCGTCCGCTTTGGCTGCATCGAACAATTCTTCGAGTGCATCCGCCGCTTCTTTTCTCAGGTTCCGCTTCTCATGCGGCTCATCAAAAGAAAATGGAACATTCGGCTCCACGAGATCACTGGGTTCATAACCATCCGGCAGGCTGCGCTGTTTATTCACAACCACCGTCACGGCCTCCGCATTCGTTACGACTTGCTTGCCATTGCTCTCCTGAATGGTGGCCTGAAGTGCATTCTCGCTGCGCTTCGCCATCACCGGATCTGCTGGCTGATTCTCAGGCGATGTCTCTCCGTCACCCGAGCCGCCTTCAGGAAGCGTATTTCCTTCCTGACCTTCCGCAGGCGATTGCAGCTCCTGCCCCTGCTCCTTGCCGGAACCCGCATCATCCGATTGACACCCCGCCAGAATGGCCCCTGTCAACAGCATCGATGACAGCATCACGCTTGTAAATCGTATTCCTCTTCCCGAAAATGCATTCATCTCTGCTTCTTCCTTTCCCACAGTTTGTCCTGACCTCATTGTACCTTATCGGGAATCAGCGGGACAAACGAGCGGCTGGCGAATCATGGCGGATATACTCCGATTATGTCAGTTATACAGCAGCTTATCGCGTTTTACGGCGCCATCCTTAGCTAATCCCATCCAAATTTATGATGGATTCCCCAGCTAAGGCAACCTCAAACTGCGGCGCTTCTGCTCGGCTTGCTTGGCCGCCCCGCGGGCGATCAGGCCGAGCGCCTTGGAAGCGCCGCGGACGCCGGGCAGCAAGCTTGTCCAGTCCCCGACTGGGCCAAGCTGATCTGCCGGAGGCGGCGGTGACAGCTGCACCGCCAGCTCGCCAAGCTGCGGGCCGGGCCGGTGCAGCCGGCCCTCGGCCGCGGCTTCGGCCACCCATTCGCCGGGAGAAGGGCCTGACGGCCCCTTCTCCTTCGCGCGCGTGGCCGTGTCTGCGGCAGAGCCGCCTGCCGGCGGGGCTGCTTTGGCCCAGGCAGCGAAGACGCCGGCCAGCAGCGCTTCCCGCGGCAGCCCCAGCAGCGTCAGCTGCTGGAGCGGCTCTGCCGCGATGTGCGACGCTGCGGCAGCCAGCAAGGCCGCAGCGTGCCCGCATGCCGACTGGCAGCAGGTGCAGTCGGCAGCAGCGGCGAGCGCAGCGCCCGGCAATGGCGAAGGTGCCAGCTCATCGAGCCAAGGGGCACCTTTGCCTGCTAGCAGGCGGTACAGTGCCTGCGGGTCTTCCTGAAGATAGGCCAGCACCGCCTCACGCGCAGCAGCGTCCAGCATTTTTACATGAAGGCTGACTTCGCAGTCATCTGGTGATTCTTCGGCTCGCTTCACCTTACCCTTGAGCAGCCCCGGTTCGAACACCAGCTCCATCGGTTCGGATGCTCCTATCGGTTCCATAGCCCACACCTCCTGCAGCCCATCCTTATACTTCAACAGGCTGATTATTACGCTCTATTTAATCCAGGTTACATCCAATCCTGCTCCTGCAGCTCAATAAGCTGGCGGAGCTCGCCGTCTGACATTTCCGTCAGCCATGTTTCTCCTGATCCGACAACCTGTTCGGACAATGCCTTCTTCTGTTCAATCAGTTCATCGATGCGTTCCTCCAGCGTTCCTTGAGAAATCAGCTTATGCACCTGCACATTGCGATGCTGACCGATCCGGAATACACGGTCCGTCGCCTGATTCTCGACCGCCGGGTTCCACCATCGATCATAGTGGAGCACATGATTCGCACGGGTCAAATTCAAACCGACACCGCCGGCCTTCAGCGACAGAACAAAAAACTCCGGCCCTTCGCCTGCCTGAAATGCCCTGACCATCTCATCCCGTTCGCGTTTGGGTACCCCTCCATGAAGAAAATACGGTCGTTTCCCGTATTTGCGACCAAGCATGCTGACCAGCAGCTCCCCCATACCAACATACTGGGTAAAAATCAGCGCCGATTCGCCGACATCTGATATGCTGTCGAGAATCTCGAGCATGCGTTCCATCTTGCCGGAGGACTCTGCGCGTACCGCGCGGCCTTCATCCCGTCGAAGCAGCTGCGGATGATCACATATCTGCTTCAGCTTGGTAAGGGATGAGAGCACAAGCCCCTTGCGGGCCATGCCCGTCCGGCTCTCGATCTGCCCCATCATGTCATCGACGACCGCTTGATACATCGCACCCTGAACCTCGGTCAGCGGACAATATGATTTCAATTCGAGCTTCTCCGGCAGATCCTTGCGAATATCCGGATCACTTTTCAGTCTGCGCAGCATAAATGGAGAAACGAGTTTGTGAAGTTCACGGAATTTCTCCTGCTGTCCCTCGCCCGGCGCATAGCGCTGACGAAAGTTGTTAAACGATCCCAAATACCCCGGATTGAGAAAATGGAATATGGACCACAGTTCGGCCAACCGATTTTCCACCGGCGTTCCCGTCATCGCTATGCGATGAGGTGCAGACAATTTCATGACACTCTGTGCCTGCTTCGTACGATAATTCTTAATATATTGAGCTTCATCAAGCACTACACTCGACCACTGGATTGCGGATAAATCACTGCCGTCCCGGCCCGCCAAATGATACGTGGTCAACACGACATCATGATCAGCTGCCTCCTTCAGGAAATCTTCCCCGCGCAGACGGCGGACGCCATGGTGCACATGCAAGGTGAGACCAGGGGCGAACCGCTGAATTTCCCGCTGCCAATTGCCCAAGAGCGAAGTCGGACATATGATCAGCACCGGACCGCCTGCGGATTCGGTTTGAAGACGCTCGAGCAGGCAGGTAATGACCTGAACCGTTTTTCCAAGTCCCATATCATCCGCGAGGCAAACCCCGAATCCCAAATCGCGCATCACGCTAAGCCACTGATACCCCCGCTCCTGATACGGTCTTAATTCCCCGTGGAGCGAGGAAGGAATCGGCCGGGAAGGCAGCTTGCGAACCGTATCTCCATCCAACAAGGATGAGAGCAGTCCTGTCGTCTCCACTTCCTCGATGAACAAGCCCTTCCACAGGCGTTCCCCATCCATATCTGCGCTAAGATGCATCCATTCTGCAAGCTCCATCTCGCCCTTCTCATGGCGTTTCATGAAGCGTAACACCTGATGGATTTCCTTCAGATCGACCTCGACCCATTCACCGCGAAACTCCACATAAGGCAGATTCTGTTCGGCAAGAGACTTCAATTCTTCCCGTGTGAGGGATTGACCTCCCATCGCCGCCGATATCTGAAAGCTGACCAGATGTTCCATGCCCAGCACAGGCAGGGGATGCGCTTCGCCAGGCAGCCTGGCCTCGGGCATCATTTTGAGAGATAAGCCGACGCGGCGCCGGCCTTCCCGGCTCCAGCGAGACGGCATTTGAACCGTGATACCGCTTGCCGTTAGCTTGGGAACCGACTCCTTCATAAACGTGGACAAGCACTCGAGCGTAAGTGTTACGCTATCCGGAGCGCGTCCATACAAGCCTTCGGCCAGCTCAGGAGCCAGCTCTGCGGCTTCTCCCAGCTTCATTAACAACTGGAGCTGAATCGAAGTATACATACGGCCGCGGATCACTTGATCCGGCTCCGGGTTCCCCCAGATGCTGCGAACAGGCATTAATAAACCTTCATCCTCCTGGCTGCGTACCCAGAAGGAAACCTTCCAGTCCTTCCGGCTGTCTTCGAGCGGCGGCTCGAGCCGGAGTCCAAGCGCGAACGTTCCGTTCTCGGGAGTCTGATCCTCCCCTGTAGGGTAAGGGAACGCCGTTCCCCCAACACGTTCCACTGCTTCCTCCAGTTCACTGACTTCCTCCGCCGTGCCTTGAATGGGAATATCCCGGCTGACCGTCAGCAGACCGTTCCACCACAGCTCAGCCAGTGGAGATTGTCCCCGCCGGTAGTTCGCCAGATAGGTCCGCAGCTTATCCTCCGAATCCTGGACAGCGACTCTGGCCTGGCTGTCGATGATTCCGCACAGGAAGGAATACAGCACAATGGCCCCTGCTTCCTCCCGGGTAGATGGATCGCTCCCGGCAAGAGCAGCTGGCGTCCCAATCCCGATGGGCGGAATATTCGCCGCAAGCAACAAAAAGCGCGAAGTATCCTCCGCAGACAGCTGCGGCTTCCATACCGCTTTTATATTCTGCATCGTTGTCCGGCGCCTTCCTGCTGAAGGCACCTCCGCTGTACCCGGTGCAAACTTCCCTTGCAGGAGCAGCTCCAATGCAAACCTGCTGGCTTGTACCCAATACTCCATCTCTTCACCGATAGTCAGACCCTGAGCCTGATAGTACTCGGTGTCCAGTGAGAGAAGCATCTGAAATGCGTCTCCCGGTGTGAGTGCGAGCCCTTCCATTGTCCGTCCGCCAAGCGTCTTCCGTTCCGGACGCCGCGTGCTTTTCGATCCGATGACTTTGGACGGATATCTGAGCTCGGCAAGCCGGAGGGAAGCGTTAGCAAAGGGACGGGTTCCATCCGGTCTGTGAAAGGTACGGACCACGCGGCTCCATGCATCCACTCTGGGCTCCGAAGTCTCACCGGAAAAACAAAAGAATACGTCACCTAACCATACGCCATAGAGCGGTTGATTCATCGTTGTCTCCCGTCTTTTCCTGCTTTATAGATATTATTACTATCTTATACGATAGCTGCATAATTTCAAAACGATCAGGAATTTTACTTACTCAAAATAACATCATCCTTTATCATACCATGTATTGGCTATTGCGTTGTGATCTATGTATTGCAGAATTCTTCTATTATATAGGTTCAGGAAATATCCTAATTATATAAGTTTGTGAAAGATCCGCCTTCTTATACAGTACAGATACCCTCATCATCAAAAGGCAGAATTTCGAATCGCGGGTAATTTTATGCGACCCCTTTTGCCTGACACTCGTATGTAGATCATACTTTTTCAATTTTGGGAGGTTATTCATATGAGCAGTGTTGCTGGTGTCGGCATATTCGGTATCGGAGCTATGCTGGTAATGTTATTATTCTTCGTTCTTCACATTGTCATCTGCGTATGGGGTTACAACGATGCCCGTCGGAAAGGCCGCAGCCCGGAGTTTGCGCTCCTGGTTGTGCTCGGATTACTGTTCTTCCCCGTTGTTGGTTTAATTATTTATTTACTGATTCGAAATCATTATTAACAATGCCACTTGATGACTTGGTTGGTGATAGCTCCCCGCGCTTCCACCCTACCTGATCTGGCCCTGCTCATTGGCTGTTAAGCTCTCAGATAGACGTAAGCTGCAACGGACCAAGAAGACGTTAATTCGTGAATAATAGCTCTCGTGAAATTCTAGCGGACTTAAGCGACGTTATTCCGGGTAAAAAGCGGCGTTTGAAGAGGAAAACAACACATTAACAGCTACTGAGTCCGTTAGAGCTTAAAAAAAGCCCAAAAGGGTGAAATAACGGCTAGGTGGTCCGTTAGCGTGGAAACAAACCAAAGGGATGGAAAAGGTGATGGAATAAGCCCTGCTAGATAGCACCGTAGCGTGGAAGCAAACCAAGGTGATGGAATAAGCCCGGCTAGATAGCACCGTAGCGTGGAAGCAAACCAAGGTGATGGAATAAGCCCTGCTAGATAGCACCGTAGCGTGGAAACAAACCAAGGTGATGGAATAAGCCCTGCTAGATAGCACCGTAGCGTGGAAGCACACCAAAGGGATGGAATATTCTCAGCTTGATAGCACCGTAGCGTGGAAGTACACCATGGTGATGGAATATGCTCAGCTTGATCGCCCCTAAAAGTGGAAACAAGCAAAGCGATGGATTAACCCACCAGATAGTCCGTTAGTGTAGACTGCTATTTAACTTCCACTACTGCGCACGCATGATCCTCTGCCAGTCAGTCAATGCGAGGCTCTTCATTCTTAATCAGATGCTGCTCGCTCGAATGAAACTTGATTACACATGCCATTGTGCTCAATAACCGAGCCCTGGGCTCAGGAATAGCCCCATTGTTACTCTAATTTTCATTCCCTCATATGCCGCTATTGGTGCAATCTTGTCCTTGACTCGTTTATTTTAGTTTTCTTCGCATCCAAAAACCAAAAAAGCGTTGCAGGGCTGAGCCCTGCAACGCCTTTTCAATGGATTTAACCCTCAATGACCAAGGTCATCGTCATTATTACTTCGCTTTCAGGCTTTCCCACGATTTCTGAATGCCTTCAAACAATTGATTCTTGTCCACATTGCCGGCTACGTATCCTTGCATCTGGCTTCCGAACTCATTCATGCCGCCATCCGGGAATTTATTGAACTCCCAGCTGAGTGCTTTGTTCTCTTGGCTGTATTTCATCACATCGTTACCCAGGTCGCCAAGCGTCTCGCTGTTCGCTTCAATGCTTGTCAGTGCCGGAATGAATTTAAATTCTTCCGTAATGTAACGTTTACCTGTCTCGGAAGTCACGAGCCAGTTCAAGAATTCTTTGGCTTCATCCTTCACTTTGGACTTATTGTTCACTACCCAGTTGTTCGGCACGCCGATTGGGAGTTTATCGTTCTCTTCCGCATTATCGTTGATTGGCATTGGCAGAAGGCCAATGTTCAGATCCGGGTTGATTCCGTCGATTTGCACTTGCGTCCAGTTCCCGTTCTGCGTCATCGCTGCTTCGCCACTGGCAAAGGTTGTGATCTCTGTATTGTAGTCCGTTGTCAACGGGTTCTTCTGCCCATATTGAATCGTCAGGTCGAACAGACGCATCCATTCGTCAAATTTCGCGTTGCCTACCAGCTTCTCCGTACCTTCATTCAATCCTTTAACAAAAGCATTAGGATCTGGCTGATGCGCAAACGGAATGTTCAGCAAGTGGTTTGCCAAGATCCATGTTTCCTGGTAACCATTGGCGAATGGAGTAATGCCAGCCGCTTGCAGTTTTTTAGCCGCTTCCTCAAGCTCGGTAATGGTCTTAGGAAGCTCGGTGATTCCTGCTTTTTCAAACAGATCTTTGTTGTAGATGAACCCGTAACCCTCGATGGTCATGGGTTGACCGTACAATTTGCCGTCTTTGGTCATCGGCTCTTTAGCCACGTCAACAACGTCTTTCACCCACGGCTGATCTGACAAGTCTTCCACGTTCTCGAACCAAGTCTCAAGATCGCGATATCCGCCTACGTTGAAAATATCCGGCTCATCGCCAGAAGCGAATTTGGCCTTCAGTGCTGCACCATAGTCGGAGCCGCCACCAACCGTTTGAATGTCCAGCTTGATGCCGGGATGCTCTTTCTCATACTCGGCCTTCAGCTTGTTCAGAGCCTCGGCTATTTCTACTTTGAATTGGAAGATCTTAATCGTTTTTGTTCCACCCTCAGTTCCGCCTTCAGCGCCTTGATTCTCCTCTTTGTTGCCTCCGCACGCTGCAAGAAGCGTGGAGAAAGCCAGAACCATGACCAGGAGCAGCTTACTGTATTTCTTCATTGGTGAATCCTCCCTTTTGTCTTCTCTAATCAATTGGTTTACATCGTTTGATGATAGCGTTTACTTTTTCAGTATAATGAACCTTTTTTCGTAAGATCAGGTATTATATTGATCTATCAGGGGGAAGGAATTGACCGATTGATTCCGCCTTATCCCTTCACCGCTCCCTGCGTGATTCCCTCAATGATGTATTTCTGCATAGCCAGGAAGAAGATAATGACCGGCATGATCCCCAGCACAAGCGCCGGAAGCGCCAAATCCCACTGCTTTGTATATTGCCCAAAAAATGCGAAAGTAGCAATCGGAATGGTCCGGAGCTCCGCGGACTGCAGAATCAGGGATGGAAGCAGGTAGTCATTCCAAATCCACAAGGTATTCAGAATGATGACTGTAACAAACATCGGTTTCATCAACGGGAACACCACCCGGAAGAATACCCCATAGCCGCTCGCTCCATCCACCGTTGCGGCTTCTTCAATCTCTACGGGGATCGACTTCACAAATCCATGGAACAGGAAGACACTCAGCGGGACCCCGAATCCAAGGTAACAGATAATCAAGCCGTACAAGCTGTTGTTAATGCCGAGCGTAGCCGTCACTTTCACGAGCGGGATCATGATCGACTGGAATGGAATAACCATGGCTGCAACAAACAAGGCAAACATGAGCTGATTAAAACGCGTGTTGCGGCGCACCATTTGATACGCAGTCATCGCGCTTAACATCGCCAGCAGCAGGTTGCTTACAACCGTAACGACCAGCGAGTTCCAGAAGGCCAGCGGAAAGTTAGTAATGTTCCATGCCCGTGAATAGTTACTCCATTCAAACGCGGTCGGAAGACCCGCGGAATCCGTCAACAGCTCGCCAAAGGTTTTGACGGAGTTCACAAACAGGAAGTAGAACGGGACCAGGAAGAGCAGTGCCACGATGATCATAATGATCTCGGTGGCCAAGGTGTTCAGCCGGTATTTTTTCATAGTCTCCATTAAGCCTCAACCTCCTTGCTCTTGGTGAATCGAACCTGCAGACTCGTGATGATGGCAACCACGATGAAGAAGATGACCGCCTTCGCCGTTCCGAGTCCGAGACGGTTATTCGTGTATGCCTCGTTGTAAATATTCATGGCCACCGACTCCGTAGAGCCAAACGGTCCGCCCTTCGTTAGGGAAAGGTTCAGGTCAAACATCTTGAATGACCAGGAAATCGCCAGGAACAAACATACGGTAACAGCTGGCATCACCAGTGGTATAATGATCGATCGCAGCACTTGTCCTCTGCTTGCGCCATCAATCTCGGCAGCCTCCAGAATATCCTTGGGCACGTTGTTGAGCGAGGAAATGTAGATAACCATCAGATAGCCCGCCGTCTGCCATACGAAAACGATTACAATTGCCCAGAACGCAGTTCCTTTTGTTCCGAGCCATGGCAGGTTGAAGAATCCAAGATTCGTGGCATTACCGATAGCGGCAAACCCTTTTACAAAAATAAACTGCCAGATGAAACCAAGCAGCAAGCCGCCGATTACGTTAGGCATAAAGAAAATCGTCCGCAGCACATTCCGTGTCTTAAGCGGTTTGGTCAGGAAATACGCAAGTAAAAATCCGAGCAGATTCGTAAGGATGACACCCAGCACCGTAAATCGGGTAGTGAACCAGAAGGCATCACGGAATTTATCATCATTGGTAAAAATGGTAACAAAGTTATCAAAGCCGACCCAGTCGATTTTGCTTGACACGCCATTCCAGTTCGTGAAGGAATAATAAAGCCCCAGCAGGAATGGAATGATCATGATCAGGATGAAAAAAATAGTGGAGGGTCCCACGAAAAGAAACTGCTGAAGCAGCGCCGAAGATTTTTTTCGATTCATCCCTTGATCTCCCCTTTTCGTTAAGTTTGTTGTATGATGTATAGCCATTATGCGGTAACCTGTTAACAATAAACACGGAGAATCATGAACCGTTAGGTGTAAAATATTGACCATACGCGCTTATGCCCATTCGATCATATTCGATAATCCAGAGGTGATCCATCATGAAATATCGCAGCATCCAGACCCGTCTTATCCAGTTCATGCTTGCAGTCACAACCATTCCCCTCCTGCTGTCGCTCTTCATCACGTTTACGCATACACGTGAATCAGTGAAGGAACAGACTGTGAAT
Source organism: Paenibacillus sp. LBL (assembly GCF_029893715.1). NCBI lineage: Bacteria > Bacillati > Bacillota > Bacilli > Caryophanales > Paenibacillaceae > Paenibacillus > Paenibacillus sp. LBL. The sequence goes on along the minus strand of NZ_JARXYU010000009.1, from coordinate 12,849 downwards.
GAAAATGTTCGGCTGATTTATCAAGGAGCTACCAATCTGATGAACTATTTACGCGGCATTGACCGGGCATCGCTCTCTGTATATTCCGATCCCCATTTTCTGCGCAACCTTGCCCTAGACCCCGATAATTACCGGGTAATTGCCGAGCTGTACGCAACCTTGCAGGCTATCCAAACCGGCACACAGGACGTCCATCAGATTTACCTTCATAACGATTTGACGGGACAGTCCACCCAAATATCAAGCAACCTGCCTCGCAGGGAATTTCGGCAGGCTCCTTACCGCACCATAGAGCAATTTGGTCAGGGCAATACCGCCATCGAGCCTGTACATCAGGTGCACAGTTACGGGTTTCCGCCGCGGCCCGCGGATATCCTGGATTTTGAGGTCATCACCTTCTATCGATCCATAACCAACGTACCGTCACCCGACCAATATGCCCTCATGGCCATTGATGTGAAACTTGACAGTATTTTGGCCATTTGCGATCAACTGTATGCTAAAGAAGAAGAACAGTTATACTTGATTGATGACAATGGCAGCATCATATATAGTCCGGATCCGGCACAAAGAGGCCAATATTTGAACGATCCGGAGCTGATGAATGTAATCGCTCAAGCGGACAAGGGATATTATGACGGCAACGATGCGATGATCATTTATGAAAAGCTTGATCTGCCTTATGCTCCCTGGACACTGGTGAAGCAGATTCCACACCAGACCCTGTACAAGAACTCAACGGAATTAACAAGCATCAACGCGATTATTGCAATATTCGCGCTATTGATTGTCATATTCGGTACGTTATGGATTTCTATTCGAATTACCAAGCCCATCAAGCAGCTCACAAGTTATATGAATCAAGTAAAAACAGGGCGGCTTGACGTGAATATCGATGTGACAAGCCCGGATGAGATCGGTGTTCTCTCCCGCCGCTTCCGGAACATGATGGATACTATCAACAACCTGATCCTTCGTGAATACAGACTGGAGATCGCCAATAAAACCAATCAGCTGAAAGCGCTGCAGGCCCAGATTGATCCGCATTTTCTCTATAATTCGCTTCAATCCATCGGCACCTTGGCACTCCAGCATAATGTACCGCGAATTTATTCCCTGCTCTCTTCGCTGGCGAACATCATGCGTTATAACATGCGCAACAGCGAAGCCAAAGTAACATTGCAGGATGAAATCAATCATGTACGGCTCTATCTTGAGCTGCAGAAGCAGCGGTTCCGGGATCAACTGGAAGTGATATGGGAGCTTGATCCGGAGAGCCTAACAGCTCCGGTTCCGAAAATGATCCTGCAGCCGATTGTGGAGAATTATTTCAAACACGGCATGAATACCCATGCCGGGGTCGGCCTCGTATCGATTTCTTCCCGTATATCCGAGGATAGCCGCTTAATCGTTGTGATCGAAAATAATGGTTCCTCGATCGATGAGGAGGAGCTTGCCTTGATTCGGAGCAAACTCGCCGCCGCTTACGATCACTATGATCGTAACGACAACGGGAACGATTCTATCGGGCTGTTGAATGTGTTGATGCGATTGAATCTCTACACCAACAACAATGCTGAATTAATAATAGAGAACGCGTTGCCACACGGCGTCATTGTTACGCTCAATATCAACGCATGGGAGAGTGAACAGTAGAATGAGAGTATTGATTGTAGATGACGAGCAGCATGTACGGGAAGCGATCGGGCTTCTGGCTGACTGGGAGCGGCATGGTATAACCGAAATCGATCAGGCCTCTGACGGCGAGGAAGCCGTGAGATTAATTGAGCAGACCAACCCGCAAATTGTTATGACCGACATGCGAATGCCCCGTAAAAACGGACTGGAACTTCTGACCTGGCTGCATAGCACCAAACCGGATATCAAGGTGCTTGTCATTAGCGGCTATGACGATTTTGAATATGTACGACATACGATTCGCTCCGGAGGCATTGACTATATCCTGAAGCCCGTGGAGCCGGACAGCTTGAACGAGGCGTTAAGCAAAGCGGTGCATACCTGGCAGCTAGAGGAAGAGAAACGGCAGCGCATCACCACTCAAAATATTGAAATGAATCAGATGACCCCGTTCTATATGGACCGCCTGCTTTCGGATCTCGTGAGCGGATACGGGAACAGGGAAAGCGTCGTCTCCCAATTACGGAACCGGATTAGGCTGCCCGAGGCCGGTACTGTATGCAATGTAGCGGTGCTCAGCGATGTTCAATTTGACGAAGCCTTGCTGTCGAAATTTCGCAACAGGCGGCACCTGCTCTCTTTCACGCTTATCAATATCTGCAATGAGCTGCTGAAGGATCAGGGGGTTGCCTTCAGACACAGCGATAAGCCCGGCGAAATCATCCTGCTCTGCTGGCATCCGAGGCTTCCCTTCAACGACCTGCTGGGGAGGATTAATGACGGCTTTTTCTCTACCCTTCGCAGGCGCTGCCATTTCGGTGCGGCGGAAGCAAGCGCCTTTCCCAATGATCTCCCGAAGGCTTATCAAAATGCCGTCCAAGCCTTGTTCAGCCGCAATCTGCTGACGGGAACATGCCGAATACACCGTGAACGCGCCGTCGATAGCGAAGGCTCACGGACGCTGCGGCTCTCTTCCTATGAGGAGAAGTTCAAGCTGGCCGCTCTTAGCGGAAGCAAGGAACGCATGGAAGCTGCCACGGAGGAATGGCTGCAGGATGTACGCGATCGGGATCTTGTATCCCCGGAGCATCTGCTCCGGTGGAGTTCAGAATGGGACTGGATACAGTATCACTGGACAGAGAGTGAGGTGAAAAGCACGCAGGAGCCGATCGAAGACGCTGAAATCTCGCAGGATCTTCCATCCGCTCTGCCCTTTAGCGAGGAAGGAATGATCTGCTGGGATCGCTGGCGTGAACAGATCAGCGGCAGGCTGCATGCGGCATCCAGGGTGCTTACCCAGATCCATTCAAAGGATAACCATATCATCCATGACATCGCCCACTATCTGGAGCATCACTATCACGAGGAGATCTCGCTGCAGCAAATCGCGGGGAGATTCTTTCTGAGCAGGGAATACATTTCGCGCAAATTCAAACAGGAGTTTGGCGTAACGCTATCCGATTTTCTCGGTCGGATTCGCATCAACAAAGCCAAGACGCTGCTGCTTAACCCCCAAATCCGGATTGCTCAAATCGCCGAGATGGTCGGTTATCAGGATGAGAAATATTTCAGTAAAGTGTTTAAAAAAATGGAAGGCTTCACGCCGAACGAATACCGTAAGAAGCATATGAATTAACGAGTTGCCTGCTGCCTCTCTCGGGAGGCACTGGCTCGATATCGATTCTTTTGGGTATATTCTATATATTCCAGACTGATACCAGGAGGAGATCGTATGTACCGCAACAATCCATACCGCTGGTGGAATCTTCTGTTTTTTGCCGGGGTTATCACCGTGAATGTGTTATCGGGAATTCTGCCGCTTGGCGGCAGAACAACCGGGGAAATATCGGATAAGTATTATACGGCGATCACTCCCGCGGGTTATGCCTTTACGATATGGTCCGTCATCTATGTGCTGCTGCTCTTTTTTGTCATCTACCAGCTGCGCCGTGATACCGGAACCCGGGATACTGTCAGATCCATCGGACCATGGTTTATACTAAGCTGCGTCTTCAATATGGCATGGCTAGTATTGTGGCATTATCTGTATATCGAGTGGTCTGTCATTGTGATGTTATTGCTGCTGTTAACCTTATGGGTACTCTATGTCCGCACGCACTCCATAAGCTATCCAGCAACAGGGGAGAAGCTGTTTCTCCAATTACCGTTCAGCCTTTATATCGGATGGGTGTGTCCTGCCTTTATCGTGAATGTTGCAATCGTGATTCAGAAGAATGGCTGGAGCTTTCTGGGTCTGAATGAGACCCCCTTGGGGATTGTCCTGCTCTGTATCGGGGCTCTGCTCGCCATTCTCATCGGCCTCCGTTACCGTGACAGTATCGTACCGACGGTCTTTACGTGGGCATATATCGCCATTGCAGCCGAGCATCGGGAGACGGACGCCATCTTGATGACAGCCTTTATCCTTTCTGTTGTCTTGTTCGTATATGCCGTATGGCTCTTCTTTACACGAAACCGGAGAAGGTCACGGTATTAAGTGAACCCCCTCGCTAAGCAGTTAAGGCGTCTTGCTACCAATAAATCGAGGGTATGTCATAAACTTGGGTTGAATTGATCAAGCCAAGGGGATTCCATTTCGAGAGACCTATTCAAGCGATCTTAGAATTTCTCCAATAATCCCCTTGGATTGATGAACACCGGAATCGATGTTTGTCATAATGATGCTGCCCTTGCCTTGATACGGCTTCGCTGTCAACAGGCATTGGAATCCCACACCCCAACCAAGTGACGATATTTCAACTTCCTGCTCACTCCCATCCAGAAAAACTCCAAGCCCTGTCCAGTCTCTGCCACCTTGAGGAGTAATCCATTCTTTTGCCTTGCCCTCAGAAATCCCTAGTATACTCTTGCTCTTTAACGAATTCATCAATTCGATCACCAGAACGGCCAGATCGGCTGGCGTGGTCCAAAGCCCTGAAGCTGCTGGGTATGGATACATGGGGTACTTGCCTTCAACTAATCTCCCGTTTTTGTGGTGACCGCATGACAGCTGTCCATTCATTGATTTGTAGGAAGACGGATTCATTTTACTATTTCTGATATGTAACGGAGCAAATATAAGTTCATCTAACAGTACCTGAAACGGCTTTCCAGATACGTCCTCTATTACTTGTTGGATGATGCAGAAACCTGTATCGGAGTAAGCAAATTCACTACCAGGCTCATACGTGACATTAATCGCTTCTCTGCAATAGGCTGACCTTCCCTCTAACAGCTCCACCATTGAAGGTGAACCCTGTACGGAATTCCACACGCCAAAACTATCTTCAGGATCCAAGATCCCTGATTGATGACTGAGTAATGTTCGAAGGGTCACTTTATGATGTTGCGTACATTCGCTCTCAGGAACCTTCCAGGAAGAGAGTTTAACATTAACATCTTCATCTATATCCACAATTCCTTGATCAGCCAACTTCAACACGAGCATGGATGTAACAAATTTACTAATGGAGCAAGCGTTAAACATAGAATGGCTAGTTACCCTGCGATCGGTTCCCGCTTCCAGAATACCGTAACTTTCCGTCATACGAATGTGACCCTCCTGAATTCTTGCCATACTCAATCCTGTCACCTGATATCGTTCCATCCATTCACGTATATTCCTGTTGATATCAGACCCCATTCCCATGGTATTCCCCCATTCCATCTATCCTCTTACTAGATTCCAATCCATTATAGAACATACGTTCCTTAAAATCAAGATTAATGGGAATTAATTCATAAAACCAAACAAATAGGAGCTCTGCCAAGGTAGGCAGAGCTCCTATCATAGAATTGCTTATTTCTTAACAGCGATAACTTCGATTTCAACCAGTCCGTCCTTCGGAAGACGGGCAACCTCCACGGCACTGCGGGCAGGATACGGCTCTGCGAAGAAACTGCCGTACACTTCATTCACGGCGGCAAAATCATTCATATCCTTCAAGAACACAGTGGTTTTAACCACCTGTTCCAGGCTTGTCCCGGCCGCTTCAAGAATCGCCTTCACATTGCTAAGGGACAGCTTGGTTTGCTCCTGTACCCCTTCGCCGAATTCACCTGTCTCCGGGTTCAGACCAAGCTGGCCTGATGTATACACCAATCCGTTAATTTCAACAGCCTGGCTGTAAGGCCCGATGGCTCCTGGCGCTTGGTTCGTCGATATGATATTTTTACTCATCGTTCATCACCCTCTCTATGTATTCCTATCTGTGTACATTGTAATCTGCCACGGTGACTCTGGCAAATCTAATCAGCTGCCTCGCCAAGTACATGAATGACTTCGTTGGTGTAGATATGATGGCCTTTCATATCCGTTAGCCCTATGTTGACCATTGACTTGGCTACCTTTACCGCCGGAATGGCGCGGTATGGAGCGAGTTTCGGACCTCTGAACGCAAAATCGAAGGCTGTCATGAGAACCGAAGCGGCTCGCTCCCCAAACCGCTGCTCGGGCCTGTCACCCAGCAATAATGACGGTCTGAACAGATGCAGTCCTCGAAAACCGATCTCGCCCAATCTTTGTTCCGTTTCCCCCTTTGTCCGCAGATAGAAATTACGCACCTTCGGATTGGCTCCAGCGGAGCTGACCGCCATAAACTGTCTTACGCCATGCCGCTTAGCCAGCTCTGCGGTTTTGATGACATAATCCACATCCACTTTGCGGAACTCCTGCTGGGAACCGGCCTTCTTAATCGTTGTCCCCAAACAGCAATACACGCTATGGACGCCGGAAAAAGCATCGCTGTATCGATCCAGCCGATCCCACTCCACCAGGATGGGCTTCAGCTTGGGATGTGTAACATCCGGAAGCCTTCGAACGAGCACGCGCACCTCGTCAAGCTCCTCACGGCGCAGCAGCTCGTCGGTTACCAAACGGCCTACAAGTCCCGTGGCTCCGACCACAAGGGCAATCATTCCCACCTCGAGTCTCCCTCCTTCCGTTCATGATATTAAATATAAATTAGATGAAGGATCACCCGCAAATCGCCACTCTTCTATGGAGAACGAAGAACTCTCCGCCCAACCGTCAATGCGATCAGCACCATCAAGACGCCCACTGCGGTTTGAAATCCGTATTGAGATACCCAGTCCGGCGCATTTGCGATCCCCTTAAATATAAAACCTCCCAGCACAGGGCCCAGGAAAGAAGTAAAACCCGTTATCGCCGAGTATACAGCAATAAACATCGGCCGTTCGCTTTTTGGCGTATCCCCAATCATAAAGTTGAAGGCCAGCTGGTTAAACCCGCCTACTCCGGCACCCAGCAGCATATGCGACAGCAGCAGCACCGGAATAACCGGCAGGACTGACAGCAGTCCCCATGACAAGCATGAGCCTGCAATAAGCGGCAGCGTCCAGTAGAGCAAGGTTCTGTTGCTAAAGCGCGCGTTCAAATTCCCCCACACATAGAAGCCGATCATCATGACCATGGTTTGTGCAACCGTCATGATGGAAACGACCGAATACGAAATATGCAGAACATCTAGCATGGCGTATGAATATAGCGGGACAATCAGCGTCTGCAGAAACAACCAGGCTGCCAGAAATAACGTTGACCTGATGAAGGTGGAGTCCGCAAGTGGCTTTCGGATCATCGCTTTAAACTGACGCTCACTCGAATGCTCGAATGGAGGGTCCGGATACAAGAAGAATAGGGACAAGTTCGCGGAAATTGCAATCCATGAAATGATAAACAGAATTAGGAAGCCCTCGCTGCCAGGATAACGGTCCAGGATCACCCCCCCGACAAACAGGGTCAAGGCCCCCAGCGCATTCAAAATCGTATTGCGTATGCCAAAATAACGTCCCCGTACCTTCGCTGGCACCATATCGCTAATGAGCGAAGTCCAGAGCACGCCGGATACGGTATTGGCTATAAAGGCGGCCATGTACAAAACCATAAACACCGGAATCCACCAGCGTTCCGGGAAAATAAACGGAATAACGCCCGTGGCCCCCCATAAGATGCGGTGCACAAAGACGAATACAATCATGGCCTTCTTGCGGTATTGCAGGCGCTGGATCAGGTACGCTACTAGAATCTGAAGCACGTTGAACAGCGTTGTGACGGCAAGAACGAATCCAACCTCGCTGGACTCCGCGCCCAGGAACAATAAGTACCCTGTAAGAAAAGGCCCTCCCAGCAGCGTCTGCAATATGATCGCCGGGACCCCTTCCCATGTTGCCGCTATCAAATTTCTGCGCTGGTATGAAACCTGTTTACGCGGCTTGTGAATAACCTGGACAGCCTTGATGATGATGCACTCCTTCGATGTCTTAGAATGGGCTGATCAAACTTCCTTTTGACCTCATTCTACACCGCATTACACCTAAGTCAATATGACTTTTCAAATATAAAACTCACATGATTTTCTTCATGCCTAAGGGCTTGATACCCCGGCTTAAGAAGACACAAAAAGAGTGCAAATCAGGCACGATTTGCACTCTTTTTCCAAGCGGTTATGAAACTGGTCAACGGTTTCCATTCCCTGCGGAGCCAGCCGGATGATTCGGCAGTTTCCTCCGCCATAAGCCCCGCGGGGGAAGCCGCCTGTTGACTGTCTTTGACAGGGAGAGCTTCCTCGTTCATCATCTCATAGTATCCCAAATGATAGGTGCTGACCATGTCTCCGTGTAAGGTAAACGCTTTGCCGTCACGAATATCAATCAATTTGCCGGTCACAACCCGGGATTCCAGCATGATCATTCCGCCTCCCTTATCCTCTGAATAGACTAGTCACGGAACCTGGTACTCCAATCTGTATATTCACGCTCTGCGTCATCTTTCGAGTGACCGTAGCGTTCCTGTATCTTCCCTACCAACTTGTCCTTTTCTCCAGCAATCACGTCGAGGTCGTCATCGGTCAATTTGCCCCATTGCTTCTTCGCTTCGCCCTTCATCTGCTTCCATTTCCCTTTAAATACGTTGCTATCCATAAATATCAGCTCCTCTTAGAGTAATGAATGATGAATTCTATAATTGCCTGTACTTGTGTATACCCGTCACGAGTTTCTCTGAATCCTGGCAAAGGATGTCATGCGCAGATTCTTCCTCTTTCTTTCTCCGGTGGCCTGCAATTGTGAAGATATAGAAAAGCTGCCACCGTGGATCTCGACAGATCCACGGGACAGCTTTTTTTACATCTTCCTATTCAAGGCTCCTTGTTTCTTAGGTACCGGATTCAACCGCCTATCATCCTTTCAATTTAATGACCGATGCCTCCCGATCTCTCTCTTTGTCCTTCTCTTCCTCTTTATCATCGCCAACAAGCTCTCTTGCGGAAGCTTTGAATTCGAACAATGTACGGCCTACCGCCCGGCCAAGTTCCGGCAGCTTCGAAGGCCCGAACAGAATGAGGACGACAACCAAGATCATCATTAATCCGACAAAGCCGACATTCTGGAACATTTGGACTCAACTCCTCTAATTAAGTAATAGGACTCTGTTTGACTCCTAAGCGCTGGATTTGTTATTTCTTTTTTTTCAACTATCCTGCTCCCTATTTCTTCTTACTCGGAAACACGGCTACCGCCTCAATCTCAATCAACCAATCGGAATTAACGAGACTGGCTACTCCTACGGTGGAACGAGCAGGCTTAACCGGATTCTCCTTCGTATTAAAGAATTGGGCGTAAGCATCAAACCAGCCGGTATAATCAAAACTTCCATTCTTGGCTGCATCCGGGGTCAGGTACACCCTCAGATAAACAACATCCTTCATTGTCAGTCCCTGCTCCTTCAGCTGCTTCTCAATCTCCTTCAGGATGCCGAGCCCCTGGGTTTTGGTGTCGCCATAACGTTCGTACACCGTTTTGCCATCCTTGTTCAATATAGGGGGCACCGTCCCGCTGGTATAGAGGTAAGAAGACCCTTCCGGCACAATTACCCCGCTTGAGATAGAAGAAGTAGGACTGCCGTAAAATTTAGGAGCGGGCGCTGCCTTGGATGGCTTCTTATGGACAGTGGCACTGTCTGCATACGCGGTGACGCTTACGGCACTGAATAACATGGTCAGAGCCAGTAACGTCTTCCATTGGTTTTTCATTGAATAGTCTCCCTTCAATTTAGGCTTTCATGACACGCTTATGGATATCGGTTACGACCTCACGTGCAGATTCGATGGCTCCTGCCTGCCAGGCCGTGATATAACTGATGTGCTCCCCTGCCAAATAAACGCGGTTATCCGGCTTGCACAAGGTAGGATAGTAGGTTTTCCTGTCGTTGGCGGAATAGGACACCCAGCCCCCTTCCTGGTACTTGGTCTTCTTCCAGTCGATGGAGTAGGAAGCCTCGAACTCCTTCGGATACTGCGGATGGATTTTGGCCCCTTGCGTCAGCGCTAGTCTCTCGCGCTCTGCGTACGACATGCCCCCAAGTTTGTCGGCAGTCCCCCCGTACGCATAGTAGCCGAGCAGAATTCCCTTTTTCCCGAAATAATCGGTCGGAGGATAGTAGATTTGCGTAATATCCATATTCGTAAGGCTGCTGCCGCCGTAGAGATCATCGTCTTCCTCCCAGAATCGCCGCTTGAACTGCAGACCGATTTTACCCGCGGAGGCGTATCCGACACTGCTGATGGCCTTGGACATCTCCGGCGAGAAGTCTGCCGGAATCTTCTTTAGTACCGTCAGCGGTATGGTACAGATACAGTAATCCCCTCGGAGCTCCTGATCTTTGCCGGAATTGCCATCCTTATACACGATCCGCACCCCCGAGGAGGATTGGCGAATCTCCTTCACCTCTGACTTGAACTTGATTCGGTTGCCAAGCCGCTTCTCAAATGCCTTCACGATGGCATCCATGCCGCCGACCGGATGAAACATCATCATCTGCTGGTCATAACTGTACTCATTGCTGAAATATTTACCGAAACCTGAATGAATGATGGCCTTCAGATCGAACGGATCCCGGAGAACCCCCGCATCCAGCCGGCTTCCCGGTTCATCCTTGTAACCGCCGCGTTCCGATCCCTTATAGAACAGGTCCGGATTCAGGTCCCCCTCGGCCTTCAGATAATCTACGAGCTTCAGCTTCTCTTCCGCCGTAAGCGGCAGATCCAGCGCGTTTTGATTCACCGCTTTGGCAAGCATCTCGGCAACATAACCGCGAACATCTGCCTTGGCCGCACGTTTAGGGACCCGCTGCCCGGATAACGCGCCAACATTCTCGTTATAGTAATAGCCACTCTCATTCACATTGTTGAAGGGCTCGATGGCAACACCAAACTTCTTGCAATAATCAAGCGTGACATGAAACTGCGGGATTCGCATCGGGCCTGCATTGAAATAAAGTCCGTTATCAAAGCGGGAGGTCTGACGACCTGAACCAATCTCCGCCACAGAGGTCCCTTTGCGGATTGTCCAGTTACGACCACCGGCGAATTCCTTCGCTTCCAGAATCGTACAGTCATAGCCTGCCAGCCCAAGCTCATAGGCTGCCGTTAAACCCGCTATCCCTGCTCCAAGAATGATGATTTTTTTGCCTCCACGGCCGCTAAGATTTAAGTCATTCTTACCGGGAGGCGTATATTCCGCTGCTTTCAACGTTTCAGGCGATAGGAGCCCCATCGTACCCATTAGACTGAAGACGGCAACAGATCCTCCCACTTTGCCAACGGTCGTCAGAAATTGTCTCCGGGTCATCTCTTTTTCTTTTGGTTGTTCTTTTGTAGCCACCCTCGTTCACTCCTTCGCTAGTTGTGCTGGATTGGACTCATGAGCCGATCTTAGCAAAGAAACCAAAATTTGACGTAAAATTTGTTAGGAATCCTAACATTGTTTTTTTTATTTTTGAAAAACGATTGCTTTTTTCACTTCTTTTTCATAAAATCATGTCATAAATCCTTCCAAACGAAATGCAATTGCCCAATTATTACCGTTTTATCTTCTTTCATTTTTAATCCAAAGCCATTTAACAAAAGCTCAGGGTTAATAATACTTACACAGGAGGTAAAGTTCATGGAGAGTAAGGTGATGAGTATTGGGGTGGTTTGCGAACTGACTGGATTGACGGAACGACAAATTCGGTATTACGAGGAACGAAAGCTTGTTTTTCCGGAGCGTACCAAGGGAGGGAATCGCCGATATTCTTTTGAGGATGTGGAGAGCATCCAGGAAATTCACCGAAAAATGCAGGAGGGATTTAATACGTTTGAACTCAAGGAATTGAAGAAAAAACAGCGATGCACACCCATCTTCCGATGATGAACAAGGAGTGATCAAGACTATGGAGATCAAGAATACCATGACGATGCTGGAACATATCGCCGAGTTAAGGAAACGGATCCTGCAGGTGGCCGCCGTTTTTATACTTAGCATGGTCATCGGACTGATTGCCGCGCCTTACGTCTTATCAGTGCTAAAGCATCATTCGCCGGCATTTCAGGTAACCTGGAATGTATTCTCACCCTGGGACGGCCTGCGCATCTATATGAGCATCGGTATCGTCCTTTCGCTACTGCCCACCCTGCCGTTTGCCCTGTATCAAATATGGCTGTTCGTTAACCAGGGATTGAACAACCGCGAGCAGAAAGCGGCACTCCGGTTCATCCCCTTCTCCGCCTTATGCTTCATCATAGGAGTAAGCTTTGCTTATTTTGTGGTTTTTCCTATGAGTCTTGCCTTTACAACGGGAATCAACAGTCAGATGGAGCTGGTGGAAACATATGGCGTCTCCCAGTACTTCGGGTTTATGTTCAATATTATGATCCCACTGTCACTGGCCTTCGAGCTGCCGGTTGTTGTCCTGTTCCTGACCCGGATCGGATTATTAAGCCCGGCTATCCTGCACACCATGCGGAGGTATGCCTATGTCATTCTGGTGATCATTGCAGCACTGATCTCCCCGCCTGATCTCGTCTCCCACCTCATGGTTGCTATCCCCCTGATTGGCTTGTACGAGATCAGTACATGGCTGGCAAGCCGGATGCACCACAAGCAAAAGCATGCTGAAATCGATGAAACGGAGATAGACGCAGCGAACCAGTTGATATGACGCTTGTGAGCCAATACGGGAGACACTTCCTATGTTAACGCGCCTTGCTGCTGGTCCTGAGTCCAGGGAGGACAGTCTCAATCACCCGCACATCATAAAAAGGAGGCCGTTTACCTAACAGGGACTGACCCCCGTTTGTGAGACAGGGATCAAAACACCTTGCAAGTTTAAGCAGCCAGTTGGCGGAAATGAACCGGCGACTGGTTGTTTAGTTT
>NZ_JARXYU010000008.1:0-224954 GCF_029893715.1 Paenibacillus sp. LBL | reverse complement strand
TAATTGTTAGATCGCCTTAACGTCCCGCCAAAGACAAGTTAAGGTGATTTTCGCTTTTTATAGACACAATACCGGCTTCCAGTTCGTTCATGATTGCTTCCTCTTCGTGACCAACATCATTTAACAAATCAATAAGATCTTCCAAAAGGTTATTTTCGGAGTATTGTCCGTCGTCGGTGACCGATAACATGATGGTTGACAGATTTTTCTTCATTTCCAGCAGAAAGGTCAATCGTCTGGAAGGTAGATAAATCTTATGAGGTTCAGCCTTGTCAGATTTAGAGCAGAAGTCTACTTCGTTTAGCTTAATGCCATACAGTTTGCACAAAGCAATTGCTTCAAGGCCTTCGATCTCGCTGGGATTGTCTTCATACCATCCCATTTTTTCCCTCGTAATTCCTGCTGCAAGTGCAGCATCCCCCAACGTCATACCTGCTCTTTCTCTAGCTTCTTGAATTGATATTTTACTTGTCATTTCGCTAACCTACCTTTCACTTAATAAATTCATGATGTCTATGATTTCGCGGCTATCGCTGATATATCGTTTATATGTCTTTTCGATCCATGCTATTGCTTCATCCTTGGTCTTTCTTCTTACCTCCTGCTTAATTGCAGCAACTGTCTTACCGTACTTCCTCATTGCCAACAGTTTGTAATATTCGTTCATGAACTGGATCGCTTTGGGGTTTTTTTCGTCCACCATCTCGATGTAAGTCCACTTAACAAGACCACGTCCAGAAAACAGATACTCACCCGGCAATTCGTCATGTTCAATTACATCAACACCCTTTTCTAAAAGAGGACGGGTTACATTTTCCTTCTTTAACCGGCGCATAACAACGTTCGGTGCATCGATCTGAGCTTGATAGGAAATGAGTCTAACATCCCGTTCGAAGTTTACATCCTCACCATGTTTTTGGAGCTGCTCAAGAACTGTCTTAACACCTAATGCGGCAAACGAAATGTCTTTAGCTTCCGGATAAACATGGTACATCCCACCCCAAAAAACAACTACTGCATAAGGTGAATATGGTTCTTCCTCATGGATCGGAAAGCCGAAAATCCTCCCGCCTTGTTGTTCCCGTATAACCTTGGCTTTTTCGCGGATTAACTCATTGTTCATCAGATTGTCCCTCCGGGTAGATGTGAGAACGATAATCTGAATTTGCGTCAGCTAAACATTTAGATAACACGACTAATGAAGTGCTACGTTGCTGCCAACCATTTGCAATTTCGTATTCCTTTGTATTGATTTTTTTAGAAGCGTTTTTCTGAGCCTCTTTAGATGCATTTATCAATGCATCTTCTGCGTCCAATAGGTCCTCGAATTCCAGGGAACGAACACATTCAATCAGTCTTTGCTCATGTGAATTTACGTAGAGCGGCAAGAGTTCTTCCGAATCCTCGAAATCCTCTGTATAAGCTCTAGCCTCGGCAATCCCTTCTGGAGAAATAACTCCGCCATTAAAGAACGCTGAATATTTACCATCAGTGATGCATATATCAACCTGACAATCAGAGATGTGTTTAAAAAACGAGGTTCCGAAAATATCAAAACATAATTCCAATTCTCCAAGGTGAACAACTATAGCGTCGCCACTCTCATCGTTAAAACGTTCAATGTACTCTGCCTTTACTGGTTGCGAAGTGATTGCCATAAAGGGATCGGCCATACCCTCTTTATTTAACTCCAAGCTACTGACAATATTGTGCTTCTGAAAAACATCAAATAAGTGAATTGTTTCAGAAGGGTCAATTTCGATCATTTTAATAGGTTCCATATTTAATTAGCTCCTTTAGATTGTTTTTTGATATTTCGGATAATGATTGCATGTTGCATCGGGTTCCTAAACCATAAGCGAGCCAGTTCAGGCAGCGTCACGATAGTAATCCCACCCGTCTTAACAAATCTGGAAACCGTTCAGGATAATAATGTGGTGCCGTTTCTCGCGGATTAGCTGGACTAATGATGTTTTTTCCATATTCAAGACCAGAATCAGTTAGGGACTTGAAAGTTTTGATCCTCCCTTTGCTGGATGGCCGCTCTCTTTCCTCCAATATACCGCCATTCAGGAGTAACGCATTAAATACCTTAGTTTGCATACCGATACTGTGTTTTTTCAGAAGCTCTGTCGCAGATTCCGTAAGAGGTTCGTCAGCATAACCCGGTAAAGGAACCGTTAGACCATATTGCCGATTGAAGTCTCCAAGCAACTTTAATCGGCCAGTATCAGGCAGTCTCAATACATTTGCCGCAACTTCAACCATATAGGCTGCCTTTTTAAAGTGGAGCAAGTCCGATTCCGTCCCGGGTAATGTATATTGCCCAGTCATCTGTATCGTCGGTAACATGTCTTCATAAAGCCAGTCTTGAAATTTTTCAGCTTTTGGCTTCTCTGATTTCCCTAAAACACGGTTCAAGGAAAGATTGGATATGAATGTTTCCCCTGTGTTGTTCAATTTCCGAATTCGGTGAATCGCCGAAGACGAGATTTGATTGTTCTTCACCAAAAAGACATGCTCTTTTTTGCAGAACTTGGATATTTCCTCGGTTCTTGCATACTCAAGAGAATTGGCTACGTTTTTTGCAAGGATTAGGAAGTCACCTTTGAACTGAAAATTAACATCTTCCGGAAGAAGGATTGTGACCTCTTGCCCTTCAAATAAAATCAAACTGTTATTGCTCATGCTTTTTCTCCTTTCATTTATGAGATTTTTCCCGACTTCACGGATCGGTTCAGGTGATGGAAATGCTTGTCCAAAAAATCTTTCATCAGGATTGCTCTAAACATCCAACGTCCGCCCTCACAGCCATTTGTGATCTCCTCCATCTCAAGTTTGAATTTTGGATTTAACAGAACGTTTGAGATAAGCCAGTCACGTTTACGACAAGTCTCATGCTCAAGTCTCTTCATGTCCCACCAAGTACCAGCTTCATCAAGAATTTTACCCATCTCTTCTTTAGCCAACTTTCTTACGAACTCATGATCAACAATTACCTGGACTGTTGCAGATGGTTCTTCGCCTTTAAATCTCTTTTTTCTGCATGGTGTTACACTGTTACTCATGCATTCCCTCCTATTCTGGTTTTATGTACACGAAATGTGATAAACAAAAGAAAAATACATTGCAAATAATCACTATATGTGATTTAATGGGTATAGAAAAGCTCTTCTATACTTTGATTATAGAACCTAGACACTTTCACCTTAGTTAAATCGCTACCTTTTCGTTTTTGTGTTTCTAACATAGCTAACATGCCATGAGATATTCCTATTTCCTTAGCGGCTTCAGAAATTGTCAAGCCCATCTTTTTTCGAGCATTAACCAATGTTTGATTCATTTTAATCACCCCCTTATCCTCACTAAATGTGATTGGTAAATCCATCTTACTTCACTATTAGTGATTCGTCAACTCTTTTTATCACTTTAAGTGATTTTATTATTTGTAATTATTTATTTAGGAGTGAATTCAAATTGAGAAACCTTAAAATCCTTGGGCCGAGATTAGCAGAACTTCGAAATAAAAGAGGTATGACACAAGCTCAACTTGCAACAAAACTTAAAAAATCAACAAGCACCATTGCTATGTGGGAGACAGGAAATAGAGATCCTGATTCAGATATGATTGTAAAAATTGCCATTGTATTTGATGTATCAACTGACTATTTGCTGGGTCGTACTGATGATCCAGACAACGGCTTAAAATATTCAGCGGGCAAAAGTGATAAAAATTGGAGCGAAAACTATCATAAAATTGAACGTTTTGCCAGAAAAGTATCTGAACAAGACCTAGAAAAAGCTGTGAAAATTTTGGACGCAGCTTTCGATCGTGCTTTTAGTGAAGAGCATAAAGAGGATGATGATGATATCTAAACCCAATTTTAAAAGAGCTGAACAGGCTGCTTATACACTACTGAAACAAAACCACATTAATCAATTACCAATCAAAGTAAAAAAGCTAACTAGAGGATTTAAAAATCTTCGGATTATTACTTACTCTCGGTTTGCAGAAGAGAATAACATGACTACGGATGAAGTTATCGTTTTTGCTGGAAGTGAAGAAGGCTGTTGTTATTACCGAAAGTCTGAACACAAATATATGATCTTATACAACGACTTAATTCAAAACGAAGGTAGAAGACGATGGACCATTGCTCATGAAATAGGTCACTACCTTCTAAAACATAATGAAATAACAAATAAGACGATATTATCAAGGAGTTCACTTACCCAACATGAATACAAAATATTTGAACAGGAAGCTGATTGTTTTGCTCGCTCTCTTTTAGCACCCACCAGTGTACTTTTAGCCCTTAAAAAGTTCAACGCTAATGATTTAAGCAAGTGGTGCTCACTTTCTATCAATGCGTCCACAAACATTTTAAAGTTTTTTAATAAGGGGATTGATTTGGGACGAAGACTAGACCCAAATGATAAGTTAGTCAAACTCTTTCGAGATTATATTTTTAAGAAGAATACTGAATACCAGTGTCTTCGATGCAAGGTTGTTTTTTACAGAACCTCACCTAGTTATTGTCCAGTGTGCAGAAGCAAAAAAATTAGTGGAAGGTTAGGGGAGTCACATATGATATACGAAGGATATGCATTAGATGAAAACGGACGAGCAAACCGTTGCCCTAAATGTGATAATGAGGAAATTATTGAAGGGGAATTTTGTAAAGTCTGCGGTGAATTTATAATAAATAGATGTGACAATAGATACCACGATAGAGATGGAGATCTAATAATTGAATGTGCGCAAGTAGCAGATGGAAACGCTAGATACTGTTTTCTATGCGGTCATGAAACAACATTTTTTAAAAATGGGTTATTACAGCAGTGGAAGATAGACTATAAGGATATAAAAAAATCCGAACTCCGGAGTGAACTTGAAGCTCTTGATGAAGAAGTTGAAATAGAAATACAAGAAGAAAAAGCTGAGAGGGATCGGGAACGAACTAGAGCTTCTCAGGTTGCTTTAAGATCCTGGTTAGATTCCTAAAGGGGGTGAGATTTTTAGATTTTAAACAAAGAGAAAGGGGAGGATAACATGGCTAGTTTTCAAAAATACACCACTAAAGACGGCGTTCGATGGATGTACAAGTATTACTCCACAATCGATCCAGTAACCGGGAAAAAGAAACAATCGACAAAGCGAGGATTTAAAACTAAAAAAGAAGCGCAATTAGATGCTGCAACAGTGGAGATAGAATTAACAAATGGTACATTTGTAAAGGAGAAGAATACAACCTTTGCAGAATTTGCTCCTAGATGGTTAAGTCTCTACAGTAAGACCCAAAATGTTAAGGATTCTACGGTCGCATCAAGACAAGTCTCGATTAACAGAATGTTAAAGAGTTTCAAGTATATTATGCTGAAAGATATTACTAGAGAAATGTACCAAGATTACCTGCTAACACTAAAGAAAGATGGCTACTCTAAAGAAACGATCATCAGCACCCATGCAACAGCCAAAATGCTATTTAAAAAAGCCAAGCAGATGGAAATAATTAAAATTAATCCGACCGTTGATGCAATAGTACCAGCATTCAATCAAACAATTGATGAACTAGAAAATGAAACGGAACTACCCAAATACTTTGAAAAAGACGAATTAATCAGTTTTCTTGAAATAGCTGAAAAACATGGAATGGATAAAGATTATGTTGTTTTTTTGACTTTAGCTTATACCGGGATGCGTGTAGGCGAACTATGTGCACTTAAGTGGAAGGATATAAACTTCGAAGAAAAAAGCATCAGCATAACGAAAACATACTGGAATAAAACGAACAATACCAGAAATTACACCTTGAATACTCCTAAAACTAAATCATCGAAAAGATTAATCTTAGTGGATGATGAACTAATTAATGAATTAAAAAAATATAAGACTCTTCAAAAAGAAATCATGATGCGCTATCGAAATTCATATCATGATCAAGACTTTGTATTTCCGAAGCTTACACAATTCCACGGTTACCCAGAAAAACCGAAAGTGATTGAGAACCGCTTGAAGAGGCTTCTAAGGCTTTCTGGACTAAATATGAACCTTACCCCTCACTCCTTTAGACACACGCATACCTCGCTGCTTGCAGAGGCAGGAGCGGAGCTATTACAGATCATGGAGAGACTTGGCCAGAAAGATGAGAAAATAACTCGTAATGTCTATATGCATGTAACTAAGAAATTGAAGAAGGATACCGTTGATAAGTTCCGCAAACTCATGAACGGCATTTAATTTCGGATATAATATGGTCAAAATATGGTCACAAACTTTATTCGTCGTCTAAGACCCTAATAAAACCGGGTTTATTTAATATCAGAGGAAATACCATTTCGGTTTTTCCGGCCCCGGTCACCGCCCAGATGAGAAACCGGGCGAGCCCCGCGGAGCCCCCTGCGGGCGGCTCCGCCAAAAACTGCAGCGCAGCGCCAGCGGCGGCGCTCTGCGCTGCGCTAAGCCCCCACCGGCCCAATGCCGCGGTGGGGGAACCCCCGGCCGTGCCCCGCACGGCCGACCCTGCTGCACCATGCAGCAGCAGGGCACAAGCGCGGCTGCGCCCCATGGCGAGGCAGGCCTCGCAATAGGCGCAAGCCGCCGAGCAGCACGCGGCGCATGCCGTGCGGCTACGGGCCTCGCTGCCGCATCGCCGGCAGCGGGGGGCCACGGCCCGGCGGCGGAGCCAGCCGGGCGAATGGCGCGGGGCGGGCTGTGCCAGTCCCGCTTCCAAGCGCAGGCGGCCCAGCAGGACGCCGAGCTGGGCCGCGGAGCGCCAGTCGCCGGTGTCCTCCCCGGCGACCTCCGCCAACAGAGCCTCGACCTCGCCTGCAAGCAAGGCTCGTCCTTCCATACACTGAATCAGCAGCTCTGCCTGCTGCATCAACACAGCTCCATGTTCAACAGTGCTTCCCATCTCCATCAGAGACCTTATTCGAGCTCCATTCAACAACTGTATCTCTTTGAACAAAGCGCCCCACTGAGGCCTGCTGACTTCAGGCTCTTGAAGTAAAGACCCCCTTAATCCAAGGAATACATAGTTCTGCCACTCTCGTACACTCCACTCATTCATTTCATTGATGGATCGAAATTTCTCGCGAATTTCAACAGCCCAGCCTAGCGGCATCTGGGAGGACAACAATACAAATATCGGATTATTTGCACTCTCATCCAACCATCGCTTCTTTCCATACCACCACTGAAAATCCACCCGCAGATCTAAGGAGAGACGACATTCCCATTTCTCGGATGTGCGAATAGCATATATAGCAATCTGCACGGACATCAACTCCAATATCAAGAGATATAAAGTGGGTAAAGGTCATGTGACTGATACTGTACTAGTAAGTTTAAGAAAGCCCATGTACCTATTCATTTTTTTCATTGTTTCAATTTGCTTTCAATTGCTATCAGTAGAGAACTAAGTTAGACAACATATCTAATCCTATTAGAGAGAAACATGATCATGAAGATGGACAGCCGATATTCACTCGAACCACTCGGCCGTTTCATATCTACAGCTGCACCTCCGTGCCAGGATCGTCACATCATCAATAGCTCCCCTTTTCGATGTCCTTTGTCGAATCCTGTCACAATATGTTTTTTTATAACACCAACGCACAATCCTATCCTCTAACAACTTTTTTGAAAAAATGCAAAAAGCACACCTCTCACCTACGCGGTCGGAGTGTGCTTCACGCCTTCAACAATATGAATATGATCCTGGGAGCTGAAACAACAACTTTTTGATGTCTAACCCTGTACATAAGGAATCTGAACTGCCTCCATCGAATGCCTCAGATCGATCCGTATCACTTCATCTTCATTCGAATCTGCCTCGGGTTCCCGTGATGCCTGACCATCGGATCTCCATGTCCCGTACACCAGTTCGATTCCGGACAAATGAGTCAGTCTTTGGACAATCTTCAGCGTATCATCATAAGACTGGTCATCAAGGACGGTGACACGCACACGCGTCCCGCTCAGCAGGGCATACCATGAAAGGGCTCTTAAATACCATTCCACCTGCCGCTCATGGTTGGACGTGATCAGCACATAATGCCTGCGCCGCCCCGTGCCTTCACCGGCTCTTCTAAGATGACGGGCATGCACGATATGAACCAGAGCAACAGCGATCCCGTACACCGCGAGTATCCACAGCAATTGGGCAACCATGAGACTCACCTCCTTCTCTTATCAACAATATATGCTGATCAGGAGGGGACGGTGACAGTTATGTAACCAGAGCCCACACTAAACTTGACGGGAACGGCTCTAACACAAATACACAGTTAGAATGTTGTTTTTGTTGCAATTATTGAGCTCGCTGAAAACTTATATGCTCTATAATATAACAAAAAGGAACCGCCCTTGGCAGTTCCCTCCCTATGTAAGACGCGTCCGTGCATTCGGATCGGCGATTACAACGTCACCCAGCCATATTTGATCGAGTTGATAACCGCTTGCGTACGGTCGTCCACTTCCATCTTCTGCAAAATGCTGCTGACGTGGTTTTTTACAGTTTTTTCACTAATGAACAGGTATTCTCCAATCATCTTGTTGCTCTTGCCTTCGGCCATTAGTCTGAGCACTTCCGCTTCGCGCCTTGTCAATGGGTTATTCTCGCCTGCCACAAACTTGACTCCCGCTTCGCGCGTACCGCTTTCCGCCATAGCGCCTGCTTCGTTTACATAAGTCATCCGACGAAGCTGTTGAATCAGCTTGCCTGTTACTTTTGGATGGATAAATGCATATCCCTCATGTACCGAACGGATCGCGTTAATCAGTGACTCGGCTTCCATATCCTTCAGGAGGTAACCGTTAGCTCCTTTGCGGAGCGTTTCAAACACATAACTTTCGTCGTCATGAATCGACAGTATGATAACCTTGATCTCAGGAAACATTTCACGTAGTTTCTCGGTCGCTTGAACACCGTTCTCTGTTGGCATGTTAATATCCATCAGCACGATGTCCGGTTTCACTTCGTTACAGAATTCAAGCACTTGAATTCCATCACCGCATTCACCGATGACGTCAATGTCGTCCTCCATATTCAGTATCCGCTTCAGACCCTCCCTAAACAGCTGGTGGTCATCGGCTAATAATACTTTAATAATCGCGTTCTCTTTCTCCATATGTTCCATCCGATTACTCCTTTCTCTTTTCTACGTTCGTCGGGATATGAATCACGATCTTGGTTCCCTGGTTCTCGGCTGAATCGATCTCCATTCTCCCTTCGAGCAGTTCAACCCTCTCCCGCATGCCAATTAACCCAAAGTGGTCCCTGCTTTTCTGTTCCAGCAATTCGACATTGAATCCCAGGCCATTGTCCTGTACAACGATTTTGACCAATTGCGCCTGGTAAGTAATCTCAACAAGCACATAAGTCGGGTAAGCATGTTTTGCAGCATTCGAAAGTGCTTCCTGCACCAACCGGTAGATGGCCGCTTCCATCGCAGAAGAGAGACGATGCTCTTTCCCCCGTGTCTCGAAGATCGTGCGGATTTTCGATTTCTCTTCATAATCATGCACATATTTACGCAGTGTGGGGATTAATCCTAGATCATCGAGTGCCATTGGACGCAGATTGAAAATGACTTTTCGCATTTCCTCCAGGCTCGAGCGAACCTGGCCCTTCAAATCTACTATTTCGTCCTGCACCATCTTAAATTCCTGCTTCGCGAGCATTCTTTCTACAATTTCCGTCCTAAGAACCAGATTAGCCAGAAGTTGGGCAGGACCATCATGAATCTCTCGGGATATGCGTTTCCGTTCTTCCTCTTGTGCCAGAATAATCTTCAGGCCAATCACCTGTCTGTTTTTCGCAGATTCAATGATTCGGGAAACCTGGCCCAGTTCTCCGGACAAGTATTCGAGCACCACGCCCATCTGAGATCCAATCGATTCTGCACGCTCCACCGAGTTCTCTACATTACGAACCCGCTTCTGCAGCTCGTCTCGTCTTGCCTTCAGATACATTTCCTTCTCCCGGTAAATCATGAGGTCAAGCTGAAGCTGCGTTGCTTTCTCATACGCCTGCTTGATATCCTCTTCCTTGTACCGGACAAAATCCCGGCTAACCTCGGTCAGCCGGATCCGGGAACGGCGATAGTTCAGCTCTAGCTGATCTACCTTCTCTAAAGTTTCCGTCGTTTCTTTTAATGTCCGCTGCAGTTCATGATTGAGAGACGCGAGCTCCTGCCGCGACGCCTCCAATATTTCGAACATCTGGTATTTGCTGTCCTCCATCACTTTGATGGCGTTTTTTATGACACGGTCGATGGCATCGGCTTGATAATCCACGCACTCTACTCCATTTCTAACGTTTCATATACATATCATACCATATCATGATTCGATCGTAACGGTCTTCGTGTTCTTGTCCCATTTTACTTTAAGGCCTAATTGCTCGGAAACGAGACGAAGAGGGACCAAAGTCCTACCACCTTGAACCATCGGTGCGACAGCCGCCGAACTGCGCTTACCGTTCAGGATGAATTCCTTCTTGCCTACCGTCAGTTCCATGAGCATACCGCCTCTCAACACACCTACCCGCTGAGCGGATTGGTTCCATGTTGCTTGCCCGCCGAAGGCATCTAGAACATGCTTAATCGGAACGTAGGTGGTTCCATTTTTCAAGATTGGCGCCGAATCAATTGCCACTTTGGAACCATTCAGCACGAGTGATTTTTGCCCAATAGTCATGACTGCTTTTCCAGTTGGAAGTCCTTCATTCCCTGATTGGGAAGGCATCATGAACCTTATATCGTCAAAAGATACTGAACCCGTCAAAGCGCGCTCATCCTGACCTTCTTCCACGTTGACCACATACAGTCGCTTCATCTGCGCCGGGAATGCAATGTTATATCCACTCAGATCCATGCTCAGAGTCTTCCAGCCGCTCCAATCGATCGCTTTCGCCAGATCCACATATACGGTTTTTCCGTTATTGTCCTTCAGTTCAGCGCGCAGCCAGTTCAGACTATTATCTCCTTCCACATCAATCGTCATGGACGTTGCTTGTGCAGGAATGGATTTCCCGGCTGTGCCGTTCAATTCCGCGTATGCGTACATTTTCTGTCCTAATCCGCCTGTCATATCATAGGACAAATTCAAGACCTTCGAGTTTGCTTTTGTTCCGCTGCCATTTTTAATTGCTGCAGTACCGGTAACTGCTGGCACATTCGTGGTGAACTTCACAGGGTAACTCACGTTCTCGAAGTTCTCCCATGTGCTCTCTCCTGCAGCAGATAAAATAACAACTGTGCTAAAGCCGTCATATCGTGCGATAGCATAACCAACCTTCGTATTGCTGTTGACGGAGGATACCGTCAGACGTCCGTCTTTTACACTTCCTTTAAATCCGATGAACTCCCATTTCAGTGCGCTGCTCGGCACTTCCAGGCTCTGACCATTGTTCGTTACGGCCGTGACCGGCACGGAAACGCTCGTTCCTGCCTGCAATGGAGCACTCGACACGCCTGTGGTCAATGCGGCGATATCGTCCGCACCTAACACCTTAACTTGCATGGTAGCTTTTGTGCTGCCGCTTACTGCTGTCAGAGTAGTTGTGCCCGGCTTGGTTGCCTTGATGCTTTGTCCGTTGACGGCCAGATTGCCGTTGCTGGCTTTCCAGGTCGGCTTAATGGAGCCGGCTTCTATAGGGTTATAATAGGTATCATAGCCTTTCAGTTCATACGTACCCATCTGCCCGATGAGCAGGGTGTTGCTTCCGCTTACCGTCAGACCTTTCAAGCTGCCCTTGGGTGCCGTTGAGAACACCCCAAGCGAGTTTACAATGCTGCGCTGCGTCGTGCCATATTCCGTGTTGAAGGTAAGCTCGGTATTGGTCTCGGCCAGTGGACGGTTGACCATCGTCGTCGAGCCGCCCCCGTCAAGGTTCATTCCCTTCCATACGCCAATCTTGGTCATGAAATCCTGCAGCTGCTGAAGGGTCATCCCCTTGCTATTGTCATTGCTCTCCGTAGCAATCAGATAGGCGTAACGTCCGTCTTTGGAGTAACCCACAGCTGTACGTGCCCGGCTTCCTCCAATCGAATTCACGTTTCTTGAGAATGACGTCGCCTTGCCGTTATCAACCAGAATGGTATGACCGCCAATCATCATTTGAAGTGTAGTTGGGTCCAGTTCCTTACCTGATTTTTTGGACACCAGCGCATAATTCGCGTCCAGCTTTTGGCCGACAGCCAGATTTTTTTTCACGAACTCTGCCGCAGCTCCATGGGTTCGCAAAATAAAGCTACCTTCCGGTATCGCTGTGGGCAATCCCGCCATCACTGAAATATCCGTAATGACGCCGTCCGTTACCATAACCTCCGTTGGCGTCGTCGAGCTGTTCTTAGGACGCTCAACCGCCTTCCATGCACTAGTGTAGATATAAGCTGTATTCGCATGGCTATACGTTGATCCGGTGCCTTCAGGCGCATAGGAGACTTTGTTCATGCCCGCAAGCGGGAATGAAGCTCCATTCTCAGCCGTAACACTCCCCGAAAATGCAAACTCGTCCAGAATCGGCGTTCCATCGTTCGTTACACCAAAAGCGTACATACCTTTCAGATCAGATGGCGTTGACATCAACAAACCACTCGATATTTGAGCACCCATCGGAGCCCCTTCGCTGCCGGTATTAAAAAAATCACCGTTAATCGCAGCAACCGCGCCGTTCTCCTTCGCCATTCCGCCCGTGCTTTGTCTCGTTGTAAATTGATTTCCTTGCCCTGTCATGACATCCAGCTTCACGTATTTGTTATTGAGATCCACGCGGATGACATTGGCTAGCGATTTTCCCCCAGTGCTGTTAATATACTGATATTTCATCAGAACAGCACCGGAAGTAATGATTTCTTCACCTAGTTTCTTGGCTGACGCGGATGCCGCATGAGCTACAGATGAAGACGATAGATTCTCTATAACCGGTATTCCGTTGCTAAGCGCAGGGCCTACCCAGATAACCCCTGCCAGTGTAATAATCAACCATTTTTTTCCTACGCCTGATTTCTCAGTCTTCAGTGTTTTCCCCTGACTAACCATGTATTCGTAACTCTCCCATCTCTCGTTCAACACGGATGCCGAACATTTAAAGTCTCTAATTAATAGACTTCATTTTTGAGAAAAAGTTACGATTTTGTTATAAAAAAAACACTTTCGCGTATCTTACATCAAGTTCTAGCAAAAATGTAGTAGCATTTTTTGAGAGTGTATGTAATTCAACCCTATGTTACTATAATTTCATCTAAAAGTAACTAGTTTGTCATAAACTATATTCCTCTTTTTCCAATAAATTATTAAAAAAAGCTGATACCCATAATAGGCATCAGCTTTATAATTGTTTCATTTTTGTAATAAGTCTGCGTCGGTTAATAGAGTAATGCTCTATTAATAAACGAATTAGCAGATATATAAGCAGTCGCTGACCATGATTTACTCTTCGAAAAGATGCCAAGGTTCGTAACTCAGCAGTTTAAAACTTTTCCAGATACGAAACTTAGTTCGCTGCAGCTTGTTCCTTCAAAGCTTCCACTTTATCTACGCGCTCCCAAGGAAGATCCAGATCGGTTCGTCCAAAATGGCCGTAAGCAGCTGTTTGCTTGTAGATTGGACGGCGCAGATCAAGCATACGGATAATGCCAGCCGGACGCAGATCGAAGTTGCCCCGCACAAGCTCCACCAATTTCTCTTCACTTACTTTGCCCGTACCGTAAGTATCAACACTAATCGAAACTGGATTTGCTACACCGATAGCGTAAGCCAATTGGATTTCACACTTGTCCGCCAGACCCGCTGCAACCAAGTTCTTAGCCACGTAGCGAGCCGCGTAAGCAGCGGAACGGTCTACTTTTGTAGGATCCTTGCCGGAGAATGCACCGCCGCCATGACGAGCGTAGCCGCCGTAGGTGTCGACGATGATTTTACGTCCTGTCAGACCGGCATCCCCTTGAGGACCACCGATAACAAAACGACCTGTAGGATTAATGAAATATTTCGTTTCTGCGTCCAGCAGCTCAGCTGGTACCACAGGAAGAATGACTTGTTCTTTGATGTCCTTCTGGATTTGCTCCAGAGTTGCTTCTTCAGCATGCTGAGTCGATACAACAATCGTATCTACACGCACTGGTTTATTGCCATCATACTCAACCGTCACCTGGGTTTTACCATCAGGACGCAGGTATTCCAGCGTACCGTCTTTACGAACCTCAGACAAACGACGAGCAATACGGTGGGACAATGCGATTGGAAGAGGCATCAGTTCTGGCGTTTCGTTGGTTGCAAAACCAAACATCAAGCCTTGGTCGCCAGCACCGATGTTCTCGGTCTCCTTGTCCACTTGGGAAGGATCACGATTCTCCAGTGCAGCGTTTACCCCCTGTGCAATATCAGCAGATTGCTCATTCAGCGATGTCAGCACCGCGCATGTATTAGAATCAAAACCGTATTTTGCACGGGTATACCCGATTTCCTTCACGGTATTGCGTACGATGGATGGAATATCCACGTATTCTGATTTAGTGCTAATTTCTCCAATGACCAAAACAAGACCCGTTGCCACGGAGACTTCACAAGCTACGCGTGCGTTGGGATCGTTAGCCAAAAATGCATCGAGTACCGCATCGGAAATCTGGTCACAGATTTTATCCGGATGTCCTTCAGTTACGGACTCAGATGTAAATAAACGTCGCCCTGTTAAAGACATGAGATCAACCTCCCATATGAATAGTATATGATATATCAAGAGGTCCTACACAAAAAATGAACCTTTTCCGATAGGAAAAGGTTTGAAATGTACAATCCTCAACATGCATATTAACTTATTTGTTACCAGGTGTCAATCCAGTTAGTGAGCTGATTCTCAAGGATTTTCTTGGTTTTTCATATCGAAGTTATTCAAGAATAAGTTCTTACCGAAATTATGAAAAACCTACAGTCTTCCCAGAATGCTTTGCTCGGCGTTCTGAACCAAACGCTTGGTAATTTCCCCACCAACAGATCCGTTCTCACGGGATGTCAAATGGCCCCATCCAGCACGGCGATTAGAGAATCCCCCTCCGATGGCTCCAAGTTCTGAACCAAATTCCGTATCCGCTCCATTTGAGCCGCCGCCGTAACCAACATGCAATCCAAACTCAGCTGCGATCTCATATTTCATCTGTTTCAGCATTTCACGGCATTCGGGTACCACTTGACGATTTCTACTACTTCGTGCCATGTTCAAACACCTCCTGTAATGGTATTTACAGAAGTTATTATTTGTCGAGATTACAGCCTTCACACGTATAAAACGTTGTCACTAATGGCAATAATTATGAGTAGGACTATACTGAATTAAAATCCAAATTCTCTGACATGTCTCTTGAAGGATGAAGCAATATCAGCAGGTACCTAACGCACACTAGTCGTTCGCTATTTAATGGTGTAACCGCCGCGTACCATGACAATCAGATTGCTGGTCTGTCCTTCTTTCACCTGAATGCCTCGGCCTTCACGTGGGAACGAGAGCAGATGATTCTTAGGCGCAGCTTGTCCATTCAATAAATCCTTACCATCTGTAAGGTCTGCAACGCCACTGGAGACTTCAGTGTAAATCACAGCATTACCTGAACGCACAATAAATTCTGTTCCAGCATCGGCAATTAATATCTTGCCAGGCTTCAGAGCAACGTTCTTGACTTCATCAGCACCTTGCGATGGCTTAGTTGGATTCGTTGGGTTGGTATTCCCTCCACTACCTCCATTCAGTGCTTGTTGAATTTGCTGATCTACGTAGCTCTTGGTGACGACTGGGTCATCGGTGGTGCCTGGAGTGGTGCCCGCGCCGTCGGCGGGGGTGTTGAGGTTATTAAATACCCAAAGGCTACCCATTAATAAAACTGCAGTTATAGTAAACTTCAAACGATTTGAACGTTTCATTATTCCAACCCCCTGATTTATGTAATAAAAAAACCGAATCCCCTTAAGAGGATTCGGTTTTGCTAAACATTTATTCCGGATTATTAGTCAATGTTTGTGTATTGACTAGCGATACGGAATTCACCAACAGCATTTTTGTTATGGTCAACGATACCTTTTGCACTTGTGTTTCTAGCTCCATCGAATACTACAGATACGATTTCAGTAGCAGCAACCACATGATCCGTGGATACACGAACGATGATTGTGTCACCCGAAGTACCAGTTGTACCGTAGGAAACTTTTTCCACTTTAGCCTCTTTGCCATCAAATTTAACAGTGAAGAGACCATTTACGAACTCATCAGTAACTGTACTGTTTTTGCTGACAACTTCGGAAGCATCAAAAGTAATATCGTAATATGTTGCTGAACCCACAGAGCTTGGTGCACTGATACGAGCATTAGCACCATCAACTTCTGGAGCAACTTTGTCAACTACATTACCAGAAACTGGCTTAATAACAACACCAAAGTTATCACGTGAAGTTGGGTCAGCCGCGGAAATAGTAGCTCCTTGCAAATCAGTTGGAAGAGCATTGGAACCAGTGAACTTCAAAGTTACTGTAGTTCTGTCACTGCTAAGAACGTAAGTGTTAGGTTTATAGTTCTTACCACCAGCATTAACTGTGAAGTCATTAGGGTTGACGTAGTTCAAAGCACCGTCGAATACCAGTTTGACGGATTCCTTATCAGTAGCTTCGATAGCTTCGCCATCTTTCAGACCAATCTCAGTTTCAACTGCATCTTTTTCAAGAATGTAGTTACCATTTTGAGTAAAGTAGTTTCCATCTACGTCAGCAATAAGATTAGCTTTTACTTTTTCAACTGTGGTTCTGTTATCAAGCGTAATACGAACAGTATTCGGAGAATACAGAATTACACTTTCATTACTACCCAAAGTTCTGAAGTCAGCAGATCCTTGTTGTTTCACAGTGTATTTTTGCTTAGAAGTAGCATCACCTACACCGCTAGTTGCTACATTCTTGTTATATTGAACATAAACATAGCTTTGAGTATTACCAACTTCAGTTTGCCATACGCGAGCGATAGCTCCAGAAGTAGCAACATTAGCATTTACAGTTGTAGTGAAAGGAAGCATTTGGTTAGGAACCCATGCAACGTCACGTACACCGGATACTTCCAACGTGTATGTTGCATTGTCAAGTTTGCTAGCCAGATCAATTGTCACTGTACGTTTTACAGGATCATAAACTGGTTTGATTACTGGGTTACCTTTGCTGTCCAATCCTACAGCTTCAGCTGCTTTACCATCGCTTTTCTTCAGCGTATAGTTAGCACGAGCTTCTGCAGATGCAGTTTCAACATTCTCACTGAACTCAATTACGAGTTGGTGATTACCGTTGTCTTGTTGTTTCAGCTCAGTTTTTGTAACTTCTGGACGAACAGTATCCAGTGTTGGAGTCACTTTAGCATCGCGGTTAGCAACATTGTTACTGAAATCTCTTACGCCTTCGATGTAAATTGTGTTCTCACTTACATTCAATGGGTTAGGGAAGTTAACAATTACTTTATTGTCGCGAATTGTGTATGGTACAGATGCCGTGTTGCCAGTAGTGTTAGCGTAGACTTTATCCACACTCTTAACAGTTTCGCTAAACTCGATTTCAACTTGTCTCAAGTCGTTTGTTTTAACGGAAGCAACCGTAGGAGCTTCAGTATCTTGAACAACTGTGAAGGACTTTTCAACTGGAGCAACTTTCAGACCGGAATAGTCTTCAACATTGCTTACTGTAACTTTGTGATCGCCAACAGTAAGACC
Source organism: Paenibacillus sp. LBL (assembly GCF_029893715.1). Classification (NCBI taxonomy): domain Bacteria; kingdom Bacillati; phylum Bacillota; class Bacilli; order Caryophanales; family Paenibacillaceae; genus Paenibacillus; species Paenibacillus sp. LBL. The sequence goes on along the minus strand of NZ_JARXYU010000008.1, from coordinate 207,209 downwards.
AGTTTCAACGATTGCAATGTTAGGGTATTGGAAAGTTACTGTCGCACCGATAACATTACCATCTACACGGTAGTTGTTAGTAATGATTGCAGCAGACTCTTTAACTGGCTCGCTGAATACGATTTTGAAAGCTCCAGTTCCAAGACCAACTACTTCAGAAATTTCTGGAATAGCTACGTCAGTTGGAGTGAATTTAACCGTTTGATCAAACACTTTGGAAGCGTCAGAGTTCTTAACGTTTTTCAGTGTGATTTCTGTTTCGGTTTGGTTTGTAAGTGTTGCATTGTCAGCTTTAGCCAGCAAGATAGTTGCAGATTTCTTGTCATCTGCTACTTTAACACTGTCAATTGCCAAGCTGCCTTTAACTGTGTAGTTGTTTTTGTTGCCAGCACTTGCAGGATCTACAGTACCGTCAAATTTAACAACGATTTCTTTCAGGTTGGAAGCAGATACAGATTCAATCTTAGTAGCTACAGTCACAACCCAAGTTACATTATGTGTGTACTCGTAGTTGTTATGTGTAAATTTAACATCTTGTGCTACGTTAGCTTTCAAAGGAGTCTCAAGAGTTACTTTCACAACTTCATTATTAGCCAGTGTGAACTCAACTACTTTACCTTCTTCAGCAACTTTGTAAGAAACTACGGCTGGTTTTTGTTGAGCCAGGTAGATGGAGTAAGCAACGTCAACCAGTTGGGAACGGGAAGCGTTAGCTTTAGGGTTAGCTTTAGCATCTACCAAACCAGAGTTGATTGCTGCTTGAACATAACCTTTAGCCCAGTCAGAAGCGTTGTTGTTAGTTTCTGTTGGGATTTCAAGTTTTTGAGCAAGAACGAGAACTTTCGCCATTTCTTGAACGGTGATTTTACCGTTGAAGTCGAAGATCATTTTCGTTGTGTTTTTACCTTCCATCAGACCAGCAGCGTAAACTGCTTCTACATAAGGAGCTGGCCATTTGTCAGCTTTGTAGTTTTTGTCTTTGAAAGATGCTTTACCTTCGATTGGCTCAAGACCCATGATACCAACCAAGACTTTAGCAAACTCAGCGCGAGTCATGTCTTTGTCCAGACCAGCAGTTCCGTCTGGGTAACCAGTGAAGATCCCTTTTTCTTTCAGTACATCAAATTTCTGTTGTGTGTTAAGCGCATCGTCACCGAATGCAACAGAAGCAAACATGGAGAATGCCATTGCTGTAGACAGTGCTACGGATAAAATTTTCTTCATAACCTTTTTTTCTCCTCCTTGAATCATCACTTGATTATTTTCTTTAATTTGGTAGCTCTTATCACTCATTTGTCCTGCACCTCCTTTCTAGAGTTGAGCATAAATCATAAATGATGTCTGTGACGATATCACAGAATCTTGTTAACGAATGAACACTACATACTAGAATAGATTCCTAATCCTACCTAGGTATTATACAACGAGTCCCCAACACCGTAAAGAACATTTTTCTAATTAATAGACAAGTTTCTTGTTTCGGATAATCTTGGTTACCTCGTTGGGCTCTACATTATAAACGTTTGAATTTCCAAAAAGTTGCGGCTGTTGCAAAGTTTTTTTTAAAATATTTTTCGGAGTTTCATCACTTCGTATAACAATTGTCCATTTACATATAACGACAACAAAAAAAGACGCCCTCTGGGCGCCTTTGTAGAATACTAGCGAATCTTCATAGCAAGCTGGATGATTCGTGCTCGCATTTCCGGGTTACTATGCAATGTACTGTACATCATGTCAATTTCGGATTTATTCGTACGATAAGTCTTATCATGTTTAATTGTAGTGTGTGACCATTGGATCAACGCATTCTCAGCCGCTGTCATTTCGTTAAATGAATCATGAAAGCCTGTCTCAACAACGAGTCCCTCCATGACTTCCTGAGTTATCTCATCATGAGCGGCACGAGCCAGCTCAATTTTCTTCTCCATCACTTTGGCTTTTTCCTCGAACTTGGTCTTCGCCTTCATGTAGTCGAGCTGCGCTTTTGATAATATCGGCTTCATAAATTCATCTTCACCCTCTAAAAATAGTATGTGCTCCCGCTATTGTAGCGTATTCTACATGAAATTACAAAACAATAGATATTGGTAAACGGTTTCGTGTACCCTAACAGCACCCATAAGATCTTGTTATTTATGTTATAAATACCCTTTTCTTACGGATGCTACACAAATATAAACGAGAGCACTGCCATCAGAAATTGGGCGGGTGCTCTCGTTCCTTTTGTCATGCAGTTCTACTTATTAATATAACTTACAGCATTTTGAGCTTGCTCATCATGCGTTTCACGACGGTTGCCGTATCTGCACGATTCAGCACAGCATCCGGGTTAAAGTTGTACGTCGGCTTTTTCTCGCCCTCTTTCAAACTGTTGGCAATGCCCGTCAGAATACCGGCCTTGTTCACGGCAAGAATGGCAGGATAGGAGTAATTCGACTTGATATTGCCAACATCTTCGAACTCCTTCTGAAGTGCCGCTTTATCTTTCTCGATTTCGCCCATCTTCAGGTTCAATGCACGTGCGATGATGTTCGCCGCCTCTTCCCGAGTCAGTTCCATATTCGGAGCAAAACTTCGTGGGGCGATGCCACGAATGATTCCTTTTCTGGCCGCTGTCTCGATATAACGATAATCCCACTGCATGCTGTTAACTACACTTTCCTGATAAATATCATCAAAGGTTAACTTGTTCTTATCCGTGTCGTAATCCAACGGGATATCCAGCAGCTTCACTACAATGGTAGCAAACTCACCGCGGGTCATCGGATCATACACGCCAAACGCATCTTGCTTGGACGCCTTCATGTATCCTCTGGCCAACATCAACTCAATATCGTTGCGGGCCGTTTTGTGCGAGATCGCATCGGAATAGCTGTAACGCAAGGATTTAACTGCATAATAACCAAAACCTTTGAAAGGTGCCGTGATTGTTTTTTTCTTGGCATCTACTTTTCCGCCAATGTTAATCCAAGTGCCCTGGGAAGGGTTATACCACCAGATTCCCAGGTTACTGGATGCCGAGTTTACCAGCGCGGAATCGTATTTCAAGGTAATCGTACCTTTTTGGGACAGCTCCATCCAGTTCTGCGGAATCAGGCGTTGATGGAACTCGTGCCCTTTCGCATATGGATGAGTTGCCGCTTTTACATTAAAGTCTTCCACGTTGCTGCTGTAAGCATTAAGTGAACCTGCATCCAGCCAGTAAAGCGGGGAAGCATATCCGAAATGCGCAGCTGGCGTGAAACGGAATGCATTGTTGTTATCCCCTGGGATCAATGCCAGGCGTCCGTCCATTTCAACACCGTTCTCGATTTCTCCGATTCGGTTATAGGCCTTAATGGTCCGTCCATCAATCTGATTCGCGATACCGAACAGGATGTCGTGTTCACCAAGAAGGTTGATGGTCGGTACTTCTGCATTTGGACTTGATTTTGCCTGCTGAAGCACGGTGCCTTTAGGTAAAGAGAGCGATACGCCGCCTTTAAATACCGATACTTTGCCCGATTTTGAAATATTCGTTTTAAACTGGGAACCCTCTGTTGCATCATCTGTGTAAGTTACAACAAACTGTCCATTGGTCTTTTTGGTGCCTTGTTCAATCGTGAACTTAATCGTGTTTTTGCCGTTTTTCAGGTTCTTGACCTCAAGACGGAAGATGTCGCTGGTCTCGGATTTCACCATTGGCGTCTTGCCGATCAGAATCGAGTCGGCTCCCTCTGCCTTGATGCTCACCTCTACAAAGTTCTGTTTCAACACGCCTTCGTTAGGAAGCTTAGGAGACAGCACTTGGTAAGGAGCACGCTCACGTGTAATTTCGATGGTATCCGTAGTCGTGACGGATTGATAACGCGAACCGATGCTAATCGCCTGCAGTCCAACCTCTGGAAGAGCAAGCTCTTTAAATACAACGCGGGCAGAGCTGGAGTTAGCTCCGTTGACAATCGAATAGTACAGACTGTGATCCGCTTGGTTGATAGCGTCCAATTGAGTCTTCAGTGCCCCACCTGAAAGAGTCCATGTGCCAACATTATTTTTCGTGAATACTGCAAAAATGGTTGGTGTTGGATGACTGAGGTTGACCGTAATTTCGTCGGTGTATTCAACTTCAAAGCGAAGACCCAGGGCCTTCTCATATGTGTTATAAGCATTTTCAGCCGTTTCTCTGAACAATCCATCTGGATCGGATTCCGTTGCGGAGCCAACCGGGAATGGAATCATGTTTTTGATTACCGAACGGGTATCGCTAAAATAAAGCAGGGTCAGCTTCGTCGAGATTTTCCCGCTCTTGTCAGCGACAACCAACGTATTCGGACCTGGAATCAGCTGCAGGAATGTCGTATCCGTGAAACTGAACTCACCATTTCCGCTCACCGGCAAATCGCGCGTGTTACCATTCAAGGAAATGGTAAGTCCTGCTGTACCCGTGTAGTTGACAATACGTCCTGTTACTTGATTAAAATCTGAACTGTTCTTAAATACCTGATTGTTATACAAGTTAAAAATATCGATATACGTGGAAGACAGGAACGTTACCGGAATCACCTTGGTATCGGAAACGCCCGATCCATTGCTGGCCTTGATGATCAGATTTTGCTGACCTGTAGGCAGGTTTGTGATCTTGAAGACCGTGTTACCGTTGTAGGTGAATTTCTGGGCAATCGTCCCGCCGCCCTTGCTGGATTCAATCTCAACGTTACCTGCGTTCACTTGGTCCACCATTAAATAAATAGGCAGTTCGTTTAAGACTGTATCGTTACCACTCGGGAAAATGGATTGGGAAGTAGCTGATACCGCACCGCCACTCTCCGTTACGCCATATAGCTGGTACACCTGCTTGATTGTAGGTGCGTTAACATCCCGATAAGTAAAGGTGTTCTGCACGTCAAACCCTGAATTATTGTCCTTAATATAAACAACGTACTCCCCGCTCTGTGTGATGTTCACCGAGCCAGTGGTTGTAAAAGGGTACATCAAGGTACTGCCCAGCACGCTTGCTGCACCTACAGATGCCGGCGAGTTCATGATTGGCACCGTGGATCCTAGTGGAAATACGGAGACATCTAGAGTTGGAGCTACTGCAGGCGTACCAGCAGGAGGGGCATCCACGATAATATAACCGGAGATAACGCCGTTGACATTACCGGTTACCACGGCCTGCCCATCGATATTGGTGCTGCCGATCTTCAGTTGATTGACCGTCAAAGAGCCTGTCGGATGATAAACGACCTGTCTGTTGATGGTTTGGGATTTCGATTCGGAGTTCACAACAATTACCAAATCGTTAACACCCTTCTTCAATGGGAGCCCTGCGGAGTAATACGTGTCCCCGCCGCCGGCATACATAGCCATACCGTTAACGGTCACGCCCTTCGAACCGTTGGTTGCTTTGACCGAGATACTAACAGTCTGCGTGGTCACCACAACCGGTTTGGAGGCGTTCTCTTCCAACACGCGTCCATCGCTGAGCGCTACTTCATACACAGCAGGTACATCGGAGAACTTCACATAAGCCGTGGCACTCATCTGCTGGCCTTGCGTGCTCATACCGGACACGATGATTTTGTTCACGCCTTGATTCAACTGCACATTCAGAAACTCGAACGTATTCGCTGCTTCGTTCAGGATCGGCTTTACGCCGGTACCGCCCGTAGTTGTGTCATCAAAACGTTTGATCTCATACTGAATGGTATTCGGATTAATGCCGTTGTAGGTACCTGAAACCGAAATAGAGCTCCGGTTCTCCGGCGTTGGTGAATTCGGATCCGTGCTTAAATTAGAAAAGTGAAAATACAAAGCTCCATTAGCAGCTGAAGCCGGTAAAGCCGGGATTAGGGAAAAGAACATAGCTACAGCCAGTAACAGGCTTGCTATAGTACGGAAATTTTTCTTCAACGGTCGTGCCTCCTTGATCATTCGGACGTTGGAGTCCGTTTTGGTTGTTGCGTCGTTCACTGGGTCCCCTCACTTTCACTGACAGATTGGTTCTAGCGCATAGTTCATATATCGGAAGCGCAGGTCCTATTATTTAGCAAAACATACAAAAAAGCCTCACCTTTTTAGGTGAGGCAGACTTGTCTTATTCGGACGCAATATGAAAAAGAATAAGTTCTACTTGGTGCGGCTCTCGGTATTAGCCTTCATCCGCATTCGGTTAATCAGGCCAAGAATCGGCCGCTTGGTTTTGCCGACCAAGCCGATAACCTCAGCACCGATCTGCATGAAACACATCATGACGCAGATGACAACAAAGGTCACCCAGTTCGCTTCATACATAGCGGCAGAGGATTGAATGACAGCCAGCACACCGAAAAATGCAGCAATCACATAAATGATCAGCACCGTCTGGCGGTGACTGAATCCAAGCTCTCGCAAGCAGTGATGCAGATGTCCTTTATCCGGCGCAAAGATCGGCTTCTTCTGAATCTTGCGGCGAATGATAGCAAAAAATGTATCAGACAACGGTACGCCGATGATTATCAGCGGTGTAATGAAGGACACAATCGCAATCTGCTTAAAGCCGAGCAAAGACAGCATGGCCAAACTGAATCCGAGGAACAGCGAGCCCGTATCCCCCATAAAAATCTTGGCAGGATGGAAGTTAAAGAACAGGAACCCGATAATGCTGCCAAGCAGCAGCAGGCAGAGCAAGGCTACGGTTGTATTGCCCATCAGAATAGCCATGACCAGGATTGTGCTGATCGCAATACCTGATACGCCGGCAGCTAAGCCATCGAGACCGTCAATCAGATTAATCGCATTGGTTACACCGACAATCCAGAAGATGGTCAATGGAATCGACACCCAGCTCTCCAGCATGGAGTACCGATCCTGAAATGGTATATTTACAAAGTCCACAGTAATGTTAAATCCGAATACAACTACACAAGCAGCTGCAATCTGAGCCAAAAGTTTAACCTTGGCAGAGAGTTCAAATCGATCATCCAAGGCTCCGATCAACACGATCATGGAACCGCCGATCAGAAATGCCTTCATAAAGTTGGCATCACGAGCCGACAAGCTGTCTGGCAAAAAAGGAAGAACTGCAATCAGTCCAAGAATAAAAGCCAGATAAATGCCGAGTCCCCCGAGTCGGGGCATGATCCGCGTATGAACCTTGCGGGCATTAGGAACGTCAACTGCACCAACCTTAACAGCAAACTTCTTCACAAGCGGCGTTAAGAGCAGGGCGAGCGCGAGCGATACGATAAACCCGATGATGTATATCATTAACATGTAATCATTCGACCCCCAATATTGTCTACCGGTTGAATTATACTCCCTTCGGGTCCGAAAACCAATGCCAATTTCCGGTGATATCCCGGATTTTCCCCACAGAAATGAGCCATTTAGCCCGTTTTCGTTACATTTTCTTTCTCGCGCAGCACTTTCACTACGAATTTCGGCAGCGCAAGCATTCTTTTATAGCGGGTAGGCTCCTTCAGAAGGCGATAAAACCATTCGAGACGCAGCTTTTGGAACACTTTTGGTGCCCGTTTCAGTTTACCGGAGATAATATCAAAGGATCCCCCGACTCCCATAATCACAGGGACATGAAGCGCTTGTTTATGCTGGGCAATCCAAGGTTCCTGGTTGTCCGCACCGCGAGCCACAAACAAAACATCCGGAGAAGCTGCACGGATCTCCTCGATCACGGCAGAATCCTCATCAGGTCCAAAAAAACCGTCCCGGTGGCCGCATATAATCGCAGCCGGATATTGCATTTGTAACCGCTCGGCAGCTTCCTGAATCACTTCGGCGGTTGTACCCAGCAGATAGAACTTCCATCTATAGGTTTCCCCGACCTTCAATAATTCATGTAAAAGTTCGAAGCCGGTTACGCGTTCCTCAATCGGCTCGCCACCCACACCAGCAGCCCAGACGATACCCGTTCCGTCCGGAACGATCATTTCCGCGGTGCGCATCATCTGTTTGTAATCCGGATTATTTACGGCCGTCATCACCATAATCGGATTTGCCGTAATGACATGGTGGGGCTGCCTCGATTGCACAGCCTCGGTCAAGTATTTTACCGTATCCTTCATATTCAGTTTAGAAAAAGGTACTTCGAACACCGATACGGTAGGAAATGGATAGGTCTGTTTCATGTTTATCATCCTCTATGGCGTAAATATTGGGCAATGTGACGCGCAGGTTTAGCCGCCTCCTGTTTCAAAACAGCAATCTGCTCACCGTGCTCCGCTCTCCATGCCAGTGCACCGTCCAACAACTGCAGCATCTGGTCCTTCAACACATCTCCATCAAGCGACTCACTGGTTCCGACAGGCTCGCTGCCAAGCCGCTTCAAAAAGTGATTAATCTTCGGATCGTAGGAAATGCCGAGCAGCGGCACACTCTGATTCGCTGCATAGATCAGGCTGTGCAGTCGCATGCCCAATATCAAATCACAATGACTGACCTCACGCAGCATGTCCTGCGGCTGCTTCTCATCATGGTAGAAACTGATCATAGAGCCATTCCGGGAGATATCACCAATCTGGCTCACAATAAACTGCGAAGCCTCTAGGTCATCCGGCTGATGAAAAGGAAGAAAACGAAGGTGTACGGGGCGCTGTTCGGCTAATGCCTTTAAACCTTCCCCAATAGCCTTCAGTTCTTTTCGCTCCGGATTCCAGTATCTAACCGAAATGCCGATGATCGGCAGAGCATCTCCCGTTTCATGACTTGTTGATGATAACTGTGATGGCATTTCTTCACCGGAGTACTCGTGCACTTGTTGCGATCGTACTCCTTCACCGGTACTCTGGTGTATTTCTTGCGTTGATACCCCTTCACCAGAATCCTTGTGAACTTCAATAGAAGAAACAGAAGCAACGTCGGCTTTTTCCGACGACAATGGTGTATTCGCAGTCTCTTCAGTTGAGGAAACAATGCCCTGTCTGATCCCATCATTAGTGTCAACATGGACTTCAAGTTCTGTCTTATCATGATGATCTTCAGCAAAAGCCTCATCTGGATGCAGCTCTTGCTTACCTGCATCCATCTCACGCAACGACCTGTGATGTACTGCATTATTGTCGATGCAAGCATTTTCGCCTTCTGGCAGCGGCAAGCCCATAACCGGATCCGGTACGACGTGAATCGCTTCAGCTGATATTCCCATGGACTGAAGCAGCTCGCCCGACTCGATGTCACGCACGGAGATGTAAGTGCATTTGCGGAAAACGGAGCGGATCATGGGATAAAAGAGTTTACGATTCACCGGGCCTACGCCCTGAGCATAAATAAATGTAGGTTTGCCGAGCCATTGAGCAATCTTAAGAACGCCCAGATAATAAGGAATCGTCTTTGGACTGGTTGCATCCTGCAGCAGACTTCCTCCACCGCTGATCAAGCCGTCACTGGCCTTGATCGCTTGACGAACCTCTCCAAGTTTCATCCGATGTACGGACTTTACGCCGTAGGCAGCGGATGTCCATTCTGGGTCGATGGAGAGTACAACGGGGTTGATCTCAACTCCCGCTGCCTGTCCTTCATGTTCCAAAGCGGTCAGAATCGATTTCAGCACCGCTTCATCACCGCTATTTTTAAATCCGTAATATCCGGAAATGACTATCGTCTTAGAAGTGGAGACCATCGTTTCCAGATCCTTTCTGCCACTTGCCATACCAATATTGCGATCAATCCGATAATCAGACCAAGTCCAAGACCCAGCAGGACCCGAATAGCTGAAATATAGAGTGGCGTGTGAATATGCGTGAATGTTCCGACCATCGACAGCTGCCCCATCACACCGATAATGAGCAGATAGACAGCATGGCGATACTTAAATGACAGGAATACGCCAAGCACCATCATTGGATGGGCCAGCAAGAACTCCTTGTTACGAGGGCGTACGCCGAATATATTCTCCAAGAAAGATCGGAATGCCATCTCGATGGATGAAACGGAGCCTGAATTACCTGTACGGGTGAGATAATACCAACCGACGATCGCCACAATGCCGGCTGCAATGACCCAAGTCAGCGTAATCGGAGACTTTAGCAGCTTCAAGATCGAGTGGTACGTAGATCCGCCGCGGTACAGAATCACGTAAACGGCAATGAGCGCAATCGGTGCCGCGGCAAGCAAATTGACACCACGGAACTGCTCCAGAACAAGCATATACGTTACATTGTTTAATAGAGCTACAACGATCGGTACGGCTGCAAGCGACAGAATAGAGGTCTTCACCAGCAATACGATGGAATGTGTCACTCTTCTGCCAGGAGTCATGTCCGGTATGGTTTGCTGCGTTTCATTGACTTTTCGAATAGCTAGAATGACAGCTACCGTCGGAGCACTGATGGCGGCAAATAAAGCAAGCGCCTGCTCTAGCAATGATGCATTAAGAACATACAATCCTGCACTGCCCACCAGGCCGATCAGGAAGGCTGCGATGGTAAGGAACGGAATGAAGTGGGACACCATCAGTGAGATCAAAGCCACGGCTCCGACAACAGCTCCAAGCTTAAAGTATCGCTGCAAGGACGAGTCGGTCACTTGGAACGGCTCTGCAGGACCCATCGTGAACCCATTGTCCTCCATCTGTTTGATGGCTTGACCCGATCCGGTCAAACTGTCAATCAGATTATCGAGCGGATGGGTGACGGATGCTTTGGTCATATCCCGGCTCGGCTCGGCATTCAAATAAAACATCCGGATGTTACGGTCTTTGGACGCTAAAGCAAAGCGGTCCCCAATAACCTCCGGTTCGAGATTAGCATCCCGCTCACTAAGGGAATAAATACGGGTTACATTGTAATCCGTTAAATAAGCCAGTTTCGTGAACCCTTTTTGCGGACGTTTAATGTTCTCAATGGCCACCAGGCCGATATCATATTGGTTCAATAGCTGTGCAAAGGAATCCAGGCTCTTCTCTTCCGCATTATCATTGAAACCTTTGGCAGATTCGCCTTCAAACAGAATCCGTTTCACACCGTTTTCCGCGAAATAAGCCATCAGGTTCTCCATATAGGCCTCATCATATGGAAGACTGTCAGACAGACGCGGCACAATGTTAAAGCCCTTGTCCCGAAGCATGCCAATGGTAATCGGATCTGGAGACAACGGCTTAATGACCGCATTGGAGCGTGGGGTTTCCAGAACTAGGCCATCCACTGCACGGTCGAACTGCCATGGTCTTACCGGAATATCGAGTCTCGTAAAGGTTTCCTCAATAATCGGTTTAATTAAAGCTGCGCTCTCCTCGTTCAGAAAAGCAACATACGTAAAATTCTCGTTCGGAGAAATCGTCGTGCCTGTCAGATCAGCAACCTGCTGCCCGTCATAAACCGAAATCCGCCGCGATTTTGCCAGCTCGTCCAGCGTGCTTTCATACAGTGCCATACTGATCACGCCGGCGTCTTTCAGGCGATCCAGCTGCTCGGAGACAAAATCCTGCGGCTTAGACTGATACGCCGCGACATCCAACAAATCCCGATAATCGAACACCAACTCAACGTTGTTTGATGTCGACTCTGTTTGCAGTCGGTCATAACCTACAGGCAGGGCCGCTGCAACGCCAAGAACAACCAGAATCCACAGCCACTTGCGGGCTGCCGTGTTCCAGCGTTTCCATTTCTGAACCACGAAAGTACCTCCTCATCGAACCTATAGGAATTTACGATGGAGGGCAACAGCCCTTAGGCCTTGCAGCAACCATCGTAAATCCCCTTCGTTCTCTTCTCTCATTAAAATGTATCTATGGTTAAGCGTCTACCCGGGCCATGACATGATCCGAGAGCGATTGAATTTTGGCCTTGGCATCGGCGAGGGATTCACCTCGCACGGCAAAATACACTTTGATCTTGGGCTCGGTGCCTGAAGGTCTCAAGCAGAACCAAGAACCGTCCTCAAGCAAATATTTTAACACGTTTTCCTTCGGCAGCCCGTCCAGGCCCTCCGCATAATCAAGCACTTGCTTGACCAGTACGCCCCCGACTTCCTCCGGTGCATGATTGCGCCAATCGGACATCTTCGCTTGAATCTGCGCAACGCCGTCTTTGCCTTTCAGCGTACGGGACTCCAGTGATTCGAGGAAATAACCGAACTGCTCATACAGCTCCTGCAGCACATCGTATAAGGTTTTGCCTTGACCTTTGTAGTATGCCGCAGCTTCGCATATCAGCATCGAAGCGAGTACAGCATCCTTATCGCGTGCATAATTGCCTGCCAGATATCCGTAGCTCTCCTCATAACCAAACAAATACGTATGACTCCCGGACTCTTCGAATTGGGTCATTTTCTCCCCAATGTATTTAAAGCCCGTCAATGTATTCAGCACGGCTGCACCATAATGCTCGGCAATTGCCGCTCCCATCTCACTGGTAACAATGGTCTTGATAACAGCTCCATTGCTTGGCAGCTTCCCTGCTTCCTTCAATTGACCCAGCAAATAATGAATCATAATGGCACCGGATTGATTACCAGTCAGCACAACGTATTCGCCCTGGCTGTTCTTCACAACAGCCCCCATGCGATCTGCATCCGGGTCTGTCCCGATCAGAATGTCAGCCCCCACTTCCTCGCCAAGCTTCATTGCGAGTGTGAACGCCTCCCGCTCTTCCGGGTTCGGTGACTTTACGGTGGAGAAATTGGCATCCGGCTTAGCTTGCTCCGGAACGACATAGATATGCTTGAAGCCGATGTTTCGAAGCACGCGTTCGACGGGGGCTTGCCCCGTTCCATGCAGTGGGGTAAAAACAATCTTGAAATCCTCGCCAAGCTTGGACGCGATAAGCTCCCGGTTCACACTGACATTTGTCACCGTATCGGCAAAAGCCTGATCCTCCGCTTCGCCAAGCCATACCAGCAGACCCTGAGCCTCGGCATCAGCCTGTGACAGCCTCTTCACGGCGGAAAAAGAATCCACTTCCTGAATTCGGGCAATCACGTTCTCAGCTTCGCTTGGTACCAACTGACCGCCCTCGCGGTTGTATACCTTATAACCGTTATACTCCGGCGGATTATGGCTGGCCGTAATGACAATTCCTCCGGTAGCACCCAGATGGCGCACACTGAAGGATAATTGCGGTGTAGAGCGCAAGGAAGGATACAGCTTCGCTACAATTCCGTTGCCGGCCAGTACCAAAGCCGCCTCCAATGCAAACTCAGGCGAAAAATGGCGGGAATCATGGGCGATAACAACAGACGGCTTCCCATCTGCAGCCCCGTGCGCCTCCAGAATATAGCGTGCAAAGCCTTGTGTAGCCCGACCTACCGTATATTTATTAATCCGGTTGCTGCCTGCGCCGATGACACCGCGCAAACCGCCCGTTCCAAATTCCAGATCACGATAAAACCGTTCCTCCAGCTCCTTCGCATCGTGCTCAAGTGAACGAAGCTCCTGCTTGGTCTCCTCATCAACATAAGGATCATTCAACCAACGCTGTACCGTATCGATTGTTCTCTGACTCATCTCTGACATGAAAAAAAGTCTCCCTTCCTCATCCAAACAAGAATAGTCTGAAGATTACTCCTTATCCGCGAGAGCAAACATAATCTCTCCCCCGGCAACTACACGCCCATCAACCGTTGCGGTCGCTTTCCCCTTACCGATCATGCCCTTCAGACGGGTAATCTCGACTTCCAGTCGCAGCGTATCGCCCGGCACCACTTGTCCGCGAAAGCGGAACCCGTCAATACCCGCCAAAAAGCCAAGCTTGCCCCGATTGCTCTCCACGTTGAGAATCGCTACAGCGCCCACTTGCGCCAAAGCCTCTACAATCAGCACGCCTGGCATAACCGCATATTCAGGGAAATGTCCGACAAAAAAAGGCTCGTTGATCGTGACGTTCTTGATGCCGACCGCACGTTTGCCATCCTCAATCTCCACGATCTTATCGACCAGCAAAAATGGGGGACGATGCGGAATAATCTCTTGAATCTGTTTGATGTTCAACATAGTATTAAAATCCTCCTTATGTACGTACCCGCCAAGCATAGTGTTTGAAAAGGGCAGTCTGTTCCATATGCTTCCGTTATGCCATATACGTATAGCTGCGGGCAGTGTTGTTGATGTTCTATCATGCTTCATCTTTGAGGTTAGCTACATGAATTTCAAATCATATGCATAAAAAGAAGGATCTGCGGTAAAAATGATGGATATCCTTCACCACTGCAGAAGTGAAGGTTTCAGATAAGGGGCTTTCTCCTTTCGGACATTCGTGTTCAAGGAGAGGGCCCTTTTGATATACATCCGTCCATCGTCATGAAATGACAAAGTTAATACGCAAGTCCCATCCCATTATACCGTTTAACCCCAAAAAAAGAAAACTCCCCTAGAGGGAGTTCGGCATCGCGGTACAATTCAATTGTTAACTCGCCCTGACATTCCGTCATGGCGCAAATATCAAATCAAAAACATGCTTCCACGTGCTCCATTCAAACACTTCACTGAACTCCTGATGCCCAAGCACAACATAACCGAAGACCATTCCTCCGAATAATGCCAATATAAGCAATACAGGAATCATGATGCGGACGGCTAGTTTCCATCCGGAAGTTTTGGAGCGCTTCTTGGCTTTTGATTCACTCATGATGCCCACCTACCCTCGCATTGTGTTGGCAAGGTTCATCATGGTATCGCTGGAACTTAGCGCACGTGCCATGAGCTGGTAGGCTCGCTGAACTTCCATCATCTTGGTCATTTCATCGGTCAGATTGACATTGGATTGCTCAACAAAACCGGAAAGCACCGAAGATTTCGGAGGCTCGCCCGGAGCAGGAGGTGTTAAATCAAACACATCTCCTTCCGTCAAGCCTTCCCCAACGACAAACAAGTTATCGCCCACAGCAACCAAGCCTTCCGGACGCTCGAGCTCAACCACCTTCAAGGTAGCCACAATCGAGCGGACGCCTGCGAAGGTCTCCAATATAATCTGACCTTTCTCATTCACGGCAACTTTCCCTTTGGACGGGAACGAAATGGGATTATTGTTCACGTCGAGCACAGGGTAGCCCTGCGAATTGGCCAGCAGCAAGTTGTTAGGGTTACGGGCATCCGGGGTTACATGAAATCCGCCTTCGCGGGTGTATCCAATTGCGCCATCTCCCTGAACCGCAAACATGGCTTGTCCATCAATCATCAGATCGAAGGGATTCCCCGTTTCCTTCATAGCTCCCTGCTCCATGTTCTGCACAACGGAAGATAGTCTCATGCCATACCCGAGAGTATAGCCTAGCGGTGTCGAACGGCCCGTCCGGTCAAAATCCTTATGATGACCCTGAACCTGAGTCAGCACATCATCAAAGGAGGCTTCCTTTTTTTTGTAACCAGCCGTGTTGACGTTTGCCATATTGTCCGCAATGACATCCAGTCTCTGCTGGAGAGCATTCATCGACACCATAGCGCTAATCATCGAGTTGTTCATCACTTACCTCCCGTGGGCTCACATATTCATACGGCAGCACGCTGCTGCCTGCCAACCTGTAGACACTGCTTATACTCGGCCAATCTCATTGACCGCCTTCTCCAGCGTCCTGTCATAATATTGAACGATTTTCTGATTCGTTTCATACGCGCGCAGCGCAGCGGTCAATTCCACCATCGATTGCGTCGGATCCACGTTGGACCCTTCAATAAATCCCTGACGAACCACTCCGTTATCGGCCGGTGTCATGAACCGCACTTCCCCGTCCGGATCGGACATGCGGAACACGCCATTCCCTTCGCGAATCAGCCCATGAGGCTGGCTTACAATGCTGACTCCCAGGATGATGCCTGTCCCGTTGCCAGCGGCGTCCATGATTTCTCCTTGCTCATTCACTGTAAAGTCAGACGCCGAGCCTGTCAATATAATCGGTCTGTTATTGTTATCCAGAACCTGATAGCCACTCTCGCTGAGCAGGTTACCTTCCGGGCTCACCCGAAAGCTCCCGTTACGGGTATACCGGGTATCCCCATTCTCGTCCTGAACCGTGAAAAAACCTTCCGGTCTATAGATAACCTCGCCGTTCTCATCGACATATCTGCCGGAAGCATCGAACGGATAATCCTGACCCGTTGCCGGATTCTGAACGGTAAAGGAGGATACCAGCGCGAAGTCTGTGTTCTTGCCGGTTTCCCGAAGCGCGCCTTCGGTATAAAGCGAGATGCTCTCCTCCGCATACACGCCGGTATTAAACTTACCCAGCTTCCGGCCTGCGTTCGACGAATCGTTGCCCCCAATCATGGAGACAAGCACTTCAGGAAACGAACGCTGCACGCTGTTTGTTGCCTTGTAGCCTGCTGTGTTGACGTTGGCGATGTTCTGCGTCACCGTATTATGTCGCTGCTCCTGGGTCATCATCCCCGAAGCTGCTGTATATAGACCTCTTAACAATGAAGGCACTTCCCTTCCATTAACGAATCATAACAACCTTAGTCGATATAACGATCGCTACGATGACGGATTGTACTTCCAATCGCTGTTGTTTTTGGATTTCTTGTAACTATGTTGGATAGGGTTGAAATCCAAAAACAAAGGCGACCGCTTCGCTTTTCCATTACAATTCCGCCCTCTCCGCTGTTGTCAACGTGGGCGTATTTCGAAGCAGATCGCTAATCTCATCGTGGTGATTATACCGATTCATTCCATGCTCATGTTGTTCCTATCATCTATATCGGAAGGTTAGAACTTTTTCTTAACGACCTTGTCCAAATTATCGAGCATAATTCCCGTTCCTTTTACCACACAGTGCATCGGATCCTCTGCAACGAGTACCGGAACCCGAAGCTCGTCCGTCAACAACTCGTCCAATCCATGAAGAAGTGCACCGCCGCCCGTTAAAATAACGCCGCGATCGATGATGTCCGCCGACAGCTCTGGCGGTGTCCGTTCCAACACGGATTTCGCCGCGAGTACAATCGATGAAACCGGGTCCCACAAGGCTTCTTGTACTTCGGCCGAAGAAACCGTTACGGTAAACGGCAGACCGGATACCATATCGCGTCCGCGAATATCCATCTCAGCTTGTCTACCCCCAGGACGAACCGTGCCGATCGCCACCTTCAGATCCTCTGCCGTCCGTTCACCGATCAGCAATTTATATTTATGCTTCACGTACTTCGTAATCGCTTCGTCGAACTTGTCCCCTGCCATCTTAATCGAAGAAGCGGTGACTACATCGCCCATGGACAGGACGGCCACATCCGTGGTGCCGCCCCCGATGTCCACAACCATGTTACCGCTTGGCTGGAAAATATCCATCCCTGCGCCAATTGCCGCTGCCTTCGGTTCTTCTTCCAGGAACACATCTCTTGCGCCGCTGCGCTCAGCCGCTTCCCGGATCGCCTTCTGCTCCACCGAAGTAATGTTGGTGGGAGCACAGATGAGGATTCGGGGCCGGCTGTGCCAACTGCGCGCGCCCACGCGATCAATAAAGTACTTCAGCATCGCTTCTGTAATTTCGAAGTCGGCGATGACCCCGTCCCTCAGCGGGCGGATCGCCGTAATGTTGCCGGGAGTGCGCCCGACCATGCGCCGTGCTTCCTCACCGACGGCAAGGACTCGCTTGGTGTCGGTCTCAATAGTGACAACGGAAGGTTCGTCTAACACTACCCCCTTCCCCTTAACGTGAATGAGCACGTTCGCCGTTCCGAGATCGATTCCAATATCCTTGCTCAACATCATGAAAAGCCCCCAAAGTGTTATTTTATGGTAAGGGTCACTGTTCGCTGCGCCAATGCATCAATCGACAAAATCCAGCAATTCATGATGATCTTCGGCAAAACAGGTCCCATATTTCGATCCTATACCAGCTTTTAACATATCATACTTTAGGGGAGGGATTCAACGCCAATCTAGTGACCTAAGCCCTAAATATCAGGATTTGGCCGTGGCCACCGGTTCACGATTGCTGCCGGTTTTTTTGTACTTGATCTTGGTAGCTTCCCCGCCTCTCAGATGGCGGATGGATTTGTGATATTCGAGAATGTGCTTCACCTGATCCGCCAGGTCCGGGTTGATCTCCGGCAGACGTTCGGTTAAGTCCTTATGCACCGTGCTTTTCGACACGCCAAATTCTTTGGCTATGGTTCGAACCGTATGCCTCGTTTCCACGATACAGCGTCCGATCTTAATGGTCCGCTCCTTGATGTAATCGTGCACGCTCCCGCCTCCCTACTGTGTGGATAGTTTGGTACATTATATGAGGGGCATGACGGGATATTCGCGGTTTCACGGGCTGACAAGCTTACTTGGACTCATTTATTTTCTGGACATGCTGGTCATGGACAAGTATGAAACGTCCATAATACAAGGCGCGGCAAGGGTTGGACTTGCCTTCGAAACCCTAAACAAAAAAAAGACAGGATCTCAAGATCCTGCCCTCTTCAAGTGCGCGGTGGGCGCATTGTACGAAGAAATGAAATTATTTTTGCGGAAGCACACTCACAGGGTTGACCAGTTTCCCGCCCTCATACACTTCGAAGTGCACGTGGTTGCCGAGATCCTTCTCAAACTCACTGCGTCCGGCAGTTGCGATGGAATCGCCCTGCTTCACTTCAGCGCCTTCCTTAACTTTCACTTCGTTCAAGCTTTGGTAAACCGTCTTCGTATCACCGGAGGTAATCTCCACTACGTTTCCGTTAAGCGGATGATTCTCAACGCGAGTCACTTTTCCTGTAAGCGCGGCTCTGACTTCAAACATCGTGTCATCTGCAGTGGCCAGGTCGATTCCCAGGTTCGGCGTGAAGGTGTCATTATATTGAACCATCGCCTCCTGATGCGTTTCCGGGTTCGTTTCGTCAAAATAAGGTTTGACAATGCTCACAGCTACGTCGTCGGCTACCGGCCAGATCATCGATTGTGCATTGGCGGTTACTTCTACTGCTTCTCCGTCTTTACCTTCTGTTGCAGGTTTCTCCGAACTCTGTACAGACTCCGAAACATTGGCTTCCCCTTGTGGCTTCAGCGTTTTTTGGCTGGCGTCCTGGTAGACCCACACGAGGGTTAGTATAATTGCCGCTGCTGCTAAGTATGCTGCCGGGAACACCCACCGTTTGGATAAAGCTTTCTTCCACGAAGATGACGGTACCGTCGAATCTCCTTGCACAGTTTTAGGAGCTTCTTCGTGGGGTTTACTATTTTTGTTTTGTTCATTCATTTGCAATCACCTCAGTAACCATTGTTACCGGGGTCAACTCTTTTATACGTAATCTCACTATTATTTTTTTGAAGAGAGAAGATTTGAAGTTTTGTCAAAAGAAATATTCGTATAGTAGTGCTTCAGAATCTCTTTCGCCTCATATCCCTCGCGGGCCATGCCCTCTGCTCCATACTGGCTCATGCCAACGCCATGGCCGTTGCCATAGGTGGTAATCTCTATCTCGCCATTTTTCATCACCAGGCTGAACTGACTTGATCGGAGGCCCAGCTTCTCTCTTACCTCGCGACCGGTAAATGTCTTGCCTCCCACCCGCACACTCTCAATCCGATGCCCCTGCGTATAGGAGAGTACTTTCAAAAAAGAAGAGGCGTTCCCGTCCCCGCCCGCCGATACCGGTACCGCACCGTCCGCCAGACCGAGCTTCCCTACGAATTCCGAGCGCGGCATCGTGACCGTCGTTTTATACTTGGGCGAGATTTGTTTATCCCATGGACTTTCCACACTGCGCAGATAAGGAATTTCATTCTTCCAATAATCCTCTGAATTTTCGGTATAGCCGTTGCTGGTAGAGAAAAAAGAAGCCGTGATCGGCTTACCCTTGTATGTCATTACCAATCCCGCCGTTTCCTTTACCGCCTGCTGGAGCTTCCCCAGCTCGGCTTCCTTCCCCAGCCGCCGCCATTCCTCGGTCAGCTCGTCATGAGCGATATATGCCTGGTGACTGACCGTGTCGGTCACCATGGCCTTGCCGTCCGGCACGCCGCTGCGGTCGCCGGACGCCAGCCGCTGCACGATATAGGTCCGTGCCGCAATGGCCTGGGCCTTGAGTGCCTCCAGCTGGAACTCGGCCGGCATCTCGGCGGCCAGAACGCCGACGAGGTATTGTTCCAGCGGCAGTTCCTCCACGGTGTCCGTCTTGGTTAAATAGACGGACACCGTGGGCTCTTCCGCCGCCCCCGGCTCGGCGGAAGGCAGCGGGGCGGGCCCCGGCGGCAGCGGCTCCGGTGCGTTGTTGCCCGGGGCAACAACCAGCAGCGGCAGCGCCAGTGCCAAGGCCAGCAGCACGGCCACCGCCCAGATGGCGGGGTGCACCCGCACCCGCCGCCCCCCGGCGGCCGGACGCCGCGCGGCAAAGCCGCGGCGTCCCCAGCGCGCGGGCCGCACACGGAACGTGCGACCTCCGCGCGGTGCGCGGCCTGCAGCCGCCTGCGCATAGCGCTGCGGCTCGGGCGCGGGGTGCGGGCCCTGCGGCATGGCCGCTGGCCCGCCGGGGGCTGGCGCGGCGCCATGCGCAGGGGCGCCAGCGGGGCGGTCGGGCGGCGGCGTATGCGCCGCCCGCGGGCCATGGCCGGACTGGCCGAAGGCGTCCGGCCCTCTCGCCGGGCCGCGGTGCCCGCGCGGCCCGGGCTCCGATTCTTTTTTGTCCGATATCGAATCATGGTTATGTGCTTTGTCGAATTTGGATGTCTTCTCAAGTTCTCCGGGAAATTCCCATTTCAACACGGGAGCCGCCGACCCTTCCGCTGGAACTTGATAGGGTTGCCCAGTTGCCCCTTCCTCCGGGGTGGTCTTCGGATCCATTGCTCGTTCTTTCCCTGCAATGCCCACCTTCACCCGAACCTTAGAATCTTTCATTTGTTTTTCCCTCCTGTGCCTTCTCCCCTGGTATGTGCCGGATTACTCTCATTTCCGTCATGCTCTACTTATACTTATGAGATACCGGCATTTGATAGAACCCTTCTAAGAGAAAGGAGGAAAAGACATCGAAGGCTGCAAGCCAGTTAGCAAATAGATTCTGCCCTCTCATGGTGTTCTGTAATCTTTATATAAGAGAATTCACGTCAACCGTGTGCCCATACCAAAAGAAGTGGCTTCGCAATTAACAGCGAAGCCACTTCTTATTCATTCTATCCTGTCCATCCTGTAAAGATGGATAACAATCGTACGTATTATACCCAAGTGGGTTGGACTTTAAACAGTTTCGCGTCTTCGGTTTCGCTTGCCACTTTCTTCGAAACCTTCTCCGTACTCTGATCTTCCGTCGAAATGCGCCAGATATCCGCACCCAGTCCAGACAGCTTTTCCGCTAAATGAACATAACCGCGATCAATATGCTGCACACCACCAACTTCAGTCGTACCCTCAGATACAAGCCCTGCCAATATTAAAGCAGCTCCTGCACGCAGATCGGTTGCAGTTACCTTGGCTCCCTTAAGCTCGGCGCCACCAGTTACGATGGCAGAACGTCCTTCGACTTTAATCTCCGCATTCATCAGCTGGAATTCATCCACATGCATGAAGCGGTTCTCGAATACCGTTTCTGTAACCACACTTGTACCTTCCGACACCAGCAAAAGCGCCATCATCTGCGATTGCATGTCAGTTGGGAATCCAGGGTATGGCAATGTTTTAACATCAACCGACTTCAAAGGTTTGTCAGCGATAACGCGAATCCCATTCTCATCCGGTTCAATGGTAATCCCCATCTCTTCCATCTTGGAAATGACAGGTCCGAGATGATCGGCAATGGCACCTTCTACATAAACATCCCCGCCTGTGATCGCTGCAGCCGCCATAAAGGTACCTGCTTCAATCCGGTCTGGAATCACGTTATGCTCGACGCCATGCATCTTCTCCACGCCCTCAATGCGGATTACACCTGTGCCCGCACCGCGAACTTTGGCACCCATGGCATTCAGGTAATTCGCTAAATCGACAATTTCCGGCTCTTTTGCCGCATTTTCGATTACCGTAACCCCTTCAGCCAATGTAGCAGCCATCATAATATTTTCGGTAGCACCAACGCTTGCGACGTCCAAGTAGACCTTCGCTCCACGCAATCTGCCGTTGCTCTTCGCTTCAATATATCCTTGTCCGAGGCTAATCTCCGCCCCGAGAGCTTCAAATCCTTTTAGGTGTTGATCAATAGGTCTCGTGCCGATAGCACATCCCCCTGGAAGTGAAATCCGGGTTCGTCCACAACGTGCCAATAAAGGTCCCATGACCAGAAAAGACGCTCGCATCTTCCGCACCCATTCATAAGGCGCTTCACATGTCGTTATGTGCTCTGCATTCACACGTATCACTTCATCTTGATATGTAATGCCCGCACCAAGCGACTCCAATACTTTACTGATTGTAATTACATCGTCAAGAGGAGGTGCGTCAATGATAACACTTTCCCCAACTTCCCCTAGTAGAGAGGCAGCGATGATCGGAAGAACTGAATTTTTTGCTCCGCTGACTTTGACGCTTCCGGTCAGTCTTTTGCCACCGCGGACGATAAATTTGCTCATCATGGTTTCCCTCCGCGTCCATAATTTTCCTGATATGCTTGTGTTCGTTTTAGTTGTTGCTAATTCCCTAACTTTCATCTTAACATTAGTGATTTCCGCCAAACAAGCGATTTTTGAACTATTTATGACATCTGATATGGTGTCTACACCAGGAACCGGACATCCATAATGCCACCTTATGTGAAACATCTGTTATCCGCAGTATGGACCTACGAAAGGTACCATGACCGACCAGCTCTTGTCAATGCATAACAATTACCGGGTGAACATTATAGTCCGGAAGTCACCGTCCGCCCGATCAAGTCCTTAATCTCAGTGTTAACATAATAAAATGCGTTTATTCGACATCTTATTTCAAGCAACCTAACAGTGATATAACCAATCATACAATAATTAAAACAGACGAGTAAAATATCGCCAAACATACAGATCATGCAACAGCTTTCTTTAAAAGACGCCTTGCTGCATACCCCTTTGTGTAATGTACGAACTTACAGCCATACCCGTGCTAAAACATATATCGGATCATTTGACTCCATGTAATATAGTCAATTAGGAATTCAGCAACGAATCGTCCAAGCACCACAGCCAGCAGTAAATGCAACAACTTACCCTGTGGTCCTTTGGGATGGCGGACAACCAAATCCAGCTTTACTTGCTGCAGTGCCCACCAAGCCAGTGCGATACAGATCAGTGAAATAACAATGGAGAGTAATCCATTGACACCGACTGCACTGATGGAATTAGATAAATCCTGGTTCATATTCCCTCCCCCTACATATATTTATCATGCCCTATTCAGGACCGACTCTTCTATAATACTTGGCTGGAGGCTAAGAATCCAGCACTTTCTAGCCACATTTCCTCGGAAATAATAAAGTCTTGTCCACATCTTCTATATTTGAGCGTTTACACACTATTATATGAAGCCAATATTTCCAACATTTTCTCTCCAAATTATTACAATTCCTTGCTCTAATCCCATAAAATCTTCCTTAGACTTCTATTTATACCACTCCAATATCAAAAAAATACCCGGACTCCAAAATATAGTCCAGGCATAATAAACCTATCTCACTCCTACTTCAACTCCCCTTACACTATTCCGTCGTTGCCACAACAATCGTTCCGTAAGCAGCTGACGAGCCGGTTAACAGTGCGGCCATCTGCAATAACTCGATGCTAAACACTCGTCGGTCATGGGCTTCTATTACATAGGTTAATGCAGGAGCTCCGACCCGGGTGATGACCAAAGATATAGGTTCGTCCGAAAAATTGCTAATCGTAACAGAAGCATCGACACCAGCTTGATGTTCATAGAAAGATTTTCCGACACTGGGAGCCAAGGAGAAGATTTGTTCCGGAAGCAGTATAGCCATAGGGATGACCTCCCTTCTCTCTTTAATACTACATCATATGTAACGAATCTATTAAAAGCGATAGTTAACAGCGTATGATAAACGCCTGTTTCATAGATTTGCCTCCCCATTCCCGGTTATTCTTCATTTCATTGGATGCTTCTCAGGAATAAAAAAACAGCCCGCTGCTATTATAGCATCGAGCTGCCTTATGATTAATTGGAGATCTTGATCCGGTTCATGGCTCTTTGCAGGGCCAATTCCGCGCGACGATGATCAACTTCGTCCTGTCTTCCCTTCGCATTCAGGCGAGTTTCCGCTCTTTCCTTCGCGGCTTCCGCACGCTCCAGATCGATTTCTCCCGCTCTCTCTGCGCTTTCCGCCAGGATGACAATCTTATCTTTACGGACTTCGACGAAACCGCCTTGTACCGCAAACGGGGTTCTCTCGTTGCCGATCTTCACATAAACTGGCGCTATCTGAAGCGGTGTAACGAAGGAAATATGACCAGGCAAGATGCCCAGTTCTCCCTCGACCCCACGCACCGTAACACTGTTCACCTGCTCGGAGTAGACCAGGCGGTCCGGCGTTACGATTTCCAACAAAATGGTGCTCACTTCCATCCCTCCTCACCGTTTTCCGCAGAAAACTCGCGCAGCAGACCTCACAGTCCCGTTCTGGGCACTGTCTCGGTCTGCTGATCACGGAGCGTCAGCTTACAATGTTTTTGCTTTTTCAACTGCCTCTTCAATCGTACCTACGAACAGGAAAGCCGCTTCCGGAAGGTGGTCGTGCTTGCCTTCCAGGATCTCTTTAAAGCTGCGTACGGTTTCTTTAACCGGTACGTATTTACCCGGAATGCCGTTGAACTGCTCGGCAACGTGGAAAGCTTGGGACAAGAAACGTTGAACACGACGAGCACGTCCAACAATTGCTTTATCTTCCTCACTCAACTCGTCCATACCAAGGATTGCGATGATATCTTGAAGCTCGTTGTAACGAGCAAGAATTTTCTTAACGCCTTGAGCAACATTGTAATGCTCTTCACCCACAATTTCAGGAGCCAAAATCCGGGAGCTTGATGCAAGTGGATCTACCGCAGGATAGATACCCATCTCGGAAATTTTACGCTCCAGGTTGGTCGTTGCATCCAAGTGAGCAAACGTTGTAGCCGGAGCTGGATCCGTATAGTCATCCGCCGGTACATAGATAGCCTGGATGGATGTTACAGAACCTTTTTTCGTAGAGGTAATCCGCTCTTGCAGACGTCCCATTTCGGATGCCAGCGTTGGCTGGTAACCTACCGCGGAAGGCATGCGGCCCAGAAGGGCAGATACTTCGGAACCCGCTTGAGTAAAGCGGAAGATGTTGTCGATAAAGAGAAGCACGTCTTTACCTTCTTGATCACGGAAATATTCCGCCATTGTCAAACCGGTCAACGCTACGCGAAGACGGGCACCCGGAGGCTCGTTCATTTGACCGAATACCATCGCGGTTTTATTAATAACGCCGGAATCGCTCATCTCGTGGTAAAGGTCATTACCCTCACGAGTACGCTCACCTACGCCTGCGAATACGGAGATACCGCCGTGCTCTTGTGCGATATTGTTGATCAATTCCTGGATCGCAACGGTTTTACCTACGCCCGCACCACCAAAGAGACCGATTTTTCCGCCTTTTTGGTATGGAGCAAGCAAGTCGATTACTTTGATACCCGTTTCAAGCATTTCTGCTTGCGTGGAAAGCTCATCGTATGGAGGAGCTTCACGGTGGATCGGGTTATTAATTTCGGATACAACGTCACCTGCATTATCGATCGGCTCACCCAATACATTAAATACGCGGCCAAGTGTAGCGGAACCTACAGGAACCGTGATCGGTCTACCCAAATCCACAGCTTCGATACCGCGAATGAGACCGTCAGTGGATGACATCGCGATACAACGAACCAGATTATCACCCAAATGATTGGATACTTCCAAAGTCAAATCAACCGAGCGGTCGCCTTCCAGCGTTGCTTCAATCTTGACAGCATTAAAAATCTCGGGAAGATGACCGCGTTCAAATTCAATGTCAACTACAGCACCTGTAATGCTGACAACGCGTCCTTTTTTCATTGATTCGTTTTCCCTCCTACCCGCTCACCTCTAGCGGTGAACGATGATCGTAAAAGCGGCTCATGACATTGCCGCATATCCGTTAAATACTAAGTTAAGAATTCCATCGTGCATTATTGCTGAGCGTTAGCTCCGCCCACAATCTCGGAAATTTCCTGCGTTATGGCAGCCTGACGAGCACGGTTGTATGTGAGGTTGAGCTCATTGATCATCTTGCTCGCATTCTTCGTTGCTGCTCCCATAGCCGTCATTTTCGCACCAAGCTCACTGGCCTTGGCATTCAGCATCGCACTGAAAATCAACGTTTCTGCATATTTCGGAAGAAGAACCTCAAGCACGCCCTCAGCAGACGGCTCATACTCATATTGCGTCACGTTCCCACCACCAATGTTCTCCATCGGCAGCAGCTTGGAAACCTCTTGGATCTGAGTCAAGGCATTCACGAATTGGTTATAACACACGTATAACTCATCAATCTGACCCAGCTCATATTGATGAACCGCCGCGTTAGCGATGGTCTTAATATCTGCATAGGTCGGACTGTCGGATAGATCGGTGAGCTCCTCAACAACCGGAAGTCCACGACGGCGGAAATAATCCCGCCCTTTGCGTCCGATTACAAACAGGCAATACTCGTCCTTGGACTGATGGCGTTCTGCGATAAAATTCGATACTTTACGCAAAATGTTGGAGTTTGATGCACCCGCAAGACCACGGTCCGAAGTGATAACCAGATAGCCGGTTTTCTTCACTTCACGCTTCTCCAGCATAGGATGGCTGATTCCATTGGTTCCAGCAGCGATGCTGCCGACCACCTCTTTCAGCTTCTCAGAATATGGAAGCGCAGAGGTTGCCTTCTCTTGAGCTCTTCTCAGCTTGGCAGCCGCAACCATTTCCATCGCCTTGGTGATCTGCCTGGTGTTCTGAACACTCTTGATCTGCCGCTTAATATCACGTAATCCTCTTGCCATGTTTTCACCACCTTAAACTTTGGCAAAGCCAAAGTTACTTCGTAAGCATAAGCCTAGCTTTGGCGAAGCCAAAGCTGACTTCGTAAGCAACACATAACTTCGGGTACAGCCAAAGTTACTCCGTACGCGTAGACCAAGCTTTGGCTAGGACCAAAGCCACACCTTTTGTAAAAATCACTTTGGTCACAGCCAAAGCTACATTCCATATGATGAAAGAGGATGCCGGGCATAACCCGGCTCCCCTCCTATTAACTTGCCTTAAGGAACTTAAACCGAAGTGGCAAAGCCCTTCTTAAATTGATCAATAGCTGCTTTCAATGCATTCTCGTTATCGGACGTCAGATCCTTCGTATCCGTAATAGATTGAAGAATTTCCGGCTTATTGCTACCAATAAACGCGAGGAATTCGCTCTCGAAACGACGCACGTCTGCAACCTCGATATCATCAATATATCCTTTAACAGCTGCGTACAAGCTAACCACCTGTTGTTCAACGGACAACGGCTGGTTTACACCCTGCTTCAGGATTTCCATCAATCTTGCACCACGATTCAAGCGAGCCAAGGTTGATTTATCCAAATCGGATCCAAACTGGGAGAAAGCCTGGAGCTCACGATATTGCGCAAGATCCAGCTTCATGCCGCCTGCAACCTTTTTCATCGCTTTGATCTGCGCGGAACCACCGACACGAGATACCGAAATACCGACGTTAATCGCTGGACGCTGACCGGAGTAGAACAACTCGGACTCCAGGAAGATCTGTCCATCCGTAATCGAGATTACGTTGGTTGGAATGTAAGCAGATACGTCAGAAGCCTGTGTTTCAATAAATGGCAGTGCGGTTAATGAACCACCGCCAAGCTCATCGCTGAGCTTCGCTGCACGTTCCAGCAAGCGGGAATGCAGGTAGAATACGTCACCCGGATAAGCTTCCCGGCCCGGAGGACGACGGAGGAGCAAGGACAACTCACGGTAAGCTGCCGCTTGTTTGGACAAGTCATCATAAATGATAAGTGCATGTTCGCCCTTGTACATGAAGTACTCACCCATTGCGCAGCCTGCGTATGGAGCGATGTACTGCAGTGGAGCCGGCTCAGAAGCCGAAGCCGTAACAACAATGGTGTACTCCAGCGCACCATGACGGCGAAGAGTTTCAACAACCTGTGCTACAGTGGATTGCTTTTGTCCGATAGCTACATAAATACATTTAACGCCGCTGCCTTTTTGATTCAGGATCGTATCGATCGCAACGGTGGTTTTACCTGTTTGGCGGTCACCGATAATCAGCTCGCGCTGTCCACGGCCGATAGGTACCATCGCGTCGATTGCTTTAATACCGGTTTGCATCGGTTCATGAACAGATTTACGGTCGATAACGCCTGGTGCGCTGCTCTCAACCGGACGGAATGCCGCTGCCTCGATTGGCCCTTTACCATCAAGCGGTTGACCCAATGGATTAACAACACGTCCAAGCAGAGCTTCACCAACAGGAACCTCCATGATCCGTCCTGTACGTTTTACCTGATCGCCCTCCTTGATTTCGGAGTAAGGTCCCAGGATAACGACACCGACATTGCTCTCTTCAAGGTTCAGCGCCAGACCGAACACGCCGTTCTGGAACTCCAGAAGTTCCCCGGACATCGCGTTCTCCAAGCCGTACACGCGAGCAATACCATCACTTACTTGAATAACCGTACCTACTTCAGAGACAGTGATATCGGATTTATATTCTTCAATTTGACTTTTGATTAAAGTACTAATTTCTTCAGGTCTGATACTCAACGTTTTCACCCCTATCTACTATGCTCGTCTATTAAAAGACTTTTCAAGACGTTCCAGCTTCCCGGCAAGAGTTCCGTCATACAGCTTGTCGCCAATGACTACTTTCAGGCCTCCGAGCAAGCTCTCGTCCACCACATTGGTAACCCGGATATTCTGATTCGCTAACTGTCCGAATTCCGAAGCCACCTGTTCTTTTTCCTGATCGCTAAGCGGGTAGGTAGAGAATACTGTGGCGTCCGCCATTCCTAAGCTCGCACCTTGTATCTTCACATAACTGTTCAGCAGTTCGGCGAACATTTCTGTACGCCCTCTGTCAAGAAGCAATTCAATCGTGTTCAATACAGGCTGCGATACTTTCCCTGCCAGCGCCTGGCTGATTACGTTCATCTTCACGGACTGGGGAATATTCGGTGTGGAGATGAATTTCTGAATGTCGGAATCGCCTTCAATGGCAGATACGACAGCCCGCAACTCCTCTTCCACTTCCAGACCCTTCTGCTGCTGAGCCGCCACTTCGAACAGCGCCCGCGCATATCGCTTGGCTGCTACTGTATTTTGGCTCATGGTCTGCCTCCTACCTCTTTAAGGTATTGATCCACCAGTTCTTCTTGGGCTTTGTCATTCTTTACTTCCCGCTCAATCAGCTTGGATGCAATCCTTACAGATACGCTTCCCAATTCGCTGCGAAGCTCGGCAACGGCTTTGTTCTTCTCGCTTTCGATGTCGCGCAGAGCATCAACTTTGATGCGATCCGCTTCCTCCTTGGCGAGCTCAACAATTTGCTCAGCTTGCTTGTTGCTGGTCTGTCTTGAACGCTCGATGATATCATGTGCCTCTTGTCGTGCCTGATTCAGCGCCTGTTTTTGCTCCTCAACATAGACATGTGCCTGTTCACGAGTCTTAGAAGCCTCGTCTATTTGATTAATAACCAATTCTCGACGCTGCTCCATGATTGCAAACAATTTGCCGAAAGCAAATTTATGAAGCAACACATACAGAACGCCAAATGCAAGAATTGAAATTACAATATTCTCCCAAAGTACAACCATTGAATGAAGTCACTCCTTTCCGTTAATGCGAAGTGCAGTTCTTAACAAAACGAAGGCGCGGATGGCATCGGCCCTCCCCGCCAAACCGTAGTATTCTTATTAAGAAAACATGATCAAGAAAGCAATAACGGTAGCAGCGAGTGGAACTACCTCGACGATACCAACACCGATAAACATCGTCGTTTGGAGCGGACCGCGAGCTTCCGGTTGACGAGCGATAGATTCTACTGTTCTACTTACGATCATACCGTTACCCAAACCTGCGCCAAGTGCACCCAAACCTACTGCAATAGCTGCTGCTAAAAATTCCATTGATAAATATCCTCCTTAAGATTGGTTCAATTTTTGGTTAATATAATATATCTCTTTCGAAATTGCCGAAATGTCGGCACGTTTCGGCCGAGTTTATTAATGCGCGTCTTCTTCGTGAATCGTTGTTTGTGCGATGTAAACCATAGTCAATATGGTAAAGATGAACGCCTGCAATGCACCAATAAAAATACTGAATCCTTGCCATACAGCCAGGAATGGAATACCGAAGTAACCCATTTTCAGGATTACCGTAATCAGTACCTCACCTGCAAAGATGTTGGCAAACAAACGAATCGCCAGTGCGACTGGCTTCGCCAAGTTCTCAATGATGTTCAGTGGTAAAAACACCGGGAACGGCTCAATATAGTGTTTTAGGTAATGCTTGCGGTTCAGCTTCAGACCGAGATAATTCATAAGGAAGAATACAACGATCGCCAAACCTGCTGTAACGGATATGTCCGCCGTCGGTGATTTCCACCAGAGAACATGAGCCATATGGCCATCATGAAGACCTCTCGTTGCTTCAATCGTTTGCCCGAACACTGTAAAGTCAGCAGGCAAATCTGTGATGATAGCAAACGGCAATCCGAGCACGTTAGCTACAAAGATGAATGTTATCAAAGTCAAACCTAATGAGATATAAGGCTTTCCTTTCTTCAAATCCATAGCACTTGCTACGATACCTTGCACAAATTCTACGACCCACTCCATGAAGTTTTGCAATTTGGAAGGGTTTTCTACAGATAGATTTCGAACGGCCAAGCGTGCCAGTACAAAGACGATAATCCCCGTGACAAGCAGCATAATGACGGCTGATAGGTCAAGTCGAAACCCACCTAAATCAATAATCGGTGAATCATGCATGAAATTGTTTTCACCCCTTTCCAATTAGCGCTAATCAATTCTTAGATTTCAAGCTAACAATAATGCTGACTGGAATGGTCAACAATTGGGGAATGAACAGACCGACGATGGTCGCTCCGAGCGACACTTGTTCAAGCTTGGCCGCCATCATTACAATCAAGAACGCGATGCAAAGTCTCGTGACATATCCAAAGCTGAACCGTCTGCTCTCTTGACTGACCGCCAAATCGGCAAGCTGCCTCACTTTAATGGAAAGGAAGCGTACGTTGAACAAGCCACCAACCATACCCAGTATCAGTCCTGATACCTCAGGTCGATAATCCGGATAAAATGCCCACCCCATAAATAGAACAGATAATAAGAGTATAGATACTCTGGTTACACCGTTCACAATGGATGTTGTCAAATCATTCACTTTGCGCCCCCAGAAATTTCTTAATGAGTAGAGCGATATTCAAAATCCCTAGAAAGAGCCCCGAAAGCGTACCAATGGCAAGCCACACTCTGGGCCCGTCCCACTGATTCATAAGCCAGCGCCCGGTAAAAAAACCGATGAGAATGTAAGCGGCAAGCAAACCGCCCGCCCCGCTAATGTATAGCGCTATCAACCAAGGGTTATCTTGACTTTTCGGATTTTTCATATGAACCTCTAATCCCAACTCATTTTACTGAATATTGCAAGAGTTTGTCAATGAATCGATTTTATTGAATTACCGTGTAGAAACGGCGTTTTGAGCAGTCTAAATTACCCAAAACGCCGCGGTAACCGTACAGTTCAACTGTATGCTGTACCCTTGCCAATCAGAATACACTAAACTATGCCTTTGTGAACATTCTGTGAAATTCTTCGGGACGGTCTTTTCGGATACCGAAATGGTGCAAAATCGCATTGACAATCCGCTGCGAAGCTTGTCCATCGCCATACGGATTAGCGGCTTTGCTCATCTTCTCATACAGTTCCTGATCCGTCAGAAGAACCTTGATCCGATCGTACACATTCTCTTCTTGGGTACCCACCAGCTCCAAAGTTCCCGCTTCAATGCCTTCCGGGCGTTCCGTTGTATCCCGAAGCACCAGCGTCGGCACGCCGAATGACGGAGCTTCCTCCTGCATGCCGCCGGAATCCGTAATGATGAGATGCGTATGAGTATACATATTGTTCATGTCCACGACATCCAGCGGGTCAATCAGCTTAATCCGCGGATGATTCCCCAAAATACGGTGAGCCGGTTCCTTCACGGCAGGGCTCGGATGCACAGGATAGACGATAGCGATATCCTCGAATTCGTCGGCTATGCGCTTGACTGCCTCAAAAATCTGGCGATGCGGCTCCCCTTGGGATTCGCGGCGATGCGCCGTCATCAGGATCAAGCGCTTGCCCTTCGCCCAGTCCAGAACCGGATGGGTATAACCTTCGCGCACCGTGTATTGGAACACGTCCGTAGCCGTATTACCCGTAACATAAATGCGGGATTCCGGTTTGTTCTCCTTGCGGAGATTCTCGGCGGACCAGTTCGTCGGCGCAAAGTGAAGATCAGCAAGCACGCCGGTCAACTGACGGTTCATCTCCTCCGGATAAGGATTCAGCTTGTTCCAGGTTCGCAAACCTGCCTCTACGTGGCCTACCTGTATCTGCTGCAGGAAAGCGGCATAGCTAGCCAGGAACGTTGTCAGCGTGTCACCATGCACCAGCACGATATCCGGCTTGGCCTCACGCAGGACAGGCTCTAGCCCCTCCAGAACGCGAACTGTGATTTCGTTCAACGTCTGGCGGTCCTTCATCACATCCAAATCATAATCCGGGACAATCTTGAACACATCGAGCACCTGATCGAGCATTTGACGGTGCTGTGCAGTTACACAAACCACCGATTCTATATGCTCAGGGTGACGCTGAAGCTCCAGAATAAGCGGCGCCATCTTGATCGCTTCGGGGCGGACCCCAAAAATAGTCATCACTTTCACTTTTGACATGATTGAAAATACCCCTCTTTTTCATGCTTGTTATTCTCATTATTCAAGTTGCACAAATGGCTCAGGCTTGTCTCCTATTTCGTTCCGTACAAGCGATCCCCTGCATCGCCAAGGCCCGGTACGATATAACCATGGTCATTCAGCCCTTCGTCAAGAGCAGCGACGTAGATGTCCACGTCCGGATGAGCATCATGGACGGCCTTCACGCCTTCCGGTGCAGCCACAAGATTCATCATCTTGATCTGCGTGCAGCCGCGCTTCTTCAGCACGTCGATCGCAGCGATCGCAGAGCCGCCAGTCGCCAGCATCGGATCAATCACGATTAATTCGCGCTCCGTAACGTCTGTTGGAAGCTTCGTGTAATATTCGACAGGCTGGAGCGTTTCCGGGTCACGGAACAATCCGACATGGCCTACCTTTGCTGCGGGGAGCAGTTTTACAACCCCGTCCAGCATACCCAGGCCAGCACGCAGAATCGGCACCAGACCGAGCATTCTGCCGGAAATGACTTTCCCCTGCGTTTCCGCTACCGGCGTCTGCACGGATATCGACTCAAGAGGAACCTCCCGTGTAATCTCATAAGCCATCAAAGTCGCGACTTCGTCTACTAATTCGCGAAAATCTTTGGTGTTAGTCCGCATATCGCGGATAAATGTAAGTTTGTGTTGAATCAACGGGTGATCACAAATCACCAATTTTCCCATGTCAGGTCCCTCCGGTTTGAATGCAAATGTTATTTCAATATGGGCATAAATCGTTGTGAGCTCCATAAATCCTGTCTATTATATCATTCCCTCTAGTCAATTGACACCTGCACCGGTTATGTTTATTTCCCGCTTGTTTCGACCTTGTGACGGGACCGCCACCGGCTAGACCTAGGTTTTCCATTTTCGCCTATATTGATGCTATCCGCAGTCGCCTGACTGGAAAAATATGAGCAAAGCAATCTGGCCAGAATGTTTATAGCTCTGAAAAGGACCCCACCTGCATCAGGCGGGGTCCTCTTATCATAAGCCTCTGGAACGGACTAAACTGTGATTAATATTTCATTTCGGCATAGAGAGGGTATTGATCTGTAAGCTCAGCCACCATACGGCCTGCTTGTTCAAGGGTCGCCTCGTCTTTAGGCTGCTTCAATGTCATGGCAATAACCTTCGCGATGGTAACCATCGCCTTCTCATCCATGCCGCGGGAAGTTACCGCAGGCGTACCGATGCGAATACCGCTCGTTACAAACGGACTCGTCGGATCGAACGGGATGGCGTTCTTGTTCACGGTGATGCCGATGGAATCCAGCACCTTCTCCGCGTCCTTGCCTGTGATATCCAGATTGCGGGTATCAATCAGCATCAGATGGTTATCGGTTCCGCCGGAAACGATGTTCAGCCCTTCCTCGATCAGGGTATCGGCCAGAACTTTTGCGTTCTTCACCACATGCTCCGCATAGGTCTTGAAGGACGGATCCAATGCTTCACCAAGGGCCACAGCCTTGGAAGCAATGACATGCATCAGCGGTCCGCCCTGGGAACCCGGGAATACCGCTTTATCGATCGCTTGTGCCCAAGCTTTTTTGCACAGAATCATACCGCCGCGAGGCCCGCGAAGCGTCTTATGCGTTGTGGTGGTAACAAAATGAGCATGTGGAACCGGACTCGGATGAAGACCCGCCGCAACAAGACCTGCAATATGAGCCATATCGACCATGAATAACGCACCAACGTCGTTCGCGATGGCCGCAAGTTTTTCAAAATCAATGATACGTGGGTAGGCACTTGCTCCAGCCACGATCATGCGAGGACGATGCTTGAAGGCCGCTTTGCGAACTTCATCGTAATCGATCAGGAACGTATCTTCTTGCACGCCGTAAGCAACGAAGTTGTACAGAAGGCCCGAAGCGTTAACAGGACTTCCGTGAGTCAAATGGCCGCCATGAGCGAGGTTCATGCCAAGAACGGTATCTCCAGGCTTGAGCGCAGCCAAATACACCGCCATGTTCGCTTGTGCACCGGAATGCGGCTGCACGTTCACATGCTCGGCACCGAACAATTCCTTGGCACGGTCACGGGCGATATCCTCCACGATATCCACACGCTCACAACCACCGTAGTAGCGTTTGCCAGGGTAGCCTTCCGCATATTTATTCGTCAGCACGGTCCCCATTGCTTCCATAACCGCTTCGCTGACAATATTCTCCGAGGCGATCAGCTCAATATTGCTGCGTTGACGCTTCAGTTCCAAATCCATTGCTTCCAGTACAGCCGGGTCATTCTTCCGCAAATGTTCCATCATGTTCATATCCTCCCATAATCCATCGTTATTTTGGTTGCCAAATTAAAACTACAGATATAACAAATAACAAAAAAGCGAGCTTTCATTCGAATCAATCGCACTGCGCCCCATCATCCTTCTGCTCGAACCGGTACACCGCACGCTCCCCGCCAATCAGCTTCGGCCGGGTATAGGCAGCCGTAACGCGAGCCTCACCAACATAACGCACGCTTGGCCGGAAAGGTACCGCCACTCGCCGCAAATGCATGCCGATCAGCGTCTCGCCAATATCGACTCCTGCATGAGCTTCAATGGATTCCGCAAGGCAAGGCTCCTTCATGCTGCGATAGGCCGCCGAAGCCATAGATCCGCCTGCTCCCGGTATGGGAACAGCCGCCACTTCCGTCAAGCGCAGCCGCTCAAGCAGATCGCGCTCCATGACAAGTGCACGGTTCAAATGCTCACAGCATTGATAAGCCACAGCAAAACCGAACTCCGCTTGAACTTCGGCGATGCCTTGGAGAAGCTGCTGCGCAGTCTCAAGCGCGCCGCCTGTACCGATCCGGCGGCCGACCACTTCGCTGGTGCTGGCCCCGATGACCAGAACTTTACCCGGGCCCAAAACAGCCGCTTCGGCCAGTTCGCGGACAATGCCCGCTGTCTGTTCATTCAAGGAAATCTTGGAGATGTCCGTCATGTCACAGTCCTCCCGATGTTTTTTTCACAGAAGCACTTCATTCCCTCATCACGATAAGCCGCGATGAATAACATACTGATCGACACGAACTATCGCAATCCGTTCTTCAGGTAACGCTCCTCGATGGCTTTGATCTTGTTCACTCGGCCGACATGGCGTTCGCCTTGGCTGAAATCCGTTGTCAGCCATGCGCTTACGATCTCTGCTGCAAGTCCGGGACCGACTACGCGTTCACCCAGTGCAATCACATTGCTGTCATTATGTTCGCGCGTCGCTTTTGCCGAGAACACATCATGGGTCAGCGCGCAGCGGATACCGGGCACCTTGTTGGCCGCGATACTCATGCCAATCCCTGTACCGCAGATCAGAATGCCGCGATCCGCTTCACCCGAGACCACCTTCTCGCACACCGGAAGCGCATAATCGGGATAATCCACAGAATCGGAGCAGCCGCAGCCAAGATCCTCCACCTCATGTCCCAGACCCCGAATGACCTCCACGATCTCCTCTTTCAGACGAATGCCGGCATGATCCGTACCCAATGCGATTTTCATCTATGAAAAACCCCCTCGTATGTTCGCTTTTGCGTTTTAGCTTGTTCCATTATAACTCAAATTCCGCGCAAAAGACGAAAAAAGAGCAGTCGGCGCACGTGTTGTGCTCCAAATGCTCTTTGCCCAGGCGACCGGCCGTATATTCCGATGCTCCATCGTGGTTTCATCCACTTCGTCGCCAGTTACACCGGATCCTTTGTTTTTCACCTTCATCTTAAATCAATACGGGGTGAAAGGCAAGCGGCTTTTTAGCCCAATTATACGCTCGCTTCTAAACACAAAGGGGTCGCCCTATTTATGCCGCTCGGACTCCAGCTTGTCCAGCAATCGGAATAACGCCGTCCGAATTTCGGCCGCTGTCGCTTCGTATTCTTCCCGCGAACCGCCGAACGGATCGGAAATATCAAAGCTCGGAATGCGCTGACGCAGCTCAATCAGGCGTTCCCGATCGCTGTCACTTACATCCCTTCCGAGAGATCGGGCCAGCTCCAGCGTTGCATATAGGCTATCCTGCTCCTGCAGATCTTCGAGCACCCTGCGGTCATCCTCAACGAATTCCTTCAGCGTGTGCATCTTGTCTGCCGCATGCGGAAACTGACGAATGGCATACTGCTTATGCGACTGGGTCAACGTAAGAATCAGATCTGCCCACTCTACCAGTTGCGCCGTCAGAGGTTTGGACACCAAGCGGTCCTGGATATCCTGATCCCGAAGTATCGATTCCGCGTGATGGGACACCGGCATTCCATCCACGGCCGATACACCTGCCGAACGAATCTCCAGCGGAGTTCCCCGCTGCTTGGACAGCTTGCGCAGCATCCCTTCAGCCATTGGACTGCGGCAAGTATTTCCCGTGCAAACAAACAGTATATTTTTCACAGTCCCGTTCCTCCTGTTAGTAGGTTCTTTGGGGATATTGTATCAAATATTGCGTTAAATGATAAACATGATGCCGAAGATGACCAAAATGAGTCCTCCGAGCATCTCGCCATACTCCCCCAGCTTATCGCTTACCTGGCGACCCAGCAGCAAGCCGAGAATCGACATCAAGCCGCCCACGATACCGAAAGAGACCACAATCAACCAAACATCATCCACGAACATGCCAAGCGAAACCCCCACCGAGAACGAATCGATGCTGACGCTGAGGGAAAACAGCAGCATGGCCAAAAAGGCGGTTGGATGAATTCGCTGGCCTTCTCCGCCACGCAAGGCATTATAAATCATATGTCCACCCAGCAGGAGCAGCAGCCCACCGGCTGCAAGCCCTGTAACGTGGCCCAATAATATTCCCACATAATGGCCGGCAAATAAACCCAGCAGGGGCATTAGCATATGAAACAGCGCAATCATGAAACTAATGCCCAGCATATAGCCAAGGCGCATGCCGCTTCTCATCCCGACTCCGATTCCAAGCGAAAATGCGTCTAGCCCGAGTGCAACCGCCATCAGCAGAATCGCCGCAAGCTGTCCCGATTGGACAGACGCCTCCAACATGCTCATTCCCCCAAGTCCCATGGTCTTGTACACCATATGCGGACAAGGGTTAAATGATTCCAAAACCGTTTATTCGACTGGGGAATCCCGGCAAAGCCTCCCCTTTCTCTTGCAGATTACGAGAAAGGATTGAGAGAATCACTCACAAACTGGTGCCAGGACTTGGAGTTCAATCTACATTGATGATGTGGTGTCCCGCGGCCTTCAGCAGCCGGTTCATGACGGCTGCGCCAACGCCCCGATCCGGGCACGCTTCGGCCAGGATGAAGGTCGCGCCTTCGTCATCGAAGTGACGAAGGCCGGCGTACAGCCGGCGGGCCGCTTCCTCCGGCGCGGCCAGGCTGCCGAGCGAGACGGCAACGTCCGCGCGGTAGTGGCCGATGTGCTCGTCGAACGACAGCACACCGGTCACTTCTCCGCGCCGGGCGGCCGCCTCAAGCTCGGCCGCAATGCGTGCCGACACGGCGTCGGCACGCGGGCCCTGCACCACGCACATCGCACCCTTCGGTGCGTAGTGCGTGTACTTCATGCCCGGCGAGCGCGGCGCCGGGCCTTCCGCCTCCCCGGCGGCGCGCTGCAGCGCCGGGTCGAGGCGCACGCTTGCCGCTACGGCGGCAAGCTGCTCGGCCGTGACGCCGCCGGGGCGGAGCACCGTCACGGCGCCATCCTCGCCGACCTGCACAACGGTCGACTCGACGCCCACCCCGGCAGGGCCGCCGTCAAGCACGCCGTCAATGTAACCGGCGAGATCTGCCAGCACATGGCTGGCCAGCGTCGGGCTCGGCCGGCCCGAGCGGTTGGCGCTCGGTGCAGCAAGCGGACGCCCTGCAGCGCTGATCAGGGCAAGCGCAACGCTGTGATCAGGCATCCGCACAGCAACGGTATCCAGACCAGCGGTTACACGCGGTGACACAGCGTCCCGCTTCACGGGTAGTACCAGCGACAAAGGTCCGGGCCAAAAGGAGTCCATCAGCGCCCTTTCCGTTTCGTTCACATGCTGGACCAAACCCTCAAGCTGCGCAAGCTCCGAAATATGGACAATCAACGGATTGTCCGCCGGACGCCCCTTCGCGGCAAAGATGCGCTCCACCGCTTCGGTATTGCCCGCATCGGCACCGAGGCCATACACCGTTTCGGTCGGAAACGCCACCGTGCCGCCCTGGGCCAACACCAACCCGGCTTCCTGAAGCTCCGGCTCCGCCGCCATTTTCAAGCTCTCCTGGAAGAGCGAGGTTGGTACATGCCAAACCTTGGTTGTTGTCTCTGAATTATGGATGCCGCCATTCCGCTGTCCTTGTTGCAATACGTCATTTCCGTTCTGTTCCATACCTACCCCAAGCTTTCTGTATATAAAATATATAAACATCAAATTCCGTTTTGCGCTTACTTCAAAAATAAAAAGTGCTTTGGTTCTTCAGTCCCGTGCCAGTTCCAATCGAAACCAGTCGCGCCAAAGAGAAAGCACTCTTCTATACTAAAGTTTATCATACACCGTCAGGATTGAACATCAATCCGCTCCTAATCCTTAAAACAGGCTCGCCACCCAATTCCAAATCCCCAGAAACATATCCCACAGAAAGAACCGAACTTCAGGTTTACTATCGCCTGCATTCTTCGGAGTTTCCTCCTGAGGCGTTTCGCCAGCGTCGGCAGAAGCCGTTTGGACACCCGTGTCAACGGATTGTGCCGCAGCATCCCCGCTGCCGCCATCAATGAAGCAGAGCGGCGGGAACAAAACACACCACCAGTTTTGGCCTTGGCCTTCGCCTAAAGTGATCCGCAGCGCATCATAGTCGCCGGCCGGATAGACCGTTCCCCCGTACAGCTTGGTTGGGAACGGCACTACGCCAAGCTCCACTTGATAACTGTAGGTAATGCCTCTTTTTCTCAATTCTTCCCCTACCAGCTGACGGATTTCCGGAAGATGCTGACGGGTTTCTTCTTTGGCATCTTCAAGGCTCTGCGGATTCTCCAGCTGAAGAACCCAGAGCTGCATTTGCTCAACGACCGCGTCACGAATCTCTCGTTTCACGAGCTGATCGGACGGGTTATCTGAATTCGCGAGAATGCGAAGTCGAATCGATTCCTGGGGGATTGGACCGCCAACAACGGATGCATCAATCTGCTGTCCTTCCCACGTCATGATAACCATAAACATACAGGATAAGAGCACAACCATTTTCTTCACAATAATACGGAGGGTCTCACTATAATTCTTCA
Organism: Paenibacillus sp. LBL; assembly: GCF_029893715.1. NCBI lineage: Bacteria > Bacillati > Bacillota > Bacilli > Caryophanales > Paenibacillaceae > Paenibacillus > Paenibacillus sp. LBL. The sequence goes on along the minus strand of NZ_JARXYU010000008.1, from coordinate 167,158 downwards.
TCTATGCCAGCCGCCTCTCTCAAACGAATAATCTATGATGCTATCAGTATGTCCGGCTGAGAGAGTTATAAACGTGGACTCTAGCAATTTGTTGCAATAATCATAGATTCGCACAAATCAGGTTGCAAAAAAATAAAGATGCCCTCCCCAGGAACAGGGAACAGCATCTTTCGTTTTAGAGGGATATGGGTGTTCAGTGGGATTTCAAGTTAATGGACATGGCCTATCTCAGATTAACTTGCGATACGCCATGATCATGTGACTCCTCATCCGAACAGGCTATGCCTGCTTAGGCGAAGCCGGACGGTAAGCGTGGGGATCGGGCATATCTTCCTCCACTTCCTGCCCATGCAGTTTCACACTCATGGCTACCCCCAGACTGGCCATGCTGATGACGAGCGAGGTCCCCCCATAACTGATGAAAGGAAGTGTAATCCCGGTCAGTGGCATTAAACCGATGAACATCCCGATATTCTCGAAAATTTGGTACAAGAACATGGCAACGATCCCTATGATAAGAAACGGCCCGGCACGTTCTCGGGATTCAAGCGAAATCAGGATCAGCCGGTGGATCAATATGAAATACAACAGCAGCAGCACCGATGAGCCAATAAAACCGAATTCCTCGGCAATCTGTACAAAAATCGAATCCGAATACGCATACGGCACTCTGCCGGATTGGATCGACGACCCCTGCATATACCCCTCACCGCTCATGCCGCCTGAGGCAATAGCCAGCTTCGCGTTATTGGTATGATAACTTGCCTTTGCAGTTGCCTTCTCCGGGTATAGCCATGGATCGATCCGCTCCACCCAGTGGGGCTTAAGTATTTTTGATTCAAGCAGTTCATCATGATAATGAATGTAGGCCTGCGCTCCGCCGAAGGCTAATCCCGCCACAAGTGCAAGACCGATTAGCGCATGGGAGAACTTCACATTCCCGATCCAGAGCAAACCCAGCAGGATGATCACATAACTTAGCGCATTCCCCAGGTCATTCTGAGCCATGACAAGCACAAAAGGTATGAACGCCAAGAGCCCAATCGGGATAATATCCTTCCAGAAGGACAGCAGCGGTTTGTTTTTGCGCACCAATACATAGGACAGGAAAATAATAAGGACCAGCTTGAACAATTCGGCAGGCTGAATGCTTAATCCCCCAATATAAATCCAGCCCTGGGCACCGTTGATATCCTTTCCGATGAACATAACGAGGACCAGTACGGCCAAACCGCCCAAGTAAATATATTTGGCATATTTAATCAACAACCGGTAATCCAGCAGGCTTATGCCGAAAAAGGCAATGAAGCCGACAATGTAAAAAGCAATCATGCGGATATGAGAGCCTTCAAATTTGGTGTCAACGGTCGTGCTGTATATCGACGTAATGCTGATACCCATCATCAAAACCAGTACAAAAACAATAACGTAATCCATCTTCTTGAATTTCTGAAGCATGCTTATGATCCCCCTGTGCCCGGAGTCGTCAAACCCCGGTTTGCCTATACAGGCATATAACGATTCTTCGAACAGAAAGTTTGCCTTGTTTCCTTGTTTGCTTTGGCTTGTTGTCGATACATGATCATAATAAGCCCCTAATGAATTATTCTAAAAGATTTTCCTCCTTAACACAATTCAAGGACGTCCATCCTGCAATCGCTGGGCAGAAAACACAAAAGAGATGCTGCTTTCGATAGCATCCCTTGGATTCCCCGCTATGATCTTGTAGAAACACAAGCATCCCGAATCAAGCCTGTTGGGATGGTGCGGCAACGTACGTTGGAGAATTAGGATTAGGCAAATCCTCCTCCACTTCCTGTCCATGCAGCTTCACACTCATCGCCACCCCGAGACACGCCATGTTAATAATAAGCGATGTTCCGCCATAACTGATAAAAGGCAGCGTGATCCCTGTCAATGGCATTAACCCAATAAACATGCCGATATTCTCAAAGATTTGATACAGCAGCATGGCAACGATACCGATGATAAGAAACGGCCCGGCTTTCCCCCGGCTTTCCAGTGAGATCAGGATCATCCTGTGAATGAGTATGAAATATAAAAGCAGCAGAACGGAGGAGCCGATAAAGCCGTATTCCTCAGCAATCTGCACAAAAATCGAATCCGAATACGTGTACGGTACGCGTGACGTTTGCACGGAGCTCCCCTGTAAGTACCCTTCACCACTCATACCGCCTGAAGCAATGGCCAGCTTCGCGTTGTTGGTATGGTAACTCGCTTTCGGAGTTGCTTTTTCCGGGATCAGCCACGGGTCAATCCGTTCCATCCAATGTCCGCGGCTCTCCATAATCTTCGATGCTTTAATCTCATCATGATAGTGGATATAGGCCTGTGCTCCGCCGAAGGCAACACCGGCTACAATCAGCAGCCCGATAAGCGCGTGCGTGAGCTTCACATTCCCGATCCATAACAGCCCAAGCAGGATGACGATATAACTTAGTCCATTGCCCAAATCATTCTGAACCATGACAATGGCAAACGGGATGAACGTCAACAATCCGATCGGAATGATATCCCGCCAAAAAGAAAGCTTCGCTTTATTCTTCCGAAGAAGAACATACGTTATAAATATGATGAGCACAAGCTTGAACAGCTCTGCAGGCTGAATATCCACGATACCGAGATCGATCCAACCCGTAGCATTGTTTTTGGTTTGACCGATGAAGGAAGGCAGCAGCAGCATGACCAATCCGCCGATGTATATGTGTATTGCGTATTTGGTCCAGATTCGGTAATCAATCAAGCTCAACCCGAAAAAAACTGCAAATCCGAGGATATAAATGACGGCCATCTTGATGTAGTGTCGCTCGTAGCCGGTCGTGTCAAAGGTGGCACTATATATCGATGTGATGCTGACAACCATCAGCATCAACAGCACAAAAACAATGACAAAATCAATCTTTTTGAGTTTCTGGAGCATGCTCTGGTCCCCCTGTGCCTGGAGCTGTACACACTGAGCTGTTATCAGTCCGTATCTACGATCTGAACGGAATAAAGATTACTCCGCCAAGTCCACTAACTATTCTAAAAGAAATCCACCCCGAATACAATTAACGGCAAATTCCCAGAACATGCCTGTCAATCCCGGCCAAATCCGGTACTGTGACGATTTCCTGCCAATGCCCTGTCTGGCGCAGCAGCTCGGCCACATCCCCGGCCTGGCCCATGCCCAGCTCAAAAGCGATCAGCCGCGGCGGCGCTGACAGCAGAGGCAGCTGTGCCATCATGATCCGGTACGGGTTCAATCCGTCGCGACCGCCGTCCAGAGCCGTGCGCGGCTCGTAATCGCGCACTTCCGGCTGCAGGCCCTCGATGTCCTCCGCCGGTATATAGGGCGGATTGGAGACGAGAATGTCCGGCGCAAGGCCGGCAAACGGCTCCAGCAGGTCCCCCTGCCGGAACTCCACATTCGCATGGAGCTGCTTCGCATTACGCGTGGCAACTTCGAGCGCTTCAGGCGAAATATCACTCGCCAGGAGTTCCCAGGAAGGGGCCTGCAGTGCCAGCGTAACAGCAATAACCCCGCTGCCGGTGCCAATGTCCATTGCCTTCAGCCTTCCTTCTGAACGCGGGGCAAGCTCCTGCCCATACTTCAGCACCGCCTCCACAAGCAGCTCGGTTTCCGGACGCGGAATGAGGACAGCCGGCGTAACTTCAAACGGCCGACCGTAAAATTCCTGCTCGCCGATAATATACTGCGCGGGAACGCCTTCCGCCTTGCGACGGATCGCTTCTTCCAAAGCGTGGCGGCATTCCGCCGGGAAAGGCTCCGGCAGGGCCATGTAATATGAGGATCCCGACAATCCCAGCACATGCTCCAGCAGCAGCTGCGCATTCCGCTGGGGCTCCATTACCCGCATGGCATCTAAAAAAGAAGAAGCCTCCACAAAGGCTTCTCTTATGCTGCGCTGCGGCGTCAATTCAAATATCGTCCGCTTCAAAGCGTTATACTCCTTTTTCCATCAGTTCAGCTTGCTCTGCAATCGTCAGTGCTGAAACGATCTCTTCAATCTCCCCGTTCATCACCTGATCCAGCTTGTGAACGGTAAGTCCGATCCGATGGTCCGTTACGCGGCTCTGCGGGAAATTGTACGTCCGAATCCGCTCGCTGCGGTCGCCCGTACCTACCTTGCTCTTCCGCTCCCCGGCATATTTCGCTTCTTCCTCTTGGCGCATCATATCAAAGATACGGGCACGAAGCACCTGCAGCGCCTTATCCTTATTGGAGTTCTGCGATTTGCCGTCCTGGCAAGTAGCCACGATGCCCGTCGGTATATGCGTCACACGCACCGCCGACTTGGTTGTGTTAACGGACTGGCCGCCTGCACCGCTGGAGCAGAACGTATCCACGCGGATATCCTTATCGTGGATTTCAATATCCACTTCTTCCGCCTCCGGCATAACGGCAACGGTTGAGGTGGAAGTATGAATACGGCCGCCGGATTCCGTTGTCGGAATGCGCTGGACACGGTGCGCGCCGCTCTCGAATTTCATTTTGCTGTAGGCACCGCGGCCGTTGATCATGAAGATGACTTCCTTGAATCCACCCAGATCATTCGTGTTAACGTCCATCAGCTCGACCTTCCAGCCTTGGGTATCCGCATAGCGGGTATACATCCGGTACAGGTCGGAAGCAAACAGGGCCGCCTCGTCTCCGCCAGCCGCTCCGCGAATTTCGATGATTACGTTCTTATCATCATTCGGGTCCTTCGGCAGCAGCAAAATACGGATTTTCTCCGCCAGCTCTCGCTCGCGCGTGGAAAGTTCCTCGATCTCCATTTTCACCATTTCGCGCATTTCGTCGTCCATCTTCTCGCCCTGCATGGTTTTGGCAGCTTCGAGTTCTTCAATTACATTTTTATATTCAACATAAGCCTCATATGCAGGCTGCAAATCGGATTGTTCTTTGGAATAATCCCTGAGCTTCTTGGAGTCATTAGCGACATCAGGATCGCACAACAGTTCACTTAATTTCTCGTAACGGTCCGCAAGGGATTGTAATCGGTCCAACAAAGGAATTCACCTCTCTAAGATATATTCCTGAAGATATGCCATTTCGCACTCCATATCCAAACAAAAATGAAGTGCAAACGACTTTTTATTTTACCATGAAACAACACATTTGACTAGCAGGCTGTTGACCTGGATAAACCATTCTTTCCTTACAGGGCTCCACCACTAGAAAAAAACCACAGTCCCATGCACAAAGTGACATGGAGCCATGGCCTTTGAAACCTCTCGTTTCTAAACGTTGAAACGGAAATGCATCACATCGCCGTCGCTGACAACATACTCCTTGCCTTCCAGACGGAGCTGTCCGCGTTCTTTCGCTCCGTTCATCGATCCAGCCGCAACCAAATCATCGTATGCGACTACTTCAGCACGGATGAAGCCCCGTTCGAAGTCCGTATGGATAACAGCTGCCGCTTGCGGTGCCTTCGTTCCTTTGCGAATCGTCCACGCACGCACTTCCTGCACGCCAGCTGTAAAGTACGTGTACAGTCCAAGAAGGCTGTACGCTGCCTTGATCAGACGGTTCAGGCCGGATTCTTCAAGTCCCAGCTCCTCAAGGAACATCGCTTTATCCTCGCCTTCGAGCTCGGCAATTTCGGCTTCCACCTTCGCGCTGATCGGAACCACAATCGCATTCTCTGCCGCCGCGAAATCACGAACCTGCTGCACAAACGGATTGCTGTCCGCTTCCGCTACTCCGTCCTCGCTCAGGTTAGCCGCATACAGAACCGGCTTCAATGTCAGAAGGTGCAGGTCGCGAACAATCAGCTTCTCATCATCGCTGAGTTCCACACTGCGTGCAGGCTGGTCGTTGTAAAGAGCTTCCTTCAGGCGCTCCAGCAGCTCAACTTCCTGGGCATACTGCTTGTTGCCGCCCTTCATATTCTTCTTGGCACGGTCAATCCGCTTCTCCACGCTGTCGAGATCAGCCAGGATCAGCTCCAGATTAATGGTCTGGATATCGCTCACCGGGTTCACTTTGCCATCGACGTGGGTAATGTTCTCATCTTCAAAGCAGCGAACCACGTGAACGATGGCATCCACTTCACGAATGTGGGCAAGAAACTTGTTCCCAAGCCCTTCGCCTTTGCTTGCACCGCGAACCAGACCCGCGATATCCACAAATTCAAAAGCCGTCGGAACCGTCTTGTTCGGTTGAACGAGCTCCGTCAGTTTATCGAGGCGCTCATCCGGCACTTCCACGACACCGACGTTCGGGTCAATTGTACAGAACGGGTAGTTAGCCGATTCGGCGCCCGCCTGTGTAATCGCATTAAACAATGTAGATTTGCCGACGTTTGGCAAACCGACGATCCCTGCCTTTAAAGCCATTTATGTGACAACTCCTTATTATAAGTTACTCTTATTAGTAAGTATTCAAAGCTTGGGTTCATATCACCTAAGCTGCCAATCCCAGCTAAACAATCTTATTAATTATAGCAGATACCCCATAGACTTCAATACGAATATACTGCCATCACTCCGTCCCGATTCCGGCAGTCAAGCCGGTCAATTCAGGCACGAATCAGACGCGCGGTGGACCTCAGAGCTTCGATGTTCCCTGCGCCAATTCCAAACATGGCTGTCTGCAGCTCCAATTCCACCTGCGCCAGCCGCTGGTCCAGCGCCTCTACAGAGTCAACGGCGGAGCCCAGCAATCCGCGTCCGAAGCCAGCCAGGTCAGCGCCCAGCGCTATCGCTTTCGCCGCATCAACGCCGTTTTGCAGCCCGCCACTGCCGATCAGGGTACAGGCAGGAGCAGCTTCCCGCACCTCCACAATGCATTCTGCGGTGGGATTGCCCCATCCGGCAAAAGCTTCCGCAGCGCCGCGGCGTACCGGGTCCTTGCTACGGAATTTCTCCACCTGGCTCCAGGAGGTGCCGCCCGCACCAGCCACATCGATGAACGCTGCCCCGATATCCAGCAGTCTTCGCGCGGTTTCTCCATCAATTCCCCAGCCGACCTCTTTAATGCCCACCGGCACTTCCAGCGTTCGGCACAGATCCTCAATTCGGCCAAGCAAACGGCCAAACCGGGTATTCCCCTCCGGCTGAAATACCTCCTGGAGTCCATTCAGATGAAGAACGAGCATATCGGCACCCGCGATATCCACCGCCCGCTGGCAATCGTCAAGACCAAAGCCATAGTTCAGCTGTACAGCCCCCAGGTTTGCGATAACCGGCACACTCGGTGCACACTCTCTCACGCGGAACGTAGGAGCAAGCTCCTCCTTCTCCACAGCAGCCCGGACAGAGCCCACCCCAAGCGCCCAGCCGCGGCGCTCCGCAGCTTCGGCCAGCCTCATATTGATCTCTCCGGTCGCCTTGCTTCCTCCCGTCATGGAGCTGATCAGCAATGGCGTTCGTACCGGAATATCCAGAAACGTGGTGTCCAGTTTAATATCTTCAAAGTCGATCTCCGGCAGCGCGGAGTGACGGAAGCGGTAACGTTCAAAGCCTGATGTTAAACCGACGGAACCTACCTCCTCATCAAGGCATAGGCGCACATGCTCTATTTTTCGTTCACCGGTTGGTACTTCCGGCAGCAGCCGGCCCTCGTATCTCCCGGTTCCACTGCCAGTAATGGTTTCAGCGGGCATGCCCGCAGTATCTTTATGTTCTGAATTCATTCCGTGCCTCCTTGTTCAAGTAATTCATCCTTAAATTAACCATCTTATTAACGTGCACAGGGTGCCGGATATGGCCGGTTGTATGATATGAAGAACAACAAGCAAAAATATAAGCCAGATGTCCGTTTTCTGCCGCATGGAATGAAACAAAAAACCGTATATTATCATTCTACCCCTGAAACGGGTCAACAACCCGGCATAAGGAGCCTTATCACATATGGCAGACGGAGTGCGTCATGTCCAGTGATTGATGTTAATTAACGTTATACAACTGAAAGTTATAGGAGGATGGGCTATTTTGGATTTCCGTCATTTATTTCGCAGCCGCACTTCAGATCATCCGCATCCCCCTGATGGAGATACTCCACTTATGCCAGGTAAAGCGCATACCAAAGGTTCCCGAACACGAAAATATATTTTTACCGGCCTTGTCCTTCTCATTCTATGGCTGATCGGCGTGATGATCTATCAGACTCACAAGCCTCTGCCCAAGGGGATTTCTTACGAAAGCCCGCTCTATCAGAGCGAGGTTGCCATGTGGGTCGACCTGACCTATCCCGGTCCGGACGGTCAACCGGTCCATGATCGCGAGATCGGACCGCGCATCGGCCAGATTATTGATGAATCCCGAAAATTCCTGGTCATCGATATGTTTCTGTTCAACGGTTACGCCCATAAAGGCCAGACATTTCCGAAGGTGAGTGAGGAGCTCACCGATCGCCTTGTGAAGCATAAACAAAAATATCCCGATATGGACATCTTCTTTATCAGCGATGAAGTCAACACCGGATATGGTTCCTATCCGCTTCCGGAGTTCGAGGCCATGAAGGCCGCGGGCATTCAAGTCATTATAACCGATGTCAACCGGCTGCGGGATTCGACGCCGATCTATTCCGCTGTATGGCGCACCTTTTTCCAGTGGTTTGGTCAATCCGGCAAAGGAACGCTCCCCAATCTGATGGCAAACGAAGCGCCCGATATTACCATTCGCTCCTATCTGAAGCTGCTGAACGTGAAGGCCAATCATCGTAAGGTCGTCATCAGCGAAAACACAGCGCTTGTCACTTCAGCCAACATTCATGATGCCAGCGCTTTCCACTCGAACATCGCTTTTGAAACAAGCGGCGACATCATTGGCGATATACTGGCCACTGAGCAAGCTGCCGTCAATCTTTCAAGCGATATCAAACTGCCGGCATATGAACCGAAGGCGGCAGCTCCCAAGCAGCCTTCCGGGCAGGCTGGCAGCGTCGATGTTCGGTACCTGACGGAAGGGAAAATATACAAATACGTTTTGGAGTCCATTGAGCAGTCTCAATCCGGAGATACACTCTGGATGGGGATGTTCTATCTGGCTGACGGCAAGGTGATGGACCAGCTTCTGAAAGCCTCGGAGCGCGGCGTCGACATACGCCTTATCCTGGATCCGAACCAGAATGCATTCGGCAGGGAAAAAATCGGGATCCCCAACCGTCCGGCTGCCGCTGAACTCATCAAGAAATCAAAGGGCAATATCTCCGTTCGTTGGTACAACACCGGTAAAGAGCAGTATCATACCAAACTGATGTACATTGCCAAACCAACTGGCAAGTCCGTAATGACGGGCGGATCCACTAATTTCACCCAGCGAAATCTGGCCGATCTGAATCTGGAGAACAACCTGTGGATCGCCGCCCCAAAGGATCATCCGCTTGCCCGGGACCTGGACCGGTATTTTAATCAGATATGGTTCAACGAGGGCGCCGAATTCAGTCTTGATGCCGGAGCTTATCAGGGAAAAACCACCTGGATCAAAGATGTTCTGTTCCGGATTCAGAAGTTCCTCGGGTTCACAACCTTCTAACAATTAGGCCGACATGAACGCGCGTTGAGTGCAGCTGCATTCAACGCGCGTTCCCCTGCCGATTTACAACAGAGGTGACATCAGCCGGGCTGCCGATTCCAGCAGCCTGGTCATGATCCTCTTCTTGCGGGTATGGTTGCGGTCATACACGATGGCCGATTCCAGATCCTGCTCGAAATCCGACACAAGCTTGGCCACGCTTTCCGTATGTACCAAGAGTGCGTTAACCTCGAAATTAAGATGAAAACTCCGCATGTCCATATTGGCGGTGCCAATCGTCGCGATTTCCCCGTCCACGATCAGCAGCTTGGAATGCATGAAACCTTTCTCATATTCATATACCCGCACCCCAACATCCAGCAGAGCGGGAAAATAGGAGTGGGAAGCCAGGAAGGGCAGCCACTTGTCCGGTTTCGACGGAAACAGGATCCGTACGTCAAGCCCTGACAAGGCAGCAACCCGGAGCGCGGTTAGAATATCTTCATCCGGTATAAAATAGGGTGTCGCCAGCCAGACGGATTTGCGAGCCGACACAATCATGGAGAAGAAAATATTTTTGAGCGCCCTCCGCTCATTGTCCGGTCCGCTCGCAATAATCTGGACCGCTCCACTGCGGTTCTCCAGCAGATCCGGTGAATAATAGATCGGCTCGCTCGGCTGCTCTCCTGTCATGTACTGCCAATCCTGCAGAAATACAACCTGAAGCGTCCTTACAGCCTCTCCACGGATAAGCATATGGGTGTCTCGCCAGAAACCAAAGGCCTTGCTGCGGCTCAAGTACTCATCACCTACATTCAATCCGCCAACGAATCCAACACTGCCGTCAATGACAACGATTTTGCGATGATTGCGGTAATTTACACGGCTGGTAAAAAATATCGTTTTCGGACTGCCAAACACGGCGACCTGTATGCCGGCATCCCTCATCTCCTGAAGGAAGGCCGGCGGCAGCTGCAGGCTGCCCACGGCATCTACCATAAACCGAACGGCAATGCCTTCCCTCGCCTTGCGGATCAAAATTTCCTGAATCTGCGTGCCGATGGCATCCGGCCGATAAATGTAATACTCCATATGGATATGATGCACGGCCCGTTCCAGCTCCGCTATCAATGCCGCGAACGTCTCTTCCCCATCGGTCAGCACCCGCGAGTCACTGGAGAAGGAAATCGGCGTGCGCGCCAGCCGGGAAGACAGCTGAAGCAGCTGCTGCGTTTCAGGCTTAAAGCAGGAAACGTCAGGGGTGCTCTTGCGGAGCACCTCGCTGGTGTATACCAGGACGTCCTTCTGTGCTTTTTTATCATATTTTCTCCGTTTGAAGTAGTTCTGCCCGAACAAGAAATAAAAAACAAGCCCGACGATGGGAACGAGCGCAAGCAGCAGAATCCAGGCCATGGTGCTGGAAGGATGGCGGTTCTCCATAAAAATCATGAATCCGATAGATACTACGGTGAGGGTGGAGAAGATCCCGATGACCGTCCCTGTCGTCTTTCCGAAATAATGCATGCCAAAATAATAAAACGCGATCAAAAGCGCGGTGATCAGTACAGCCTCTATTCCCTTTCTCATATCAGTTTACCCCTTGTTATTCATCGTTTCTGTCTCTTTTGTATGGACGATGTCGATCACACATATTCTACATGATCTCCCCCCGGAACTAAAGACTGTTCTCTTGCAGATAGTCAGACAGCACCAAGCCCAAATATTGACATTGACAATACTGGCATCATTTGATAAAAATATAACTAACGACCGTTAGTTAGGAGGAGTGTTATGAGTGCCGCCAATATTAAACAGTCCGCCCTTGCCCATTTTGCCAAGAACGGTTATGAAGGGGCATCGCTGAAACATATCGCCGACGATTGCGGAATCAAGAAACCGTCTATTTACGCTCATTTTTCAAGCAAGGAGGATTTGTTCCTGCAGGTGCTTCAAGACGTATTCCAACGACAAGAGAAATTAATGGTGGGCTATTTCCTTAACCACACGGATTTGCCGCTGGAGCAGCAGCTGCATGGATTTCTTGAGAACAGTCTCCAGGCTTACCAAGGGGATGATGAAGTGCGATTCTTCATGCGGATGGCCTTCTTCCCGCCTAGCACCTTCTACGATGAGGTGATGGCTATGTTGTATCCGCTGCTGGACGAGCAGGAGAACAACCTGTCCAGACTGCTTGCGGCAGGCTGTCCCGTGCATGGGCGTATCATTCGATACCCACGTAAAGCAGCCATCGCCTTTATGACCCTGCTCGATGGAATTCATCTGGAAGCCGTTTACGGCGGGGAGGAACGCGCCTTGAAACGTCTGACCGCCGCTTGGCCGATATTTTGGTTAGGGGTAACGAAGCAAAGTTCTAACAGCAAGAGTTAAATTATCGCAGAACTACGCATGATAAGTATAAATTTCAAGGAGAATAAGGGTCTGCAGGTGAGATAACAATTCTTTTTCATTAAAAGGAGTGACAATCATAATGAATCGCAACTGGATTTATGTACTGCTGGCTGGATTGGTCGAGGTCATATGGGTTATGGGTCTGAAGTATTCCAACAACACGTTGGAGTGGCTGGGTACTATAGTCGCCATTACAGCCAGCTTCTATCTTATTATCGAAGCAGCCAAACGCCTGCCGGTCGGAACGGTATATGCCGTCTTTACAGGTATCGGAACCGCCGGAACGGTGGCATCGGAAATGCTGTTCTTTGGAGAACCGTTCAAATTGGTCAAGGTTCTTCTGATCTGCGTGCTGCTTGCAGGTGTAGTCGGCCTTAAGCTGGTTACGAGTGATCATGCAGAACCGGAGGTGAGTAAATAATGGCTTGGGTTGCGCTTATATTTGCCGGATTATTCGAAATTGGCGGTGTCATTGGTATTAAAGGCGTGTCGCAGCGCAAGGGATGGCATTATACACTGATTCTGGCCTTATCGTTTGGTATCAGCTTCTCCCTCCTCTCTTATGCCATGACCGTGCTGCCGATGGGGACCGCTTATGCCATCTGGACGGGAATTGGAACAGCCGGTGGAGCCATGGTTGGGATGTTTCTGTTCGGAGAGCCGAAGGATTGGCGGCGAGTGGTGTTCATTTCCATGATTCTGTGCTCGGCTGTCGGTCTGAAATTGATAAGTTAGGCGATTTTTCTAGAAAATTTCATATATTTTCAGAACCAAGAAAAGGGACGACCGTAGTAAAGTTGAAACGGTCGTTCTTTTTCATATATACTTATTCTTGACCATATGGTCAATCCCAGAACTGAAAAGTTCTCAAGTGAGGTGAGCTTTTGATTGGCTGATAAAACGGCAGAGAAACGACAGCAAATTCTCATCACTGCGATGCAGCTGTTTTCCGCGAAGGGCTCTTCGGTTACCTCCATGCAGGAAATCGCCGAAGTATGCGGGATGTCGAAAGGCAGCCTTTATCTTCATTTCAAGTCCAAAGAGGAACTGGAAAAGAGCATTTACGAGCATATCGCAAACCGGATTAAAGATGAGATCCTCCGTGTCGATCACGATCCGCTGCTTGAGCCTAAGGAGCAGCTGCGCAAGCAGACGGAAGTGCTTCTTGTCCATTTTCTGGAGATCCGGGAATATCTCCTGAAGCAGTTCCATGATCAGATGCCGGGGAAACCGCCTATTGACAAGGAAAACATGCGGCAGGAAATGCTCGCTGCATTGCAGTGGTTTAACAATAAGCTCAAAAGCATTTATGGACCGGACGTAGAGCCTTATACGATGGAGATTGGCATGTTTATGGCCAGCATGCTGGGTTCGTATATTCGCTTCCTGTTCATGCCAGGGTTTCATTTGAATGTGGGAATCACTGCAGACCACCAGATCCAGCTGCTCGATGATATTGTAAACAGCATTCTGCGCAGACGTCCCGAACCTCTGATTCCGATGGAGGCGATTGGGCAATTGAGTCAGTTATGCCAGGCCGACATTCGTACAACCCGTCACCCGCTTATCGTCATTAAAGCAATGAAAAATGAACTGAAGAAGAGTACGGTAGAGACGGAAGTCCGGGAAGATGCTATGGAGTCGCTCAATATTATGGAGAAAGAGCTGCTTGGCCTCCAGCCCAGCAGGGCCGTTCTAAAGGGAATGCTTGCTAACCTGGAGGGGATCGAGGACCTGGAGGCACTGTATACCGAGCTCAAGGGCACCATTGTTACCGTGCTGGAAAGCTATCTTACCCCTGGTGGAATTATGCAGGGAAACGGGTCGAAGTTAGAGACATAGCGTTATTTTGGAGAGGAGAGAGAATCACCTAATGAAAGGAATTATCAATTTTTCCCTGCGCAACAAGTTTGCGATCTGGCTGCTGACCATCATCGTCAGCTTTGGTGGATTGTACAGTGGACTGACAATGAAACAAGAAACCATTCCGGATATTAACGTCCCATTCTTAAGCGTCACCGCCATCTATCCGGGTGCAGCTCCTGAAGGAGTTGTAGAGGATATAACCAAACCGCTTGAGACAAGACTGAGAAATATCGACGGCGTAAAAACCGTAACCTCCACTTCCATGGAGAATGCAGCCAACGTGATGGTTGAATTTGATTATGGTAGTGATCTGGACAACGCTACAGCAGCTGTTCGGGAAGCAATCAATGAAGTCAAGCTGCCTGAGGATGCTCAGAAACCTACCATATCCAAATTCAGCATGAGCTCCATGCCGGTTGTCTCCTTGAGTATATCGAACAAAGACAACATGGCACTGGATGAATTAACCCGTATCACAGAGAATGACATTGTACCCGAGCTCGAGGATTTGGATGGAGTTGCTTCCATTCAGGTAGCCGGACAATTTGTCAATGAAGTCCAACTGAAATTTAACCAGGACAAAATGAACGAGCTTGGCCTGACCGAAGATACCGTTAAAGGCATCGTGCAGGGTTCAGCGCTGTATGTTCCGCTCGGTATGTTCGAAATGGAAAAATCTCAAAAGGCCGTAGCCATTGATGGCGGCATCATCGGCATTGACGATCTGAAGAATATCGCCATTCCTGTTATTCCAGGCGGAGGCGGTGCCGATGCATCTGCCGGTGCTGGTGCAGCTCAACAGCAGCAACCTCCTGGCGATGCGGCTGGGGCTGCAGGTCAGCAGGGAGCTCCCGGTGATGGTGCCAGTGCTGGTGGACAGAATGGCGCTCCATCCGCTCCCACCGGCATTCCAACCGTAAAACTCAGCGAGATTGCCAAGATTGAAGTTATCGGAACCTCGGAATCCATCTCCCGCACCAACGGGAAGGAATCCATCGGTATCCAAATCGTTAAGGCGAACGATGCCAACACGGTTGACGTTGTTAATCAGGTAAAAGACAAGGCAGAGGAATTGAAAGGCCTATTCCCTGGCATGGATCTGACCATCATGCTGGATCAAGGTAAACCGATCGAGGACTCCGTTCATACCATGCTCTCCAAGGCATTGTTCGGTGCATTATTTGCTGTTCTGATCATCATGATCTTCCTGCGCAATATCCGTTCGACCATCATATCGATCATTTCCATCCCGTTATCCTTGTTGATTGCGGTACTGTGCTTGAAGCAAATGGATATTACCCTGAATATGATGTCACTCGGTGCCATGACCGTTGCCATCGGCCGGGTTGTCGATGATTCGATTGTTGTTATCGAGAATATCTACCGGCGCATGTCCCTCTCGACCGAAAAACTGACAGGCCGAGAGCTCATTAGTGCCGCTACACGTGAAATGTTTGTTCCCATCATGTCTTCCACCATCGTAACCATCGCGGTATTCCTGCCGCTTACACTGGTTAGCGGTATGGTCGGCGAGCTGTTCATGCCATTCGCATTGACGATGGTCTTCGCGCTGCTGGCTTCCCTGGTCGTGGCGGTTACGCTTGTACCTGCTATGGCGCACAGCCTGTTCCGCAAAGGCTTGAAGAACAAGCATGATCATGAGGAGAAGCCGGGCGCAATGGCCCGCGGCTATCGTTCGATCCTGAAATGGACTCTGAATCACAAAGCCATTACATTCCTGGCAGCCATCGTGCTGTTGGTAGGAAGCTTGTTCCTGACCAAGTATCTGGGGGTTAGCTTCATCCCGGAACAGGAAGACAAATACGCAATGGTGACCTACTCTCCTGAACCTGGCGTTATGCTGGAGGATGTAGAGGAACGTGCACTAAAAGCCGAGAAGCTGATTCTGGATCAACCTGGCGTACAGACAATGCAGTACTCCATCGGCGGAAGCAATCCGCTTGGAATGGGCTCCGCTAATTCCGGATTGTTCTACATTATGTACGATCCGGACACGAAAAACTTCGAAGATGTCAAAACGGCACTTATCGAGGATCTAGCCAAGGAAGTTCCGGATGGCACCTGGTCCAATATGGACATGGCAGCCGGCGGATTCGGAGGCAGCCAATTGACGGTTAACGTCTTCGGCGACTCCCTGGAGCAGATCAAGCCTGTGGCTGATCAAATTGCCGAGCTTGCGAACAAGGATACCGCTACCTTCGACAATGCGGAGACCAGTTTATCCGAGTCATTTGAGCAGTACACGCTGGTTGCCGATCAAGAGAAGTTAAGCTCTCTTGGCCTCACAGCCGGACAATTGGCTATGAAGCTGGCACCCGTACGGGAGCGTCCAGTCTTGACGGAAATTAAGATTGAGGACAAAACCTACAATGTTTACATTGAAACCGACAGCAAAACCTATAAGAGCATTAAAGAAATTGAAGACGAAACGGTAACGTCTCCACTCGGTATGGAAGTACCGATCAAGGATGTAGCCAAAGTTGAAAAAGGAACCACGCCTGACTCCATTACACGCATCGACGGTAAAATGGTTGTGAGTGTCACAGCCGATATCCTGTCCAGCGATGTAGGCTCGGCTTCCACCAATCTGGAATCCGAAGTCAGCAAACTTGAGCTTCCAGACGGGGTATCCGTAGAGTTCGGAGGCGTTACCGAGCAAATCAATGAAACCTTCGGACAGCTTGGACTCGCCATGCTGGCGGCCATTGCTATTGTATACTTTGTACTCGTGGTCACGTTTGGCGGGGGTCTTGCACCATTTGCCATCCTGTTCTCACTGCCATTCATCGTCATCGGTGCCATTATCGGCTTGCTCATCACAGGCGAGACACTGAACGTATCTGCTCTCATGGGCGTACTCATGTTGATTGGTATCGTAGTCACGAACGCAATTGTATTGATCGACCGCGTTATCCACATGGAACGCGAAGGAATGAGCACTCGCGAAGCCTTGCTCGAAGCCGGTGCAACCCGTCTTCGTCCAATCCTGATGACGGCACTGGCCACCATCGGTGCGCTGCTGCCTCTCGTATTCGGTTGGGAGAACAGCGCGGGTATCATCTCACGCGGGCTCGGCATAACCGTTATCGGCGGTCTGATCAGTTCGACGCTGCTCACACTCGTTGTTGTACCTATCGTGTATGAGTTCCTGATGAAGTTCAGCAAGAAAAGAATCGAAGATTAATCCGATATAACACAAAAGCCCCGGCCTCCTATTTAGGAAGCCGGGGCTTTGTTTTTGTAGATGACTGCGATTCGCATGATAACTTGCTATGGTTTTCTTATCTGCTGCTCTAATGCACCAGTACAGCTTCCCTGGATTGCTTCCACGTCTTCAGCATGTTCAGATCCTGTGCGAGGAACTCCTCGAGCAGGCTGAATAATGCCTGATACAGCGGACTCTCCGTAGAACCTTTCAGATCCTTGCAGAGAGAGGGCACCCATGACAACAGATGCTCTTCCAGAAACTTCTCCTGAACCTGCATTAATTGCAGCATGCTGTGTTCACAATACGTATTGTTCAGCATACGGTCATGAAGCAGTGTCATAAATTCCAGTTCGAGGGCTATATGATCGTCCGCTTCGCCATGCAGTTTATTGAATGCTACACCAGCGGATGCATAACACTCGGCCAAATCCTGAGCGCATCCATCCTGGGTATAATGGGACTCAGCGGCCTGACGCTGTTTGGTCTGCTCAAGCAGTCGGCGGTATTCCGCCCCTTCATACTCGCAAATCCGAACCAATTCCTCAGGCGAGCGTCCGCACAAATATTTCATCAGGTCTGAACCTGCCTTCGAACACTCCGCAGCCTTGCTAATTCCGCTTCCGCGGCTCCATTCTGCAATCATAGACAAGCTGGGCCAGTTGCCCAAAAAATCAATCAGCAGCTCATAAACCGTTCCCCGGTTTTCAAGCCACCTGTGACAGACGTCAGGTACCTCCAAAGTTTGAACAGGTGATATCCCCATATCGAACCTCCTACTTTGTAACCTCTCTTGTTGGATGTGATATCCTTGACAGTATATCTTAGATGAACGTCTAATGAAAGCAGCTTGAATTGATTTCCGAAAATTTCGGAAAAATAAGGAAACTTTCGGAAATCTAGAATGTCACTACTCGCTTTCAAGGGGAGAAAGCTTTTGTCCACAGGTTCAATATACATGATTTCGAAAGCGTTTTCTGTGATACTTGTCACAAAATCATGACCATCTGCCTGCAGCTTGTCCGCCGGGAGGGACCTAAATGCCGCATTGACTCCGATTCAGGGAATAGCTACAATGTGACCATGTATGCTACGAAAGGGGGATTTCCATGATTGAACCGCTTAAAGACTCTTTCGGTCGGGTCCATGATTATATTCGTATCTCGGTGACGGACCGATGCAATCTGCGTTGTGTCTATTGTATGCCGGAAGAAGGAATGGAATTCCAACCTCACGATCAGATTATGAGTTACGAAGAGATCGCCGCGATCCTCCGCGTTCTTGCCCCCATGGGCGTATCCAAAGTACGTCTTACCGGCGGTGAGCCGCTCGTGCGCAAGGATCTGGAGAACTTAGTCCGTATGATTGCTTCCATAGAAGGAATTCAAGATATATCCCTCACAACCAACGGGATCATGCTGCCATCGAAAGCCCGGCTTCTTAAGGAAGCAGGACTCACGCGAATCAACATCAGTCTGGATTCGCTTCACGAGGAGCGTTATGCACGCATTACGCGCGGCGGCCATGTGTCTAAAGTGCTGGAAGGCATCGAAGCAGCCTATGAAGCCGGCCTGAATCCCATCAAGCTGAACATGGTGCTGATGAAGGGCTTTAACGAAGATGAGATCCGCGATTTCATCGCCATGACACTCGATCGTCCCTTACATGTCCGCTTTATTGAATATATGCCGATTGGTCAAGCATCCGATGTCTGGCGCGATTCGTACCTGCCACTAAGCCGAGTATCCGAAGTGTGTCAGGAGGCCGGATGGAGCATCCAGGAAGAGCAGGGTCCATCCGGCAACGGGCCCTCTCGCAACATGAAGGTTGTCGGAGCTACAGGGACGTTTGGCTTGATCCATCCGGTCAGCGACCATTTCTGCGACTCCTGCAACCGGCTCAGGCTGACTGCGGACGGCCATATCAAGGCTTGTCTGTACTGGTCCGACGAGTTTAACGTTCGCCGCGTCATCGATGATCCCCAGGCGGTTGCGAACCTGTTCCGGAAAGCGCTGGGTGCAAAGCCGCTCAATCATGAAATGGCACTGGCACTTGAGAAGAAAGCGCAGAGCCACACCCCCACTGTGCGGCGCATGTCGCAGATCGGCGGCTAGCCCTCTGCGAGCTGTAAGCGAGCGGAAGACAGATTGTATTTTAGGCTCAATAATAGAAGTGAATAAGCAAACCCCCGCCAGCATCCAACGGGCGGGGGTGTTTTTTAGGATGAGGAAATCCCTCTTGCTGTCTCATAATCATCTGGCGTATTCATATTAAATAAGACCTTTCGCGGATCAAGACCTGTCATGTGCTCTAATTGCTCTTCGTTCACGTATGCAGCCTTTAGCTCCTCCACCCATTCGACCATGCGGTACTGTTCCGCCTGAAGCTTTCGTTCGAGACTCGTCATAACTTCCCTGCGATATACCGCCAGCAGCGGGTGCATTCTCCCTTGAACAACCGGGATTACGGCCTCTACCGTGTCCTGCGTAATCGCCAGATTCAGCAGTCCCTGAAGAAACTGCTCGTGAATAAACGGCATGTCGCATGCTGCAACCACATTCCATGGAGTATTCGACGCCCCAAGTGCTGCATAAAGACCCGCCATGGGGCCCTTCCCCGCGTGGATATCCAGAACGCATTCCACTCCCAAAAAATGATAGGATTTCGGATCGTTGGTCGATATGATCACCCGGCTGCTCACCTTGCCTATAGCCTGTACCGCCCGCTCGATCATACTCGTTTCTCCCATAGGCAGAAGGGCTTTGTTCCTCCCCATCCTCCGGGAGGCTCCTCCTGCCAGCACGATGCCCGTCACCGAATCGGATGGCAGATTGACAACGACGGTTTGACCACTCATTCGTTTCACCACACTTTCTTAACAGGTTGTAAAAACATCATTCAGTCTATGGGATAATAACCAGATAAATGGAAAATTATTTAAAAGATGGTTTGTATCCCTTTTCAATGCGTGATACATTGAAAGGAAAGCGGCTTTTTTGGACACCGTTATTTTTGATTGTATTCGGTTTGAAAGGAATGACCTACTTGCAGAATATGGACAATGCTCAACCTTCGCTGACATCGCTCAAGCTGTTCAACTTCTTCATTTACGGAACCATGGTCATCTTCACTGGTTTCTTTCAGCTGTATTTGCAAGATATCGGCATGAGCAAAATTGAGATCGGCAGCCTGATGGCCATCGCGCCATTTGTGTCCATCTTTGCAAATCCTTTCTGGGGATTTTGGAGTGATCGGGCGGCAAACATCAAACGCGTGCTTCTGATCATGATGACCGGTACACTGCTGCTGGTTCAGTTTGTATTTCAAGCGAATACCTACGCAATGATATACATGACGATGATTTTCTTTTATTTTTTCCAGACTCCGATGTTCTCGCAGACGAATTCACTGATTCTAACCTATATTGATGGAACGCAGCAGAAATTCGGCTCTTTTCGGCTATGGGGCTCCCTGGGATGGGCCTTGACAGCAATTGTCGCAGGACCAGTAATCGATCAACTCGGATCCGGACGCATCTCCATTGTGTTCTCGATCATGCTGCTCGTGGCGGCTTTGTTCATGTTCACACTGCCCTCCATTCAGAAAACAACAGCATCGGCAACCGTCAACCTAAGAGGACTTACCCGACTGGTCCTGAATCCCCATTTTGTCTGGTTCATTCTGTTAGGCATCATGGTATCCATCCCGAACACGGCCAATAATACCTTTATGTCCTTATACATTCTGGAGCTTGGCGGCACCAAACAGATGGTCGGTCTTGCAATCTTCCTCTCATCGATATTTGAAGTGGCGATCTTCATTCTGTTTGATCGCTTCCTGAAGCGGAAGATCAATGTGCTGGTCGGCTGCCTGACCATTGTCAGCCTGCTCTTCGCGCTCCGCTGGCTGCTTATGGCGGAAGCCAATGGCCCGCTCGAGGTAGCCTTCATCCAGCTTCTGCACTGCGTAACCTTTGGCGGATATTTCTATGTCGGCGTACAGCTCACGATGCTGTTTGTTCCGACGCCTTACCGGGCATCCGGACAAGCGATCTACACCTTAAGCTGGAGCGGCATCTCCGGCGTCATCGGCGGTTTGGCCGGCGGCTGGATGTTCCAGAACTTCGGGGCGCAGATCATGTACCGAACCGGCATGATGCTTGCCATTGTGGGTGCCATCGGTTTTGGCTGGATGTGGTACAACCTGCGCAAGCATGGTTACCAGCCGCTGCACCCGGATGATGAGGCTGAGGGATACACTGCGAATTAGATCGTCTTGAATGTATGCCAGACTACCTACCGTAAATATAACAAGACTCGAATGACTCCCCTACGGGAGCCTTCGAGTCTTGTTTATGTTATGGGGAGCATGAAAGACATCAGCAGCATCTGTCCATGATCCTTTTGTTCATTCTACGAGCCCTCTCACTTCTTCGGAAGCTGGAACGAGCTCTTCAGGGAGACTACGCGGTTAAATACCGGACGCCCCGGCTGTGAATACTTCGAGTCCACATTGAAATATCCGTGGCGGAAGAACTGGAACTTGTCCTGTGGTGCCGCATCCTTCATATTGGGTTCCACGAAGCCCTGCACAATTTGCAGTGAATTCGGATTGATGTCGTCCAGGAAGGACTTTTCCGCTGCGACTTCCTGCTCTTCGCCCGCAATTTCTTGCACCCCTTCCGCTTCCTCCTCTTCGCCCTTGAACAGCGGTTCGAAGAGACGGAATTCGGCTGGTACAGCCTGGGTGGCCTCCACCCAGTGGATCGTCCCTTTCACCTTCCGTCCGGTAAAGCCGCTGCCGCTCTTCGTCTCCGGATCATAGGTGCAGTGAATCTCAACAACCTTGCCGCTCTCATCCTTGATGACCTCATGGCATTTGATGAAATAAGCATGTTTTAAACGAACCTCATTGCCAGGGAACAAGCGGAAATATTTGCTCGGAGGATCTTCCATAAAGTCCTCTTGCTCAATATAAATCTCGCGGGAGAATGGAATCTGACGGATCCCCATTTCCGGATTCTCCGTATTGTTCTCGGCGTCCAGCCACTCCGTCTCACCTTCAGGATAGTTCGTGATAACCACCTTCAGCGGGTCCAGCACAGCCATCGTACGCGGCGCCTTCAGCTTCAGGTCTTCCCGGATAAAGTGCTCCATCACCTGACGATCCACTGTACCGTATGCCTTCGAAATTCCCGTCTCAAATACGAAGCTGCGAATAGCCTCCGGAGTATAGCCCAGACGGCGAAGTCCGGAGATCGTCGGCATGCGCGGATCATCCCAGCCGTCCACAACGTTCTCGTCTACGAGCTGCTTCAGCTTGCGCTTGCTCGTTACCGTCTGCGCTACGTTCAGACGTCCGAATTCGTACTGGTGCGGCGTGCTGTCCATCTCGCATTCCGCTACCACCCAGTCATAGAATGGGCGCTGATCTTCAAACTCTAGGGAGCACAGGGAATGCGTGACGCCTTCAATAGCATCTTCCAGCGGGTGCGCAAAAGCATACATCGGATAGATGCACCATTTGTCGCCCGTATTATGATGATGTGCATGAGAGATACGGTAAATGACCGGATCCCGCAGATTAATATTAGGCGAAGCCATATCGATCTTCGCACGCAGCACGCGCTCGCCGTTGGCGAATTCCCCTTTGCGCATCCGCTCGAACAGATCCAGATTCTCTTCAACGCCGCGATCCCGGTAAGGACTGTTTTGACCAGGCTCGGTCAGGGTTCCGCGGGTTGCGCGGATTTGGTCAGCGGTTTGATCATCCACGTAAGCCTTCCCTTTTTTGATCAGCAGCACCGCGCGATTGAACATTTCTTCAAAATAATCAGAAGCATACCGCAGCTCTTCCCAATCGAAGCCGAGCCACTTGACGTCTTCCTTAATAGAATTGACATATTCAATGTCTTCCTTCACCGGGTTCGTATCATCAAACCGCAAGTGTGTCCGTCCGCCGAACTCGTCGGCCAGTGTGAAATTGATCCAGATTGCCTTGGCATGTCCGATATGCAAGTAACCGTTCGGTTCCGGCGGAAAGCGGGTAACGATCTCCTTGACCTTACCGGACTTCAGGTCTTCGGTAATTACATTCTTTATGAAATTGGAGGGGGTTCCCCGATGGTTCTCCACGTTGATCAACCTTTCATTCTGTGAATTTCTGTCTATCTCCTGTATAAACGTGTTTCCCTTAAATATACCTGTAATGCGGGGATTGTTCAAGGAATTCGGCGTTCCAGCACCACAAGCCGCCCATTTCAGATGTGCAATCGACAGGCAATCCAATCGATGCATTCAACCTGCGAACAATTCATTCGGCAGAAGGTGATATGCCTGCAACAATCATTTTGACGGGGGCTTTTTTATAGGGTAGCATGAAGAGAAAACAGCCATTATAGGAGGCCTGTCAATCTTATGAAACCTAGCAAACTTCCCAAAGAGCAGCGCGAACAGCTTATCGAAGGGGTCCAGGAATATTTTGAAACCGAGCGCGGCGAGACCCTGGGTCATCTGGCTGCGGAGAGCGTTCTCGATTTTTTCATGGAAACGCTGGGGCCGCACTTATATAATCAAGCGCTCAGCGACTGCAGAACGGTGGTCAGTCAGCGTATGATTTCCCTTGAAGAAGATATTTACGCATTAGAGCAAAAAGTGAAGCGAACTCGTTAAGGCTGACATACCCTTCACGATGGTGAACAAAGGAGAATACATATATGTTTGGATACGCATTAGACGACCATGTAGAGCTGCGGCCACTGGCCATAGAGCATGCACGGGCCCTGTTCGAGATGACAGACCGGTCACGGGACCGCCTCCGCAAGTGGCTTCCCTGGGTGGATGCCGTCACAGAGATAAACGATTCCGTCAATTATATTAAAGGGGCCATGAAGCAAGCGGCCGACAACGGTGGCTTCTCGGCAGGCATCTGGGTGCGCGAGGAGCTGGCTGGGACCATCTCATTCCATGAGATTGATTGGACCAACCGTTCCGTCAGCATTGGCTATTGGCTGGATCAGCATTTTACCGGCCAAGGCCTGATGACAAGCGCTTGCCGGGCGTTCACGGATCACGCGCTGATGCGCATGGGGCTGAACCGGGTGGAGATCCGCTGTGCGACCGCGAATCATCGCAGCCGGGCCATCCCGGAACGGCTGGGATTTGTGCTGGAAGGCGTTATCCGCGAAGCGGAGAAGCTGCCTCAAGGCTATGTAAACCATGCGGTTTACGGCATGATTCAAAGCGAATGGAAGCGGATGAGATAACCAGCACCTGCGCTTGATCATAAGACAGCCTTTGGCCTCTCATCACGCCGCAAGAAAACGTCGTATTGTCATTATAAGACAGATCATCTTAAAGAAACCGGTTTGTATCCTGTGGAAGGGACGCAAGCCGGTTTTGCCATCCGGCAAGGAATATTGAGAACAAGGGAAGTACGCAAGGGCAGGGTCGGTTTGACCAATCGCCTTCCAGAAACATCAATCCGTCCTGCTCTGCAGGGCTTCAAGCCATTTTCCGAACTGCGTCTTCAAACTAACAGACAGCACATCCAGTTCAAGCATGCGGTTCAACCCCTGCTCATCCTTCCGTCCATCCTTCATCATACGAAGCACCTCCAGCACCGTCGCGCCCGCAGCGTGAGACTCCAACTTGGTGACGGAGGAATCGGCACGAACATCCCCTTCCTCCAGCACTCGGAAGTAAAACCCGCTATAACCTGTGTTCAGCACACGTACCGGCATGTCCTTGACACCAAGCTTCTGAGACAGCTTGAAGCACGGGTATCGGGGCTGGCTGATCTGCACCACTGCGTCTCCTACCCGGTACATATCGCCAATGCAGACCCGATCCTCCAGCATTCCCCGCAGTGTCAGATTCTCTCCAAAGGTGGCATAGGGGAGCTGCTTCCCCAGACTGTTCTCCCAATAGGCGTAATGCTCGTAGGGATAAGCGCACACCGCTTTATCTACGCCGCCGTGATTGACGAGGTCAGCCTGCCCGTCCCCTGCGAAATTCACCGTGCTCAGAAACAAAGGTCCGTCCACTGGCTGCTTGTAGATTCCAGTAGACAGGTCTTTTCCCTGGTATTCAACGGTTACAGGCGTTCCCACATTCAGTGATACAATTCCTAAGGTCATGGAAGTAACCTCCGCCCTCTTCTTTTTTCATCTACTATATGCAATCGCCTGTGCTCTTGTCCAGAAGCGGTCAAGCTGCAGAAATAGAAAAAACAGCCCGGCAAGCTGCCGGGCCGTTCCAACCTACTTCTCATCCTCTTCTTGCACATGGACAGTGCTTTTGAGCGATGCGCGGTTTATAAGAAATAACACATTAAGATATCATCGACGTAACGCCCGTCCACATAGAACTCCTGAATCAGTCGGCCCTCTTCCTTAAATCCACAGTTCTTGTAGAAGGAAAGTGCACCGGGATTACTGGACAGCACGCGCAGCCTCAGCTTCGTTATGCCCTCCGCCCGTGCCATCTCCTTCACTGCTTCTATAAGGCGCTGCCCGATGCCCCGCCGTTGATGGGAGGGATGAACCGCTATATTCAACTCCAGCACATGACGATTGCTGTGAAGGCCTGTTGGCGCACGGAATCCAACATAACCGCATAACTCCTCCTCATACAGCGCCACAAGCTGCGTGCCGGGCGGGCATTGCAGAAGGTAGTGATCCCTTGAGGTCCATTTCAGCGGCTCAGGGGCTGTATTACGATCCCATACCAGTTCATCAAGCTCCATGAGTGAAACGGCGTCCTTCATCTCGGAGAACCGGATGGTCACTGTCTCTTGACGGGTCTTCATCGCCATCCCTCGCTTCGATAACCATTCCATTCATTATATCAGAACGATGTGTTTCCTGCTGACGAGTTATAGGGGTCAAGCATTATTGTTCATTAACTCCACTGTAAATATCCACAACACATCCATCCTGACTCTCTGTGGCTAATCGCTTGAAGTCCGCGTTGGAAATGCGCACGCCGCCTGTGCGGTAACGGTTCCGGATGGAACCGGCGGCTACATCCTGTCCGTTGATCGTGACACGGGTCTCCTCACGGCTATCAATGTGATAGCTGAACGTAACCGGGATTCCGGCATAATGGAATTCGAACTGAAGACCATCGAGTGACGTCGGCAGAACCGGGTCGATCACGAGATCGCCCCCGGCTTCACGAATGCCAAGCGCATTGGAGATCAGCTGGTTCATATAAATCCCTGGACCGCTGGAATAAATTCTCCATCCTCCCTTGACGGGCACGCGTCCGCTGCGCAGCTCATCAAAAGATTCCTGTGCATCATAGCGGGTGTTGAACTTCCCGTCGGAGCTGCTGAAATACGCATTGCTCTGACGCAGCTCCGCATTCGGCACAACCTCGGTAATGCCGATCGGGTTGATGCGCTCAAGCCCGCTCCATACCTCGCTGCTCTTGCCAAGCTTCGCCATGGCCTCCACAAAACGAATGTGCGCATGCACATATTGAAGGCCCACTTCCCGGCCAAAATTGGCTGCCTGCTCCGCCCGCTTAAAGTGGGTACTGACGCCGCCGGCATATACAGCCGGACGATTCATCAGCCTCACCCCGTCCGGGCAGAACAATTGTTCACGGATAATCTCGTAATGGCTGGCTGCCTGCTCCGGCGTTAACAGCTCACTGATCATGCTGCGCGTCATTGGCAGCAATCGATACTGGATTCCTGTCTCCTGATCCGTTGGATGAAGCAGGAATTTGCTGTGCTCTTTGCTCTCCATATATACAAATCCAGGAATGACTTCGGAATTCAAGATGTACGTATTGAAATCCCGCTGGATTCCTTCAGCGAGTTCCCCCATCTCAGCGGACATTCCTGTATCCACGTTCTCCATGACATGGGAGAACTGGTTCAAGGTCTGATAAGTCAAGGCTACCGTCCAGCTGCTGACCATGAACTGTTTCAATTGGGCGTTGGCCGGCTGCAGCGTATCATCCCAGTCCCCGTCTCCATAGGAAGACAGATGGGTGTCATGAAGGAAATGATTCCGAATGTAGGACAATTGTTTCTTCACATGCTCAAGCACGGTATGCGATTGCTCTGTAAAATCGAAGCTGTGTTTTCTAGTATAAGGGACGGCCAGCTCCAGAATGTCGTAATCATGAGTAACGGCCAAATAATCGCCAAGCACCTTAAGCGGCCAAACGATAATGTCGCCATGGCTTTCTTCCTGCTGTATATGTGCATACTGATCAAACATGAACCACTGCGGCCAATTTCCGTCATCTTCGTATTGGTGGGAGTACACCTCCAGCAGAATATCCCGAACCTGCTCGTATTGATGAGTTGCCATGAAATACTCGACAGGTCCCTGGCATACATCGCGTGTCCCCCACGCCGCACCGCCGTATTGTTCCAGCCCGTGCGGTACGGAGTAATGAACCAGCATGTTGTGCGTGTACCACCAGGCCAGCGCATTCACCTTGAACAAGCTGTCATCCTGACCATCCTTGAAACTTAAGTGGAACCCGTTCATAACCGAAGCATAGAACGAGCGGTAGCTTGCGATCTCCACTTCGGGCTGCCGAGCCTGAATCGGGGCATTCGCCGCATCGAGATTGCCTTGTATGGTCATAGTCCATTCAGCGCTCTCACCAAGCCTTAACACCGTCAGGGAAGCATCTCCCGATACAACATTGCTTGCCAGAGCGGTTTCGTCTGTAACATGCACATCAGCTCCATTTACCTGAAGACGGTAATGGAGATCCTTGTATACGGACGCGCTGAGCGAAGCCGAATCCGCACGGAACGTGATCACGTTGCCTTCCTGAACACGGTGATACGGAACCTCATATTCATTGACGTCCATCGTCATTTGCATAGTGACCAGATAACGGTAAGCCCTGCCGCTCTTAGAACGAACCTCAAGCGTCAGCACCGGCGATGCGGCCGAGGTGAAGTTGGTAATGATCAGCATGTCATTGTCAGTCTTATAATACCACCGTACATAGTTAAAGCCGATCTCAAACACGGATGGCATGGTAAGAAGACGATACTTCCCGTCAATGTCTACATAGATACGCTGACCGGACGTTTTGAGCACGTTAAGCGCGCTTCTGGCGTGGCTCATCATTTTGTTGAAGTTGGTATTGCCCGTAACCACCTGAGAATTGAACACCCCATACATGTACGAGGTTGTCGTTAGGACAGGACTGCCAAGCGTCACATTCTGACCGCTCATCAGGATATGACCGTGCGGACGCTCCACTCGAAGCTCTTTCTCCTTCATGACGATATGCTCGTAGGTATCCGTGAAGAAGGACAACAGCTCTTCCCCGTCACGCTCCTCTTGGCGGCGTACAGGATACAATGCCTTCAGCTCGTCTGCAGTCAAAGGCACGGTACGCAGAGGTTCCCCAAGGAACTCCGATCGTTCCGTGCGCGTTAGTTTATGACCCGTTCCTGTCATGCCGATAGCTTCAACCTGCTGCCAAGTTGACTGAAGCTCATCCTGGAACTCCAATTCGGTGACAGCCTCAGGATGATGCTCTTTAAACAATCCATAAAATACGAATCTCGCCTTGCCATCAAGCTCGAGGCATGGTGACTGCAGCGCAGTGTAAGCAAATTCATATTGATACACTTCATTAGCCAGGCTCTCCTTGGACAAGGCCTCCGCTTGGTTTGTCTCCTTATAAGAAAGACCAAAAAACTGAAATCCATCCGTGGCATAGCCAACGGCTGTTGTCAGCGCGCCTTGCTGAAGATAGGGGAACACGCCTCCCTGCGGCTGGTTTTGACGGGAACACACGACATAACCCAGTACTTCCTGTTCAAACACGGCATGGTCGATATACTGGGACAAATACGCTTCATTGGTTCGAACGGCGCCCGGATGCGCGATCCCTACGTCCTGTCCATACACAACATCAACTTGGATCCCTTCCCCTTGGAGCTCAATATCCCAGAACCAGGCTCCTGATTCTGTCGGGGTGAATAGTACCTTATAGGCAACTCCCTTAACGTTTCCTTCCCACATCATCCGATTATCCAAGCGGGTAACCACGCTGTTCGAATGCACCCCAAGCAGGGGAATCGCCTCGATGCCGGCCTCGGTATGAATTCTCAGAAACAGATTGTTAAGGGCACCATCAATCGAATTGGAGAGGAGCTGGTTTATCATGGTGCTGCCGTAAGTCGCCTGAAACAGATCACCGCTAGGCAAAAAGGTAAACGTTAATTCTCCCGCCTTGAGAACCATCTTGTCATCGTTCATTACATTGCTGGCTGTCACAAGTATCACTTCCTGTCTGCAAAAATATGTGTTTATTTCCGAAGTCGAAACCGCCGTGTCTCTGTATCCCTGCTATTCTTTCCGACCATAATATCGAATTCCCCCGCATCGCTGGTGAAGGATAGATCCGAATGATGATAGCGCAGCTGTTGTTCGGTCAGCGTAAAGGTTACATCCTGTTGTTCGCCTGGCTGCAGCTGTACCTTGCGGAAAGCCTTCAGTTCCTTGACCGGTCTGACAACTTCGCCGGATCGATCACGAATATACAGCTGTACTACCTCTTCGCCGGCCCTGTCTCCGGTATTCGTAACCGAAACCGTGACCTCCAGAGATTCATCCGGCGATATTTCATCCGTTGACAGCGTCATGTCCCCATATTTGAAATCGGTATAGCTTAGACCGAAGCCAAACGGAAGCAGCGGCTCATTCGGAATGTCCAAATATTGCGATACATAGCGCTCCTGCGCGTCTGGCGCATCCTTCGGACGCCCGGTGTTGAAATGGTTATAATATACCGGTACTTGTCCAACGGAATATGGAAACGACATGCTGAGACGGCCGGAAGGATTCACTTCGCCTGTAAGCAGTGCAGCTACAGCTGCTCCGCCTTCAGTTCCCGGGAACCAGGCTTCCAGTACTGCATCTGCCTCATCCAGCACACCGTGCAGATCCAGCGGGCGGCCGTTGAACAAGACGGCAACCATCGGCTTCTGCAGCGTTTTGAGGTGCTGAATCAGCTGCAGCTGCGGCTGTGGCAATGTAATGAGGGCGCGGCTGCCCGCTTCTCCACTCATCTCGGAATCCTCCCCCAGCGCAAGCACGATAACGTCGGCTTCCATCGCAGCCTTCATGGCTTCTTCCAATTGCCGTCCGGTCATTGTGCTCACACCGCAGCCCTCGGCTACCGTTAGCTGACCAGATGGCAGCTTGGAGCGAAGGCCCTGCTCCATCGTCACTGCATCTTCCTTGGAGCCCGTCCACGACCATGGGCCGAGAATATCGCCGCTTGCAGCAAAAGGGCCGATCAATGCAACACGCTGCTCCGCTTGCAGCGGCAGCAGAGCTTCATTCTTCAGGAGCACGCAGGATTTAGCCGCTGCTTCCCGTGCCGCCTGACGATGCTCATCGCAGAACACGATTTCCCGCTCAGCCTGCGGATCAGCTCCCCTCGTAGGACGCTCAAACAGTCCGAGGCGCTTTTTCAAAGTTAGAATGCGCAGCACGGCCTCATCAATCAGAGACTCATCCACACGTCCCTCTCGGACCAGTGCCGGTAAATGATGAACATAACTGGAAGTCATCATCTCAATGTCAACGCCAGCTTCCATGGCCTTCAGTGCCGCTTCTTCTTCATCCTTCGCAATGCCATGGGGAATCATCTCTTTGACCGCTCCCCAGTCGGAAATCAGTACACCATCGAAGCCCCATTCGCTTCGCAGCAAATCGCGCATCAGCCTTTTATTGCTGGTAGCCGGGATTCCATCCACGGTATTGAAGGCGGTCATGACCATCTCGACGCCTTCATCCAGCGCCGCCTTGTATCCAGGCAAGTAATATTCCCGCAGCTGACGCTCGGACATGTCCACCGTGTTGTAATCACGGCCACCTTCGCCTGCTCCGTAGGCAGCGAAATGCTTCACGCAAGCTGCAAGCCGGTTCAGGTCGCCGCTCAGGTCGTCACCCTGAAACCCCCTGACAAAAGCTCGCGCAAATTCACTGTTCAAATAGGGATCTTCGCCGGTCGACTCCATTACGCGTCCCCAACGGGGATCGCGAACCAGGTCCACCATTGGTGCAAAGGTCACGTGAAGACCGGATACCGCGGCCTCACGTGCAGCGATCTCCGCACTCTGCTCGGCAAGACTCGGATCCCACGAACTTCCCATTGCCAGCGGCACCGGAAAGATGGTCTTGAACCCATGCACGATATCGGCCATGATCAGCAGCGGAATGCCCAGCCTATTTTTGCGCATATGTGCTTCCTGAACAGCGATAACTTCCTCTGCACCCGCTAAACCCAACACGGAGCCTGCATTACTTACAATGGCATCCGTTATGCCGAGCGACTCCATAGGACCTGTAATCTGTCCGGATTCCTGAGTTCCTTCGAAAAAAGGGACGGCCAGTTGTAGAAGCTGCGCGATTTTTTCCTCCAGCGTCATCTGATCTACCAGAGAAATCAGTTGTTGATCTGCCATTTCCCATCCTCCTTTGTCTTTGCAACATTCCATTCTACATAAATTCGAAACGTTTTGATTTTATCAAACACAGTCGTTTTAAGCCATTAAAATATAGATTATATAAGGTCTTAATGCTAATTATGAACAGACTTTAGATTGAATAAATCACATCATATATCTCTATAAATTCGAAACGTTTCAATGAATTTGAACAGAAAATTCAGGGCAGGGGCAGCCAATCCAGCACCCGCTGAATTTTGTTGTCCCAATATCCCCATTCATGTCCACCCGGCTCTTCTTCGTATGTGATATGAATTCCCAGGCTGTCCGCATATCGTCTAAAGGTTTGATTGTCCTTATACAAAAAATCTTCGGTTCCGCAGCATTGATACAGCATCGGTTTGTTTCCGGTGTATGCGGCAAACTCTGCAGCTAAGAAGAGCAAATCATCCCGGCTCCCCCGCACGTTCTCCACACGGCCGAAGATCGTGCGGATCTCCGACTCCTGAAAGCCCGCTCCTGCTGCGCGGCTGGCAAGATCCAGCCCGCCCGACAAGCTTGCACCAGCCGCATAACGCTCCGGATAGCTAAGCGCCAGCTTAAATGCACCATACCCACCCATGGAGATTCCAGCGACAAAGGTATCTTCTCTTCGGCCAGACACCGGAAAGAACGTCCGAACAAGCTTGGGAAGCTCTTCGCTGAGATAGGTGAAGTATGGCAGCCCATTCGCCATATCCATGTAATAGCTGCGCCCGAATCCCGGCATCACGAGTGCGAGGCCTTTGCTCTCGGCATATCGCTCGATGGATGACCTGCGCATCCATTCGGTATGATCTGCCCCTCGTCCGTGAAGCAAATAAAGCACCGGCAGCTTC
Organism: Paenibacillus sp. LBL; assembly: GCF_029893715.1. Taxonomy (NCBI): domain Bacteria; kingdom Bacillati; phylum Bacillota; class Bacilli; order Caryophanales; family Paenibacillaceae; genus Paenibacillus; species Paenibacillus sp. LBL. The sequence goes on along the minus strand of NZ_JARXYU010000008.1, from coordinate 134,845 downwards.
GAAGAAGAACGGAGTGGCATTAAGCTGCCTTGGGGTAGAAACACCTCCATGCTGGTGGACAGCTGCAGTGTTTCCGAATAAAAATCACATGTGATCCACGCCAAGTTCCTCATCTCCGATCCGGCACCTTAATTCCCTGCTTTACCCTTTCCTACCGATGCACGTTCCATCATATCTGTAGTCAGCATGTAAGACTGCTTCACCGATTCACCGGCCAATGCTTGAAACAGCAAATGGGCTGCAAGCGACCCCGCTTCACTCTTGGGCTGTCTTATGGTCGTTAACGGCGGATTTACGTATTCGGCTAATTGGATGTCATCATATCCGATGACAGAGATGTCATTCGGTACCGATATCCCGCATTCCTCAAATGCCTTCAATCCACCGATGGCCATTTCGTCATTGCCGTAAAACACAGCCGATGGGAGCGATCCCTGCATAATCAACATTTTGGTGGCATTATAACCGCCCTCGCGCACAAAATTGCCGCTGAGACGCCATTTCGACTGTTCCTCCAGCCCAGCCTCCGCAAGTGCTCGCAAATACCCTTTGTAACGTAAATGGTTATCATAAGAATCAGAAGAACCACTGATATAGGCTACATGTTTGTGTCCATTCTCCAGCAGATAACGGGTAGCCGTATATCCTCCTTGCTCTCCGTCAACCAGCACGTTAAGCAAATAATCACTGGACAACTGACGATCCATCACAACGATCGGAAATTGGGGACCGGAGGTCTCAACCAGAACTTCATCACGAATATTGGGTGCCAGAATGATGGCTCCGTCCGCCCTCTTCTCGCGCAGAAATTTAACCGCCGTCGAATCTCTTCCGCCCATCGAGCTGCAAGCAATCAGATCATAACCGTTGGTTAATGCCACTTCCTGCACACTTCGAATCAGTTCAGAATAATAAGGGCCGGACAGATCCGTCAGAATAAGCGCGATGGTCTTGGTACGACTCCGCTTCAAATCCATGGCGAATCCGTTCTTCCGATAATTCAATTGTCTTGCTGCATCGAGCACTTTGGATCTTGTCTTGGAACTCACCCTGCTATCGCCGCTTAGTGCATAGGAAGCGGTTGACAACGCAACCCCGGCGAGCTTTGCCACATCCTTAATCGTTGCCATTTCCTTACGCCCCTTCTAGTACATAAAAAACTCTATTTAACTTATTTCATACCGGAGATCGTATATCCTTCAATAATGTGTTTTTGGAAGAAAGAAAATACGATAATAATTGGAACGACCATGAATGCCGCGCCTGCCATCTGCAGACCGAAGTCAGATCCATGCTGTCCTTTCAGAAGCTGCAAACCAACCGAAAGCGTGTAGAGCTTCTGGTCGTTTGCCATAATGAGAGGCCACAGGAAGCTGTTCCAGGCTCCAATGAACGCCAAGATTCCCTGTACCGCGAATACGGGCTTTGTGATCGGAACGATCAGCTGGAAGAAGATACGCAGCTCCCCTGCTCCATCAAGCCTTGATGCCTCGATTAAATCCGTTGGAATGGTGGACATAAACTGACGGAATAGAAAAATACCGAAAGCGCCAACCAAGCCCGGCAGCACAATACCTGCCATCGTGTTGGTCAAGCCCATTGCATTGATCAGCAGATATACTGGAATCATGGTAACCTGCCCTGGAATCATCATCGTGGCAAGCACGAGATAGAACAGCTTTTTATTGCCAGGGAATTCGTATTTGGCGAATGCATATCCTGCAAGCGCATTAAGGAACAGACCGACAAAAGACCAGAACACAATGATAAGTGTATTTTTCAAATATACAATAAAGTCCAGCTTCGTAAATAAGTCCACATAATTCTTAATTGTAAATTCTTTTGGTAATAACGTTGGCGGAACCGCTGTAAATTCATTTTCCGGCTTGAACGAGGACGTGATCATCCAGATAAACGGAATCATCATGAGCAGTCCTCCTGCAATGAGCAGCACCGTCATGACTGTTTTCTCAATTCTTTTAGCTGCCATACTCTAAAGCCTCCTTCAGTTACGATACGGGATGGTCGCTTCAACCTGAGCCTTAATATTCGACATCTTTTCTCTTGACTGCGAATTGCAAGACCGTTACAGCAATAATGATGATGAAGAGTACAAACGATCCTGCGGCCGCATAGCCAAAATTGCTAAGCTGGAAGCCATTGTTATAGATAAAGAGAGCCATCGACATCGTGGAGTTGAGCGGGCCACCCTTGGTCATAACCAGCGGCTCTTCGAAGAATTGAATCCAGCCGATCAATGTCGTAATGGTGACAAAGAAGGTCGCGAAGCTAAGCAGTGGTACCGTAATGTACAGGAGCTTCTTCCATTTGCTTGCACCATCAATCTCCGCCGCTTCATAATAGGAGCGCGGAATCCCCTGCAGCGCAGCCAGGAAAATAATCATATTAAGTCCGATGGATTTCCAAACGGCCAGAAGAATCAGCGATAGCTTGGCTAGTGCCGGATCTGTCAGCCACTGCTGAGCCGGCACTCCGAACCAGGACAATATATGGTTAAAGAGGCCGTAATGGCTGTTATACAAGTAACCCCAAACAACCGCGACCGCCACAATATTCGTAATGGAAGGCATATAATACACGACGCGGAATGTCTTAAACAACAATCCCGTGCCATAGTTAAGCAGCAGGGCAGCGCCCATGGCAAGCATTACGACAAGCGGAACTCCGATAATAACATAGAACATGGTGTTAAACATGGATTTCAGAAAGACCGGATCTTTAAATACATTGATAAAATTATCAAAGCCAACGCCTTCAATGTTTGAATAATTCGCGAGGCCGGCAAGGTCAATATCCGTGAAACTGATGACTAGCGCAATGATGATCGGAATGATTGAGAACGTCAGAAGCAGCACCAGTGCGGGCGCAATAAACATATAAGGATACTTATAATGGTTAAAGCGCTTGATAAAGTTCTGCAATGTCATTCACCTCCTGCAAGTGTGGGTTTCTCAATATAAGAATAACGTACGTTTGAAGCAGTCAGGCTTGTTTCATCCTTCGATGAAACAAGCCGGGCTGCGTTTAAGACGCACTCTTATTTTTTGTTTAGCATTTCGGTAGCTTTTTGATTCAGAAGATCCATTTCTGTTTTGATGTCAGCTCCACCAACGGTAATTTTCTCAAAAGCTGCAATTGCTTCCTTGGAGATCGCATCCCACTCCTTAATGAACGGAACAGGTTTAGCGTTTTCGAGCTGCTTTCCAAAGGTAGCAAAAATCGGATCTTCAAAGCGTTGATCTTCCCATGCACTCTTAACAGCAGGCAGGTTTTTAGCTACATCGTAGTTGGTCAGCTGCGATTCTTTTTCACTCATGAAAGAGATGAATTTAACGGCTTCCTCTGCATTTTTGGTTGTGTTGAATACCGACATGTTCGCTCCACCGAGGAACGATGCATTGTTTTCTTTAGCCGGAAGTGTTGTTGTTGCCCATTTACCTTCAATCTCAGGCGCTTTGTCTTTAACACCTTGAATCATCCAAGGACCGCTGATAAACATCGGGAATTGTCCGTCTTTAAATGCGGCAAACAGATCCAAATCGCTCGCAAGCGGCGTCATTCCGGTATCGTAGAAGCTCTTCAGGTATTCCATGGCTCCCATGAATTCCGGTTCGTTAAAATGAGGCTTCCGGTTCTCGTCAATCATGTCGCTTCCATTCTGCCAGGCAAACATGGACAGGTAGTTCATGTCTTTGGCATCAATGGTAATGGCGTAATTGCCGTTTCCTCTAGCTGCCAGCTTCTCACCGGCATCCTTCATTTCATCCCAAGTCTTAGGACCTTCCGGGTAGCCGACTTCGGCCAGAATGTCTGTGCGATAGAACAATACGCGTGTCTCCACGTACCACGGGATACTGACAACCTTGTCATCATAACTCATGGTTTGGATAGCACCGTCAAAATAGTTCTCTTGTTTCAGGCTAGGATACTGCTCAAGATACGGCGTCAGATCGAGCAAAGCTCCAGCCTGGGCAAACTCTGGAATCCAGGTGGTTCCCATTTGCACGACATCAGGACCACTCTTCGATGCAACCGCCGTAAGCAGCTTGTCATGTGCACTGCCCCAAGGGATCAATTGAACGCTCACCTTAACGCCTGGATTTTTCTCTTCATATTCCTTAATTAAGGTTTCGTCTGTTGTGTCACCCATCAACCAAACTTTCAGTTCTTTCTTGCCTTCGCCGCCTTCCTTGACATCTTCAGACCCACCAGAACATCCCGCTAAAACAACCGAGAACATCAGCATTGCTGCCAACGTCCATAATAATGATTTTTTTCTCATTCTACATTCACCCCGTTTTTAATGTTTACCAGCATGCAAAACGTAATACGGAACTTAAATTGAAAGCACTTACTTCGAAACGTTTCGATATTATTCGAAAAAAATAAAGACGCCGGATAAAGTACAAATCTATAATCCTAATGTCTCTTCATTCCCCCTATAAAGCACCTTTCCATGCTTATTTCAGGTATAAACATGCTTTTGTGTATTCATAATAATCTGCTTGATTGCTTGATAACTTCAAAAACCGCATTCTGTTTTGAAACGTTTCGACAAGTTCATTATAGCTTCCCTTGAGAGCGATTTCAATATCCTTTTTATTTTTTTATGAGTCTATTTTTTGACAAGCGCTGTGAGCTTCGACCCCATAAGAAAAAGCAGCCGGCCGGAAGCATGCCTGCTGCTTTATAACATTCCATGTTATTTTTCTTAGTGAGGGCTGGAAGCGTCAGCTTGTCTTGCATTCTTGTCGTGGAGGTTATGATTCAGCGAGCTGTTCTTGCTAAGCCGTGCATGCACCATGAAGGATAAGCAGGACAACACCGCAACGCCTGCTGCTAGCCACGCCACTGGCGTCAATCCCCCGCCATCATACATCGTTCCCATAGCATAAGGACCTATCACCCGTCCGACAGCTCCCATACCGCCTGTAACGCCGATATAGAACGGTGCTGCATGACCTGCCCGCTCCGAGATAAAGGCCGGTATAGCAGGTGAGATGAGCATTTCGCCGAGTGTAGCCAGCACCATCGCAAGCACCATACCCGGATAGCTGTGCATCGCCACAATAACGAGGTAAGCAGACAGGTAGAACAGTGCGCTCACCGTCATCTGGCTGCTCTCCGTCCGGGCAAACCAGCGCTTGATTGCATTGGTCAGCGGCTGTGCGGCAAAGATCAATATGCCATTAAGGGTCCATAAATAACCATAGGCTGTCTTGGACATCCCCTCTGAGATGATGAAGGGAGAGACGCCCGTATTCCAGATCGAATTCCCGAACCACAGAAACAGAGAGCCCAAACCCATGAAGAGATAAATTCGGGTGTTTCCCAGCAATGCCCAAGCACCGGGGCCTGCGGGAAGCGGAGTTTTGGGCTGCGGGTGATGGGACTGCTCCGGTACGCCGGGTCCGTCCAGCTTCGTCAGATAGGACAGGAAGAAAATCGCAAACCCGAAGGAAGTGACTCCGTTTAAGACAAAACTTAAATGATAGGATATCTCTGCCAAAAATCCACTCATGGCCGTACCTAGCGCTACACCGATATTGTTAGCAACATAGATGACATTGAACAGCTCACCCCGTCGATCGGCAAACCGGAATCCGATAAAGGCCTGAATGGCCGGCATGGATACTGCGTTGCAGAACCCGATGAATCCCATCATCGCGATGAAGAGGCCCCATAGTCCGTTAATGAACGGAAGAGTAAACAACCCCAGCGCATTCAGCAGCAGGGAGCCCACGATGAGTTTCTTCACCCCAATTCGGTGATACATGGCCCCGCCCAGGAGCTGGCCCGCAATTCCCCCCATCGATTGAATCAGAATGACAAAGCCGGCATCCTGCATGCTGCGTCCCAGCTCATCAAATACATACATCGTTGTCAGCGGCCACATCAAGGAGCCGCCTGCAGAGGCAACGAGACTTGCTACAAGAAAACCTTTAACTTCCTTAGGGTACTGCTCCAACCATTTCATGTTTATTATCTCCCAGCAGCCTCGCAGCAGTATAATCGGCATAAGCATATATAATCAAAAAGAAAAGCCCTTGCGGGCTTCTATGGTTCTTCTAATAGAAAAGAGAAAGACAACGTCTTTTACTTATCATATCATCCTGTGAAATTTACATTGCTTGTCATTTCTTCGCCCAAATCCTAGTATCGCTTGAGGCCTATGTTTTTAGCAAGCACACTCATTGACGCTTTACCTTGACAGCGAACATGAAACTAAACTGAACGGATCCCTCTTCCCTGGGCAGAGCTATAGTTTGGGGCCCCGTCTACCCTCCTCTCTTATCGGAGTTTGCATTTCTGGCTCTTGCCGGTATGCGTATTTGAACCGAAGTTCCGATTCCCACTTTGCTGAAGATAGACACGCCGTACTCGCTCCCGTAATGCAGCTTCACCCGCTGGTCGATATTGCGGATGCCGCAGCCCGTATGGTTGTTATCCCGGATATCGAATATTTCCTCGATTCTCCCCTGCTTCATGCCGAGACCATCGTCGATGATCCGATAGAGAATCGTATCCCCTTCCTTTTTGACGACAATCCGAATATGAATGCGATCCCCGCTCCACGCATGCTTCAGCACATTCTCGATAAAGGGCTGCAGAATCAATTTAATGGTCTCGTGAGGCCATATACTTGTATCCACATCAAAATTGACTTCCATGCGCTGTCCGTATTTTACCTTTTGGATATCCAGATACGCATTGGCCTGCTCAATCTCTAATGCAATGGGTATTAATATTCTTCCCGAATTTAGTGTAAGCCGATAAAATTGTGCCAACTGCACAACCATATTCTGCAGCTTCTCCGTCTCGCCGAATTTCGCAAGTTGATTAATGGAGGATAGCGTATTGTATAAGAAGTGGGGATTAATCTGCGATTGCAGCATTTCAAGCTCTGCTTCCTTCTTTTGAAGCTGGGTTAGATACACTTTATTGATTAACGCCTCGATATCCTCGCCCATTGCATTCAAGGCATTCGCAATTTGCGGGAACTCCCCTTTGCCCCGATAAGCGATCCGTTTATGCAGGTCCCCTTCCCGAAATGCATTGAGTACCCCTACAAGCTTCTGGATTCGCTTAGAGAAAGATCGGGATATCACATACCCTGTATATGTAAACAACACGATGCAGATGATACAGATTACTATTAATACGGTTCGTACTCTCTTCGCTTCCTGTTCAATGATGTTAAGCGGAACCTGCGCAACAATCTTCCAGTTCTTCTGCGGCAAATCTTCTTCAATAACCAAATAATTCCTCTTATCGTTGGGTGCTATAACGGCATGCGGATTTACCTTGTCACTGGTATGGTCAGGGTCTTCAACCATTGATCCGGAAGTAAACACCACATTCCCAAAAGGATCCAGCACCGATAATACACTTCCGTCGCCAAGCTTCGTGTAATCCACACTGTCGAACAGCTGCGACAAGCGAACACTGAACCTCATGATTCCCACTTCTTGAATATCGAGCGGATTATTCATATCCACGATGCGCCGAATCAGCGAAATCCGCCCATCCCGCTCATCCTCTTCTACCTGCCTCCACGTCATCGTTGAATTATACTTCTCTTCCGGCAGCGTGAAATACCAAAACTCATTCGAAATTCGAGTCATATGGTACATATCCCAGCTTTGTTCGTTGAAATCTTGATTATTGGCATTATCCCAATCTCTATATCTCTCGTACACCGTTTGATTATGAAAATAGACGGATAGCCTTAAATTAAGGCCAACCGCCTTCGCAGCGCTCTCCAGCTTCGGGAGAATGACATTGTTCATGCGGATATGATTATCAGCGCCTGATAAATTCCTGAGGACACTCTGAATGAAGGCAGGATCATCGTACAATGTCGCTGAGGTCTGGACGATATCATCCACTTTATAGGCCACATTATCCCGGATCTGATTGAGCGTCCCCTGGATGTTGACCCGGCTCTGTTTGCGCATGGTGTCATCGTACATCGAGTGTGAAATATAAAAGTTCACGAAAACCAACAGCAATATAAATATCGTAAAGGTCAGCATGAGCTTGTAACCGATGGGTATATACCCCAGCTTCTTACCGTTTATTCTGGATGATGTGGTCCAGCGAGTATTCATCCCAATTCTCTCTTTCGAAATTCCATGGGTGTCATCGCGAATTTCTCTTTGAACTGCCGGCTGAAATAAGGAAGATAGCGGTATCCTACCTGATCGGCGACTTCATAGACCTTGAGACCCGGCTGTTTCAGCAATTCGCATGCTTTTTCCATACGCAGTTGGACAAGCAGTTCATTGAACGTATTTCCTGACCTCTCTTTAATCAGGAACCCGACATGACTCGGCGAAAAACAAAAATGCTGCGCAATATCCTTGATCGTTATATTCTCACTCATCCGCTCTCTCATCAATTGGATAACACTGCGAATGAATTTACCATCCTTAGAATTGGATTTCTCATATAATCTTTCGGAAATTCCGAATATGTGCTGTATAAACCAGGAACGAATATCACTGACGGTTTCGAATTGCATCAAAATATCCAGGTGATGGATCTCCATGCCCAACAGGTCAAACAAATCTTCATTTCGACTGCTTAAATATTGTTCGAGCTTCCAGATAATATAATTCGACATATTATGCACGGTAAAGCGGGAGCGCAGATTCCTTATAGAACCAAATAACTTCTCCAGTTCATCACAAATTTGAACCAGCTCATATTTCTCCATCGCTTTTAGGAGGACATTCATGCGCTCATCAAGCATCCGCGCATCGAGCATGCCTGGCTCCGCACTGACATCTTCATACTTGATCATACTACCCTTGCCAAGAAACATCTTGGCCTCCACAGCTTCCACCGCTTGCCTGTAGGACAGCTGAAGCTGATTCAAGTTGTGTACGGGTTCCCCAATACCCGTTGTCAGGGATGTCGTCAAATGCAACTGAACGTTATCCGTCAAGGTACGTATCGTATGGGTGGCGCTTACGTCCTCAAGCAGGATCGCTACCCGTTGCGAGGACAGCTTGCAGTATGGAAGCATGCCGCCATCTGTAATTGCCTCCTGGATACGCTGCAGAAATATTCTTGCCAGTTCCCTCTTTGAAAAAAGACTCCCTGTTTGGCGCCAAGACAGATTATCCAGTTCCATAACGGCGACGCGGATCGGCCACTTCAACTGGTCGAATTCATAAGAAATACTCATCTGTGTCAATAATTCCTCTGATTCTTCCCGTTCAAGCAGGCGTATGAGAAAGTCACTTTTGACAATAGGGATCATCTCCTGATAAGCCATCTCCACCTCGCGCTGCTTGATCTCCTCATCCAAATCCCGTTTTACCTTGATTAATGAAGCAACCAGTTCCCGATCGTTCATGGGCTTCAGAACATAGCTATACGCTTTCAATAAGAGTGCTTGCTGTACATAGCTAAATTCCTGATATCCGCTGACGAATATGATCCGAATGTTAGGTTTATGCTCAATCGCAATCCGAGCAAGCTCGAGCCCGGACATATAGGGCATATTGACGTCGCTGACCAATATATCAACTTCCTGGTTCTTTATTATTTCGCATGCCGACAATGCATTATTAACGCTCCCCACTAACTCCATGTCCAAATCAGACCAAGGAATGAATCTTCTCATTCCTTCAAGATCCAGTTCTTCATCATCCACAAGCAGCACCTTGTACATGGAACCCCTCCATAATGGTAGATACACCTCTACTTACACATACGCGCAAAAGACTATTTGATAATAAAACAGAGATATCCCAAAGAATCTAGTGGATTCTTTGGGAGGCTTCCCTGTAATAACGCTGTAATTAATTATTTTCTCTTCGCCAAGTTCTCCTGCCAATTGGCTGTACGGTAATCAAGAAGCTGCTGGTAACCCAGATCCATCAAATCCTTGTTCCCTTGGTCAAGAATTTTATCTACCTCTTCGTCACTCTTAGCCATTACGGATTTGGCATAAATTTCGAGGAACAATTCATTTACAGATGTTTTTATAATGCCTTCATCGGAATCCGGGGATGGTTCAATACCGGAAAATTCCGTAACGTTTAATTGAGTTGGCCAAGTAATCGTTTGTTGGTAACGTGTTCTCCAATCCTGCTCTTCGAACGGAAGATCCTTCATATATTTATATTTGGAAGGGTCAATATAACTCGTATTCCCTACAAACATAACCGGAGAATTTTCGGATTGAATTTTGGCTACTTCTTCGGGATTATAAGTCTCGGTGAAATTCGGCTGACCCTGCTCATCAAAGCCTTTCCAGTTCTTACCCTCAGGACCGAAGAATTGCACGTTCATTCCTTCCGGACCTGTATACCAGTCAAGGAATGCAAAGATCGCTTCAGGGTCTTCGGCAGCCGTTGTAATATATGCAGCATTCCATCCAAAGCTTGTGTAGGTCCCTGGATAAATCTTGTTCTTATCCAGACCGGGCTTATGAATAGGCCAGATCATGAAATACCCGCCGTCCGGATCCTTCTTAATTAACTCCGGCTGTGCTTCTCCTGCCATATCTGTCGGACTGGCTCCGGCAAACACAGCGACTCGGCCTGTCATGACTTTCTCCAGCACTTGATCTTCCGTTTGGTTAAAGGCATCTTGTGAAATGAGTTTCTCTCTGTAAAGTTTAGCGATATATTTCTGAGCCTCACGGAATACCGGATCCATGAGTAGCGACGTCAGCTTGCCATCCTTTGGAACCGCTAACAAATTAGCGTTAAGGTTGGTGTAGCTTGCTCCCTCTCCGAAAGCCGTATATAACACACCCAGTCCTTGTCGATCCTGTGCGCGATGCGGCTCGAACGGAACAATCTCGCTGCCATACTTTTCTTTAACCTTTACCAGGTAGTTATATAAATCATCTGTGGTTTCGAGTGGCGGCTTGCCCAGCTCTTCGTAAATTTTCTTGTTAATTACATAACCTGCGTTTCCGTAAGGATTGGATGAGTACCAGTTAGGAAACCTGTACAGCTTGCCGTCTTCAGCACGAAGCAGGTCCAGATCGCCCATCCACGTTTTCAGGTTGGGATACTTATCCAGATATTCATCATAGGCTACCAGCTTTCCTTCTTTACGAAGTCTCTCCATATCCTGATCCTCACGGTCTGCCCAGATCATGTCAGGCAAATCGTCTGATGCCATCATCGCGCTCAGCTTTTGCGTATGTGCTCCGGCAGCCGCTATCATATTGAGCTTAACTTGCTTTTCTTCGCTCAAATATTTGCCGATAGGCGTGCTTTCCCATTTAGGGAAGTCTGTGTTTCCATAGTGTGCATAAGCTGAGAATTCCAGCGGCTTCTCGCCAAGCACCCATTTACCTCCATCCCCCTCTGCTGGAGGGTCAGTCTCTTTATTCCCCTCATTGGTTGTTGCAGGCGGTGTCGCCGGCGGTGCGGCTTCTTTTTTACTCCCGCATCCGGCAAGAACAGTAACCATGACCAACAGAAGCGATACCATTACGAGCAATGGCTTTTTCGTCTTTCTCATATACCTAACCCCTCTCATTTCCAAGAATATATATGTTCAAAGCTGTTCGCCTTAAACCGTTCGGCCACCTACTCTTTCAACGAGCCTACCAGCACGCCTTTGACAAAATATTTCTGCACAAAAGGATAGACCAAAATGATCGGCAAGGTCACAACAATCATCATCGCCATCGTAAGCGACTTCGAAGTAATTTGCCTTGCTTGATCCAGAAGAGCAACCGAAGCGCTGTCGAGCACGGTGCTTGAACCGGATACAATATTGGCATTCAAGGTCTGTCTCAATATCGTCTGAATGGGCAGCAAAGTATCGCTAGTGATGTAGATGCTTGGCAGGAACCAGTCGTTCCAATGGCCAACGGCGGTCAACAAGGACAGCGTGGCGATAACCGGCCCGGACAATGGAAGAATAATCCGGAAGAATATACCCCAATTGCTGCAGCCATCAATATTGGCCGATTCTTCCAAGCCAACGGGAAGGCCCTTAAAGAAGGTTCGGAATATAATCATATTCCAGACGCTGATAAGCGATGGAATAATAAACACCAGAAAGCTGTCCATCATACCCAGTGAACGGATCAAGAGATAGGTTGGAATCAATCCTCCACCAAAGTAGAGCGTGAATATAAAGAACACCATATAATAGCTCCGTCCGATCAGATAGGATCGAGTCATCCCGAAGGCAAGGAGCGCTGTCATGAAGATGGAGGTTGCGGTTCCGATTACGGTACGGCCTATGGATACGAGAAACCCGTTAAGCAGTCTTTCATCTTGCAGTATGATTTTGTAATTTTCGAGTGTGAATTCTCGTGGCCAGAAGGTGACCCCTCCCTTGGCGGTATCCACACCTACATTGAAAGAAACAGCCACCGCATTCCAGAACGGATAGAGTGCCGTGAAGGCGAGTAGACTGAGCAACGCGTATACCACAATGAGCATGACCTTGTCACCAAAGCTAATTCTTTTTAACATGCCGTACCTCCTGAGGGCTGCTGATTCTTACCATAAGCTGTTACCAGATCTTCGAGCCAGATAGTTCGCGATCGTTAGCAGTCCTACACTGATGATTGCCTTGAACAATCCGATAGCAACCGCATAAGAATAGCGATGTGACCCCAAGCCTACCCGATAGACATACGTATCAATCACATCAGATACCGGCCTTAGCACAGGATTGGATGCCAGGAGCAAGATGTCCTCAAAGCCTGCGTTGAGCAAGTTGCCGATGGCAAGAATCATAAAGATAATGACTACCGGCATAATCGAGGGAAGCGTAATCAAGTAGATCTGCTTCGCCTTGCTTGCCCCGTCGATATCTGCAGCCTCGTACAGAGCAGGATCAATGCTTGCAATCGCAGCCAGGAATACAATCGAGTTAAATCCGATATCCTTCCATACGTTGGCCGAAATGAGGATCGACCAGAAATATTCTTTCAACGAGAGAAAATTGATCGGTTCATCAATGGCCCCTATGCGCTCCAGCAAAATATTGATGCTTCCATTTTCCGTGGATAGCAAGGCGGTGGCAAACCCCGCAACGATGACCCACGATAAGAAATAGGGCAGATACGTGATCGTTTGAATCACTCTTTTGAACAACATATGGCGAACTTCGTTCAGTAAAAGCGCCAGTATGATCGGTGCCGGAAATCCGATAACGAACTTCAACAGGCTGATGACAATCGTGTTGCGCAAAATCCTCTCAAACTCGGGGGCGGCAAAAAAGGCTTCGAAATGCTTAAAACCGACCCACGGGTTATCCCAAATCCTTGATCCGGTGAACAGGTTATAATCCATAAAACCGGTTATTACGCCATACATGGGCATATAGGCAAAAATGAAAACCAGAATGACCCCGGGTAACACCATGAGCTGAACATCCCATTGCTTCATCAAGCGTCTGAGGAAACTTTTACTGTGAACTTTGGGCTGCCGGGAAATGGGTGATTGCTGTTCTGCAGTAGCTTGCGGCATATTTATCCTCCCGTTACGAATTGATCTAAACGCATGCCGGGTCTCTGAATTTCTGCCATTCCGAAACCGCTTGCAATTGACTTAGTACCATTCTACCTATGGAAATTTATTCAAGCTATATAACAAAACCCCGATTTTTTATACTTCCACCGGAATGTGTTATCACTTTCAGCCCCCCACTTTCTTATCTATAAAAAAAGACTGCCTTCAGGTCATATAGACCTTCAAGACAGTCTCGTATTCATCTTTTAGATACCCTTCTCTTTAGCCCTGACCTCGACTACCGTCGAGAAAAAGGTGGCCCCTTCGCCCATGTCGGACAGCCTGTCCGGCGTAAGGGCGTTAGCACGCTGCTTCCGGCCTTCGCCTTCCCACCACAAGCCTTGACTGACCACGGTGCCCGGCAGCATTTTATCCGTTACCTTCGCCCGGACCTCATAGGTTCCGCGGTCATTATATACCGTAACCATATCTCCATCCTGTAACCCGCGCTCCGCTGCATCCTCCGGATGGATCTGCAGTGCGGGCTCCTTCTCCAGCTTCTGATGTTTCTCCACATTCGCAAAGGTTGAATTCAGGAAATTGTGATTCGGCGGGGAGATGAACATCAGCGGATATTGATGCCCGCGGCCTCGCCTCACGCCATCATATCCTTCCTTCAATGGCACGTAAGTCGGAAGAGGCGGAAGACCGGCTGCTTCCAGCTGTGCCGAATACAGCTCAATCCGGCCGGAAGGCGTCGGCAGACGGTCCAGATACGTCTCCAGCGGGGTCATGTCGAGCTTCACGTGGCGGTGCGCTTTCAGCTTGTCCAAGGTAACGCCGTTCAGATAAGGGTTGTCCGGATAGTCGAGCGCCCTTGCAATCATCTCTTCTTCTGTCTCATAGAAAGCAGGCTCATTGAAACCCATGGCCCGTCCCAGCAACGAGAACAGCTCCACATTGCTCTTGCTCTCCCCAAGCGCTGGAATGACCGGCTCCTGAAGCTGGATGTACTGATGCCAATAGGAACTGAACAGATCCGTATTCTCAAATGAAGAGGTTGCCGGAAGCACGATATCTGCATATTTCGCTGTGTCCGTCATAAACAGGTCATGTACAACGGTAAACAGATCTTCCCGTGCAAAACCTTCGCGCACCCGCTCCGTATCTGGAGCGACAACGAGCGGATTGCTGCAATAAACGAACACGGACTTAATCGGCTGCTCGGTCATCGCAAGCGCCTCGCCAATCCGGTTCATGTTGATGGTTCGGGCCTCGGGATTCGGTCTCAGATCCGGGCGCTCCAGTGCATCGCTGTCCATACTGTTATAGCCGCCATTCGACTTGGAGGCACCTCCGCCCCGCTTGAGCCATTGTCCGGTCAAAGCAGGAAGCGCCGCTATGCTGCGTACCGTCAATCCGCCATTATCGTGATGCTGAAGTCCGTTTCCGATGTGGATATAAGACACCTGGGCTCGGCCATACAACTCAGCCAGCTTCTCGATATCCTCAGCCGAAACGCCGGTAATGGAAGACACATACGCCGGCGTGTATGTTCTCACATGCTCGCGCAGCTCCTCATGACCCAGGGTATAGTGCTGGAGGAACTCCTCATTCACCATGCCATCACGAAACATAATGTGCATGATACCGACGGCCAGGGCCGCATCCGTGCCCGGAAACAGCGGAATGAACCAATCCGCCCATTGCCCGGTCTGATTTTTATGAACATCAATGACAATGACCTTGGCACCGGACTTGCGCGCTTTCTCTGCGAGCACCACCTGGTGCATATTGGTGCTGACGATGTTGCCGCCCCAGACGATAATGACGTCAGCCAGCACCGTGACCTCAGGCACGGTGCCTCCGTTAAAGCCCATGACGGACTTCCAGCCTTCACTGCCTGCCGAATTGCAGATGGACTGCTTCAACCGGCTGGCGCCCAGCCTGTTGAAGAATCTCCGATCCATGCCGTCCACGCTCAATATGCCCATGTTGCCGTAGAAGCTATAAGGCAGAATGCTCTCGGAGCCGTGTTCCTCGATCAGCCCCTTGTAGCGCGTGGTAATCTCCTGAACCGCTTCATCCCAGCTGATTCGTTCGAAAGCTCCCTCTCCCTTGGCGCCTACCCTCCGCATCGGATAGAGCACACGCTCCGGATGGTATACCCGGTGTGCCATATTGCGGACTTTATTGCAGATGGCTCCTTGCGTAACCGGATGGTCGGGATCTCCGGTAACCTTGACGATTTTCCCGTTCTCTTTATGCAGCAGCAGGCCGCATGTATCGGGACAATCCAACGGACATACCCCTGGAAATATGCCATTTTCCTGCTGAATCATGTCTTGAGTCATTTCGTCCATTTCCCCCTTCTGCTCGGCTGCATCCTATCCCTTATCTTAAAAGAACATCAGGGTTCCAGTAAAGTCATACATTTTTTTCTAAATAGGGTGATTCACGCTTCTCCCTGCCGGGTATATTCCTATCAAGAGCAAAGAAGAGGAACCCAGACCCTTTCTCTTCCTTGCCAAATCATGGACCACTCCCAAAAAATTCGCCATGCCGTGTCTCCTCCCCCGAGACCGGCATGGCGAATTTGCTTTTTATGGTAGACGTTCCCTTGGTGCCCGCGATTTTCTGCAATCGATACTGAATTTATTATGATACCTGTTGTGCTGAATGAACCTCAGGAGGACTTCCAGCAGCAGGAGTCGTTGTCACGGCTGCGGCGTCATGGTGAATGCCGGATACCTCCTCCGCCCTATTGCTATTCTTCAAGTAAACAGACCCGTAAGCAGCGGCCACAAACAGCGAGCCGCCCACAAAATTGCCAAGCCATACCGGAACGAAGTTCATGAAATACTGACCCCAGCTGTAATAACCTTCGAATATCGCTGCCGGGATCAGGAACATATTTGCCACCACGTGCTGAAAGCCGATAGCTACAAAGGCCATGGTCGGGAACCAGATCCCCAGAATTTTGCCGCTCATCTGATCCGATCCGTAGGAGAGCCATACGGCAAGCGCAACAAGCCAGTTGCACCCGATGCCGGACAAGAACGCCTGCAGGAAGCTGTCGTCCAGCTTATGACCTGCCATATTAACCAGCTTCTCCAAGTATACGCCGCTGCCTGTTAGCCCGGTCACATGGCCAAAGAAATAGGCAACAAACAATGCCCCCGCCAAGTTGCTTACCGTGACAAGCGCTAAATTCCGGATCAGTTCCTTGGTGGAAATCCGCTGCTTGAATCTGGCCAAGGACACCGCCATCATGTTGCCCGTCAGCAGTTCTCCGCCTGCAAGCAATACCAGAATAAGCCCGACCGGGAATACCGCCGCACCTATAAAACCGGCAATCCCTCCCCAGGCCGGAGATGCTCCGGCGATAACGCGGATATCCAGCAGAAAGCCGAGCGCAATGAATGCCCCTGCCAAAAAGCCGAGTATCATAACATTTAAGGTGGAATTGCGTGCTTTTTTCACACCGGTCTCCACGGTAATTTCTGCGATACGATCAGGTTTGTAGTAGGCCATGGTCTCTTCCTCATTCCTCCTGCATTCGTTCTATTGGGTATGTCCGATGCAGCTCTTGGTTTCCTATTTATCGTTTACCTTCATTGTAACGCAGCTTCATCACCTTGAACGTGAATTATGTCACGTTTGTGTCCATCAGGGGAGGACAGCCTTCAGATGAGACATTCCCCCTTTCAAAGAAATTCGTTTTTCTTTATAATGTCGAATGGATGGGTCACACATCGGGGAAATCTATCTAAATAAACATCTAGGAGACTCCATTTATGAGCTTGAAACACAATCTGCTTCGCAAGAAGCCGATCCCTAATATGCAAGGTGGGGAAGTACGTTCCGCATTAAAAAAACAACTCAGTGCCATGGACCTTATCATCCTCGGCGTGGGTTCTATCGTGGGAACAGGGATTTTTGTATTAACCGGCGTCACCGCCGCAACCCATGCCGGACCGGGATTAATCGTTTCGTTCCTGCTGGCGGGGCTGGTGTGCGCCTTCTGTGCACTCTGCTACGCAGAATTCGCCTCCACCGTACCGGTGGCGGGCAGTGCATATACGTACAGCTATTCAACCTTTGGCGAAGGTTTTGCCTGGCTGATGGGCTGGGACCTGCTTCTGGAATACGGCTTCGCCAGCGCTTTGGTATCCAGCAGCTGGTCTGGTTACGTCCAGAGCATCCTCGCGGGCTTCGGGATACATCTGCCAACCGCGATAACCAATGCCTTTAATCCGGCCAACGGTACCTATGTGGATGTGCCCGCTGTATTTATCGCGCTTCTGATCACGTGGATTGTATCGCGCGGAGCCAAGGAATCGACAAGGCTTAACACCTTCATGGTTTATCTGAAAGTTGCCGTCATTCTGCTGTTTATCGGCGTGGGGATATTCTATGTAGAACCGGATAACTGGACGCCGTTCCTGCCATTTGGCATGGAAGGTGTCATGACGGGAGCGGCCATTGCCTTCCTCGCCTACGTGGGTTTTGATGTCATTGCAACGGCAGCCGAAGAAGTCAAGCATCCACAGAAAAGCCTCCCGATCGGCATTCTGGGTTCCCTGCTGATTGTGTCCGTGTTATATATTGCGGTTACCGCGGTGCTGACAGGACTCGTACCATACAACCTGCTCAATGTGAAAGACCCGGTTGCCTTTGCGCTGCTCTACATCGAGCAGGACTGGATGTCCTATTTCATCTCGCTGGGGGCCATAGCTGGACTCACCACCGTGCTGATGGGTGTCATGTTCGGACAGTCCCGACTGCTGTATGCACTCGGCCGGGACGGACTCCTGCCGAAACGGATGAGCTCGGTCAATCCGAAAACGAAGTCGCCGGAATTCAGCACCTGGGTGTCCGGTATCAGCATCGCCCTGCTGTCCGGCTTTGTCCCCCTTGGCAACCTGGCGGATTTGGCCAGCATCGGCACGCTTTTTGCCTTCATTACCGTCTCGCTCGGCATCATTGTGCTGCGCAAAACACATCCGGATCTAAAACGCACCTTCCGCGTGCCGTTTGTGCCTTGGCTGCCTTTGATTGCTGTTGCCAGCTGTCTCTATCTGCTGACCACGCTGCAGTGGATTACCTGGATCGGGTTCATTGTATGGATCGGACTCGGTGTCGTCATCTACGCTATATACGGATACAGGCATAGCGCATTGTCAAAAGGCGACTCATCCGGTTACGAGTAGATCACCCTTACAGGATAGGATGTCAAACCACTTGGGATGATAGGAATAACCGCCGGACGTTAGAGCACCTCTGTTTATTGGTTCAGACAACATTCTTTGATTAGAGCAATTTGCCTGCTCAATCTGAGCAAGGGTACGCAAAATAGCGGTGTGTGGATTAAACCCATACACCGCTATTTTTTATGGAATATGCTGCTGTACCCGATCACCGTTATTTACCGAAAAACCGTTGTTTACAGAATACCCGTAACTGTTGATAAGTCTGCTCGTTTTAGAACTATAGGGCAGTTGGTTGTCTAACGGACTAAAGAGACGCTATTGGATGGAAAAAGTAGCTTTTTGAATTCTAACGGACCTGATAGGCGTTATTTAGCCAATCTGATGGGAATTGGCATTCTATCGGGCTGCATAACGACGCTGGTGTCCGTTACGTTCATAATAGAAGCTAATTAGCGCAAATAGCGCTTCTGGAGTCCGTTAGAGATGGAGCTGGTGTGCATGAGAGTGTGCCGAAATGTTAGATCAAGCTAATTAACGTAAATAACGCTTCTGGTGTCCGTTAGATGGAGCTGATGTGCATGAGAGTGTGCCGAAATGGCAAATCAAGCTAGCTTCCAGAAAGTGTACCCCAATGTTGGATGGAGCTAACCATCCACAAAGTGCATCCTAATGTCCGATTGAGCTCACGTCCAGAAGACACCAGCCCAGTGGACTGGTCTAACGGACTGGAGAGACGCTATTGGACGGAAAAAGTAGCTTTTTGAATTCTAACGGACTTGAGAGGCTTTATTTAGCCAATCTAATGTGAATCGGCCTTCTATCTGGCCTCATAGCGACGCTGGTGTCCGTTACGTTTACTATATAAGCTAATTAGCGCAAATAACGCTTCTGGAGTCCGTTAGAGATGGAGCTGGTGTCCCGAGAGCGTGCCGTATATGTTAAATCAACCTAGCTTCCAGAAAGTGCATCCTAATGTCCGATTGAGCTCACGTCCAGAAGTACACCTACACCAACCCCAATGGACTGGTCTAACGGACTCGAGAAACGCTATTGGGCGGAAAAATTAGCTTTTTGAATTCTAACGGACCTGAGAGGCGTTATTTAGCCCATTTGATGGGGATCGGCCTTCTATCAAGCTGCATAACGCCGCTGGTGTCCGTTACGTTCACTATAGAAGCCAATTAGCACAAATAGCGCTCCTGATGTCCGTTAGAGATGGAGCTGGTGTACATGAGAGTGTAGCGAAATGTTAAATCAACCTAGCTTCCAGAAAGTGTAACCCAATGTTAGATTGAGCTCACATTCAGGAGTACACCAGCCCAGTGGACTGGTCTAACGGACTGGAGAGACGCTATTGGGCGGAAAAATTAGCTTTTTGAATTCTAACGGACCTGAGAGTCGTTATTAAGTCAATTTGATGGGAAATGTCCTTTTATCTGGCCTCATAGCGACGCTGGTGTCCGTTACGTTTACAATAGAAGCCAATTAGCACAAATAACGCTTCTGGAGTCCATTAGAGATGGAGCTGGTGTGCATGAGAGAGTGCCGGAATGTTAAATCAAGCTAATTTGCACAAATAACGCTTCTGATGTCCGTTAGGTGGATCTGGTGTTCATGAGACCATGCCGTAATGTTAGATCAAGCTAATTAGTGCAAATAGCGCTCCTGAGGTCCGTTAGAGATGGAGCTGGTATGCATGAGAGTGTGCCGAAATGTTAAATAAAGCAGAAATCCAGAAAGTATAGTTAGCGCAAATAACGCTTCTGAGGTCCGTTAGAGATGGAGGAATGTGCACCCCCATGTCAGATTGAGCCAACATTCAGTCCGCTTATCGTGCGCTGTACCTAACTTGCAGTTTCTGTACAGAATCAGAGTAATCAGCAGCTCTTCATCCATTCTGCGACTTAGGCCAGCGACTCTCCTCCCAGAGGTTACACCTTGACCGTGGCGTTTACACTTACAGGCGCTTCCGCCTCCTGGACAGGTTCCTTGGAAATCGGAAGCTTCATGCTGATGAAGGACGACAATAGGAAGAGGGCTCCCGCCGTGAAATACACCACAACAATCGAGGTTGCCGACATATACCATCCCGTAAACCCGGAGCCGATCAGCATCATGCCGGTAAAGACCGGCATCATCACGCCACCCAGCCGACCGATGAATTTCTCATCCACCTGCTGCATCATTACCGCCATTAATACGGTTTGAGCCATCGCCATCAGCACCCCGGTCAAAAATCGCATCGTGCCGGTCAGCATCGGCCACTGGGACAGCACCTCTACAAAGGTTGAGAGTCCCAGAAACGAAAGCCCTGCAAACAGCAAGTAGGTGCCTTTTACCTTACCTGCAATAACAGCGGCGATCAGTCCGCCAATCAGCATGCCCAGACCTTCCAGAGCCGTAAACCACTGGACGCTGGACATATCCAGCTGGAGCCGCTCCGTTATGACAAAGATATCCAAAGGCTGTACGAGTCCGCTGCCAAGCGCCAATACCATGTAGACCACGAGCAGCACTTTCAGCAATCGACTGGAAGCGATGTAAGAAAATCCGGCCTTCATATCCTTCAGTAAAGAACGGGCAGATTCTGTGGTATCCGGTGCGTGATCTACACTCGAAGGGAGGAAGGTTAATACGATCGCTGAAGCAGCGAACAGAACCAGCAGGCTTATTAATGAAGCTAGAAGGCCAAAAGTTTGATAAATCGTCGTTCCAACCATGGGACCCAAAATAATAAACAGCGACATCAACGTCTGGGATAAAGCTGTAGCCGCTGGCACGTGTTCATCCGGCAGGCACCGCTTGATGATCTTCATCGACGAAGGCTGCGAAAATTGCGACACAACCGCTGATACCAGCGTAACGGCAAACACCGCCTGCCAGTATCCCGCTAATACCACGAACAGAATAAGCAGGATAGATAAGAAGCTTAACACGTCGCCCCATATCATCGTCCGCTTCGGCCGCCAACGGTCTGCCAGCACGCCACCGATCATGGAGATGACAAAAATCGGTACGTACTCAATGACCGTAAGCAGCGATACGGCGACCGGGTCATGGTTGCTCTTTTCCATAATGAAGAACAACAGCGCCATGTTGCGGATCCAGATCCCTATATTTTGCATAAAATCAGAGACCATAAGCAGTACAAACGCACGGTTTCCAAACAATTGCCTCATGTTTCCATCCCCCCCTAATATAAAACCGACTGTTCGGTTTAAGTATAATTACAGAAACGCCTTTTGTCCGTTCCAAGAACGATAACACGCTTCTGATTATTTTTTGATGTAAACTACGGCCTTCCATTCGTTAACACACCTTTTAAAAAGTACGTAACGCCCTTGCGGTATAAAATCCTTGATTTCTCCTGGGATCGTTCATAGTAAGAAATCGACAACCCATCCAGCAGCGCTCCAAAAATAATAGAGATCTCATCGATATCCCCTTCCGATATCCGTCCCTCGCGCGCACCCTCCAGCATAATCTCTCGGTACAGCGTACGCGGACCCTGCAAAATAGCAAGCATCTCGGCCACAATCGTCTTATTCTCCGGCTGATTGATATAGAACTCCTCCGCAATCTTGGTCAGCGGATTCTGAAAATCATCAACCATATGATCGGCTATTCCATACAGCTTCTCTTCGAAATTGGTGTAATGGGCTATTTTATCGTTCCAGCCTTCCATCCATTCCTGATTCTGCTTTGCCAGCAGCTTGACAAACAAATCTTCCTTACTTTCGAAGTGATAATAAATACTGCCCTTGCTGGCACCTGTATATTTGACCAGTTCATCCATCGATGTAGCCGCATACCCGCGCTGAATGAACAGCTCTTTCGCTTTATCCAGAATCAAATCCCGCTTTCGCTGCGCTTTTTCTGAAGACATAGATGTAAGCACTCCTTGTCTGGAATAACGATCTTAGCCGCAAAGCCAAGACCTTTCCCTTAATAAAAATGAAAGTCAAGGTTCATGGAATCCATCCCCTCACAAGAAACCGACTATGCGGTTTACTCATAATCATACTGAAAACATCTCCCCGTGTAAAGTCAGCAACAGATGCACAGAAAAAAAAGGGTTCTGCCCTGCCCAGCAAAATCCCTTCCATCTCACAATCAATTCTAATGAAGCTTCCATTATTCCACTGTCCAAATAGCCCTTCCTTCTTTCATCGGATCGCCGTAACTTAGCTGCAGCCCCTGAACACCCTGCTTCACTTCGTACGGAATTTCACCTTTTAATTCTCCGCCTGGTGCAACCGTACCATCCAGCATCTTCACATCATCCGTAATAGGGACCGTGTAGTTTAGATCACTCGAATCCGTCAAGGAAAAAGACAGCGCTGATGATATGACAAGCGGCTCCTGTCCATTGTTCTTCACAGTAAGCTCGACAACCTTAAACGTATGGCCAGCCTGAGGCTTTAAGTATTCATCGCCTTCCGAATCGCGTACGCTGTTCAGCGTAATGACCGCGCCGTGATAATCCACCGTGTCGCCCACAGCCGCAGGCTCGCCAATCGGTTTCACATCTGTATTTGCAGTTGATTCCTTATCCTCTTGGATCGGTTCTGTAGACGATTCTTCTGCAGACGGATCCTTCTCATCCGCCCCCTCGTTACCCACAACGGCCGGTGGAGTCTCTGCCGGGGAATCGGCCTGATCATTGGAACAAGCAGCTGTCAGCAGCATGGAAAACAACACAGCCGCGACCATCATAACTTTTTTATTCATTCCATTATCCTACCTCTCTGAAAGACTATATCTAAATGTGCGGACCATTTCCATTTCGCCTTAAAAACCCTGAATCCTTCATAAAAACATAAATCGATCGATTCCCTTTTATGGAAGACGGAAGCGTTTCAGAAGAAGTTTTGCTTGCGCGATTATTCTTAAACAAGAAAAAGACCCCCGAATCAGGGGGTCTTCCAACGTTGTCTCATTAAGAATGTATCGGAGCTTTCGTCTCGATCTCAGGCAATGCCTGCAAGCCAGCCGTGTTCAGGAAGTTCCACGGCTTGTTGTAATGCGGCTGGAAGAAAAAGTCGATGAATGCCAGCTCGTCGATAGTCATGCGATTCTGTATGCATACCGACAGCGTGTTGATGGACTGTGTCATATCCACTCTGGAAATGATCTGCGCACCCAACATCCGGCGGCTATCCTGTTCATATACCACCTTCAGCGTGACCGGTTCGAAGGTTGGCATAAACTCCGGACGGTAGTGATCCGTTATGGATACTGTCTCCACTTTAAGATCTTCGTCTTTGGCAGATCCTTCGGTTAAGCCTGTCGATGCAATGTTGTGCTCGTATATTTTCAATCCCGAGGTCCCCTGGGTGCCCATATAAGGCGTTGTCGGCTGCACGAGGTTGCGGGCAACAAGCGTACCCATCCGTACTGCATTGGTGGCCAGAGGAATATACATCATTTTCCCCGTCGGATTGTAGAGGACCGAGCAGCAGTCGCCCGCCGCATACACATCCCGCTTGCTGGTCTGCATATATTGATCCACAACGATGGCGCCATTTTTCAACATATCCACTTGCCCCTTCAACAGCTCCGTGTTCGGGCGGAAGCCGATACAGAGGATAACCAGGTCCGTGTCGATCTCACCCTTGTCGGTGATGACCTTGTTCACGTTGCCATCCTCCCCCTGAAAAGAGGTTACCGTCTGACCCATCGCCATCTCGATCCCTTTTTCCCGGAAGGATTCTTCCACCTTGCCGCTAAATTCAGGGTCGAGATATTTGTTCAGAATGCGGTCGGCGCTGTCGATGAGGGTGACCTGCTTGCCGTTCTGCTGGAAAGCCTCTACAAGCTCCACGCCGATGTAACCTGCGCCAACCACCGTAATGCGCTTCGCACCTTGTGCCTTTTCGATGATGGTGTTGGAATGGTTATAGTTTTTGCAGAGCAGAATATTATTCAGATCAATGCCCTCAAGCTTAGGCACAATAGGCCACGATCCAGTTGTTACGATCAGCTTATCAAACGTATCTTCAAAGGTTTCCGATGTAACCAGATTACGAACTTTCAAAATTTTGCGATCTGTATCCACCGAAATAATCTCATGTTTCATCTTGGTCTCAACACCCAGCTCGTCGAGCTTCTGAGGTGAAGAGTAGAACAATCCGTCAGGATCTTTTACAACGCCCCCGACATAAAGCGCGATGCCGCACGACAGGAAAGAGATATTATCATTGCGTTCATAAACGGTAATCTGTGCATCGGGGTAAAGATTGGCGGTATTTACAATGGCGGACGTTCCTGCATGGGTACAACCGATAACGGCAACTTTCATGGTTTTTTCCTCCTCCAAATTTGAAGCTTTATATTTGTTTAAGATGAGCTGTTTTGACTGGATTCATGCTTGGTAACCCTTGATGAACTTAAATGCAGCGACTGGAAATATTATTGTGAATATTTTCACTTTATAGTCTCATTATAATGTGATTTATTTCACATATCAATAGGCAATCTCGAATTTCACACATTGTTCATAAATTCACATGGTGTGAGTGATGAAAAATATGGACTGATGCGATGACAATTGCCGATGAGATTGACAACGTGAGCATCGTATAAATGGACCTTAAAAACCTCAGCATACCGGCTTCAAATCAGGGCAAGCTAACAGATGTCGTTCCGATAAGTGAGATTAGAAGCATGAGGCCTCAAACAGGTTTTCTTATTAATAACAGAATATGCCCTTTTTGAAACAACCGACAGCGGGTAATGAGTGTGCAGGAGGTGTTTGGAGATGACTACCGTATTTGTTGCTGGAGCCGGTGGAACAACCGGAAGGCTGATTGCGAAGCTCCTTGTACAGAAAGGATATCAAGTGCGCGGTCTCATTCCGGATGAGGATCATAAGCGAAATATGGAGCAGGAAGGTGCAGAAGGAATTGTCGGCGATTTGGCTCAGACTTATTCAGGGGGCCTGAAGGACGTCGATGCCGTTATTTGTGCAGTGGGGGCCGGGGTCACCGAGGATCCGCAGGAGACCGATCAAATCGGCACCGTCCGGCTGATCGAGCAGTGCGTGCTTGAAGGGATTCCACGCTTTATTATGATCAGCTGTATGGAGACCAAGAATCCGGGGAACCTGCCTGAGCTGAAACCATATCTGCTCGCTAAGCATAAGGCAGAAGTCATTCTTGCCGAGAGTACGCTAACTCACACCATCATTCGGGCAGGAGAATTAACGAATCATGAGCCTGCCGGAACAGTTGAAGCGGATTCCAATCTCCCGAAGGCCGGGCCCGTATCCCGTCATGATGTTGCGCATGCCGCGGTGTTATGTCTTTCACTGCCGGAGACGGAGAATACCACGTTTGATCTGATTCAAGGCCAGCGTCATATAGAGGATGCCCTGAAGGAGTTAGCCTCAAGTTAATATATTCGTTCCAAAAGAAAAAACAGGACTGTTCTCCTGCGGACAAATACGCCCTGTTAGGAAACAGCCCTGTTATATTAGCGATATATTCTGCCTTTAACCCAGCAGTGATTCGATAGCACTCTTCATCGATTCAGGTGTGTCGCGCGGTTCGAACCGCTGAACAACGTTACCCTCACGATCCACCAGGAACTTCGTAAAATTCCAGGCGATCTCCCCGCCTTCATTCGGTCCTGGCTGCTCCGATTTCAAATATTGAAACAACGGATGCGCCCCTTCCCCGTTCACATCAATCTTCTCGAAAACCGGAAATTTCACACCATAGTTTATTTGACAGAACGATGCTGCCTCTTCACTTGTCCCCGGCTCCTGTCCGCCAAACTGATTGCACGGGAAGCCAAGAACCTGCAGCCCTTGCTGGCCGTACTGGTCATACAGCTGCTGAAGCTCGCCATATTGTGGCGTAAGACCACATTGACTTGCCGTATTCGCTATAATCAGAACCTTGCCTGAATACTGATCGAGTGAAACTTCCTGGCCTGATGGGTTTGTTGCTTGATATTCATAAACTGACATCTTTGGATCTCCTCCCCGGCTTTGTTTTGAATGGACATTAGACTCCTGCCGTGACGCTGAAGCCTTGTGGTCTCCCTCCATCATACCGAATAAATGCCGTCAAACCAAATCCCGGTTCTGATATGGCCATAAAGAGCATAAAGTGTATCCTTTTGTATCGAATTGAATGGTACTATGAACTGCAGCCTACATTGCATGCTTTGCCATAATGAACGGACATATACTTGATGACAAACAAGCATGTTTAGACAGCAGGCCAGCAGGGTAATGACCCGAGAGGGTTGGATCTTATGTATCCATCATATACTCATACATAAGCGAGGCAAGAGCAATGAAATTATACCCCGAAATGTTTTTATCTCCATGGCATCTCATCGTCCTACTCATGGTCCTGATTGCATTTATCGGACTGATCATGGGCGGATATGACAAGAAGACGGTGCTGCGAAGCACAGGGCTCTCAGCGCTCATCTTCTACTTTATGCTGACGATCCCGATCGGCCTGATCACCCAGGAATCCCTGTACAAGGAAGAAACGATGATACAAAGCCTGGATCAGCGTTATGAGGACAAACAAGCAAACGGTCAGCTTCATGGGACTCAGGATTACGTCATCGCTTATGTCGGTGCATATAAGAATGAGGATGACGCCGATATCGTGGTCTATGCAGGCAACTATCATGCGACTCAAACATTCAGTGGTCATATCCGGGTTTACCTCTACGACAGCGAGGATGAAGAGGTATTTATCAAGACCTACGAAGGCGTGACACTGGAACCGGGTGAGAAGAAAAAGCTGGATTCCACGTTCACCAGCCACCCCATGGCAACGTATCGATTCCATTATGAAGCGCAGCCCGAGGTATGAGGGCTGCGTTCTTCGTTTATATTATCAAGCTCAAGTTGACAGATGATTTTCTGGCCTGACACCTGCATCATTCGTTTGGGACACAGGCTGGCAGGGCTCTGGGATGGGCGGGAGGTTCTTGATGTCACGGCCTTTGCGCATATGCCTTATACCCAAATAGATAAGAGTAACCACCGGCAGAGACAGCATGGTCATGGCAAGCAGCATGCTCGACATCTGGTAAGAAGGGTCGGTTTCAACTTCGGAGAAGTCCAAAAAAACAAACGTAATGAACGTGACCCCCGGGAAGATGAGAATCTGCAGCCAGCGCATCCATTTCACCAGAACAAAAAACAGAATGGAGAAAAGTCCAAGAAGAAGAATCGGGTACAGCATTTGTTCCGGATCCACGGTACCTTGCTCTGCCGCACGGGTCAACCAGAATGCGATGCCGAACTGAACAGGGAATACCAGCCAGGCAAGCAGCCCCGTTCCGCGAAACGCCGATCTCCGCTTTTGAAGCGCCTCTTCGTATTGGTACAGCTTCATCTCGTATTCCAGCTGATTCAGTTCTTCTTCCGTCAGTTCCCGCTCCTCATCGCTCTCCTGCAAGAGACGGTCCAGATAAGGCCGATATTGCCGCTCTATATTGCCATCGAATGCGGTCTGTTCCAAATCCTCGTCTTCGCGAAGCACATCGGCAACCGATTCATCTGCCAGATCCTGAACGATGATCGAGGTCAGATATATCGGAAGGTCCCGCCGACCTATGACCTCCAGCCAGCGGTTGGCATCCATCGGATCGGTAAAAGGAATGGCCACCGTCCGGTCCCCCTGCTCTCCTGTACCCACGAGATACAGGACTGGCATCAGTTCTGCCATAGGCAGTGTTTCGCTCATTTTGCTCTTCTTATAGGCATAACTAAATGAAAAAATATACCTTCCATAGTATATTTCCTTCACATCGCCGAGCCATAGGCTCCCCTTGAATGAATCTTTTGACTCTGGGTCCCACCTCTCGTACTCCACATGATCCTCATATAACAAGTACTCATCCAGATGTGTGTTGTTCCAGACATGTCCCTTCAAGCTTCTAAACAGCTTAGCTCCCATAAAGATGCCTGCAGGTATGGCAGCTAGACTTATCCAGGACCAAACATGGTTCCAGAGGTACAGCAGAATCAAGGGTCCCATCGTTAGCACCAAGCTAAGGAGCAGCCCCAGCACGTGCATTTCGAAGGTAATCACCCAATAAAAGGGCTGCATTTGGGGTTTTCTCTGCTCATGAATCACCAGAGACATTCAGGTAACTCCCTCCTTATATTCTATTGTTGTTATCGGAGAAAACAATATGTAACGAAAATGAAACAAGGCCCTGCCTCCCATAAATTATGTTTATGGTTTCATGCCGTTGTTCCGAACCAAAAAACCTCCCCCGACAGCGGCCGGGGAAGGTTTTCGTTTCATTCTTCGCCTTACTGAGCCGTACGGTTCTGAGCCAGTTTAACAAGCAGATGAGCCAGCTGATGCTGCTCCGCTTGTGTACCAACCTTCCATAATTCCTGAAGAAGCTTCTCCTCGGAATTACGGGGCTCCTCATTTGCCGCCAGGTAACCTGCTACCTTCTCTGCGGCCTGAGCGAGCTGCTCTTCATTCAAACCGATGCTCTCAGCAAGCTGAATTCGCTTGTTCAAATAGGATTGGAAGGCATCAAAGTCAGCCAGAATCCGCTCCTTATCCCCATCGTCAATTCGGTCCAGCGCATGGTCAACCTTACTCACATCCAGTTCACCATTCTTATTCACAACATGATTATGTTCAGACATGATAACGCCTCCTTGTCTTCGACTAGGTAACGCTCTGTACTTAACCGTGCTCATCCGAATTGAAACAGGTTTCTCCTAAAAATTCCCTCAGTACTTAACGCCCGCCGCGCCGTCCGCCGCCTTGGCCTCTTGCACCGCGGCCTTCGGAATTACGAGTACCGCCTTGACCACCGCGACTGTTCTGACTCCCCCGGCTTTCGGTCCTGGATTGCCCGCGTCCGCTGCTGCTGCCGCGCACTCCGGCCTGTGACGGCCCACGGCCTTCGCCTGCGCGACCCTCGCGGCTGCTGACCCGGCCAGTTCCACGCTCATCCCGGCGTGACGACTCGCCTCTTCCCCGGCTCTGCTCGCCGCGCGCGCTTCCAGAATGGTTACCCCGGCTCCGTCCGGAGCCCGTCCCACGATCCGCACGGCCTCTGCCTTGTCCACGTTCATTATCGGATTCGAGTGAGGAGACACTTCTTGCGTTTCTCGGTCTGCCTGCATCCCTGCCTGAATCGCCAGTGCTTTCCCGAAGGCTGCCAGCACCAGAGTCATAACGCACACGCTTTAAACGCAGGGAAATTCCTTCTTCAATTCGCTGCAGGTCATTAAGGTCCTTGCCAGCCGCGAAGGTGATCGCCATTCCGTTACCCCCGGCCCGTCCGGTCCGTCCGATGCGATGGATGTAACTCTCGACATCAT
The DNA here is from genome assembly GCF_029893715.1 of Paenibacillus sp. LBL. NCBI lineage: Bacteria > Bacillati > Bacillota > Bacilli > Caryophanales > Paenibacillaceae > Paenibacillus > Paenibacillus sp. LBL. The sequence continues at coordinate 104,837 of NZ_JARXYU010000008.1, read as the reverse complement.
GAGGCATGTCGTAGTTAAATACATGCGTAACGCCTTCCACGTCAAGCCCCCTGGCAGCAACGTCCGTTGCCACCAGCAGCTGCAGCTTGGCATCCCGGAATCGCTTCATCACCGCTTCCCGCTTCGCCTGGGACAGGTCCCCGTGCAGCTCGTCCGACTGGTAGCCATGGGCCAGCAGCGCATCATTCAAGATACTCGCTCTGCGCTTCGTCCGGCAGAAGATAATCGCCAGGAACGGGTTATACTGCTCAATCATCGTACGCAAGGCATCCTGCTTCGAGCGGTCCGTACACTCGACCACTACCTGCTGAATCTGCTCCAGCGGAATCGGGGAGGCTCCTTTAATGACTATATCAACCGGTTGATTCATATAGTTTCCAGCCAGCTGCTTCACCCCGGCAGGCATCGTGGCAGAGAAGAGCATCGTCTGACGCCGATATGGAAGTGCGTGAATCAGCGCCTCCACATCATCCAGGAAGCCCATATGCAGCATCTGATCGGCTTCATCCAGCACCAGCTGTTTGACACCGCCCAGCTCCAGCGTGCCGCGGCGTAAATGATCCAGCAGACGTCCCGGTGTGCCAATGATCAGGTGGCGCCCGCCCTCAAGCTTGCGCAGCTGCTTCTCCACGTCCTGCCCGCCATATACCGCCAGAATCTTAATGCCATCCGGCTCTCCGGCTGTGAGCTTCTTGGCTTCTTCCGTAATTTGCAATGCCAGCTCTCGCGTTGGCGCAATAATGAGCGCCTGCGGATACGCCCGCTTGGGATCGATCTGCTGCAGAATCGGCAGCATGAAAGCCAGCGTCTTCCCGGTGCCGGTGCGTGCCCGGGCGATAACATCTTTTCCATCGATCAGCAGCGGGATGCTCTCTTGTTGCACCGGAGTCGGCACCGTAATTCCCTGCTCCTTCAGTTTCCTTACTCTTTGTTCGTCAATACCCAGTTGTTGAAAGTTCGGCAAACGTTCCACCTCATTTAATTTTTTAGCATCTGTTGCGTTTATCTTCTATACTGGTTTGGCTGGATATCACGCATAACCTGCATTAGTCCCAACAAAATGTCCTTCGGAATCGTTCTAGTTGTAAAGAAACTGACAAACGTCCCTGACTTTGGTAATGTCAACATATAGATATCCAGTTTACACTAAGCGAGGAGGTGCTCCGAAATGAACAACGTACAGCTCATCCTGACAGCACTCATCTTGCTGATCCTGTTCGGCCTTATCAATCTGATGATCAATTACATATCGCGGCGTGACGGGGAGCCCCATGTTCCCTTCCGTAAGAAGCTGTGGCTTATCCCGCTGTTGTCAGCCTTCATTATTATACCGCTTGAGCTCTTCGCTATGTTATATGCGGGATGGTTCCCATTGCCCGACCCAGCGGGATCCGGCGACACCCTTGCCTTCGACAGCAATGGCGTATTGCTGGGCTTCTCGCTCATCGTTCTGATCGGATTCCTGATCTTCGAGAGCCTTATTCACCCATTGGTCATCGCCTTGCTGCGGCTGCTCCTTCGCAAGGACGCCTCCATCTATATCAAGCAAGCCGTTACGATTGCATTCGATACGGTTCTGCTATACATCGTGTCCCTGCTGATACCGGCCATTCCGATCGGAGGCTGGCTGCAATCGCTGTTCATTGCGCTGTTCTTCCACCTGATTGAGTGGATCCTGATCGGGGTCCAAACCTGGGTGCAGCAGCGCAAGCGAGCCAGAGCCGAATCTGCCGGCTAGGCTAGAACCTGCCGGATTTGAATATCGCATACAGCAGCCATGCGACCATGAGCAGGGCTACAATGAATCCGACTTCGATTACCGGGAAGCTCCACAGCATCATCGGCTCCCGGCTGAGTGACGAACCGATAATCAAGCCAACCATAATAATGCTGAAAGCGAGAAGTACAATGCTGAAAGACAGCCGGTTACTGATCTGATCCAGCTTGCGCATCAGCGCTTGCAGCTCCGGAACGCTGATCTCCACCCGCAGCTTCCCTTTGCTGATCAGAGCCGACAGCTGTCTGGCCTGTCCAGGCAGATCAAGCAAACTCTCCGCAAGACCCGCTACCCCATCCAGCACCTTCCTGCCGATTCGGCGGGTATTATACCGCTTCTTCAATAGCTTTCGTCCAAAAGGCTCCGCCATATCGATAATGCTGAGATTCGGATCCAGCATCTCGATGACCCCTTCAAGCGTCAGCAATGATTTGCCCAGCAGTGTCAGATCCGGAGGCAGCATAATCTGATGGCGCTGAGCTACGGCAAACAAATCCGTCAGCGCCTTGCCGATACGCACTTGGGAGAATGGAACATCATAATATTCTCCCCGCAGCCGGTCCATATCGGACCGCAGGGAGTCCATATCACAATCCTCCGGGATCAAACCCATTCTGGAAATTGCCCGGATCATCCCTTCCGAGTTCCGCCGCATCAGCGCAATAATGAGTCCGGACAGATGATCCCTCATACTCTCACTGAGCTGTCCGACCAGCCCGAAATCCAGAAAAACCAGCTTCCCGTCCTCTCGGACGAGCAGATTCCCGGGATGAGGGTCCGCATGAAAGAACCCTTCAAGAAAAATCTGCTGCAGCATGCCGTCTATCAGATGCTCCGCGATAGCCTTCAGATCATGTCCCTTGGCTACAATCTCCTGCCGCCGGCTTAACGTAAGACCCTCCGCATACTCCATCATCAGCACCTTCGATGACGTGTACTCCCAATAAATCCGCGGAATGCGGATAAATTCATGCTCCGTCATCTGCGATGCAACCTTCTCTGCATTTCGGGCCTCATGGCTGTAATCCAGCTCTGCCATCATGGCTCTGGCAAATTCGTCAACAATCCGGTCCACCCGGTACAGCTTGACCCATTCCCAGTGACGCTCGGCAATCGAGATTAAATCCCGTAATATCTCCAAGTCACGGCCGATCATTCGGGCTACGCCCGGCCGCTGAACTTTGATCGCTACCCATTCTCCAGACTTCAGCCTCCCGGCATGAACCTGCCCAATCGAGGCAGCAGCCAGCGGCTTCTCTTCAAACTCACTCAATACGTCGTCAATCGGCATTCCCCATTCTTGCTCAATCAGCTCCCGCGCGCTGGCAGAAGAAAAAGGAGGAACCCGCTCCTGCAGCTTGACCAATTCCTGGATAATATGGTCTGGCAGCAGGTCGGATCTTGTACTCGCCAGTTGGCCAAGCTTCACAAATGCCGGCCCAAGATCCTCAAGCACCCGCCGGATGCGTTCCCCTAAGGTGATGGTCTCCGGCTGCTCCCTGGAACTCCAGCGGACCGGCAGCGACAGGACATGAAACAGTCCCATCTCCTCCACCATATAGCCAAAGCCATGACGCATGAGCGCCATGGCGATTTCCCGGTAACGTCCGGCATGTCGGATTCGGACCGCCATCTATTCCTGCTGCGATCCTTCCAGTTCTACGACCTTCTTCTCCAGAGCGGCAATGCGCTGTTCCAGGCTGGCGACATCACTCTCTTTAGGTACGTCCAGCTCGGACAATACACGCTGCACCTGTTCATAAATATACGTCTTGATCTGCGACTGCTCTTCTTCGCCGCGTTCCACGAGACGGTTCACAAGTGCCTTGGACTCCGCAGGAGCAAGCTCCCCGCGTTTAACCAAATCATCCACGACTTTCTCTACTTTTTCCTTGCTGACTACGGTAAGGCCCAATCCTAACGAGATTGCTTTTTTAAAAAGATCACTCAAGGTATATCCCTCCCGGTCGTTGTCTGGTTCCATTATAACCTGTAATGCTGGCAAAAACATCTATCCTTGGACTTGCCTTCATAAGTATAGAGAAGCTTCCTTATCAATTTCCCCTGATTTCACTCTAAATATGAGGGCATCTTGGTTTCAGATGAACAGAACGACCATTCAGGTGCCATCATGAAAAAAGCGAACAGGCGGGGGAAACCATACCCCCGCCTGTTCGTTTATGCATCTATTCCGTGAGGATGAAAAACGGCTTAGTCGTCATCACGATCGTTATCGTTATCGTCACGATCATCATCATGATCCCGGTCATGGTGGTCGTCATGCTTCTCATTCTCTGCCTTGATCACTTTGCCGCTGACGGCATGAACTTCTACCTCAGACGACCCTTTGGCTGTCTTGACTTCAACGTCATACACCCATTTTCCATCATCTTGGTCCAAATCCACTTCCACAGCAGTCCCGCCCTTAACATGTTGGACTGCAATAGCAGAAGCCTTGCCGGCACCAATCAGATTGGCGGGAATGTTGTCGCGGTCATTATCATCATCGTCCTGGTCTACCCGAACACCGAGGGATTTGCCTGTGTAGGCATCAATCCATACATCCACATCCCGGTTTTTCTGCTGGATCTCCACATCATAGACCAGCTTGCCTTTTTTGCGATCGATATCAATGCTCTCCACTTTACCGCTGGCAGCGGCCAGTGCCAACTGCTCTGCCTTCTCCATACCGATCAGCTGCTGCTTCGCTGCCGCCTGGGTTTTCGCTGCCGGGGCCTTTTCTGATCCTGCCGCCTGCACAGCGTTATAACCGTATACTCCACTTGCCGCGATTGCCACGGACAGCGCACCTGCCCACAATGTTCCTTTTTTCATATCTTACGCCTCCTCTATACTCTCTTGGTTATCTCTACAAACCTAATATAAACGTTCAAAATGAGAGCACTCCGAGAGAAAGATTAGAAAACGATGATAAAATGTGAAATACCCTCTCATTATTCATCGTCATCATCGTCGTCCCATGTAATCGTCATAATTTCGCCTGTAATCGCATGGACTTGAATGGTTGCTTCCCGTCCATCTTCCCGCTCAATCTCCACCAGATAGTAACGGCTGCTCTTGCTCTCGCGATACTCCACGTCTTCAACCGTTCCCGCTACCTTCCCTAAGGAGAGTTTGGTCGCCTGTTCTTTGGTAATCATCGTTTTAGGCGGCTCGGGGTTGTTGATCCCTGTACCGTTTCCGCTTTCGCCGTCTGTTGTTCCCTCCCCACCGTTCTCTCCCGGCTTGGGGGGGTTATCCTGATCCGGTGGCTGCACGGGTTCAACCGGCTCCGGCTTCACTTCCGCTTGGTTCAGTGGTTTGATGGACACGATGTCCCCGTTACGAGCATCCACTGTCAGCTCGTACTTTCCGGTATCCGATTGAAGCTCCATCCGGTACACCTCACCTTCCAGGGATGCTTTTATAATTTCACCGCCCTGGTATTGCTCCAATACCCCACGAACGGCTTCAGCCTGTGACATGGCCTCCGTCGAACGGCTGAACGGACTCCAGACCGCATTCACAATGATCATAACAGCCACCACGAGAACGACACCCAGCAGCAAACTGACTTTTTTACGCATATAATCACCTCGGACACATTCGTCTTTTCCGTCAGTATAGCGCAGTTTGGTTAGAATTCGATGAGAAAAGGGTGCTTTTCTTCTATTGGGAGGCCCTCATGCGAATCGTGGCTGTTGTGCCCACGCCAGGCAGGCTGTCCAGCTCCACAACGGCAGAGATGGCTGCTGCGATATCCTTCGCTAGGGACAAGCCGAGCCCCGCCCCTCCGCCGCGGCGGCCGCGGGCCTCGTCCACCCGGTAGAAGCGGTCAAACACATGCTCCAGCTCGTCTTTGGTTATTCCGATTCCGCGGTCGATAACCCGGATATAGGCTTCGGATGATTGGTTCCCAATCTCGATGATCATATGCTCGTCACTATATTTACGCGCATTATCCAGCAGAATGAATAGGAGCTGCTTCAGCCTGCGGCTGTCTGTCCAGCCGAGAACCTCACCATCGGCTTTAATCTCCACCGTGCGATTGTAGGCATCGCGAAAAGCACGCGCCGAGGACTCCGACAATGCAACAAGATCCACCTGCTCCATCTCGACTTGCCACTGCTCCTGATTGCGGGCAAGCAGCAGCAGCTGCTCCGTCATTTCCTTCATTCGAATGGCCTCAGAGTGAATCGCTTCGACCGACTCCATGAACAATTCGGGCCGATCCATTCCACGACGCTTCAACAAGCTTGCGTAACTCTCAATAATGGTCAGAGGTGTCTTCAGCTCATGGGAAGCGTTGGATACAAATTGCTCCTGCTTGGCGTGATTGCTCTCCAGCAGCGTAATCATGTCGTTAAACGCAGCGCCCATCTCAACCAGCTCGTCCTTCGATTTCTCCTTCAGCTCGATTCGCCGGAAGCGGCCGCTTTGACGAATATCCTTCATCGTATGGATCAAGCCGGTGATCGGCTGCATGATCAATCTCCCCAGCACCCGCGTAGAAACCACGATCGGGACAAGCCCTATGGCGGTTACAGCCACCAGTACGATTCGGAGTGCCTGCAGCGTCTCCATCGTTGCGGCCAAGCTGCGGGAAATTTGGATGTTGTAAACAGCCCCGTCACTCCAAATCACCGGCATGGAAACCATCACGTAACGCATGCCTTCATACGAAATCTGCTTTACCTGCTTATTGGTGTTATACGGCAGCTTGAGCCCTTCCATCTCCTCGCCGGAGGAGGTCACAAACGGAGATTTGACCTTGCTGTCCGCCGGGACGAATTGAATCTTCCCGTCAGCTGGTACATAGCTTCGCAGCAAATCACCGACGGGAATGGCAGCGGCTGAATGTGCCATGCCCCGGGCTATGCTGGACGCCTCAACCTCCGCCTGTTTCAGCTGGCTGTCCAGCGACATTTTGCTGAACACATAATAGATGCATAAATTCATGACAATCAGGATGACAGCCATCAGCACCGACGAATAGAGGTGGATTTTGCTGCTCAGCTTCATGGGGTATCTTTCAGCACATAGCCGACACCGCGAACGGTGTGAATCAGCTCCGGCTTGCCGTCCTGATCGATTTTTTTGCGGACATAGCGTATGTATACATCAACGACGTTGGTATCGCCGTAGTAATCATATCCCCATACGGCGGCAAGAATCTGCTCGCGATTCAGCACCTGCCGTTTGTTCTTCAGCAAGTATACGAGCAGGTCGAATTCGCGCGGCGTCAGATCCATTCTTCGTTCATCGCGAATGACTTCACGCGTGCCTTCATTCAATTTCAGGTCCGCAGCCGTAAGCCACTCCCCGTCTGACTGCTCTGCCGAATGCTGGGCCCCCTGAAGCCGCAATGCCGCACGAATCCGCGCCAGCAGCTCTTCGATCTGAAACGGCTTCGTAATATAATCGTTGGCTCCAAGATCAAGCCCTGACACTTTATCCTCAACAGAGCTCTTGGCAGTCAGCAGCAGCACGGCCGTGTACGTATCATGCGCACGAATCCGGCGAAGCAGCTCGATCCCGCTCATCCCCGGCAGCATGACGTCCAGCAATATCAAATCCACGTCCTGACTGCGGTAAGCCTCCAGCGCATCCAGTCCGTTATCCGCCTTGGTCACTTGATAACCTTCACTCTCCAGCTCGATTTCAAGCAAGCGGGATATTTTCACTTCATCCTCTACAATTAAAATCTTCCCGCTCACGCGCGTCCCTCCCACCGATATCCTCACGAAATCATTTAACCTGGAACACGTGCAGCCCACTTCGCTGCCTGCGTGATCATGAGCCGCAGCTGTGGCTGGAGAAAGGACGGCTCATGGTGACCCGGCATCAGGAATACCACGCGTCCGATGCCATACGTATGACACCAGGCAGCAGGCCACTGCTTCCCTTCGAATTCATAATGCAGCAGCACCGTTTTCTCGGTGAAGGGATCAAATATGAAGCGGTAAGGCTCCTCATCCAGCACAAAAGGCTCCATGCCTTCCGTAATATCGTGTTCGGTCTCCCCGGGGACAAAATACAGCTTCTCCATTGGCGGGTGTCCGTCAAACCGGGCGCCGATCAGCTGGGCCAGCTCATACCGGTTAGCCAGCGTCACCCCGTTATGAATGACAAGCAATCCACCGCCTCCGCTTACATAGGACAGCAAGCCGGCGGTCTGCCGGGGGGAGACGCGCTCGTCCCACAAATCGCTGTAGGCGATGCATAACTCATAAGGGTACAGATTGCTCTCATGAAGCATTTTATGATTTTCCGTGCACTGCACGGTGAACATATCATTCAGCAGATGCGTCATTTGTTTATCGATGCCTTGCAGCGGATGAAACTTCGGGTGGGTATAGCTGCCGAGCAGCAATGCTTTTTTCTTATCCATTGGTCATCCTCCTTTTACTACTCCATATTTCACATGATCCTCCGAAAACATGCATCAGAAGCCGGAATGGAAGCTAATCTTGCCAGCTCCCATTCTATATCATGACATTATTCTTGATTTTGAGCAAAGTAGCGGCCAAGCGTCACCATCATGCTGCCCATCCGCTCCTCCTCCGGAACCACCATGCGTTCAATGCCTTCCTCACGCAGCCCCTGGGCTGTAACCTTCCCTACAGCCGCTGCCAGGACAGGTCCGCGGAATGCCTCCAGCACCGCCTCCAGCTTGCCATGGGCACGGGCATAATCAGCTAAAAAACGAAACTGGGGTGCACTGGTAAAAGCAACGGCATGGACCTTGCCACCGATGATTTCATCGACAAGCTGCGAAATGTCTTCCTCAAGCGGTGGAATATGCTGATACGGCAGAATCTGCTCAACCGCCGCGCCGCGGCCTTCGAGCCACTCCACCAGCTTGGGCGCCGACTCGCCATGAAGCTGCAGAATGACACGCTTGCCTGTGAAATCATGCGGCTCGAGTGACCGGATGAGACCGGCCGTACTGCCGTCATCATCTCTGACAACGGGCGCGAGACCGCGTTTTTTCAGCGCATTTGCGGTTTTGTACCCTCTTGCCGCAATGAAGGTGTGCTGCATCGTTTCATTCAATGTATCCATAAGGCCCATCTGTTCTGCCATATCATAAATGGCCTCCAGGCCGATTCCTGTCGTAAAGATCGCCCACGGCGCAGGCGCCTTGAGCCAAGCCTCGATAGAGCTGCGCAGCACTTCATCATCCAAAAACACAGTTCCCTGCGCCGGACGAAGCAGTGCGGTTCCTCCCATCTTCTCCACCAGCTTGGCCATGTCTGCCGCTTTACGCGGGCCGGCCAAGGCTACGATCCGATCCTTCATATGCTGTGCCATCTTATATGCCTCGCTCTCTTAAATTCTTGCCTGTGCATCCGTTAATTTAGTACAGCTTATAGTATCTAGTATTGACTCCAGTATAAAGGCCCTGACCCTATAGATAAAGCCACTTTGGTCTTATTCTTCCAAATCTCCCTTTACTAAACCTGCGACCATAACGAAAGGAACCCAAGACCCATGTCATAGAATGCAGCCGGTGTATGAAGCCGGCCATCATCCTGTACGTGTTCATTCAGAACGTAAATTGGAATGGATTCAAATAGAGGGGTACCCATTGTAACACGGGTACCCCTCTTGGCTGGTGATCTCGGATCACCGTTTATATAAAGGCCTCCACCCTGCACAGCGGGAACAAGATGGAGGCTCCTATCGGTTGTTCTTGCCTTACTTCTGCTGACTGCCCGGGATAAATCCGCTCAGGTCCACGCCGAGTCCTGCCGCGAGTTTCGCGCCATATTCGGCGTCTGCACGGTAGAAGTTGCATACGGCTCGCAGCTGGATATCGGATTTGACCTGGCTCAGGTCGTCAATCAGATTGCGAAGTAAATGGTCCTTCTGCTGCTGCGTAAACGAACGGTACAATTCACCGGCTTGCGTGAAATCATCCGTTTTCTCGATGCGCTGACGAACAACGCTCCCCGTCAATGGAGCTTCGCTCTCGCGGACCGACGGGTCTTCCACAGGACCCGTTGTATAACTGTTCGGCTCATAATTGACCGGTGACGGATCCTGCTTCACGTTCATGAAGCCGTCGCGCTGATGATTACGCACAGGTGCGTACGGGCAGTTGATCGGAAGCTGCAAATAATTCGGTCCCAGTCGATGACGCTGCGTATCCGGGTAAGAGAACAAGCGGCCTTGCAGCAATTTATCCTCGGATGGCTCAATACCCGGCACCAAAGCGCTTGGAGAGAAAGCGGCCTGCTCTACCTCGGCAAAGTAGTTCTGCGGGTTGCGGTTTAGTGTCATCGTACCTACGGTGATGAATGGGAAGCGATCCTCCGGCCAGGTCTTGGTAGGATCCAGCGCATCAAAGGACAAATCGTCCATCTCATCGGGGGACATCAGCTGCACCTGCAGGCGCCACTTCGGAAAATCACCATTTTCGATATGTTCGCGCAGATCACGGGTGGCATGATTGAAGTCCTTGCCCTGCACCTCACCCGCTTGATCCACATCCAGCGTTCTTACCCCTTGCACGGATTCCCACTTATATTTGATGTACGTTACTTTGCCTTCACCATTGACCCACTTGAAGGAATGCACACCAAAGCCGTCAAGCTCGCGATAATTTGCCGGTGTACCATGATCCGAGAACAGCCAAGTCATCATATGCGTGGATTCCGGTGACAGCGTCATGAAATCCCAGTAGCGGCCGGCCTCTTGAATATTGCTCTCGGGCGAAGGTTTCAGGGAATGCACCATATCCGGGAATTTAATGGCGTCCCGGATAAAGAAGACCGGGAGGTGATTGCCCACAATGTCGTAGTTTCCTTCTTCCGTGTAGAACTTCACGGCAAAACCGCGTGGATCACGAGCGGTCTCCGGTGATCCTGTTCCATGGATAACCGTTGAGAAACGCACAAGGACAGGTGTTTCCTGACCAATTTCCTGCAGGAATGCAGCTCTGGTATAAGCCTTCATATCATTCTCGACCACAAACACGCCGTGCGCCCCTGCACCGCGAGCGTGAACGACACGCTCCGGAATCCGTTCACGGTCGAAATGGGCGATTTTTTCGATCAGATGATAATCCTCAAGCAGCGTCGGTCCGCGGCGGCCAGCCGTTTTCGAATTTTGGTTATCTCCTACAGGAGCCCCTTGGTTGGTTGTTAATCTGTCCATGTATGAACCTCCATCATCTCTATAATTGATTTTAGACTGAATCTAAATTTATGAGATGATTGTATCATCGGAGAATCCAGCAGATCATGATTGTCGCATGAGTGTTATATGATCCTTATATGAAGTTCAGATGAACGCTGGAAAAGACCGTGAAGGCACGCAAAAAAAAGAGGGGATTAATCCGCCAGGCGGTATCCCACTCCTCTAACTGTTGCAATATAGCGCGGGGCTCCCGCATTGTCGCTCAGCTTTTTACGCAAGCTTTTGATATGGACATCCACCACATTGCTGCCGCCCATAAAGTCCGTATCCCAAATCTTGCACATCAGATCCTCACGCGTGCAGACGGCCCCTTCGCTGTCCAGCATCAGCATCAGCAAATGATACTCTGTCTTGGTCAAGTGAATGGGGGTGCTTCCGCGGTGAATGGTCATTTTATCCCGATCAATCGATAAGTCCTTGTACACCAAACCGCGTACAGCTTCCTCTTCTCCAGGCAAACCCGCAGCGGGTGAGAACAATCGAATCGTCCGCTGTACCTGATACATCATCGTATCCTTGGAGCGGGCAGGCCATACCATAAGCTCTTCATCGAGCAGGCTTGAGCCTGCATTGCTCATCAGCTCCTCGCCCACGAGGTACAGAATCGGAATGGAGGATCGTTCGGGAAGCAGAAGCTCCTTCTCCTTGTTGAATGCCGCCATATTCCGGCAGCCCGTCATATCGGCAATGATCAGTCCTGTATTCAGAGCCGATTGCAGGCGCGGTTCCCATTTTCGGAACATCATCACCTCAAAGCAGTTGTCCGTCAGCGTAATGAACATTTCATGAACCCGCCCTGGAGAACGGCTCAATAACGCGGCCCGCAGCGTTGTAGGACAAGCATCGCCAATCGCCATAGCGGCCGTCGGACGAACAAACAGATTGCCGGATTTCCATTCCGGAAACGGATAGACCGTTCCCGGCTCCATCATTTCTTCCGTTTGATTTGGCATTCTGGACACACCCCCCCGAATACGACGTGAGCATGATGGATCACATAGCTGGTTTCGCCAGCCACGGTAGCCGCCCAATCCTCCGGCACCTCCGTCATGACTTCGTCGACTTTTCCGCATACTTCACAAATAATGTGCTGGTGTTCGTCTGTACGGGCATCGTATCGGCTTGCGCTCTCCCCAAGCTTCAACTCTCGGATCAGCTGTTTATCCGTCAGATAACGCAGGGAATTATAAACGGTCCCGTATGCAAGATTATATCCTTTCTCCACCAGTCGGTTCATGATATCCGCAGCTGTCGGATGATCATGCGATTCCCGAAGGACATCGTATACTGCTTGGCGTTGTGTCGTCAGATTTAAAGATCTCAAGGTATTCACCCTTTTAATTTATTTTTAGATCAAGTATAAATCTTATTCATCTCAAGGTCAATATCCGCCGCTGAAAATGCCGCTGGTAATCTTTAAGATTTCTTTAGATTCCGTTAAAAATTCCTTTAGCTTGTATGGATAGACTAGAAACATAGATGTTAATGCAAATAACAGCCAGTTAAAGGAGTCGATATACAGCCATGGAATCCGTTGCCAAGCATCCCTATAAACCTTCATCCACATCCGAACCACCCCGGCAGGAAACAAACAGACGGCAGAGCAACCGGGCAAAACGCCGCAATGGACGCGCCCGTCTCGCCTGCTGCTTCTGTTGTTTGTCGTTATTCTTATGGCGGTGTACATAACAAGGGTAATTATTCCCCCTTCCATTAAAGCCAGCTCAGCCATCCTGATTCATGCCGAGACGGGCCGGGTGCTCTATGCCCAGCATGCCGATCTTCCACTTCCCCCTGCAAGCATGTCCAAAATGATGACCGAGCTGCTGGTGCTTGATGCTGTCCGTTCCGGACAGCATGCTTGGGACGAGGAGGTATCCATCAGTCGTTACGCTGCAGGAGTGCCGGGTTCGGGTATTGGCATGGTCGAAGGGGAGTCTTACACCCTGACACAATTGTTCCAGGCGCTCATTATTCATTCAGCCAATGATGCCGCGGTGGCCATTGCCGAACATCTAAAAGGGTCGGAGACACAGTTTGTGAAGGAAATGAATGCCCGGGCGAAGGAAATCGGTCTTTCCGACCGTACCGTATTTGCCAATGCTTCGGGGCTGCCTGCTGCCGATCTGGCTTCGTTTGCGGAAGCGGCCACCGAAGGAGAGACCATCATGACCGCCAGAGACTCGGCCATGCTGGCCCGCTGGATCATGAATAAACACCCTGATCTGCTTGAAGTCACCAGCCAACGGGATTTTCCGCTGCCGCAGAAGGACCTTACCCTGCATACCACCAATCTTATGCTGCCAGGCGAAGCGCACGGCTATGTGGGCAATGACGGCTTCAAGACCGGTTATACGAGCTCAGCCGGCTATTGTTTTACCGGTACCGCAGCGCGGGGAGGGAATCGGTTGATCTCTGTCGTGATGGGAACCGAGAGCACGGATCAGCGGTTCACGGAAACCCGGAAGCTGATGAATTACGGCTTCGAGCGTCAAGGCATGTTTTCGAATCTCCTATCCCTCCTTTTTAATTAAATGGCCCTTGACTCATATCCAACCTAAAGACGCATCGGAGTGAAATCTAAGCTGTGCGGGCTTATTTTAGGGTACACTGTTTATTAGGAAAGTTTAGACTTTAATGGGTGATTTAATGGAGGATACCGATGAGAAGTGTATTGATTGTAGACGATGATAAAGAAATATCCGGGCTGATCTCCATCTATCTGGAGAATGAAGGATACCGCGTTATTCAGGCCCATGACGGGGAAGAAGCGCTGCTGGCCATGGCAACGAACGAAGGCACGGTGGACCTCGTCATCCTGGATGTCATGATGCCCAGGCTGAACGGAATCGACACCTGCCGCAGGATTCGGGAAACCTCGTCCATCCCTATCCTGATGCTGAGCGCCAAGAGCGAGGATATGGATAAGATCCTGGGGCTGATGACGGGCGCCGATGACTATATGATTAAACCCTTCAATCCGCTGGAACTGACCACACGTGTCAAAACACTGCTGCGGCGTTCCACGCAGTACAATACCGAGCTTCAGCAGGGACACACCGACCGCATCCAGATTGACGGACTCGATATCAACCGGACCACACATGAAGTCACCGCCAATGGCAGATCGGTTTCCCTGACGGCAAGGGAATTTGAGATCCTGTACTTGCTGGCCCGTCAACCAGGAAGAATCTTCAGCGCCGAGGATATATTTCAGCAGGTCTGGAAGGAGAAATACTACGTATCCAACAACACGGTCATGGTTCACATCAGCAACCTGCGGGACAAGCTTGAGAAGGAGCTCGGTTACAAGCTGATCCAAACCGTATGGGGCGTCGGGTACAAAATCCATGCGTAAGCTGCAGTGGAAAATCATCATGCTGTTCTTGGTCAGCGGAGGCCTCACCCTGATCATGTTGTTTATCGCTCAGCAGATCATACGATTGATCGGGCGGGATTATTGGCGGGAACCAATGGTAGCCGCTCTCTTTAGTGTGGATCGTCTCCTGGAGAATTTCTTCGGGTTTCCGATTGTTGCAACGATGGTTGGCATTGTACTGTTTATCTGCATTGTACTGCTCCTTAGTCAAGGGACCATTCGTCAAATTAACCAGCTAATGGAGGGAATGAAACGGTTGGCAAAGGGAGAACTGGACCAGGAAATTCTCATCAGATCGAATGACGAGCTGGGCCAAATGGCCAAGCAAATCAATCAAATGGCCAAGCAGCTCAAACTATCACTGGCAGAAGAACGCATGGCGGTACAGTCCAAGAACGAGCTCATCAGCAACGTCTCCCATGATCTGCGCACCCCGCTCACTTCCATCATCGGGTACTTGCGACTGGTGAAAGAGGATCGTTACAAGGATGAAGTCGAACTCCGTTATTACACCGATATCGCCTACGATAAATCGCTGCGTCTGGGCGGTCTCGTCAGCGATTTGTTTGAATACACCCGCATGGGCTATTCTCCGATCAATCGGGTCGATATTAATTTGGTGGAGCTGCTCGGGCAATTGGCCGTGGATTTTTCATTAACGGGACAGCATGAGAAGGTGCAGGTGGTATTCACGCCCGCTACGGAGAAAATCATGATCTCCTCGGACGGGGATAAACTGATGCGTACCTTCGAGAACCTGCTGTCCAATGCAGTGCGGCATGGGCGGGATGCCGGAAGGGTGGATTTGAAAGTATCCCGGGAACCGAAGGTTGCTATCGTGCAGGTGATCAATTATGGCCCTCCGATCCCTCAGCATGCCATCCCCCACCTGTTCGAGCGATTCTACCGGGCCGACGAATCGCGCACGGATCAAACCGGCGGCTCAGGACTGGGTTTAGCCATCGTGAAAACCATCGTCGACGCCCATCACGGCACGATTCAGGTAACCAGCAGCACGGAACTTACAATGTTCGAAGTCCGACTGCCGCTACAGGCTCCTGAAATTAACAAATAAAACAATTAATATTCGACATACAATTCCATTTTCCGATAAAATAGGGATGAATGTCCTCATCGCCTTGCACTGCTGGTGCAAGCACGTGAAAGGAATGAATCCCTTCTCATGACTAATATCCTGTTCACCAACTTTTGTATATTCGTAACCTTTTTATATTTATCCGGACTGCTGTCCAAAAAATATGTGGCCGGCGTTGTGACTCCCTCCACTACCGTGAAGATCAATGCCGGATTGCTCTTTGGCATCTACGGGATCATTCTGATGTACTATTCTTTTCCGATTGATCCCAGGTTTTTTGCCGATTTGCGGCATTTGGCTATCGTGGTGATTGCCAGCTACTTGGGCTGGCTTCCGTCGTTGATAGCAGGCGTTCTGATTGCACTCGGACGGATGATCCTGTTCGGCATGTCCGCTTCCTCTGCCATTGCGGGTGCCGGCATGCTGCTGATCGGCATGATCTGCGGAACCCTGTCTCGCACGCGTTGGGACCGGTTGACCAAAATGATGATCATGAGTGTATCCAGCATGCTGGTGCTCCTGTTTATTATGTGGATGAATATTCAGAACCACCAAAAAGTGTTTGCCGTCTTTACGCAGCATCTGATTATATCGGTGCTTGCCACCGTTGTCATCTACATGCTGACCGAGTATATCCATACCTCCAATAAATTGTTTCTGCAAATGAAAAAAAACGCGGAGACCGATCATCTGACCAGCCTGCACAATTTGCGCCAGTTTGAGCAGCTGTTGTCCGAGCGCTTTCTCGAAGCCCAGCATTTCAGCGAACGGCTGGGCGTTCTGGTCGTGGACATCGACCATTTCAAAAAAATAAACGACACCTACGGCCACGCGGCCGGAGATGTCGTTTTGCAGCAGCTCAGCAAAGTGCTGAGGGAGCATTCCCGTTCTTTTGACGAAGTGTCCCGCAACGGCGGGGAAGAATTCTCGGTGCTCGTTCCGGAAGCAACCATCGACGAAACGGCTGCGATTGCCGAACGGATCCGGGCCGCAGTAGAACGCCATGTATTCGTCCTTGAAGACGGGACCAGGCTGCGGATCACCGTGTCGATCGGAGCCGCCGTTCATCCGGATACGGTCCGGTCGAAGGATGCCAAGGAGCTGCTCCAGCAAGCGGACCATGAGCTTTACCGCGCCAAGAACAGCGGGCGCAACCGCGTATGCTCCGCCGTAGAAATCAATGACCTGGTCCTCTCTTAGCCTTGATCCGCCTTCAATACCTCTTCGATGACAGACAGCGTATCCGGCGACAGCTTGATGCCGGAAGCCTTCACGTTCTCTTCGACCTGCTCCGGGCGGCTTGCGCCGACAAGCGCACTGGATACGTTGTCCTGACGCAAAATCCAGGCCAGGGCCAATTGGCCGACGGTGATGCCCAGCTCGTCAGCTATGCGCCCGAGCGCCTGCACCTTCTGGAGGCGGTCTTCACTCATTTTGATTCGATCCGCTCCGATCTTGGATGCACGGCTGTTATCCGGCACTTCTTCCCTCGAGGCATACTTGCCCGTCAACAGTCCCTGCGCAAGGGGAGAATAGACCACCTGGCCAATCCCTTTCTTCTCGCCAAGCGGAATGACCTCCTCCTCAATCTTACGCTCAAACATATTATACAGCGGCTGATTCACCACGATGCGGTCCAGCAGATATCGGTCCGCAACAGCCAATGCCGCCTCCATTTGGGCAGCTGTCCACATACTGACTCCTACATAGAGCACCTTGCCTTGCCGAACGAGGTCATCCAGCGCGCGCAGCGTTTCTTCAAGCGGTGTCTCTTCATGGTATCGGTGGCAATAATAAATATCGACATAATCGGTACCGAGCCGTTTCAGACTCGCATCACACTGCTCCTTAATATGTTTGCGGGAAAGCCCCTGATCATTCGGTCCGTCCCCCATCTTGCCGAATACTTTTGTTGCCAGCACATAGGATTCCCTTGGGAATGCCCTCAAGGTTTCACCTACAACAACCTCGGCTGCCCCTTGGGCATACACATTTGCCGTATCAAAAAAGTTGACGCCGAGCCCATACGCCGTCTGAATCGACTTGACTGCATTCTCCCGTTCCACATATCCTCCGTACGTCAGCCAGCTCCCGAGACTGATATCGCTGACCTTCAGCCCGCTTCCGCCCAATCTTCTAAATTCCATATGTGAAACCTCCTTATACAAGATAGATGCTTCCCCATTATTGTAACATCTTCCTGTACGATGGATAGAGTAACCCTGTCTACTGCTTATAACCGGTAGATTTGATTCTTAATTTTACGGAAACATTAAACTTGATATGAGGATAGATCGCCGCCCATTCCTCCATTTCGGTTTTATTATTCCAATGCGTACCCCCGTACCGAAGACCGAAGCCAAGTGGATCCCGGCCTGTTTTTCGGATTTTTTCCAGCACATCGGTTATCGCTTTAGAGAGCTCCTTATTGTATATCCCCTCGATTTTTTTTACTTCTTCCGGTGTCAATAGCTTGATATCCTCCTTCTCCTCCAGCGTGGCTTGAATGCGAACCCGAAAATGGATCGCTTCTTGCCCCTTCGGGCTGGTTACGATCTTATAGCTTGCCCGCGTCCTGTCCGTGTTGACCTCAATCAATTCCCCGTCAACGCGGGTGCCAAAGTTGGTGCTTAGATTCCGAAGATCGAGCAGGTTGAACAGACGGGTCTCATCCTTCGTGAGAATTACCTTAACCTTGGACTTATCCATCAGGGCAACCTTATTGATATTCAGAACATTCTTCTCGCCTACCTCAACGACAGGCATGACAGGATCCTCCCCTACCTCGGTCATTCGGCGGGCAAGATCAAAGGAATAGGTCCTCGTAATAAAAGGGGACTCCGTGCCATCCTCGCTCAGCGCCAGAAAAATAGCGTTACCGGCAATCCGTTCGGTTGGCGGCTCTGCCCTGAGCACCTCCTCCGCCGTCGGGATCGCAACCGCCGGATACATCAGAAGCTGCATGTCCCTCCGGCGGACCGTCCAGTCCTCAATTTTGCTAATATCCCGGCGGGCATAGGCTTCACCGTACATTACGCCTTTGCAATGTCCAAAATCGAGCTCTTTGTCCACTTTGGATTTGACTTGACGAATCGCCTCCGCGATGCTGTCGGATTCCTCGGTAATGAGAAGCGACTTCTCCTCGCCGGTTTTCGGGTCACCCGAAGGGATCGAAATCTTGAAGCTGAAGTTATACAGATCGGGACTTTTCTCCGACACGTCAACACCGATGGATACCACAAAGAGGCGAAGGTCGATATCCCGAAACTCACATCCCGAGAGTGTAAGTGTAAGCATCGAGCAGCACAACACCCAGACCAGCCGACGTTTCAGCATGTTCATGCCCGCTTCCTCCTCCTTCTCCTTCTCCACACGGCGTAGAATAACAGGGCAATTAACAGGAATTCTCCCGCAAACCGAACATCGAGGAAGACAATGGCCATATCATTCAAAGAGTATTGATTGATGGCCATTGAGGATGCAAGGATGATCACGCAAAAAGCAGCAAGCACCCACCATTCCACCTTCCGCTTCTTACGAATGGACTCCGGTTTATCGGACTTCAGCCGAAATCCGCCCAGAATCAATTCCTTGCCCACATGCCAGTGGACAATGGAATTGACGAGGGAAAGGCACATATAGACCACATAGAACACGTAAATCATCCGTTCAATGATGAAGTAGCGGATGCGAAGCGAGTCTACGGTGGAGAAGGCAGGATACACATGCTCCCCTGCTCCCGCTGCTCCAAGCAGTCCGATCGGCGCAAAAATGGATACCGCCAGCGTTAGAATACTTACGATGACGATGGACCAGATATGCTTTACCCTGAACTTGTGGAAGATTCGATTGAAAACCACCATATTGATATATCCGGTATAAATGTAGGTCGCGGCTGCAACCGTCCGGTAATTGGGTATGTCCCACAGATGCGTAATGATCTGCCTGACCGCATCCCAGCTGTAGTAGGGATTACTAAAAACACGCCAAGCCATGTACATAATGATCGGAACGGTCATATAAAGGATCATTTCCAGGGCATACAGGATCGACTCCGAATCCAGCCTTGCACTAAGTGCCACGACAACCAGAAACCCAATCAGCACGATAATGGGCGACACATCCGGGCTGACATACCGGTTGGTAATATCCACAAAACTGACCAGCGTAATGACGCTGGAGAAATACCACCCTAATCCGTACAGAACCAGAAGCATGCCGGATATCCATGCAGGCATCACGGAATTGAAAATTTCCGGCAGTCCTTCGCCAGGAAATTTCTGGATTAGCTTGGTGAAAGTATATAGCAGCAAGGATCCGATAGGGATCGCTATCAGAATGGATATCAAGGCACCGTCAAATCGGTCCTGAATCAGGATCCTGGGCACATAGTTAATCAGGTTGATGGTCGCATTGAGCAGGAAGAGGTAATAAAAATATTTATTTCTAACCACTCTGCTGATCCCCCTTATTGCTCCACTCCACCGCAAACATCTTCAGATAAGGCTTGCCGAACGACCGCAGGCTGGTTAAGTACATAATCGTTGCAACGACACCCAGCACAATGCCTACCAGCCCGAAAAAGGTAGCCAGGAGAATGAATATGTACTTGGTCACGCGGATGCCGGAACTCATCATGTTGATCGGAATAACAAAGTTCGTAACCGCCACTGCAGCCACCAAAATAATCATGATATTGCTGACGAGCCCCGCTTCTGTAGCCGCTGTACCCAGTATGAGTCCACCGACCACGCAGGCGGTCTGGCCTATCGCCTTCGGCAGCCGGACACTTGCCTCCGTCAGAAACTCCATCGCCAGAAGCATAAAGATTACTTCGAAGAAGGAGGGATACGGGACGGTGGCCCGGCTGCCCGCAATGAGCAGTGTAATCTGCATTTTGAGTATTTCGGGATTGTAGGAGGTAAAAGCCACATACAGGCTCGGCATGAGGACCGTCACAAACAATGCGATGTACCGGATTCCCTTGAGGAACCATCCGATAGGGGGCAGCTGGATTTTGTCATCCATGGCTGTAAAGAAATCGTTGAAGATCGCCGGAAGCAGAATTGCGTACCCCGTCGAGTCAACAAGGACGGCTACTTTTCCCTGGGAAATATTCATGACCGTCCGGTCCGGCCGCTCGGTCAACATTAACGTTGGGAACAGTCTTAGCTGAGGGTGCATCGTATGCCGCTCAATCTCGGATGCAGACTGGACAATATCCGATTTGAGTTCAGAAAGACGCTTCCTTAATTCCTCCAAAACCGACTCATCGGCTTTGGTCACATCATAGAGGATGATAATCCGGGTCTGGGATATTTTCCCTACCGTCATAAACTCCGATTTCAGATTGGCCGTTTGGTAACGATGGCGTATTAAATTCAAATTCACTTCAATATTCTCGGTAAAGGAGTCATCCGGGCCTTGAATGACATTCTCCGTGCTGGCAGGCTGAATATCGCCTGCATTGATCAACACGGCATCAAACAGGAGCACCCGATCCTGAATGAACACCACGACGCAGCCCCGAAGCATATTGCGCATGAGCTCCGATTCCTCTGTTGGCTCAATCGTTGAAGGGAAGGATCGAATGAATTCTTCGTAAATCTTCAGAGAGTTCAATTCATAAAACCGGTTAATCAGGTCCTCATTCACCACAACGGGATCGCACATGCTCTTGAAATAAAGCAATAACGCGTGATCCTCCTGATTCTTAAGCTCCCGCTCCTCGATATCCCCGACCTTATGGAGCTGCTTCTGCAGCCATTGTTTAGCGTGTGAGGCATTTAGATGTGTCTTATGTGTCTCGCTGCTCATGATAATTCCCCTCGTTTTTCATAGAATTCCGATGATCATGTCGTTTCTCTAGGTTCTGCACAAATGTTCCAAATTATTACGAGTATTCAGAAATTCATGCAAATTCAGGAGAAGGGTAGATTAAGTCGCCATTCAAAGCTCGGGCTTCGTTTCTAATCATCCCTCTGTGGTAATAATGGAGACAAGGAACCTTAAGTTTGAGGATAATGCCTAAAGAAGCCGAGGAGGAATCGGAATGAACCCATCCAATCCATCATATCAAGAGCTGCCGCGATATCCGGAATCGCTGTGGAGAGCGACAACCGAGCTGCCTACTTTTCCCCGTCTGGCCGAAGATATAGAAGCAGACGTTGCCGTTGTCGGAGCCGGCATTACCGGGATTACAACCGCCTACCTGCTGGCCAAGGCCGGCAAGGATGTCGTATTGATTGAGGCTGGCCGCATACTGAACGGAGCGACGGGATACACAACAGCCAAGGTAACGGCCCAGCATGGGCTGATCTACCATGAATTGACGAGTCATTTTGGCGAGGAGAACGCCCGGCTCTATTACGAAGGAAACCGGGAAGCGATCGAATTCATACGGAATATCGTTGGCGGGGATGAAGAGAAGTTCGGGCTGAAGCTGGAGGACGCCTATATCTACGCCCAGGAGGACGACAAGTATCTCGCGAAGCTGGAGGACGAAATCAAAGCCTATGAGCAGCTCGGGATTCCGGGAGAATGGCAGGACAGTCTTCCCCTGCCCATGCCGATACGGGGAGCTATCAAGATGCCGGGGCAATACCAATTCCACCCGCTGCAGTATCTAAAGCACCTGACCGAACAGTTTCTCATGCTCGGGGGGCGGATCTATGAAAACACCACCATGGATGAAAAGGCTGAAACCGAAGGACCGATTACACTGCTGACCAAGCGGGGCGGCCACCGCATTACTTGCAACCACGCTGTTTCCGCCTCCCATTTTCCGTTCTATGACGGGAAGGGATTGTTCTTCACACGGCTGCACGTGGAACGCTCCTATGCGATTGCCGTTAAACCTGAGACGGCCTATCCAGGCGGGATGTACCTGAGTGTGGATAAGCCAAAGCGCTCCCTGCGTTCAGCTTCCTATAACGGTGAGGATCTGGTCATTGTCGGCGGGGAGAATCATCCCACGGGACGCAGCATCTGCACCCATCAGCATTATGAGAATCTGGAGCTGTTTGCCGGTAATCTGATGGGGGCTTCCGCCATTCCCTACCGCTGGTCGACGCAGGATCTGATTACACTGGACAATCTGCCATACATCGGACCAATTACTTCGAAGCATGACCGGATTTATGTTGCGACAGGCTTCCGCAAGTGGGGCATGACAACAGGAACACTGGCCGCGAATATCATCAGTGATCAAATCTTGGGAAAAACGAACCGCTATGCCGACATGTTCAACCCGTCCCGATTCAAGGCAGACCCGAGCATCAAAACATTTGTTGTGCAAAATGCGACGGTTGCCAAAGATTTTGTGGCTGGCAAAGTGGACCTGTCCCATGCCGACATTACCGAACTGAAGATAGGCGAAGGTGCCGTCGTTCGTCATAACGGCCAACGGGCAGGAGCTTACAAGGATGACCAGGGAAATCTGCATCTCGTGGACACGACCTGCACACACCTCGGCTGCGAGGTGGAATGGAACGAGGGCGAGCGCTCCTGGGATTGTCCATGTCACGGGTCCCGATTCCGTTATGATGGCAAGGTGCTGGAAGGCCCGGCCATAGAGCCATTGAAGCAGTTGGACGCTGAGGACTAAATATCATGAGGCTGTAACGCATAAAAAAACGAGGCGGAAACCAAGGGTCCCGCCTCGTTTTTTTACTCTAAATTGGTTATTCGTTTAATAGCTTGCTTCTAAACCGCCTTAATTCCCTAATCAACACCAAAATAATCCTATTTCTGGTATAATCGTAATAAATTCGTTATAGGAGGAATCGCCATGGTGCTTGACCCTGAATATTTGGATCGCATTAAAGAAGAGGTTTCCGAACGGAAAGCGAAGGAAAAATTAGGCGGCATCCAGCAGCATGGCCTGATCCGTGATTTTTTAATGACCCTCGCTGCAGCAGGCGCTTTCATTGTGGTGGCTGCCATCTTTGGTTTCATTCTGCATCACATTCGATATTAGATCACACCTGCAGTCCAATCAAAAAAGACACCCTCGCGGGTGCCTGTGGACATGTGATTGCGGAAGGCAGTGGATATGGGCTGGCCCAAGCTAAGCGATTTCCGGGGCCAGCTCGTCCCGGTAGGCCTCGAGCGACCGGTCTACGATGACACGAATGAAAGCCGGATCAATATCCTGGATCCACGGCATCGCATTATTCCAGGCATTTTCCTCGATTTGCAGCGCAATCTGCTTCTGATCCCATTCATCGATCGTTCCATCCATCCGGTCACACAGTTCCGTGAGTTTCAGGTCCATCGAATGGCCCAGCTCATGGGCAAACACCACCGCATAATAAGCATTAAACGACTCAAGTGATCCAAACAGCTGAAGACACTGCTGGCGTATGACCTCGGTATACATCGTCACACGATGTGAATGCATCACATATTTCCCGCCGATTAACCGGCCCCCTGGAAAATACGTATCCATCTCCACGGTGACACTGCTGCCCGACCGACGTAGAAGCTCTTGCGTAATTCGGTTCAGTTCGGACTTATTCAATGATGATCATGGCTCCCTTTAAAGATATAAACATCATTATAAAAGAACCATATGAAAATGCAATATCAAATATGCCTGCCGACTCACTCTCCCCCGACCAAAAACCTTAAGCCGCGGGGCCTGACAGACACGTCAGCCGGGGCCTCCATATAGACCTCACCATCCGTATCGGCCTTCATGGGCTTTGCCGTGGTCAGCTTGACCGAAGCGGCCTTCACATACTCTATGCTCTCATTGGCCGGCTTCCACTCCCCTTCGACCTTGCGGCTTAACAGTTCTTTTAACAGCGGAAGTCCGGCTTCACGGATAATCAGCACATCCAGTAAACCATCACACAGCGAATCGAGCGTAAAGGGAAGCGGACGAGTCCCGAGGTAACGGCCATTCGAAATGTAGATCATGACGGCCTCACCTTCGCTGGTATGTCCGTCATATTCCAGACTGTAAGAGAAGGGTTCAGCAGCACGTACGGTTTGCAGCATGCTGATAAAATAACTCAATTTGCCCAGTTTCCCTTTCAAATCCGGATTGATATTCTCCGACGTGTCCGTAATGAGGCCCACTCCGAAAAAATTCGTGAACACCCGGCCTTGAGCCATGCCGATATCCAATTCCCGAACATGTCCCTTCATTAATTCGTCAGCCGCGAGCGCAAGCTCCACCGGCAGATTCATGGAGCGGGCAAAATCATTGCAAGTGCCTACAGGCAAAATCCCTACGAGCGGCGGATGATCCAGCGTTGCAATGCCATTAACACACTCATGGACCGAGCCGTCCCCGCCCATAATGAGAATGAGATCGTATGTCCCGCCTTGATCCCTGCACAATGCCTCCCCCTCGCCAGGCTTAAAGGTCTGATACAACACCAGCTCCTTCACGTTCTTCGCCAATACTGGAATTACCGCCGCCAGCTGCTGCAGCGTTTCCTGCTGGCCTGCGTTCTGGTTGTACACTAGCAATGCCCGACTATACATCATTCCATGACCCCCTCATATCCGTACCGGAATGTCTTGCTTCTATTATTACCCTTTGTCGTGAACCTATTAATCAGTACAGCTTGAATAGGTCCCCGTTCACCTCCGACCCATCATGCTGCAGCTTTAAATCAGCCCTCCATGCTGGAATAAGAAGACCCCTTCTGCAATCGAAGGGGTCTTCAGGGACTTCAATTATGCCTGCATTCTGTTATCCAGCCTCATGCTGATCGCTGAACTGACTGTTGTACAGGTCCGCATAGAAGCCTTCTTGCAACAGCAGCTCCTGATGGGTTCCCTGTTCAATGATGCTGCCCTTGTTCATAACCAGAATAAGGTCCGCATCGCGAATCGTGGATAGACGATGCGCAATGACAAAGCTGGTCCGGTCCTTCATCAGCTCATTCATCGCCTTCTGAATGTACAGCTCGGTCCGGGTATCCACGCTGCTGGTCGCTTCGTCAAGAATCAGAATCGACGGATTCGCCAGAATGGCCCGCGCAATCGTGAGCAGCTGCTTCTGCCCTTGCGATATGTTGGAGGCCTCCTCGTTCAGAACGGTGTCATAGCCGTCCGGCAGCGTCCGGATGAAGTGGTCGGCATGAGCCGCTTCCGCTGCTCTGATGATCTCTTCCTCCGTGGTCCCCTCGCGGCCGTATCCGATATTTTCCCGGATCGTCCCGTTAAAGAGCCAGGTATCCTGGAGCACCATTCCGAACAGGCTGCGAAGCTCACCCCGTCGAAGGGACGTAATATCCGTTCCGTCTATCGTAATTTTGCCCTTGTTAAGCTCATAGAACCGCATCAGCAGATTAATAAGCGTGGTCTTCCCTGCACCGGTTGGACCGACAATAGCCACCGTCTGTCCGTGCTTCACATCGACGTTCATATCCTCGATCAGAAGCTGATCCGCTTTATAACCAAAACTCACATTCTGGAAGGACACATCGCCGAGCGGCTTCTTGAGGGCTGCCGGAGCCGTATGCTCAGACACTTCTTCTTCCTCGTCCAGCACTTCAAATACGCGCTCTGCCGATGCAATCGTGGATTGAATGACATTCGCGATATTGGCAAGCTGCGTGATCGGCTGTGTGAACTGGCGTGAATATTGGATGAACGCCTGGATATCCCCGATCTCGATTGCTCTGCGGGTGACCAGAACGCCACCGACAACACTCACGATCACATACCCGATATTGCCAACAAAACTCATCAGCGGCATGATCGTTCCCGAGATGAACTGGGCTTTCCATCCGGCATCATAGAGCTTGTCGTTGACTTCATCGAATTGCTCCATCGATTGTCGTTCCCGGCCAAACGCCTTCACCACTTTATGACCTGTATACATCTCTTCCACATGTCCGTTCAGTTGGCCCAGATGCTTCTGTTGTGCCACGAAATGCTTCTGAGAGCGCTTGGCAACCATGATGGTGACCACCACGCTGAGCGGCAGGGTCAATATAACCACCAGAGTCAGCAGCGGACTGATTGTAAGCATCATGATGATAACCCCGACCAGTGTTACCACAGAGGTAATCATCTGTGTAAGACTCTGCTGAAGCGTACTGCTGATATTGTCCATATCGTTCGTGACCCGGCTCAGCGTCTCCCCATGCGTACGGGCGTCAAAATATTTAAGCGGCAGGCGTCCGAGCTTGTTATAGACATCCTTGCGCAGATCGTAAACAGTCCGCTGTGCCACGCCAGCCATGACATATTGCTGGATATAAGCAAACAGCGAGCTTAACAGATACAGGCCTGCCAGCCAGAGCATGATATTCCGAATGGCATCAAAATCAATCCCGGCACCCGGTACGCCCTGCATTTTGGCCATGAATCCTTTGAACAGGATCGTGGTTGCATCACCGAGAATTTTCGGGCTCACAATGCTGAATATCGTACTCAAGATGGCTGCGGTCAAGACGATCAGCAGTTTCCCCGTATGGGGCTTAAGGTATCGTGTAAGCCGGCGCAAAGTCCCCTTGAAATCCTTGGCTTTCTCGGCTGCCATCCCGGCACCATGCGGCCCGCCGCCGAAGGGACCGCCCTGGCCCCGAGGATGTCCTCCCCGTTTCTTCTCGCTCATGCGATCTCCTCCTCTGACAGCTGTGAGGTGACAATTTCACGGTACACATCGCTTGATGCCATAAGTTCCCCATGCGTGCCCATTCCGGCAATGCGTCCCTGTTCCAGCACGATGATTCGGTCAGCGTCCATGACGGTGCTGACACGCTGGGCCACAATCAGAACCGTAGCCTCGGTCGTTTCCTCCCTCAGCGCTGCACGAAGATTCGCATCGGTCTTGAAATCCAGCGCAGAGAAACTGTCATCGAACACGTAGATTTCAGGTCTCCGGACCAGCGCCCTGGCAATGGAGAGCCGCTGCTTCTGGCCTCCGGATACATTGCTGCCGCCTTGGGAAATCTCGGCATCATAACCGCCTTCCATTGAAGAGATGAAATCAGCCGCCTGGGCAACTTTCGCGGCATGCTGAATCTCCTCGTCCGTTGCGTCTTCCTTGCCGTAGCGGATATTCTCTGCAATCGTACCGGTGAACAGCAGCGCCTTCTGCGGCACAAATCCGATCCGGTTCCGCAGATCCTCCTGCATCAAGTCCCGAATATCCGTCCCGTTAACGAGAATCCGCCCGGAGGTCACATCATAGAAACGCGGAATCAAGCTGATCAGCGTTGATTTGCCTGAACCTGTTCCTCCAATAATCGCGGTAATCTCACCCGGGCCTGCCTGGAAGGAGATATCGGATATGGCCGGCTCCTCTGCGCCCGGATAATAGAAGGTGACGTCCTGAAATTCAATGGAACCCGTCTGAATGCCGGTATTCCGCGGCTGCTTCGGATCGTGGATCTCCGGTATCATGTTCAATACCTCATTGATCCGGACTGCCGATGCCTGCGCGCGCGGAATCATGACAAACATGACGGACAGCATGATCAGTGAGAACATGATCATCATCGCGTATTGGAGGAAGGCCATGAGGTCACCGACCTTCATGTGGCCGGTATCGATTCGCAGCCCCCCGAACCAAACAATCGCCAGCGTGGCGAAGTTCATGACAAGCATCATGACGGGCATCATGGCACCCATGATTTTGTTAACCTTGATCGAGGTGGCTGTCAGATCCTCATTGGCATCATTAAACCGGACCGTCTCATGGTCCATGCGGTTAAACGAACGGATGACCCGCATTCCGGTCAGATTCTCACGCAGCACGCGGCTGAGTGTATCAATCTTGATCTGTATGGCCTTGAAGAGCGGAATCCCTTTTTTGGCAATGATGAAAATAGCCAACGCGAGAATCGGCAGGACGATCAGAAGCACCGTTGTCAGTCCCGGATCTCTCGATACCGCCATCACGATGCCCCCGATACACATCATCGGCGCGATGGCCATCATGCGAAGAATCATGATCGTGACCTGCTGCACCTGTGTGATATCGTTGGTGGTACGGGTTATCAGGGAAGCTGTTCCGATCTTGTCAAATTCCTGCAGCGTAAAATTCTCGACATGGGAGAATACGCGCCCACGCAGAATCCGGCCAAAACCTGTTGCCGATTTGGATGCCAAATAACTTGCCGCAATGGAGCAGACCATGCCGCCTGCTGTAACCAGGAGCATAAAACCTCCCACACTCCAAATGTAAGGAACGTCCCCCTTCACGATGCCGATATCCACAATGTCAGCCATCAAGGTCGGCAAGTAAAGATCAGACAGACATTGGAAAAATGTGAACAGCAGAACAAAAATGACCGCTGTCCGGTATGGTTTCATGTATTGAAAGAGCTTTAACAAATCCCCCACCCCTACTCGTTGTCTGATGTTGTTTCATTCGAATTGCGCTTATGTTCTTGGAATTGGTAAATCTTCGTCAGCAGCTCCGTCAGCTTGACGCTGTCCTCTTCACCAAGAAAATCAACCAGCTCGTTAAAGTTGTTTTTGACTTTCAGGTAGGTTTGCTGGACAATACGGTTCCCTGCCTCCGTAAGCTGTACGCGAACCGCACGTCGGTCCTGTGCATCCATCACTCGCTCCACCAAGCCTTTACTCTCCAAGCCGTTGATAAATTGCGTGATCGTTGGTGACGTAACGTTCATCATGCTGCTGATCTCCGACACCTTCATACCGGGTCCGTCAGGCTCGATATGATGTCTGAGCCCCATTAGAACTCGAATTTCACCAGGGGTATAGCCGGAAATCATGTGCTGATCCCACTCCTGCTTATGAAACATACGGATGCTGTACAGGAGCCTGCTGGCTACGCTGTCTTCCCGCACGCCCCCCTTCATGCACCTTTCTTCTCGTGACTGTCTTTCCTCGTCAACGGTATCTCCATTATGTGAATCTGGTTGTTTATCCTGTGTCATTGGCCACCTCTTCTCTACAGCACTAAAGCTTGAATTGACATGGTACAGACCATTTCTCCTTAAATAGATAGTTTGCCAATCTATTTGGTTACCTAACTATATACCTGGAGAAGACCGAAGTCAAATCGACTTCGGTCTTCCCGTAACACTATAATTCCTCGTCGTATAGAAGCTGCTGATAAGCCCCTTGGTGCACTCTGCCGCTCTTGCGTAACGACTTGCCAGAGCTCTTGTTCTGCCGCCGGGTGCTTGCCTTTTCTTTACGGGCGATATGAGCGAGCTCGCGCTCTGTTTTCTTGTAATTCGCATAACGCTTTGCATCCAGCGTCCCGTCCTGCAATGCTTCCCGGACCGCGCAGCCTGCTTCGGTCTCATGTCGGCAATCATGGAATCGACACTGCTGCGAGAGCGTGGAGATGTCCGCAAAGGCAGTCTCAAACCCCTCCTCTGAATCCCACAGCTGCAGCTCCCTCATGCCCGGGGTATCCACCATGATAGCACCTCCCGGCAGCACGAACAGCTCCCGGTGTGTCGTGGTATGGCGTCCCCTTGCATCCTCTTCCCGAATCCCTTGAACACGCTGCATCTCCTGACCGGACAGCCAGTTCAATAACGTGGATTTGCCCGCCCCGGAAGTGCCCGTTATTGCCACTGTCTTCCCTTGCACCAAGTAATCTTGAAGCTGCTCCTTCCCTTGGTCCTTTAAGGAGCTCACCACAAACACCGGCACACCGAGAGCGACCTCTTCCACCAGCGAGACATATGTTTCAGGCGATTCACATAGATCCGCCTTGGTGAGCAGGATGACCGGTGCAGCTCCGCTCTCCCAGACAGCAATTAAATAGCGTTCAATTCTGCGGACATTAAAATCCTTATTCAGCGCATTAATGATAAACACGGTATCGATGTTCGCGCCGATAACCTGCTCATCCGGCACGCTGCCTGCTTCCCTGCGCGTGACAGCGGACTTGCGGGGCAGCAGCTTGTGAATGACGGCCCGCGATTCGCCCTGGAGCGGCTCGACCAGCACCCAATCGCCGACAGCCGGGAAATCGCTTTTGCTGCCCGCTTCGTATTCATACTTCCCTGTGACAACAGCCGTCTGCTCACCTTCTTGGGTTATAATGCGGTATTGCTTTGAGAACTGGGCTGTCACGCGCGCCGGCACGAGCTCTTTGTCCTGCTTCGGCATCTGCTCAGCCATCAAGCTCCAGTGTTCATTCCATCCATATGTGTGTAACGGTGTCATTTCTTGTTTAGTCAAATTCGTTATATCCCCTTATCATTATCAATTTGGTTGTTATATCAAAACACAAAAAAACCGCAGATTTGTATCTGCGGCTGATCTGAATATACACCAGAAGAAGGCATCATGTCCCTACGGTTACCCCGTGAAGACAGTACCAAACCCCGAGTATAGACACAAAAAACCCGCAGGATACCAAACACGGTCTCCTGCGGGTTCCAGGTATGGAAGTAAGGGCTCGATCTCTAGCCTCACCTCTTCGTTACCATTAGAATTTCCCGTCCAAAGAGACCAACGTCAAAGCGACCCATCCACTATGCATCATAACCATTTGACATCAGCCTCCTTCTGCTTAATTAATATATCCGTATTATAGAGTTCCAATTTCCAGGTGTCAACATCCCATGAAAAATTTAGATTCGCCTAAAATTTCTCCACTCCTCTGGCAGCAGCATCCCGTATTGGCGATTCAGAAAACGGTCATCGACAAGTGTGAGCGTACCGCTGTCTTGCTCTGATCGAATCAGGCGGCCTCCGGCCTGCAGCACTTTGTTCATCCCCGGGTACACGTAAGCGTAATCGTATCCCCTCTTGCCGGTACGGTCGAAATAATCCTTGATGATGTCATTCTCGAAAGACAACTGCGGCAATCCCACGCCGATCACTACGACACTGGAGAGCCGTTCTCCCTTCAGATCAATACCCTCCGAGAAAATGCCGCCCATTACCGCAAAGCCGATCAGCGGATCGGCTGCATCCGCCTGAAATGCATTCAGGAACGCCTCCCGCTCCCCCTCGCTCATCCCGTGTCCCTGAAGCAGCGTGCGTGCCCCGGGATTCATTCGGGCGAAGTCTTCATGAATATCCTGCATGTAGGGGTAGGACGGCAGAAAAATCAAGGTATTCACCGGCTGCTCCTGAACCAGAGCACTCAGCATCCGCACGATGGCCTCACGGCTCCGCTCCCGATCCTTGAACCGCGTCGACAATGGCAGAACTCGCACATCCAGCTGCTCGGCCGAGAATGGGGACGGAATCGAGAGGCTGTAGTCCTCTTCCTCCGCTCCTAGCATATCGCGATAATAGCCGAGCGGCATAAGGGTGGCCGAGAAAAACACGCTAGACCGATAATTCTTGGCCGCTTGCTGAAGCAAATAAGAGGGATCCAGACAAAACAGCTTGAGAAACACCTCGCTCTGACTCATCTCTGCATAGGTGACAAACCGGTCGTCATACAGCTTGGAGATACGCAGATAGCCCTGTACGGCAAAATAGCACTCCAAAAGCGCATCGGCCTCATCCCCGCTTTTGCCTGTCATCAGTTCGGCTTCCGCCTGGAGGGCAAAGTCCTCCAATAGTTCGACCATCATCTCCGGCTGCTGGGAGCCTACAATCCGCTCTTCCTCTTCACCGGCCTTGCGCAGAATCTTAAAGCGGTTATTGACCCGTTTAGCCGTATTGTACAGCGTGGGATTGCTCTCTTTATAAGCCCTCTGCAGTTCTAAGAACGCAGATTTATTCAGTTCACCCGAGAACATCCCTCTCGCGCGGTCCACCAGATTATGCGCCTCATCAACGAGCAGCACGCTGCGCTTCTTCACTTCCTCCGGCATACGCTTGAAGGATACACGCGGGTCAAACACATAGTTGTAATCACAGATGACGGCATCAGCCGCATAAGCGGCGTCCAGCGAGAACTCAAACGGACAGACCGTATGCTTGCGGGCATAATCCTCAATGACGGGCCTCGTGATCAACGTTTCATTCGAGAGCAGATCCAGTATGGCGTCATTGATCCGGTCATAGTAGCCCTCCGAGAACGCACAGCCCATCTGACTGCAGCCTTCCGCTTCGCTGAAACAGATCTTGTCCTTCGCCGTCAGCGTGACTGCGTGCATACAGAGCCCTTGACGCTCCATGCGCGCCATGGCTTCCTCTGCAGTGGTTCGGGTAATCGTTTTGGCTGTCAGGTAAAAGATCCGCGATAGCAGTCCTTCACCGATCGCTTTAACCGAAGGAAACAGCGTGGATATGGTTTTGCCTATGCCGGTCGGCGCTTTGGCGAACAATCTCCGTCCTTCACCGATGCTTTTATATACGGCACCGGCAAGCTTCCGCTGTCCCTCCCGGTAGGCAGGAAACGGGAATTTAAGCTCGCGGATGCTCCGATCTCTCCGCTCGGCATGCTCTCTTAACAGGTTCGCATAGGGAGCATATGCCCCCACGACCTCAAGCACAAAGGATTCCAGCTGAGGCAAACTCCATTCCTGCACGAACTGCTTCCGCTCTCCGCTCGGCACCTGGAAATAGGTCAATC
Organism: Paenibacillus sp. LBL; assembly: GCF_029893715.1. Classification (NCBI taxonomy): domain Bacteria; kingdom Bacillati; phylum Bacillota; class Bacilli; order Caryophanales; family Paenibacillaceae; genus Paenibacillus; species Paenibacillus sp. LBL. The sequence continues at coordinate 71,941 of NZ_JARXYU010000008.1, read as the reverse complement.
TGACTGCCATCCTTGGCATCTCATGCAACTTCGCATACATATAGGCATACATTTTGGCTTGCGCCCAGTGAACCGGGTAGGTGTGCTCGGTAATCTCGCCCAAATCTCCGGAGGTCGACTTGATCTCATCAATCATGATCCGTTCTTCCTCCCGAATCAGGCCGTCACAGCGACCCTCCACCACAAACAGCAGATCCTCGTACGGAATCTCGACTTCAAGCTGCACTTCCTTCTGATCGTTCTCGCCATAATCGCGCTGTACTTGCTGATGCGCGCGGGTACCCTCGGTGAGGGAGGTCGCCGTGCGAAAGCCCGAGGTAATGCTGCCGCTGCGAAAGACGTATTCCACCAGCGGCCTTACGGATATTTGGATAGTATGAGGCATGATGGTCTCCTATCGTTCATGTTCTTATGAAGCGTATTATACCAAACATTCGTTCCTGAATGCGAAGCATCCGCGCAGATCGATACAGAAAAAAGCGTGCGGACGGTTATCCTCGCGGATACCATCTGCACGCTATGCGAAACGGTCACTTATGGAGCTTTTTTCTGCATCTGATCCAAACTCTTAAACTCGTAGCCCCGGTTCTTCGCTTCATCAATGATTCGCCCCAGCGCCTCTGTATTGTCCTTGGAGATCGAATGAAGCAGGATGACTGCACCCGGGTGCAGCTGTGCGGTCACCTTGTCGTAAGCATACTGTGCGCCGCGCTGTGACTTCACATCCCAGTCCATATACGCCAGCGACCAGAAGACATTGGTATATCCCAATTGTTTGCTGGTTGCAAGGGACTTCTCGTCGAATATGCCGCGCGGTGTACGCAAATACTTCATGTCCGGCTGGCCGGTTATGCTCATGACCTCCTTCTTCACCCGCTCCAGCTCCTCAGTCAGCTTCTCTGCCGAAATCGTGGTAACATCGGGGTGATTCCAGGAATGGTTGCCGATAATATGGCCTTCCGCCGTCATCCGCTTCAGCAGATCCGCCTGTGTCTTCACGTAATGTCCGGTCACGAAGAAGGTGGCGGGCACCTTCTTCTCTTTGAGCGTATCCAGGATACGGGAGGTATAACCATTCTCATAGCCGTTATCAAACGTGAGATAAAGCTCCTTCTGCTCGGCATCGCCCATGAAGATGGCATCGTATTTTTGCAGAAGCTCCTTAAAGCCTTCCTCATTGATCGAGGGCAGCTGGCCATTGACGCTTTTCTTAAATCCAAAGTGAAACGGACCGCTTCCGGCCGCCAAGACTGCTCCAGAGATGGTCAGCACTATCGCCAAACTCATCAGAAGCACAAGCGCCGACCGAAGGACTCCACGTTTCTTCATATCCGCCTCTCTCCTTCTTTGTAGTGATATGGATCAATCGCCCCTATGAAAGACGTGCCCAGGGTTGCATCACCTAATATCCCACAAATCGGAGCAAACTATGTGTAAACCAACGTTAACCTGACACAAGAGAGATCCTTTGCTACGTAATTTGGATGGTACGTCCCTCCTGATGACTTTGCAGCGCATACTCGATCATCCGGATCACGTTGCGGGCTTCCTCCGCTTGGACGGGTAAAGCCCCCCCTTTAAGAATGGCTTCAGCAAGTCCCTGGTAGAATGCCTGATAACGTCCTGGCAGCGTCTCAATCTCACCTTGGACTGCCAGCCCGCTCAGCTCGGTAGCGAGCTCTCCGTATTGATCCGGTGAGTCTTCCCCCCAGCCTGCATCCCCTGGGCGCATGCCCTGCTTCAACTGGCCTTCTTGAGGGTCCATCCCATATTTCAGGAAACTTCCCTTATCGCCATGCAGCTCGAATTTCGGGCCGGCTTGCCGTACCAGTGAGCCGGAGTGCAGAATGACGCGGAACGTTGCGTAACCCAGCACCAGATGAAAATAATCATGCGCTTTGGAACCTTTGCGCTCTATTCTTAAATCTGCCCATAACGTCTCCGGCAGACCAAACAGGAACAGCGCCTGATCAATCAGGTGCGAGCCCAGATCGTATAATATGCCTGAACCGGGAGCTGCCTGCTCTCTCCACCGCTCGGATTGCACCTCAGGACGGTAGCGGCTGAACTGTGATTGATAAATGGAAAGCTTGCCGAGCGCTCCCGTTTCCAGCAGGTTGCGGACGGTCAGAAAGTCATTGTCCCAGCGGCGGTTATGGTATACCGTAAGCAGGACGCCCTTCTGCTTGGCAAGCTCAATCAGCTCGTCCGCTTCGGCAGCGGTTACGGTGAACGGTTTCTCTACAACCACGTGCTTGCCAGCCTCAAGGGCCAATCGGGAATATTCATAATGTGTTGTATTAGGACTCGTAATGATGACAACGTCAATCTCCGAAACCGACAAGAGTTCATCCACACTGTCGACAACAGCCGTATCCGGCAAATCCTTGTGAACCTTGTCCGGATCCGATGACACAACCGTGTGTACCTTATAATCCGGCACGCTTCTCAGGATCGGTGCATGAAACACCGATCCGGACAGGCCGTATCCGATGATCCCCGCTTGTATTGCCATAACGCAAGCCTCCTCTTCCCATGGTTCTATGTTGATTCTATAAGGATCGCTGTGATTCCTTGCAACATCTTAACATCCCGCAAATATTTTACAACCGGAAAAAAGCCGCCTGCGGCTAACTTTGTTGCAGGCGGCTTCTCTATTCTCTCGTTATCAAAGTGACGCTGTGTACAAGCACAAGCGATACAATTAATAAGGATCAGCCTCATGCCCCATGCGGCTGGCATCCTCTACCGCTTGTTCACGTGAATCTCCATCCGAGCCCTTCTTCGCCTGCTCCAGGCCTTCCCTAACGCGGCGTCCGTAATCCTCATCCGCGTACGTGAAATGCTCCACCATTTTCTCTTGAATGCGAACATCGCATTGACTTAGCGCACCCACCAGATTGTTGATCAGTTCATTGCGCTCCCAGTCCTCGAATGCTCGGTACGTATCGCCTGCCTGTTTAAAGTCCAGCGTGCGGTCAAGCTTCTGGCGCACGAGATTCGCATCGTAGTGAGGCTGATGCGGCTTCGCTGTCTGCGAGGCTTCCACCAAGCCGTCCGTCATGGAAGGCTCATAATCCACATGTGGGCTCTGCCCTGGCGCCTTATCCACAAAATAAGACATTTGTCCGCCGCGCTGATTGGTCGCTACCCGCTTCTTCGGTGCGTTGATTGGCAGCTGCAGATAGTTCGTGCCTACGCGATGCCGCTGGGTATCCGAGTAAGAGAAGGTACGGCCCTGCAGCAGCTTGTCGTCCGAGAAGTCAAGTCCGTCCACAAGCACGCCGGTTCCGAAGGCCGCTTGCTCCACCTCGTTATAGTAGTTCTCCGGATTGCGGTTCAGCACCATTTTACCAACCTTTAAGAACGGGAACTGATCTTCCGGCCACAGCTTGGTCGGATCAAGCGGATCAAATTCCAGCTCCGGATGATCGTCGTCGCTCATAATCTGAACGCACAGTTCCCACTCCGGATATTCTCCGCGCTCAATCGCCTCATACAGATCCTGGGTGGCGTGGCTGTCATTCATGCCCTGAATCTTGTTTGCTTCTTCCTGCGTCAGGTTTTTGATCCCCTGCTTGAGCGGCTCCCAGTGATATTTCACCAGCACACCGACTCCATCTGCATTGACCCATTTGTATGTATTCACACCAGAGCCCTGCATTTGGCGGTAATTCGCCGGGATACCCCAAGGGGACCACAGAAACGTGATCATATGCGTCGCTTCCGGAGAACGGGATACGAAGTCGAACATGCCGACCGGCCCCGGGACGTTGGATACCGGATCAGGCTTGAACGCATGCACCATATCCGGGAATTTGAGCGGATCACGGATGAAAAATATTTTCAGGTTGTTGCCCACCAAATCCCAGTTGCCTTCCTCCGTATAGAACTTGACGGCAAATCCGCGTGGGTCACGTAACGTTTCAGGCGAGCCGGAGCCGTGGACTACGGTCGAGAACCGCACAAATACCGGAGTTCGCTTGCCTTCAACCTGAAACAGCTTCGCCCGCGTATACTTTGAGACGGGCTCATCGCCCACTTTTCCATACGTTTCAAAGTAGCCGTAGGCCCCTGCTCCCCTGGCATGCACAACGCGTTCCGGAATGCGTTCCCGGTCAAAATGCGTAATCTTCTCGAGAAAATGATAATTCTCCAGTGTCATCGGTCCCCGGTTTCCAACCGTTCTCACATTCTGATTGTCTGATATCGGATGCCCCTGACGATTAGTCAGTGTATCCTCCCGCTCCGTCTCACCCCGGTTTTGTGCAAAACCTGTGCGCTCCTGGTTAATCCCATTATTCCCCTCATATTCTTGGCCACTCACGAATGTCATTCCTCCTTGGATAGATAGCTTGTAATTGGTTCTCTTACTATGGATATTATGTCCAAGGAGTGAAAATGTATGAAATGCAGCTCAATTCAAAACAAACTTATCCCCGTTCTCCCAGCAGCCCGCGTGTAAAGCTGATCCATTCCCTGACAGCAAAGGACAGATACCGGTCCTTCCTCCAGATCATGCCGAGCTGCCAAGGAATCACCGGATTATCCAGCGGCAGAATTGTAACGCGTGAGGAATCGATTTCTTTGCAGATCGTTTCCGGCAGCAGGGCTATCCCCAGATTCGCAGCCACCATGCCGCTGATGAGGTCCCACTGCGAGCTTTCGTAGACCACTCTAGGCTCGAAGCCTGCGCTTATGCATTCCCGGATGATCCGGTCATGGAGCGTGAAATCCTCGCGGAACAACACAAACGCTTCCTCCGCAAGCTCATTCAGGTTCACATGATCTCTGCCTGCAAGCCGATGGGACGGATGTACAAGCAGATTCAACTTCTCTTTCACAAAGGAATAATAGTGAAACACGTCTTCGTTAACCGGCAGCACGGCAACCCCGATGTCCGTCTGGCCGCTCTCCACATCGGCCTCCACCTTCTTGGCGCCATCCTCAATAAGCTTAATGGTAATATTTGGGTATTCCTGGTGGAACTGCCCGATCACCTCTGGAAAAAAGCTTGAGCCCACCATAGGCGGAAGACCGATTCGGAGATGTCCGCGCTTCAGGTTCATCAGATCCTCCAGCTCGGCGGATACGCGCTGGAAGGAATCCACCATCTGCTGTGCCTGCTGGTACATGATATGGCCCGCATCCGTCAGCTCGATTCGCTTGCCCTGCCGGTAGAACAAGGTGACGCCCCATTCATCCTCCATGTTGCGAATGGTCTTGCTGATTGTCGGCTGCGTAATATAAAGCTTCTCCGCCGCCTTGGTGAAGCTCTGATTCCTGGCGACCTCAAGAAAATACTCCAGATGCCGTATGTCCATCCGATCCACCCTCCTGATTCTTCTATGTATAGATAAATGGAATAGCTATCATTCGATATATGCATTTTACCTATGAAAATTATCGTTGTAAAATTTCATTAATACTGAAAACATAGGAGGCCGGTCATGATCAACATATTGAAAGGAACTCTGCAAGTGGCCGGTTTCATGCTTCTTTCCATGGGAATGGATAAACTGGCCGAATGGCTGCATCTGGGGATACCCGGAAGCATACTCGGCATTGCCGTGGTGTTTATTCTGCTCGAAACCAAGATCCTGCGTCTGGAGTGGATTGAGCTTGGCGCTAATTGGCTGCTCGCCGAATTGCTGCTGTTCTTTATCCCTGCTGCAGTCGGTATCATGAAATATTTCCCGATGCTGGAAGCCGAAGGGCTCCAGATTCTAGTTGTTGTTCTGTTCAGCACCGTTATCGTGATGGTGAGTTCGGGGCTGACAGCCGGCTTCATCTCCACTCGAAAGGAGCGGAGAACGCCATGAACATCCTGCTGTCTGCATTCGTTGGACTGCTGTTAACGATCGGTATCTATGCGGGCGCCAAAAGGCTGTACCGCCGCTTTCCCAAGGTCTATTTGTCTCCGCTCCTGATTACTCCGGTGCTCCTTGTTGTGATATTGACACAAACGGGCGTATCCTATGAAACATACAATGAAGGTGCGCAGTGGATAAGCAAGCTGCTGGGACCGGCAACGATCGCCTTTGCCGTTCCGCTGTACAAGAACTTTCAAACCCTGAAGAAGCATGCTGCCGAGATTATGCTCAGCGTGCTGACCGGGTCGGTGCTGGCGATGGTATCCTCTGCGTTTCTTGCAAAATGGATGCACCTGAACAGCTCTCTGGCCACCAGCCTTGTGCCGCGCTCCATTACAACGCCCATTGCCATGAACGTATCTGAGGTCATCGGGGGGGTGCCCAACATGACCGCTGTCTTTGTCATCATGACCGGCATTCTGGGCTCCATGATCGGACCGGCCGTCATGCGAATTTTCCGGATTCGGGGCGATATCGCAAGAGGCGTTCTGTTCGGGACCAGCGCCCACGGAACCGGCACATCCAAAGCATTCGAATTCAGCTCCCTCTCCGGCACAATCTCCAGCATTTCGATGATTGTTGCTGCCCTCTTCACCCTCGGGACCGCACCACTAATCATGGCATTTCTGCACTAATATTGGCATGACTCTGACTAAACCGGCGATGACCGGTTTTTTCGTTGTCTTTTTTGTGTTGTTATGCGCATTTCCGGAACTTACTTTAACTCTTTGACAACCTCCGCGGAAGAGGTCATAATAAGTTCTGTTCATAAGTTTTGTTAAATTAATGTCATGTCTAATGTAAACGAACCGTAAGAATAACGTCTGTCGATGGTAAAAAAACGAATAGCCGCTGAAAGCTCCTGAACCTAATATTGGGCGGCATTGAAAGGAAGGCGATACAGGTGCTCTCCACCTCGCGGTTTCGGTTAACGATGACGAAGCCTTTTATATTTTTCTCTGTCATTATGCTGCTCAAAAGCTACTTAGCCTGGATGGTCATTTTTGATGATGTGATGCCTTGGAAACCACTCATTACAGAAATTCCTTTTATCTGGCTTGTGTTCAGCTTGATTGAATGGTTTGCCTCCAAGCGGAAACTTGCTGCCTATATGAGCGTTAACCTGCTGCTGACCGCCATATTCTTTGCAGCTATTATGTATTATAAATACTACGGCGTTATCGTGACGTATCACGCGCTGGAGCAAGTCAACCAGGTAACCGCAGTCAGCAACAGCGTGTTCTCCTTAATGGACCCCTATTATTTGCTGATTTTTACGGATATCATTGTCATGTTCGTACTGCTGTGGCGCAGTGACCGCGTGAAGAAGTGGAAGATTCGGCATGCCAAAAAAGAGAAGCGCAAATTCGTTCCCATCGTGTTTGTGTTCTCCCTGATGCTGTGCCTGTTCCAGATTATGCCTAACCGCGCAAGCATGAACGAAATCGTAAAGGCGCAGGAGATGGGAATTCTCAATTACGAAGCCTACACGATTTTCCAACAGGAAAACACCGAGCTTGCAGATGCCAAGACCATCACGCAGGATAAAATCAATGAACTGAAGGGACTTGGAGCATCGGATCAGGAAGCACTGCTCTCCGGTGTAGCCCAGGGCAAGAACCTGATCATCATCCAGATGGAATCTTACCAGCAGTTCTTGATGAATCTGAAGATTGACGGCAAGGAAATTACGCCCCACATGAACAAGCTGGCTCGTGAAAGCTTGTACTTCCCGAACTTCTTCCAGAATGTCGGGCAGGGTAATACCTCCGATGCCGAGTTTGTTGTAAATACCTCCTTCTACATCCCGCCGCGGGGGGCGGCAACGCAGCATTATGCGGACAGGGTCCTCCCTAGCTTGCCGAAATTGCTGCAAGCGGAAGGCTACGATACGGCCACCTTCCATACCAATGTGGTGGAGTTCTGGAACCGCGGAGAGCTGTATAAAGCGCTCGGTTTTAACCGTTATTATGATAAAGCCTTTTTCGGTGAGGATGATAAGCTGTTCTTCGGCGCCTCGGATGATGCCCTGTATTCCAAGACAGCCGCCGAGCTGAAAAAGATGCACGATACAGGAAAGCCGTTTTATGCTCAGGTCATATCGATGTCTGCACATCATCCTTATACCATTCCTGAAGAGAAGTACCGGATGACGCTCCCAGAGCGGTATGATGGTACGTTTGTCGGCGATTATATCCGCTCCCAGAACTATGCAGATGACGCGCTCGGCAAATTCATTGAGCAGTTGAAGAAGGACGGGATATGGGATAACAGCATGGTTGTTGTCTATGGAGATCACCTTGGACTGCCGATCTACTCACTGGATAACAAAGATAAAGAGCTGATGCGCGAAATTTATGGCCGGGACTATAATTCAGGCGATATGATCAACATTCCGCTCATAATCCATGGCGAAGGCCTTCAACCGGAAGTGAAAGAGCAAGTCGGCGGGCAGATCGACCTCTTGCCAACGGTTTCTAACCTGCTCGGCGTATCGTTGGACCAACAGCTTCATTTTGGTCAGGATTTGCTGAACAACACCGATAACAACTTGCTGCCGGAACGGTATTACCTTCCTTCCGGGACGTTTATCAACAATACCACCCTGTACATCCCGGGAATCGGCTTTGAGGATGGAACCAAGCACCCGCTGCCGAGCTCAGATGAGAAGTCGACGCAGGCTTCCCAGGAGGAGTTCGAACGGGCGCTGCAGCTACTCCACCTGTCCGACAGCTATGTCAGACAGCTGCCACTCCATAAATAATTCGTTTCATGACAGGACAACTCTCCAGGTTCGTAGAGAGTTGTCCTTTTTTTCATAGACAGCTCACCTGCAATCCTTGTTCCCTATGGGGTTACACAACGGAAAGCAACTGGCATTTGACATAGTGGCTTACTTTTTCTTATGATTAATAAGAAAAACTCTATCGACTTACTTTCAGTAGACAGACCGCGTTTAGAGGAATTTTTTCTTGCGATCATCGATTTGTTCAGCTTCGCTGAAAACTATAAATTTTATAATCTTAACAATATACCTTGTTTTGAAAACCGCATTCGTGGTGAAATTACGTACAACAACTCAAATTACGCATTCATAGGATGACATTTTAGCCATATATTTTTTTAGAGCAACTCGATTACGAATTGTAGGAGTGACGATCCGACTTGGACCCCATACGAAGGATAATCAGAATTATATGTTCAACACTTGGCCTTCTGCTGATCGCTTCCGTTACGCCCGTTCCTCTAGTGGACATAACCGATTCCGCTGCGGCTACGCACGGAATGGAAGCTTCCGAAGGCAATCTGCCTGAGTCGACGCCGGTCCCCAAAACGCCGGAGCCTGTTCGGTTGAAGCTGGAAGATAAGCGCCATGTGTCTCTGCTTTCCTTGAATAACGTTACATGCTGTACTGAAACCGATATGTTTCTGATCCTCAAGCACATGCTGCTGGAACCTTTGAAATTCAGGTCGAATTATGTTGACAGCCATGCATAGTAAACCATGGTTATTTAAAAACTAATTCAGATCAGATAAAAAAAGGATGTGTTTTGTTTGGATGACAGTATAGGCATAAATTTATTTTTAGTCGCTGTACTTATTGCAGCTACCGCTTTTTTCGTTATGACGGAATTTGCTATCATAAGACTTCGTCCCAGTCGAGTAGACCAATTGGTTATGGAAGGGCGTAAAGGCGCTCTTGCCGTTAAAAAGGTAACTTCGAATCTGGATGGGTACCTGTCTGCGTGTCAGCTTGGGATTACCATCACGGCACTCGGTCTCGGCTGGCTCGGGGAACCGACCATCGAGAAGATTCTTCATCCGGTGTTTGATAACTTTTCCATCCCGTCAGCTGTAGCTTCGCTAATCTCATTCCTGCTTGCTTTTGTTATTATGACTTATATCCACGTTGTTATCGGTGAACTTGCACCGAAAACGATTGCTATCAATAAAGCTGAAGCTGTGTCGTTCTTATGCGCGACGCCTATTATATGGTTCAACCGCATTATGTACCCGTTCATCTGGCTGCTTAACGGATCCGCCAACAAAATCGTTCGTCTGTTCGGCATGCACCCGGCAAGTGAACATGAGGAAGCTCACTCGGAAGAGGAACTTCGCATGATCCTGAGTGACAGTTATGAGAGCGGGAAGATCAACCAAGCCGAGTATGGTTATGTAAGCCGAATTTTTGCTTTTGATGATATGCTTGCCAAGGAGATCATGGTGCCACGTACCGATATGATCTGCCTGTATGTTGACAAGCCGCTTGCAGCGAACCTGCAGATTATCAAGCGTGAGCAGTACACCCGTTTCCCGGTTGTACGCGGCGACAAGGATCAGATCGTCGGTATAGTTAACACCAAGCAGTTCTTCCTGGAGTTTGATGACAATGCCAGCATCGATCTGTCCAAGCTGATTCATCCGGCCATGACAGTATCCGAAGCGATTCCGATCAAGAAATTACTTCGCAAAATGCAGCAGGAAGGCACGCATATGGCCATCCTGATCGACGAGTATGGCGGTACGTCCGGCATGATCACCATTGAGGATATTCTGGAGGAGATCGTCGGGGAGATCCGCGATGAATTCGACGAGGATGAGGAACGCGAGCTGACCCAGCCTGAGCCGAACCGCATCATCGCTGACGGCAAGGTGTCCATCAATCGGATCAATGATCTGCTGCATACCGATCTGAGCACGGATGACCTGGATACCATCGGCGGCTGGCTGTACGGACACAACTCCGAGCTCGCCAAAGGCGATACATGGAGCTACCGTGATCTGACGTTTACCGTCATCGAGAAGAAAACCCACCGTTATACGAAGCTGCAAATCGTCAAGGAAACGGAAGAAAATACGGCTGAAGAAACATCTGCCGTGGCAGCAACAACGGAACATAACGAGTAAGCGAACCATGAACCATAGCCGCCATGCAGCCCTTACGGGGTGATGCACGGCGGCTTTTTGCATGCTTTGCCGACATTTTAGCACTTTAACAAGTTATAACTCTGCTGTAATATAGAAATTACAATCTGTTATCGTATGGGGGGGCAGCAAGACATGAATCGTCAAATAGCTATTATAGGAAGCAGTGGCGGCAATCTGTACAATTTGGGCGGCAGGGACCCGCTCAAGCTGCTGGATGAGATATTGGTGCAGATGGAGAGCGCCGGTCTGTCATGCGGGGCTCTACAGTTCATCGCAGCCCAGGTCTCCATGGATGCAGCTAAGGACTCAACGCCCGCTGCACTTTACGGCTGGAATTCTAGTCAAGGCGAGCCGGTCATTATCGCTGAAGGCACCCTTCAGCAAGTGAATCAGGCTGCCGAGCGGCTTGACCGGGAAATTGCCGAGCAGATTGAACTCGGCGAGATTGACGGTCTCATTGTAATGAGTGCCGACCCGGAGGGCAGCAACCGACACGCCATTGAGGCTGCCGCCAAGTTCCGTCTGCCGGTGACCGGTACGGGAGGAACGTCCATGGCGATCATTCAGACCAAAGGCGCATACGTCATTGCCGCTTCCGGCACAACCGGCACCACCAACCGCACCCGAGCGGTCACGTTTGCTACTTCCCTCAGCAAGCATTGGCGGCTTCCGTATCGGCCGGTCATCGGGAACGCAGCAGCGAGCATCCACGCGGCAGCCGGAAGCTCATCTCCATGGCGCCGCATCAATATTCGAGGCATTATGATGGCCTCGCTTCCCGGCTTCATTGGTATGGCCCTGATCCTCGCGGTCAGCAAAATTCCGGGCTTATCGGCACTGACCGAGGTGTTTGATCTGATGATCAAGGCGCTGCCGGTCATCGTTGCCGTTATTGCAGCCAAGCAGGTATCCGAGCTGGACGAGGTCTCCATTGTCGCCGGGATCGTGGCCGGTGTCCTGTCCGTTGAAGGCGGCATTATCGGGGGTATCATCGGCGGAATTGGCGCAGGCATCATTGTCCATTACATATTCCGTCAATGTGTGGAGTGGCGTTTCCCGGCTACGACGGTCAACATCGTTGCAGGCGGCGTCTCAGGGCTGATTGCCGGTCTGCTGGTCTACTTTCTCATCGCACCGATTGCGCTGAGTGCTGGCGAGGGCATCCGCATGCTGATCGAAACGCTGGTCTCCTGGAGCCCGGCCATTGCCGGATTGATTGCAGGACTGCTGATCTGGCCTGCAATCATTGGCGGCGTTTATCATGCGGCCATTCTGCCGATCGTACTGCTTGAGATGGAAACCACGAGCAACAGCTTCCTCGGCGCGGTGGATATGGTCGGCTTGGTCATGGTATCCGCAGGAATTACGCTGGCCAACATCATTGCACCCCGCGACAAAGGGGAGGCCGCTGTAGCCGCTCCCGGATTTGCCATCAATATGGGTTTTGGCACCTTTGTTGAAGCTGCCTATCCATTCATGTTCTCGAATAAATTTGTATTTGCGGGCGCCATTGCTTCCGCTGGACTTGGCGGCATGCTTGTCGGCATATTCGGGGTTCGTGGCACCGCATACGTCCCCTCTTTCATTGGTCCGATCACATCGAATAACACCGTCGGCTTCCTGGTCTCCATGGCAGCCAGCATGCTCTGCTCGTTCCTGATTACGTTCTTCGTAAACAAGCTGTCCGGGTACCGTGAAGCTAAGAATACAATGAGTATGTAAAATGTGAGGGCTCCTCTTCCAGGAGCCCATAACAACAAACGGACGGATCAAGGTTTATCATCTTGATCCGTCCGTTTCCCTCATGATATTTGCCCCATCAGCCTTACGGAGTCAGGGCTGGCGATTTGCGATGCAGGGTGCCTTGCTCATAACTGTATGCCAGCTTGATCAATGTGCCTTCATCAAATGCCTTCCCGAGGAACTCCACGCCAACGGGAAGCCCGCCATCCGTAAAGCCCGCTGGAACTGTAATTGCCGGGAAGCCGGAGAACGGGCTGAGCCTGTTGTTCACACCCGAGTTCTGACCCTCGCCGAGTTTGCCAGCCGGTTCGGCCGAGGCTGGATAGACCAGCGCATCCAGATTGTGCTCGGCCATCACCTTCAGCAGCGATTCCTGCGTCAGCTTTGTACGGTCCAGCACAATTTTGCGGTACTCGTTGTCGTCCAGGGTCTCGCGAGCTTGTCTGGCTTCCATGGAGCTCTTATGCGATTCCAGATATTCACCGGAAGCAATAATCTCCTCCAGGGAATGGTAAGGTGCATCCTCACCCAGACTCTCCAGGTAATCATTCAGCTGGAATTTGAACTCCCAACCGCTGAGGCTTGGGAATTTCATGATAGCCTCATAATTCGGAATTTCGATATGAACGGCAGTCGCGCCTAACTTCTCCATATCCTTCACGGCTTGCAAAGTGATATCATTCACTTCGTTCTGCTCGGCCTTCGTGCCTGACAGAAGCTGCGTGACAACCCCAATCCGCGCACCTTGAAGACCTTCCTTGTCCAGATAACTCAAATAACTGTCTGGAACACGACCCACGCTCTGCGTGGTCACCAGATCCTTTGCATCATAACCTGCGGTAGCTTCAAGAACGGCTGCCGCGTCCGCTACGGTCCGGGCCATCGGTCCCCCCACATCCTGTGTTAACGCCAGCGGTATAATCCCGTCACGGCTGGACAGTCCAATGGTAGGCCGGATGCCTACCAGGCTGTTTAAGGAGGAGGGAATCCGAATGGAGCCGCCTGTATCCGTGCCAAGGCCGGCCGCTGCAAAGTTGGCTGCAATCGCCGCCCCGGTTCCGCCGCTGGAGCCACCAGGATAATGCCCCAGATTATAAGGGTTTAGCGTCTGTCCGCCAAGTGAACTGGACGTGGTAATATTAAAAGCGAATTCGTCCAGATTCGCCTTGGCAATGATAATCGCTCCGGCAGCCTTCAATCGGGCGACCTGCTCCGAATCGTTATCCGGGATGGAGTCCTTCAGACACACGCAGCCTGCCGTTGTCGGCATGTCCGCTGTATCATAATTATCCTTCACAATGATCGGGATGCCATGCAGCGGACCGCGCGGGCCTGTCGTTCTGCGTTCCTCATCCAGCTTTCTAGCCGCCTCCACCGCCTTGTCGTTCACGGTCAGGATGGCATGGAGCTGATCATCGTAGCGATGGATTCTTGCCAGATAGAGCTGAACCAGTGTGACGGAAGTCACCTTCCCCTGTTCCATCGCCGTTTGCATCTCTGCAATCGTTGCCTCGGTAATGTCAAAAGGAGTTAAATAGGCTTCGATCCGATCGATCAGCACATGAGCATCGGAAATCGTCACCGGCTGATTGGGCGCAAATACCGTACTGCTATAACCGTTCATAATCCCTGCCTTCAGCAAGGCACCTGCAATCTCGGATTCAGCCTCTGACAAATCTGTATATTCGCTTGTGCTCTCCGGCAATTCAATCCATTCATAGATGGCAGCTGCAGCGTCTTTGCGCTTGATGGTTCCGGTTCCGTCCAGGCCTTTGAATTCAAGTCCATTCCCCTTCGCAACCGCGTTCAGCAGTTTGGAGAATTCCTGAACCGTAATAGGTGACGTTAAGCTGCTCTTCTGGATGCTGCTCACTTGTCCAGCGTTCGTGCTCGTGCTGGAACTAGCTTCCGCAGGTGTACCAGTAAGGATGAACGATCCGGCCAGCAACGAGGCACTAAGCAGTGCCGCACTCCCTTTTAATTTCCATGAGGTCATTTTACGCATTGACGCACGCTCCAATCTATCGATGTTGTTAGGTAGTTAGTGACTATCATAGATCATGTAAATTAACCTAACAATCTTTGAATTCGATAATGTAAGCGCATTATTATATGTATATCGGTAATTATCACTTATTTTCATTCATTTATTAAACAATTTCCTCTTTTTATAGATTCGTATAGTATAATGAAAGAAGGATATATATGTTAATTAAAATAACATTATACTCTAAATAGTATAAACAAACATTTCCTATCATAAATAATATGTTATATTACATAACATAAAATATAAATCTGTGCCTATTGAAATGAATCTAGCAACTAGGGCAAACCACAGCATCCTCTCTCATCTTCTCCTTGGCAGAATAAAACAAGCATACCTTACAAACATACCTTTTTTTCCGATATGACAGCTAACCAATCAGCCAGAAGGAGCGTCTATTATAGTAGGAGCTGGCTGCCCTATACTGGCAGCTTACCGAATGCCTGAATTCATCCCGTATTCAAGGAGGTTATCACTGCCGTGACATTCAGAAAAATATCTCTATTTGCCCTCACAAGCGTCCTGTTAGCAACTTCGCTCATCTGGAGCAGCGAGCAAGCGGACGTTGACGCCGCCGCCGCTCCGAGCTATTCCGTAAACGTAGCAGGCACACTCATGAATGACGTGTATATTCGCCAAGGCAAGGCCTATGTTCCTCTCCAAGGGTTAGCTGAGGCACTCGGGTACGAGATTTCCTATTCTCTGCAAGCGGAACTGGACCACTTCCATCAATATGATCTGAAGGCTCCAAGCGCTCCCCACATATCGGTATGGGGCAACGCAAGCCGGGGGTATACGATCGTGCGTAAGGCAACCCAAGAGATGAGTGTCAATGACATCAACATCTATGAACCGGAGCTGCTGTGCCCGGAAGCATCGGACTCTTGCAGGCTGGATGAGAGCAAATACGAAGGACCTGTTTTCACAAAAAACACCCTGTACGTCCCTGTACGCGACATGGCCAAGGCCTTCAACCTGAAACTGACCATTTCACGAACAAAGAAAGAACACGTAATTGATCTGTCCAGGAACTAACGGTACGATGATGACTCACACAATCAAAAAAAGAAGCCAAGCCGAGTCATAGACTCTGCCAGGCTTCTTATCATAAGAAGAGCTGAACTCCGTCATCTTGATTACATCTCTCTGATCTCGATATCATCCGCAGACGCCATTTTCGAAATATCGAACTCTCTGAAAAAATGGGTACTCGGCAACCCTCTCATATAATCAAAATCCTGCCCTATCTTCTTCGCAGTATCGGGCGTATTCAAATCCGAAGGATAGTAATTGATCTGAAGGTCCGTTTCCCCCTTTACGGTCACGGAAGGCAGCTTTCGTATCAGCTCCAGCACACGCTCCTGCTCCTCTGGAAGATTAGCCGCGGTGAGATCCGCAAATACGATTAAACTTACATTCTGACGAACTGCCCCATCCGCCTCCTGGCCAAGACTGTTATAATTGCGCTCAAGCGTCTCGGAATCCGAGAATACGTAGGCTTGCGCAAAAGCCTGGTTTGGATACAGCTCGTCCAGCAGTGGCTTCAATTGCTCTTCAAGCTGCTTCCCCCAGAGCAAGTTCAGATAAGTATCATTCGATAGGGTAGGCGGGCTGCCATCATCACTGTTTAGGGTAAACTCCAGATCAGGCGCCTGCTCAGAATGGGCTCTAAGATTATACGAACTGACAGCCCAGGTATAACTTACTTCCGTTACCTTGAAGGGCTCGCTGTACTTCTGTTCCAGATAAGACTCAGCCGCTTCCTGAACCACCCGTTTCTCCGCTGCCGTCTTCATGAAAGGGGAAGATCCCCAGGTGTACCCGCCATATATGGACCCGGCGAACAGGGCCAGTCCGATTAACGTCCTCAGGATGATTTTCCAAGGTGAGGAGAGCTGGCGCCGCCGCTTCTCGTCGAACATCGGTTTCTTCGGCGATCGGTAGTTGAAGTAAACGATGGGTATAATGAGTCCTACAATATGAAGGACAATGACCAGCGGGCCAATAATCAAGCCCAAGAAACCTAATGTGATGAAAAAAATATAAAGAGCCGCTCCCTGAAGCGCCATAAGCAGCACCCCGCCGATGATCATGCCCGGTGTCCCGATATAAAACATCCCGAGCCCGGTGCAGATCAGGGAGAGCAATGCTGCAAACCACTGATGTTTCCTCAAGTTATCATCCATCCTTTATCCCCATGATTTATGTATGATTGTAAAATCTGACACCCTAATTATAACCGCCTTCGGCCGATGGATAAACAATAAGCCCACTTCACCGCAGTGAAATGGGCTCGTAGTCAAACAGATGCCTCGCGAAAGCTCGGCGCCTATTCCTTCGGATGAATCATTTCTTCCGGACGGACAATCCGGTCGAAATCCTCCGCGCTTAACAGTCCGCTGGCCAGAGCCGCTTCACGGAGCGTTGTGCCTTCTTTGTGCGCTTGTTTTGCAATGGCTGCTGCATTCTCATATCCGATATGCGGATTCAGCGCCGTCACCAGCATCAGCGACCGTTCCATGTTCCCCCGGATGACATCCAGGTTGGCTTCAATGCCGATCGCACAGTTCTGGTCGAACGAATCCATAGCATCTGCCAGCAGACGTACGGACTGCAGGAAGTTATAGATGATAACCGGCTTGAATACGTTCAGCTCAAAATTACCCTGGCTTGCCGCAAAGCCGATGGTTGCATCATTGCCCATCACTTGGCAGACCACCATCGTGAGTGCTTCACTCTGGGTCGGATTCACTTTGCCCGGCATAATGGAGCTGCCAGGCTCATTGGCAGGAATGGTCAGCTCGCCGATGCCGGAACGAGGACCGCTTGCCAGCCAGCGAACGTCGTTGGCAATCTTCATCAAATCGGCAGCCAGTGCCTTCAGCGCCCCGTGTGCAAATACAATCTCATCATGGCTTGTCAGCGAATGGAACTTGTTGCTGGCAGAGGTGTAGCTTTTTCCGATCTGCATGCTGATTTCGGCTGCCGTCATTTCTCCGAATTTCGGATGGGCATTAATCCCGGTACCAACGGCCGTGCCGCCAATCGCCAGCTCGCGCATCGGTTCTACGGATGAGGACAGCATCAATTCACATTTCTCCAGCATCCGATGCCATCCGCTGATCTCCTGTCCAAGCGTCAGCGGGGTGGCATCCTGAAGATGCGTGCGGCCGATTTTGATCAGGTCTTTGTACTCCTCGCTTTTCTTCTCAAGTGTTTTCTTCAAGCGGCGAAGCGCAGGCAGTACATGCTCTTCTACAGCGACAACGGATGCCATATGCATCGCCGTCGGGAAGGTATCATTGGAGCTTTGGGATTTATTGACGTCATCGTTGGGATGAACACGCAGGGCGCTGCCCTTTTGCTCCAGCAGCTGGTTGGCCCGATTCGCAATGACCTCGTTCACATTCATATTGGACTGCGTGCCGCTGCCTGTCTGCCAAACGACCAACGGGAAATGCGCATCCCACTTGCCGGCCACAATCTCATCGGCTGCGGTCGTAATGGCATCCACTTTGTCCGCGTCCAGCTTGCCCAGCTTGCCATTCACAATCGCCGCGCTTTTCTTCAATATTGCAAACGCCGAAATAATCTCCTTCGGCATCGTTTCGGTTCCAATCCGGAAATTCTCGGAGCTGCGCTGCGTCTGTGCCGCCCACAGCTTGTCCGCAGGCACTCTAACCTCACCTAAGGTATCCTTCTCAATACGGTAATCCATCCCAACTTCCTCCTTTGGCATCTTTAGTTTAGGCTATCCATGGAACGGGAGCTTATTGCCTGTCCTCACTCTTGAAATCGGCAGATCGAACTCCGTCTTGCCCTCATTTCCAAGTTCTCTAAGATAACATGATGGCTCTTGTCAAAAATAACCTGGAAACCAGACTTCATGGGCAAGCTTCCGCCGCTTGTCGTTGAAGCCGCGCTGTCTTCCGCTCCATGAAATAACGTAAACGCTTTATATTCCATCTCTCCTATTATGACACAGACTTGCCCAAGAAAAAATATAGATTCATGCGCTTTATAACAACCACTCGAACCAGCGTGCATGCCCATCCGTCCGCGCGATCGTATACTCGCTTAGCACGCCCCCAAGAATATAATCGGCATGGAGATCGCCATCCCACATATTGTTGTAGACATGTACAATATCACGCGTCTTCCCGATCTCGCTCAGATGCTGCAGCAGGCGGCGTTTGGACGTCTCCGGAATCTGATTGGCCACATGCGTGTGAAATACGCAGATAACGGCCTCCTCCGGGATGACCTTCACAATTTCAGGCAGCAGCTCGGTCCCGTCCCCTTCCCGAAACTGTATCCCCGATTGATGTTTGAGCACCTCCACAGCCTGCTCCAGCATCGTCACCCGATCATGATAGCCCGGCCAGATTAAGGCGCGCAGCCACAAGAAATCCTCCGCGTTCCGTACATCATTCACATGCAGATCAATCCCCATCCGGTAGACCACCGGAGGGCTGGAAGGCAGCAGAAGCGGCAGGCGATCCCCCCTGATCTCTGAAGTCATGCGAACCTTTGAGCCGTTATGACCATAACTCGCTCCATCACCATAGGAATAGCTGTATTGATCCCATAACAGCTGCAATCCGGCACTGCAGCCAAGCTCTACCAAGGCAAGCGGCTTGCGGACTTTGTCGTAGATCGAGCAGAACGCCGGATACAAGTAAGCACAGCGGCGGACTTCATTCGTCTGAACCCGCTTGCTCTCCAGAATCTCGATGAGTACCCCTTCGTGCTTCAGCACAAACGAGCGAAAATGGGGGTAACACGAATTCATCGCTTGCGGCTGCTCTACCAGGCCGGGATAATACGACCTCAGCTCGGCCCCCTCGCCTTGGAGCAGCAAATATTGAACAGCCCCGAACAGCATATTGGGTACCGGCTGACCTGACGGAACAAACGAGGCCACCCGCAGCACCTCTTCATCATCAGCGATATGCCTCGCCAAATACTCATATAAATCGCTGGAGCCCTGACATTCCCGTTCAGCAAAATGACAGAACACGCTGGTTAACCGCTCTAAATCCACCATACGCCACACCCCTAATAGAGAATTAACCCTTTATATCGGCTACAACTATGTTACATCTTTCCAGAAGGAACGGGGATTCCGATCTTTTATCAGACTTATAAGAAAAATAAGATGGGAACAAAAAGAACCGCCCCTGTGAAAAAAGGGGCGGTTCTTCCCATGGACCTTCTATAGTTCCGGAGAATCCAGCCGGTACAATTGTTGATATCGCGGATAGTGCCGCATCAGTTCATCATGCGTGCCACGCATGGCGATTCGGCCGTGTTCCATGAATATGATCTCATCCATCTGCTCCACGCCCACCAGATGATGGGTCACCCAGATCAATGTCCGGTTCTGCAGGCTGGAGAAGATGGTGGACAGGAGCTCCCGCTCGGTTATGGGATCCAGTCCGACCGTAGGTTCGTCCAGAATAACAATGGGCGTGTCCTGCAGCAGGATTCGGGCTAAAGCCACGCGTTGGCGTTCACCGCCAGAGAATCGCTGACCTGCTTCCTGCATGCGGGTGTCGAGTCCACCCGGGAGAGAAGCCACCAGCGGCTCCAGCCGCGCCATGGCAGCAGCATCGCGTATCTCTTCCTCCGTGGCTTCCGGCCGGCCAAGCCGAATGTTGTTCGCAAGTGTCGTATCGAACAAGTGCGGGCTCTGATTCAGTACGGCAATAACGGAAGAGATCTCGTCGCCAAACCGCGCCGCCTCCACACCACCCAGGGTAAGACTTCCCGACGATGGCGCCAGCACCCCCTGAATCAGCTGCAGCAGGGTGGACTTCCCGGCACCTGAACGGCCGATAACGGCCACTTTGGCCCTAGGGGGAATGTCCAGCGATACCTCGGTTAAGGTGTGTCCTGCCTCTCCCGCACCGACAGGCTCCAAGGCAAATGAGCCAGCGGCTGCCCTATCATAGCTGAACATGATGCCATCCGCCTTCACATGAACACCGCCGCGTATAACCGCCTCGGTCTCTTCGTTATTCAGCAGCTGCAGCGGTGCCTGCTTCTCATCGGATTCATCGGCGCTTTCGATGCCCTTAAGCCTCGCCACCGATTGGCCATACTGCGGAATCCGTTCCACGGCTTCGGATACGGGCAGGAATGCGTCCATTAACGGGAACACAACCAGCACAAAAGCCGCAATCAGCGTAACATCCATGGATCCATCCGCGTACTGCCGTCCTGACCAATACACCATCGACACCACCGTTACGGCAACGATGCATTGGCCGATCCAGCCCCGAAGGCGCGACCATCGCTTCAGCGATCTGTCCGTCCGGTCTACCTCGGCTTCATCCGCCTCATAACCCGCCAGGAATTCTGTCTGTCTGCCGCTGACATACCATTCATGGATGCCCAGCACCGCATCGGTCAGCTTCTGGTACAGGTTGTTCCGTGCCTGCTTCATCTCCCGGTTCTTCCGTTTGGTGAGCAGCAGGGATATCAGCGGCAGCACCAGAATCAGCACCGCAACATACAGCGCAAGCAGCAGGGCGAATGCCGGGTCGAACTGACCGACGGCCAGAATGATTCCAGCATACAACACAAGCGCAACGATGGATGGGAAGACCGTTCGGATGTATACATCCTGCAAATACTCGATATCATCAGAGAGCACGCCCAGCAGATCCCCGGTGCGGTATCGGGAGGATAAGCGGAGGGCTTGCGGCTCCAGGATGTGATACAGCCGCAGACGCATTTGGGACAGGATGCGAAGAATGGTGTCATGGCCCACCAGCCGCTCCACGTAATGGACAACCGCGCGTCCGATGCCGAAGGTGCGAACCCCTACCGTCGGCACATACACCATCAGGATGTTTTCCGGACGGAGCGCCGATTTGGAGATCAAATACCCGGACGTGAACATCAGCATCCCCGCAAACAGGATGGTGAGCACACCCAGTACGACAATCAGCAGAAAACGCCAGAAGTTTGCCGTCACATAAGGCCGAAACCACGATTCCTGCTTCATTGTACTCCCTCCATCTGCGATGTAATCAATCCATGGTATACGCCCCGTCTTGCCATAAGCTCGTCATGGGTTCCTGTTTCGGCTATGCGTCCCTGATGCAGAACGATGATGTAATCCATATCCCGCATCCAGTGCAGCCTGTGCGTTGCAAGAAATACCCATTTATCCTGAAAAAGGGACACCATCGTCTCCTTCAGCTCGTATTCGGTCTCAATATCCAGATGTGCCGTCGGCTCATCGAGCAGAAGAACCTGCCGACCGCCGAGCAGCGCTCGGGCAAGGGCAACGCGCTGCGCCTGACCGCCGCTTAAAGTCCGCCCGCCCCCGCCGATCATCTCGGCCAGACCGCCAGGCAGGCTGTTCACCAGATCGGCCAGGCCGGCCGCTTCAACAGCCGCTTCAACCTGAGCCCTTGAAGCGTCCGGCGCATAGAAGCGCACATTGTCCTCCAAGCTGGCGCTGAATAAATACGGCTGCTGCGGCATATAGGTGACCTCACTTCGCCACTCGCCCCGGCTGGAATGCCCCAGCTTCACGCCGCTCAGCTTCATCTCACCGGATGTAGGCGTCATAAACCCGCCTAATAGTTCGATCAGCGTGGATTTACCCGCCCCGCTCTCTCCGACGATGCCGATCCGGCCTTGACCCGATATTCGGAAGCTGACGTCCTCCAAGGAGGCAGGACCCGCCCCAGCATGCTGCAGTCCGATGCCGGACAGCTCCAGTACGCTGCTCTTCTCCCATTGGAACCGCGGCGTGGAGCCAGTACGTGCCGGGATATTATCTTTAATTTTAAATGTTGCACCGGTTTGGACCTCCAAGCGCTCTTTCCGGGCCTCCCGGATGATGGATTGCATCGCTTCCCCTGCCTGCTTGCCGTCCAGCGTTGCATGGAAGTCAGCCCCGACCATGCGCACCGGAAGAAAATACTCCGGTGCCAGGATCAGGATGAGGAGTGCAGGCAGCAGCTCAAGGCTGCCGTTAATGAGACGCAGGCCCAGGTTTACCGCTACGGACGCTACCGACAGCATCGTGAAGAAATCCAGTGCAAAGGAAGACAGAAACGCAACGCGCAAGGTCCGCATGGTCGCAGCCCTATATCCCTCGCTGACCTGCCCTATGCTCCCGCTGTGCTTGCGGCTCTGTCCCAGAAACTTCAGAGTGGTCAAACCCCGCAGCGAATCCACGAAATAATTGGACAGCATCTGGTAGGAATCCAGCTGCTGCTCGGTCTGTTTTCTCGCGGCAAGTCCCACGAGGATGAGAAACACGATCAGGATCGGCATGGTCACCAGCAGAATAATGCCCGAGATCCGGTCCGTCATGAATACGTACAGCCATACCAGCGCAGGGGTAATGCCCGCCCCCATCATGCGAGGTATGGTCAGCTCCGCATATTTGCGGAACTTGCCGATGCCCTCCAGCACAAGCGTAACCACATGGCCTGTTCCTTCCGACCGGACAAAGGACGGCCCGTTCCGAAACAGCTCCTCCAGAAGCTGCTTCCTCAGGCTCGTGCCCGTCTCCTCGGCAAAACGCTGTGCAATTCCTTGCTGCACGGTGAAAATGCCGTGGCGTGCCAGAAAAGCAAGCAGGAACAAGGCAATGGTCTCCCCCTGCTCCTGCAGCGTGGATCCCGCGAACAGGGCGGATATGGCTTCCGCCAGCCATTTGGCTTGCAGGAGGATGGCCATGCTCTGTGCCAGGGTACATACGGCGACAAGGAAGAATACGATCTTGGCGCCCTTGTATCCCAGCAGATCTTTTCCCATCAGTACTCCAGATGCTCCTTCTCATGTACCCGTTTGTGGAAAACGAAGTAACTCCAAATTTGATATCCCAATACGAATGGCAGCAGCGATACAGCCACAATGGTCATGATTTTTAAGGAATACGGTCCGGAGGCCGCATTATAGATAGTCAGATCAAACGCCGAATGGATGGAGCTGACCATCACGCGAGGGAACAAGCCCACGAACACGGATGTAACCAGCAGAGCAATGACGGCCCCGGTCATTCCGAAAGCCCAGCCGTCCCGCTTGACGTTCATGAAATACCCGCCCAGCAGGAATGCAAGCAGAGCCAGCACGAGCAGCACGGTTAACACAGCACCACGCTTCTCGAAGATATCCGTCATGAAATAGGTCATGACCCCGAATGCCACGAACAGTGCCGCCACCGGGAGCAGCAATCTCCGGGCCATGCGGCGCGCACGCTCCTGAAGATCCCCTATGGTGCGCAGCGTCGTAAACATTAACCCATGCAGCAGACAGAGCATCACCATCGTCAGCCCGCCAACAACGGTATAGGCATTCACGACATCGAAGAATCCGGCATACATCTGCATCTCTTCATTAATCGGAAGCCCCTGAATGAGGCAGGCAAAAACAACACCCAGGAGGAACGGAGGAAGCACGCTGCCGATGAAGATTGCACCGTCCCACACCCTTTTCCAGCGAACGTCGCCTACCTTGCCGCGGAATTCAAAGGCCACTCCCCGTCCAATCAAGGCCAACAGAAGAAAGACAAGCGGAATATAGAATCCGCTGAACAGCGTGGCATACCAGTTCGGGAAGGCGGCGAACATCGCGCCGCCCGCTGTCAGCAGCCAGACCTCATTGGCATCCCAGAACGGGCCGATCGAGTTGATCAGCACCCGGCGCTGGGTGTCGCTTTTGGCGAGCAGCTGAGTGGACATCCCGACTCCGAAATCAAAGCCCTCCAAGAAGAAGAACCCGATAAACAACACGGCAACGAGCACAAACCACAGTTCATTAAGAGACAGCATGGTAGCCCTCCTTATTAAACGGATCGCTTGCGTGGCGGTCTTCTTCCTCCGCCGCATACGGCCCTTTCTTAATGACTTTAATAAACAAGTACGCCATAACGGCAGCAAGCACCGCATAGATGGCTGTAAACGTAATGAGCGAGAACAGGATGGAGCCTGCACTTACGTTCGGAGATATACTATTCTCCGTGGTGATCAGTCCGAATACCGTCCAAGGCTGCCGCCCGATCTCCGTCATGATCCACCCCGACGTGTTGGCGATGAACGGCAATGAAATGCCAAACAGCATCAATCTCAGGAACCATCTGCCAGCGTGCTCGACCTTCTTGCGCAGCATCAGCCAAGCTCCGTACAATCCGAGCAGAATCATCACGCTGCCTGCGGCCACCATAATCCGGAAGCTCCAGAAGGTGGTCCGCACCGGAGGTATATAATCGCCGGGACCGTATTGCTGCTCGTACTGGGCTTGCAGCTCCTTCATTCCGATCACTTCGCCGGAGAATTTGCTATAAGACAGAAAGCTGAGCAAATACGGAATTTTAAGCTCCATCTTGTTCTCCTGCTTCTCCGGATCGATGGACGCAATGACCGTCCAAGCCGCAGGATCGTCACTCGTCTCCCACAGGCTCTCGGCAGCAGCCATCTTCATCGGCTGCGTATCCACCAGATACTGCGCCTGCTGGTGACCGAAGACCGCAACCAGAATGGAGGTGGTGAGCCCCACCACGATGGCGATGTGGAATGATTTTTTGAAGAAATCCAGATCCTGCTTCTTCATCAGCTTGTAGGCACTCACGCCTGCTACCAGGAACGCCCCGGTGGCCAGTGCCCCAAAGATCGTGTGCGGGAATTCTACCAGCAACTGCCCATTGGTGATCAATGCCAGGAAATCATTCATCTCCGCTCGTCCATTATTCATCTCGAACCCAACGGGACGCTGCATGAACGAATTGGCCGCCAGAATCCAGAAGGCCGACATCAGGGTGCCGAAGGACACCAGCCAGATGCTGAGCAGATGGACCTTCTTCGATAACCGGTCCCAGCCGAATATCCATAACCCGATAAATGTTGACTCGAGGAAAAAGGCCAACAAGGCCTCGATGGCAAGCGGCGCGCCAAACACATCCCCAACAAATCGCGAATAATCCGACCAGTTCATGCCGAACTGGAACTCCTGCAGAATTCCTGTCACTACCCCGACCGCAAAATTAATCAGGAACAGCTTCCCCCAGAACTTGGCCATTTTCTTGTATACTTCCTGGCCTTTGACAACATACATCGTCTCCATGATGGCAATCAAAAACGCTAATCCGATAGACAACGGTACGAAAATAAAGTGAAAAATGGTTGTCGATGCGAACTGAATTCGCGCCAGCATAACCGGATCCATAAAGATGCCCCTTCCTTTAGCTCACGTGATCACTTTAAATTTGATTCTTTTTGTATTTTCGCAGACTGCGGCAGAAAGGATTGTGATCAATATCACAATATTAGGAAGGATTAGGGGCAAAAAGTTATAAATTTGTGACGAAAATCACTAAGTGCGAATGGAATTATGTGAGGTTTATCCATTGGAGCATGACTTGCCGCATCCCCTCACAGGTCAAGCCCGGTATTTACGCACCAAAAAAAGCAGGTTCGCCATGTAGGCCAACCTGCTTTAATGCATACCACCACCTTATTG
The DNA here is from genome assembly GCF_029893715.1 of Paenibacillus sp. LBL. Taxonomy (NCBI): domain Bacteria; kingdom Bacillati; phylum Bacillota; class Bacilli; order Caryophanales; family Paenibacillaceae; genus Paenibacillus; species Paenibacillus sp. LBL. The sequence goes on along the minus strand of NZ_JARXYU010000008.1, from coordinate 45,865 downwards.
AACCGCGCGAATCTCCGTCTCGATGAGCTTGAACTCCGTCACGTCCGCGATGCCGCGATTGGTAATGCGGATTTCCGGAATCACCGGCAGCGCGATCAGGGAGAAGGTCATGAACGGCGCATGGATGAAGCACCCCAGCTCCTTCCAGGCTTCCTCCAGTGCAGCAACTTCTTCCGCTACGATCTCCACTGGACGATCCGCCAGCAAGCCGGCAATGGGCATGGCCACCTTCGCGAGCACCTGACCGTCACGCACCACGATCATCCCGCCGCCGCAAGCTGCCAGCTCATTCGCCGCTAGCGCCATATCCTCGGCGCTCGTGCCCATTACCAGCAGATTATGGCTGTCATGCGCCACCGTGGAAGCGACCGCACCGGATTTCAATCCGAAGCCGCTCGCAAAGCCAAGCGAGATTTGTCCGGTTGCGCCATGGCGCTCGATGCACGCAAGCTGAACCACGTCTTGGTTAAGGTCAGGCTGAATGATGCCCTGCTGCACGGGGAGCACCGCTGTCATTTTGGCTGTGCGGGCACTGTTCTCGATGACCCGCACCACGTTGACTTCCGTGCGTGCGGTATCCCACTTGCTGCGGAGCAGGAAATCCTCCGCTGTCAACGGACGCTGCAGGCGAATCGAATGGAACGCTTTTTCCGGATATTGGTATACAGGGAATGGCTTCACAACTTGGCCGTTCTCCGCAACCACCTCACCATCGGTGATCACAATCGACGGCACCATGCTGTTCAGATCATCAAGCAGCAGAATGTCTGCCGTTTTACCTGGCGAGATGCTCCCGAGTTCGAGATCCATCCCGAAGTACCGAGCCACGTTGATCGTGCCCATCTGGATGGCCGTCACCGGATCCACACCCTCTTCGATCGCACGGCGCACCACATGGTTCATATGGCCAAGCCTCAGCAGCGTCTGCGGATACACGTCATCCGTCACCAAGGAGATATTGTCCGTACGCACCTTGTCTTCCGTCACCACCTTGATGACTTCCTTCACGTCCTGCCAAGCCGATCCTTCACGGATCATCAGGTGCATCCCGAGGCGAACCTTCTCTAGCGCCTGCTCTCTCGTCACCGTTTCATGATCGGAGCTTACCCCGGTTGCCAGATACGCCTGAAGCATCCGGTCGTCCTCTGCGGGAAAATGTCCCGTCACCGTCTTGCCGGCACGCAGCGTGGCTTCGATCTCACCGCTCATCGTCGGATCGCCATATACCACGCCCGGGAAGTTCATGACTTCGCCAAGCCCGGCAACTCCAGGCCAGGTCAGCCCTTCTTCGATATCTTCCACGCCAAGCTGGGCTCCTGCATCCTCCAGATCAAACGTCGCCGGCACGCAGGAAGGGATGGTGGTGAATACCTTAAGCGGCAGCTGCTGTCCTTCCTCGTGCATCCACCGCACACCTTCCATACCGAATACATTGGCGATCTCATGAGGGTCCATATAGATCCCGGTGGTTCCGCTAACGATGGCCGCTTTCGCAAACTCGGTCACGGTCAGCATCGTGCTCTCCACATGCATATGGCCGTCAAGCAGACCCGGCGAGATGTAACGGCCATTCGCCTCGATGACCCGGGTCCCTTCCCCGATCGTATGATTGGCGCTGCCGATATAAGCGATGCGTCCGAATGCCATCGCCACGTCCACCTGCTCCTGAAGCTCGCCTGTAAACACATTGACCAGCGTGCCGTTCTTGATAACCAGGTCGGCCGGTGCCTGTCCTAACGCCACTTTCCCCAGCTCCCGGCTGACCTCGTATCGTTTCTGTCTCTTGCTTGAACTCATGATGAATGCACGCTCCCCTTTTTTTTAGATATCAGAAAGTATAAACTTCAAAGCTTGCGACTTCCTGATATCGCAATAAAAACTTCTTCTAACTGCGGTCTGTCATCTGTGAAAGTACGTCAATAGACGTTTTTCTTATGATGAAACGGTAAAAGTACAAAATCAATTCTACGCGCAAGCACGTAAAACAACCCGGACAGCGTATCTGCCCGGGTTGCCTGAACTAACTATATCCATAGAGGAAGAGAAGCCCGGTGCATCAGCAATGCATTGCTAATAGTCTGCACAACACCCCATCCGTTAAAACCTGCCGGTACCCGGATTCCAAGGTGATCTTACCGCCCGCCTCTCCATTCCATTCGAAGCCGGGCGCTGGACTCTGGCTCTCATCCTTCATGTAGTCAAGTCATTTACGGTAACCTGGTAGAAACGCCTGGGCCCTATTCCCCGGCATATACATTAAGATTTGATTTTGATCCTGTTTACCCTTCAATTCTCTTTTGTTTCATTTGTTGTATGAATTATAATCTTCTTGCCCGAGAAGTCAAGTGTTTGGAAAGAACTGCACATCGGCGGCAACGGCCTCTACGCCAGTTTCCTCCCCATGTTCTGTACGCGCTCAAGCCATTGCTTTTTTGCGCTCTCAGGCATTTTGCGAAGCTGCGTGATGTTCGTGGCACGAACCGAGCTCACGCCGCAGAACTTCAGAATGGAATGCTTCATCATTTGATGCCCGGGCTGACCCAGATAGAAGCGATAGTAAACGTAGGGCGAATCCATCGTGACAATCAATCGGGCGGTTTTCCCTTTGAGCAGTTGCTCCGGCAATGGAGAGTTCCGGCGGTACTTAAACGCAAAGCCCGGCAAAAAGACTCGGTCGATAAACCCCTTCAGCAGTGCCGGCATGCCGCCCCACCAGTTCGGGTACACAAATACCAGATGATCCGCCCATGCGATGAGCTTCTGCGCTTCTTGCAGATCGGGCTCCAGAGCTTGATTCCCCTTATAGCCGCCGGATAGGCTCAGATCAAAATCCATCTCTCCAAGCACCAGCTCACGCACCTCTGCCCCTGATTCGGCTGCCCCCTGCGCATATCCCTTGGCCAAATGACTTCCATAACTGTTCTCAATCGGATTGCCCTGAATAATCAAAATCTTTTTCATACACGTTCCCCCTGTTAATTTGGTTAATAAACACTAACCTTAAGGTAAAAAGAAAAGGTCACACCGGACCCTTCCCTAAACCTGTCAAAGCCAGTAGATGTGCCGTCACCTCAGGCGCCAGCGCCGAGAGCGGTTCCTCAAGCTCCCCTTGCATCGTTGAAACGGCCAGCTGATTGAATGCACCGATGATCAACACCGCGGTTAAGCGTATATTCTGCGGCGGAATATCCCGCTGCAACACCGCTTGATCGAGCAGATCGCATAATGCATCGAGCGGCTGACGCCCCCTGCTCTTGAGCACCTCCGTAAACAGCTCGTGATGCTGGGACAACAGCAGCAAGCCGTATTTATCCTCGTCATAAGACTCCAATACACGGGTGACCAAGGCGGACAATCTCTCTGCGAACAGTCCGGTCTGGGAAGCGTAATCATCCACCAAACGTGTGTAACTGCCGCAGTATTCCTCGAATGCCTCCGCAGCAACGGCATCCTTATTCGTAAAATGCTTATAGATCGCTGCATCCGTCACACCGGCTGCCGCGCCGATCTCCTTCACCGATACCCCGTCAACGCCCTTCTCGGCAAAGAGTTTCATGGCCGCCTGCAATATTTCCTTCTTCTTGCTATCGAAATGCGGTTTCTTTTTCATAATCATATCATAAGTGAACACTAACCAAATTGCAATGGGAATGGAAAAAATCGTGTGATGACGTCAATCATCCTTACCATGTCCCGTGCAATCCGCACCATCTTGCACGGAAACCTCAGGCAATAGAACAGTGATGGTTGTTCCGCAGCCTACTTCCGACCACAGGCCCACCCGGCCTCGATGTGCTTCGACAATCGCTTTGGCAATGCTCATTCCAAGCCCTGAGCCATCCATGCTCTCCTCGGTGTTTGTCCCCCGGTAGTAGCGTTCAAACAGGTTGCGGCGAGTCTCTTCGTCCATCCCTACGCCTTGATCCGCGACCACGATCGCCGCGCCGCCGGGACGTCTCTCTACCCGTACTTCAACATGAACTCCCTCGGGATTGTGCTTCACGGCATTCGTAAGCAGGTTATCCATCAACCGCTTCAGCCATTTGGCATTGCCATCAATGAGCAGCGGCTCTTCGCCTCCGATATAGGAAAAATTCGCATCCAGCGTTACATCATTCACGTATTTAAGCACGCAGCGCCGCACCAGTTCATTCAGATCAAGCCGTGCCAGTTCCTGCGGCCGGATCTCGCTCTTAAGACGAAAGACAAGCGAGAAGTCATCGATCAACTCCAGCATGTAATCGCCCTTTTCCCGAATGACGGTTCCCATCTCACGCAGCTCCTCCTGACTCCAGTCCTGCGGCGCGTTCTCCAGCATATAACCATATCCCTGGATCGAGGACAGCGGCGTACGCAAATCATGCGATATTCCCGACATCCATTCTTCCCGATTCCGGTCCAGCCGCTCGCGCTCCCGTTCGGTCTCGGCAAGCTTCTCGGCCATCCTGTAGAAGGAGTGAATCACTTCCTTATACAGCTTGAAGCGCATGCGCAGCTTCCCGTTCTTGCGAAATACGCGCTTCCGGTCCTTGGGCGTCAGCACTTCCTCATAAGCTCCGCTCCCCATGCGCTCAAACCATCCGGTAAACAGCAGCAATGGCCGACTGTACCGGTATCCATGCCAAATCGCTACCGCCAGCGACAAGATCAGTACACACAGCAAGGTCCACAGCGCCACACGGATCAGCTCATTCATAATAGGCTGCTTCTCCAGCGTCTCATCCTGCGGTGTATGGTACACCCAGGTGCTGCCGGTAGCCGGGTCGCGATAAACCGCAATATGCGTGGAGTAAGTACCGGGCTGCTCCTGCATCGTAATGATCTCCAGCGGATGGTAGCTTGCCTTATACTCGCTTTCCTTTCCAATCGCTTGCACAATCTGGCCATCCCGGTCAATGACATGCAGATATCCGCCCAGACTTGCCAAGTCGCGCTTCAATTCTGCTGCATACGCCGGGTCCACCCTGCCGCCCGCTTGATACCGTGCATACCACTCGCGAAGATGATCCGAGCTCTCGTCAATTCGCCCTGCTAGATACAGCAGCGGGTCCTTATAAGTCAGATCCATCTGCCAATCCATTGTATACTCCCCAAGACGCCGCTTCTCCTTGATCTCAAGCAGGTTGCTTACCGAGTATTCCGAGGGAACATCCGGCGCGGTATTGGTGGCGTGAATCACATTCCCTTTCATATCCACCACCTGCAGCCACATCTCTTTGTCCTGGAGCAGCTGCTTCCAATGGTCATCCAGCAGAACCTTCCCGTTCTCCGTCACCGTCTCCGTTACAATGCTGTTCAAGACGCCGGTCGGGAAGTTGCGCCTCATCTCTTCATCACTGATATGCTTGATCAGGAAGAATAAGAGAACGATGAGAAAGCAGAACATAAATGCTGAGAACGCAATCAGTTGGTATGTAAAATGAAAGGCCAGCCTTCTGCGCAGTCTCATCGCCCTTTCTCCTTAACCAGCTTGTAACCGAGTCCGCGAACCGTCAGCAAATACTGCGGGTTGCTGGGGTCCTCCTCGATTCGTTCCCGAATGCGCCGAATATGTACCATAACGGTGTTGTCTTCACCTATGCCATCGATGCCCCATACGGCTTCGTACAGCTGGGACTTCGAGAACACCACCCCCGGGTGCTTGCAAAAATAAAGCAGCAGCTGAAAGACCTGTGCCGGACAAGGCACAGGCTCTCCCAGCACCGTCAGCTCGCCAGCGGATTCATCGACCCTGAACCGGCCGAAATCCCATGCACGCTGAATAATCGGCTGCCCGGCCGATGGCATCATCCCGAAGCCGCCCCGGCGCAGACGCGCTTTGATCCTTGCGGCAATCTCCAGCGGATTAAACGGCTTGGTGACATAATCGTCCCCGCCCATTGCAAAGCCTGTCAGCACATCCAGATCGGACGCTTTGGCCGTCAGAAACAGAATGTGCGGACTGCCATACGAACGGATTTGCGGACAAAGATCAAACCCCGTGCCGTCGGGCAGCATGACATCCAGCAGCACGATATCCGCTCCGTGGGCGGCGATCTCGCTCAGGGCTTCCTTGCAGCTTGAAGCTGTATATATGCGGTTAAAGCCTTCCTTGCGCAGCACCATCTGCAGCATTTTTACAATGGAAGGTTCATCATCAACAATTAAAATTCGTGTATCCATTTTATCCTCACCCGCTATTTATGCTAGCACAGCAACCTTAACAGGAGTTAAACAAATGCTGGAAGTGTTAAGAAAAAGTTAGGAAGCCGTTTCCGCGTTATTTATGTTCAAGTTTTATACTTGGGGTTAGAGGTGACATACATGAATTCAAACAAACGTTCAACGGCGGTCGATGCCATTCGCGGATTAAGCTTGCTCGGTATTCTGATGGCCAATATGCTTATTTTTCAGTACGGCATGTTCGGCAAAGACGAGCTGCATTACTTCCAGCCTTCCACGCTGGATCAGATCAGCCATGACATGCTGAAAGTATTCGTCGAGGGCAGCTTTATGCCGATCTTTACGTTTCTGTTCGGCTACAGCATGATCAAAATGAGGGAAAGCCTGATCAACAAAGGGCTCAAGTACGGTCGAAGTTTCTTCCGCAGATCGGTTCTGTTAATCGTTCTGGGTCTGCTGCATTCGATATTCATATGGGAAGGCGACATTCTGCTGTTTTACGGTGCGATCGGTCTCTTCCTTGTGCTGTTCGTGAAAAGAAAGGTCAAAACCATTATGATCTGGGGTGTTCTCCTGCTCACACTGGTATCCCTCTTTGGATACGGCTCCGTCGAGCCGGTTGCAGGTGAAACGGAGCGCATGGAGAGTTATGTGAAGCAGTCGATTGAAGTCTACGGCAGCGGCACTTACAGCGAAATTCTGAATTTCAGATCAACGGAGGAGATGCCCATCGATCTGCCCGACTGGTTGATGCTGCTGGTCATCTTGATTGCTCCGCTGATGAGTGCACCGATGTTCCTGTTTGGCATGGTGGCCGCGAAACGCGGACGCTTTCTCCATCCTTCCATGGAAATCAAGCTGTATCTTAGATGGGCTCTGCTCGTTCCGGTCGGGCTTGGATTAAAAACTGCAGCGGTCATGCTCGGCACAACCCATAGCTGGAGCGGCGTGTTCACCATGCTTGGCGGTCCTCTGCTGGCGCTGGGTTATCTGTACCTCTTCGCCTCCCTGTACGCGTTCTCGTCTCAGCAATCCATTGTAATTCGGGCTTTTGAAGCGGTGGGACGCATGTCGCTGACCAATTATCTGTCGCAGAGTGTTGTATGCGTATTGATCTTTTACGGATTCGGGCTGGGATGGTTCGGCAAGCTGGGCGTGCTGCAAGGAACGCTGCTGGCGGTTCTGATCTATAGCGTGCTGGCAGCGGGCAGCCTGCTCTGGCTAAAAAGGTTCCGCAGCGGTCCGGTGGAGAGACTGCTCCGCATGGGCACCTACTGGTCTTGGAGCGGAAGGGCTAAACCCAAGGAAGCAGCTCCGGTTGCAGCCGTACCTGCAGCAGAGTTTCCGGGGGATGGCCCTCCGGCTACTTAAGCGTTCCGTATGCTTCTTTTGCATGCAGAAGCCGGTTCCTCCCAAGCCCGAGATGAAATCAGTCGGTTCCTTCATGTATAATGGACATACATGCAAGGTGCTAGACATTTCTGGAATTTTTCCGGTCATCAACCGAAGGAGGAATCACGCATATGCTGGTTGTTACAAACTCGATTAAGGTCAAACCGGGCTTCGGTAAAGAGATTGCGCAGCGATTCGCTGAAGCGAAGGGTGTGCAGGAGATTGAAGGTTTCGTGCGGATGGAATTATGGCATGAGGCCAAGGAAGGCGCAGAGGCTGAGGAATTGAAGGTCTCCACGGTGTGGGAGGATGAGGAAGCATTCAAACGCTGGACATCCAGCGAGTCATTCCGGCAATCCCATGGTCAGGGCCGCAACGAGAATATTTTGGGCGCATCCTTGAACAAATATGAGCTGCTGATCAGCCATAACAAGTAATGGAACGATGCCCTGGCGCTTTATAGCACCGGGCTCGAAGTACCGCTTCATATCCAAGATTCAGCCAGGGGGCGTTTAGCCGGGCTGAATCTTTTTTTATGATGGGGGGAATGGAGCGACTTGAGAAATAGGATGATCTGTTCATGAAGCGTGGCATTCTCACTTAACGCTCTGCGCGTAATCCATGTAGTTGTATCCGGATGCCTCTGGCGTTTCCATGGTGATCCCCGGCAGCAACTCAGGATTGTGCGCCCGCCCTTGCTCGATCAGATAACGACTCAGCAACTCTTGTTCCGGCCCTGAGAGCGCGTACCACTGACCCTCCACCTCGAATTCATTGGCAAGTCGAAGTTTCTGATTCCCCTGCACCATGTCCATGGCATACAGGAACCCCGGGCCCCGAGCTCCTTCTATTTTATAGGCTTGAAGCGAATTCACCCATTGCATGATCTGATCAAGCTCCTCCTCCTTATCCAGTGTCAAACGCGTGCCGTCCCCAAAAAAAACCTGGATGGCATCAACCTCCGCCGATTTCAGACCGATTAACGATGGAACGGATACCAGGCTGATTTCGTCGTCAGCTGTATCCTGGATTGAGCCTTTGCAGCCCGCGATCACGAGCAAACAGGCGGCTGCCAACAGCAGCGAGATGAATCCGTACTTGAACAACATATGTATTCCTCCTTCTGCAAAGAGAGGCAGACTTAAACTCCTATAACCACATTATAAAATACAATAACAAAGAAATGGTTATATTAAGCACGATCAGGCAAAATGCCATACATTCAGAATCAAAGGAGCTGACATCCCATGGAAAGCACGCATGATTTTGTGAAAAAAATGAACGAGAACGCGGAAAAAGCCCGCCACAACAAAGAGAATCACGGCAAAGGTACGCCTAGCGACAAGCTCCCGGGCAAACAACACAGCACCAAGAAATAAAATGAACTTACCGCGATCCATACGGATCGCGGTTATTTGATCAGGTTGTTCGGGATCTCATGACCACCGTCTCCCCTATTACATATGGATTACAAACCTTCCGACGCCTGCTTCAGTAAAGATGCCAACGCATCATAATCCACCTGCTGCCCAGCCGTGATTTTGATCGTTTTCCGCTCAGGCGGACCTTCGAATAGCGGCTGCGGCCAATCCAGGCCCGTCGCATTAAATATCGTAAAGCTCACGGCCGTCTTGGAGATGCTGATCACCGCCGCATATTTCCCATTTTTCAGAAAATGGGGCTTTTTATATTGAAGCCGTTCCGCAACGCCCGGGATTGTGCTGTGCACGAGTTCCCGAAGCCGCTCGCTGACCTCAACCTTCCAGGAATCATTCACTGCCGCAATGTAGTCCGTCACTTCTTGATTCATCTGATTTAACTCCCTTTCGTATCATAGTGTCCAACCTATTATTCATTCAATTCTCATTGTTGATGATCAGCCCTGAAAAACCATCTGCCAGGTCATGCCGTATCGATCAATGACTTCTCCGTAATAAGCCCCCCATGGCTGCAGCTCAAAAGGATACTTCTCTGTACCCCCTTGGCTGAGATTACGATAGGCGGCGCGGGCGTCCTCCTCATGACTAAACGTTAAAGCCAGCCCCATATTCGAGCCCTTGGGAGTCTCCTGAAAAGCATCCGTCAGAATGAGTCGATTGCCGCCAGCCAGGGTCAACGACATGTGCATGACCTTATCCTGATGGGCTTCCGGCATGCCCGGCATGCTCCCGAAAGTAGTCAGTATGCCGATTTCTCCTCCCAACGCCTGTATGTAAAAATCCGCCTGTCCTCTTGCATCCTCGGAAATAATAAACGGTACCATCTGTGCTTGCATGTTCGTCTTCCTCTCTATTCGTTTAATGGTTTTACATATAGATGACGAACAGGATTCGGCGTAATCGACACATTTTTAAATATTTATCAAAAAAATTTCAGATCTTTTTTTGCGCTCATTTTCAAGGTTCACCAGTCAAGCATTCCGCCGCTCGATCGAGCAGCAGCTCCCGTTCCCTCTGATTGTCCGTCAGCGATGCTGCCCGTTTGAACTCGGCACAGGCTTCTTCGAGCCGTCCCAGCTTAAAGAGCAGGTCTCCCCTTACGCTCGGGAGCAGGTGATATCCCTTCAAGGCAGGCACGGATTGCAGAGCATCCACGATCTCAAGCCCAATCTCCGGACCGAAAGCCATGGAGAGGGCAACGGCACGGTTTAATTCCACAATAGGGGAGGGAGAAACCTGGGCTAACGCTTCATATAGCGCGGAGATGCGAATCCAATTCGTCTCTGCGGCACTGGCCGCTCCGGCATGACATGCGGAGATTGCGGCCTGAAGGGCATAAGGTCCCGTCATGCCTCCCAGTTGCTCGATTCGATCGAGAGCGGCAAAGCCTCGGCGGATCAATAGATAATCCCATAACGCCCGATTCTGGTCCAGGAGCAGAACAGGCTGACCGCCCGTATTGACGCGGGATTTGAATCGGGAAGATTGAAATTCCATTAACGCAACCAACCCGTGCACCTCGGGCTCCAGTGGGGCAATCTCAGCCAGCACCCGCCCGATCCGAAGCGCTTCCTGACACAACAGCGGGCGAATCCACTGACTGCCGGACGATGCTGCATAGCCTTCATTAAACATGAGATAAATGACCTCAAGCACCGATGACAATCTCGGTTTGAGCTCCGTTCCTTGCGGAATTTCAAACGCGACCCTCGTTGCCGACAGCGTCCGCTTGGCACGAACAATGCGCTGCGCTATCGTAGCTTCAGGGACAAGATAAGCATGGGCGATCTCCACTGTCGTTAATCCGCCAAGCAGGCGGAGTGTTAGCGCCACACGGGCTTCGGGGGAAAGAACCGGATGACAGGTCATAAAGATGAGCCGCAGCAGATCGTCATTCACTTCCCCCGGCTCCGGTACCTCCATGTCCGAATCCATCCGGACATCCAGCTCGCGGCCCAATAATGCGTACTTCTGATCGCGCACTTTATTTCGGCGCAGCACATCAAGTGCTTTTCGCTTCGCGGCGGTCATCAGCCATCCGCCAGGATTATCCGGTATTCCTTCCTTTGGCCATCGCTCGAGCGCAGTGATCAACGCATCTTGCGCCAGATCCTCGGCGAGACCGATATCACGAACCATTCGCGTGAGATAGGCGATAATCTTGGAGGATTCGATTCTCCATATCGCCTCGATCGCACGATGTGTATCTGCAGCCGGCATTAGGGATTCTGCCTTTGGATATGTTCGCGCATCTCATATTGTTTGGCCTGGGCTTGTGGATCCTGCGTCAGATCCGTGGGTTCAAACACCTGCCGGAGCTCGATCTGGCCTGCACCGAAGCCGTGAGGGTCCGGCATGCGCTTGGCCCATTCAATCGCTTCTTCCCTCGTCTTCACTTCAATCAAGGTATAACCCGCAATCAATTCCTTGGCTTCCGTAAAAGGCCCGTCGGTAATCTTCGCCTTGCCTCCAGGCTCCGGATAGGAAATCCGGATGGCACCGGAGCTTGGATGCAGTCCGTCCGCAGCAAGCAGCACACCGGCTCTGGCCAGCTCCATGTTGTACCTCATCATGGCATCCAATTGCTCTGCACTTGGCAGCACACCTGCCTCCGAATCCTCGGTTGCCCTTACAATCATCATAAATCTCATGGTATATTCCCTCCTGTTATAGGAACCTTGCATTCCCGTTCTATACTTATACAACGAATGGAGAATTGCCTAATCGACATGCATTTCATAAATCTTCATTCTTCCTAAATAATAAGCAGCAACAAAAATAATTAAGTAACAACCATTTCGTTATGGGATCACATATTCCTGTTTACGTGATTCGATTCCATGAAAAAAAGACCAACCAAGTACATCGCTTGATTGGCCTTTGTAAAGCTATGATTCTTCACGAATTCCTGTAATGCATTCATCCCATGGACTTGGCTCGTTCCCGGTACGTTTTATTCTTCGCGCGATTGCCGCAGGCTTTCATCGAGCACCATTTGCCCGTCCCCGGCCGGGAACGGTCGACGAATACCCACTGGCAATCCGCCGCCGTGCACACCCTCAATCTGCTCCACAGATTGTTTTCACGAAGTCGGAACACCAGAATCAACAACCGTGCCAAACCTCCCTTTCCCTGTTCCTCCACGGACTCCATCACATCGGACATTTCACCGAAACGATAGAAGAAACGGAATTGGCCCGCGATACGATTCAACGTCTGGAAATCGTCGTCCTTAGGATCATGCGGGTTATATGGAATGGCTGCCCTTAAGCTGCTGCGCAGTTCACGAGCCAACGTCAAATCCACTTCGGTTACGCTGTCCAAATCATGAATAAAGCCATACTCCAAGAGCCAGGATCGTAGGTCATTTACGCCTTCAAGAATCTCCACGCCCGGATCGCCCTCATATCTCATCCGTCTATCATGGGTATTAATATAGTCTGCTATGATTTCCAGCTGCTCCAATTCTGCTCCCACAACAAACAAACCTCCTATTGATGTTTTCATGACAAACCAGTAAAATGAATTTATCGGTTAGCTAACCATTAATTTTATTTTAACAGTCATCACGTGTTGTTGAACTCCCTGTTACCTGTTTATATCTATCCACTGCAAGTATGTTGTTATCAGTATAGCAGACTCCAATCTTCCTAAGAGGTGAAGTGAATGAAGATCAGACCCTTTTCTTATCCAATTGAACCCGCTGCGATTGATGACCTGTACCAACGCCTTGATATGACCCGGTGGCCTGACGAAATCCCGGGTGGCCGCTGGAATTACGGAATCCCGCTTGATTTCATGAAGGATATAATCGCTTACTGGAGGCATGAGTTCGATTGGGAAGCCTTCCGTCGCTCCATTCATGCTTATCCGAGTTATGTCGCTGAAATCGATGGGGTAGACATTCACTATATACATATTAAGGGCAGCGGTGACAACCGCGTCCCGCTCCTCATCGCCCACGGATGGCCCAGCTCCTTCTATGAAATGCTGGAGCTGATCCCTTGCCTTACGAATCCTGGGCCAATCGGGGGTCGTGCGGATATTTCCTTCGACCTCATCATTCCTTCCCTGCCGGGTCACGGCTTCTCGGGTATTCCCTTGCGTCCAGGCTTTGAGGACCGACAGGCAGGAGAACTGCTTATGAAATTAATGACGGGGCTCGGTTATGAGCGATTCGGTGCCCATGGATATGATATCGGAGCCAGCATTCTTGGGCTCATGTGTCTTGACCATCCCGACCGGTTCATCGGTTATCACACCACATCCCCCGGCAACCCGAGCCCCTGCGTGGACTCGACTTCCCCGCTTTCGGATGAGGAGAGGGCGTTCCTCCAATATCAGCAGCAATGGTACCGTGAAGAAGGCGGCTACGCCCATATTCTAGGTACAAAACCGCAAACGGCAGCCTACGGCCTGCATGATTCTCCTGTGGCACTGGCCGCTTTCATTCTTGAAAAATGGCATTATTGGACATCCCCCGAAGATAACAACGTATTGCAGCATTTCAGCAAAGAGCTGCTCATCTCCAACGTCTCCATCTATTGGGTGTCCGAGACCATCAATGCCTCGAACCGCTACTATTATGAAGGCACGCATACGAGATGGCCGGGACCGGGAGAAACCTCGCCTGTACCGCATGCGGTCACCTTAAATGCACAGCGAAACGAGCGTCCGCCGAGAGAATACGTGGAGCGAATATTTCCGAATGTGATCCGCTGGAAGGATCTGAATTCGGGCGGGCACTTTATTGCGGCTGAACAACCCGCATCGGTTGCCCAGCAAATCGTGGCGTTCTTCGATGCGCTAAGGTAATTCTCACGAGGTACGGTAACTCCCTCGAATGTTAGAAACAGGAGATTGCTGTCTCGGTGCAGAAAGGATTAGCTACTAATTCTCTTGAATGCGGTGATCTCCATGAACAGTATGATTCCGAATCGAATACATATCATCGGCTCGGTCGGCAGCGGCAAAACGACGCTTGCCAGGGCGCTCTCCGCCCGGCATGGCATCCCCTATTACGAGCTCGACAATGTGGTCTGGGAGCGAGCCAACCCTGACGATATCCGAAGGAGCGAGGCGGACCGGGATGCGCTGCTGCTGGACATCGTGAAGACGGAACGCTGGATCATTGAAGGCGCCCATCTTGAATGGGTCAGCCCCAGCTTCCAGCAGGCGGATCTCATCGTTTTCCTGAATCCTCCCTACTCCACAAGAACCTACCGGATCATCACCAGATTCATCAAACAGCGGCTTGGACTGGAACAGGCGCACTATAAACCCGTCTGGATCATGCTCCTGAACATGTTCAAATGGAGCGCGTCTTTTCAGCGCGAGGGCAGGCACCGGATCCAGCACACGCTTAGGAGCTATCCCGATAAAGTGCTCATTGTGAAAAACCATAAACAGCTCATGCAGCAGCTGGAGCTGTGGCCACCTCCAACCGGAGGAAACAACCCGGTCGCAGAGATCAAGTTAGAAAACGGAACTTAGAAGATGCGGATGAAATGGGCAGCATAGCAGGCATAGCTTAACGGAACCATGCTTACTATCGGAACGCAAAGTACCGATTTCGAATTGTGCGTGACATAGAGAAGCATCAGGGCAGGCGGCCCTTCAAGAACGTGGTCGTTAGTGGCGGTAGCTTTGGCCCTCTCGAGAACATGGTCATTGGTGAGGGCAGAATAGCAGGCATATCGAGAGCATGACCGTTGCTAATAGGCAGTACTTCGGCTCTCGAGAGCGTGGCCGTTGATCATGGGCAGTACGTCGGCTCTCGAGAGCGTGGGAGTTGCTAATGGGCAGACACAGTTGACGCTATTGGAGGAAAAAAGCTCCTTTTAAAATCGCAACGGACCTGAGGTACCTTAATTCGTAATATCACAGGTGTTTGAACAGGGAAAACTCTTTATAACGACTGTGGTGTCCGTTACATTTGGGATTGTGCGTTTTTACGGTAAATAACGTCCGCTGGGTCCATTAGAGATTCAAACCAGGGCAATCATGCACCCCGCCCGCAACAAAGGCTTACCGGCTTCCGTATGCTGGGAGCGTAATTGCTTCCTAGCTTGTGTCACCGCCCAGCCTCCGTTTCACCGATTCAGGAGTTCCGAACTCAGCCGCTAACCGGTTGAGCATCTCCGTACTCTGCAGCTCCTGGGCAGCTTGTTCATCATTCAGAAAATATCCATACTCAAATACCGTTCTCCCGTATCCGGCCCAATGCAGACGACTCGCTTCCCTTCCCCCAGCCGTTCTGCCACGCGAAGGGCTGCGAATACCGAAGCGCCGGAGGACGGTCCGACCAGAATTCCTTCCTTGCGTGCCAAATCCCGAACGGTTTGCAGCGCATCCTCGTCAGCGATCTGTATGATCTCATCATACACACTCGTGTTCAGGATCTTCGGCACGAAGCCCGGACTTGTGCCAACCAGCTTGTGCGGTCCCGGTTGTCCGCCGGAAAGCACAGGCGAGCCCTTCGGCTCGACCACCGCGATATGCAGGCTCGGCAGAGACTTTCGCAGCTCCTCTCCGGTTCCGGTTACCGTACCGCCCGTTCCAGCAGTCGCAACAAAAGCATCCAGCCGCCCTTCCATCTGCTCCAATATTTCCGGTGCTGTAGTCACCCGGTGAATATCCGGGTTAGCGGCATTCTCGAACTGCTGCGGGATGAAACTTCCCGGAATCCGCTCTCTAAGCTCAAGCGCTTTGGCAATTGAGCCCGGCATACGCTCGCTGCTCGGCGTCAGCACGACCTCCGCCCCGTATGCCTTTAATATGTTAATCCGCTCCTTGGACATGTTATCCGGCATAATCAATATGGCCCGGTAGCCCTTAGCTGCCGCAATCATCGCCAGGCCAATGCCCGTGTTACCGCTGGTCGGCTCTATGATCGTGCCGCCCGGCTGGAGCAGGCCCTGCTCCTCCGCGGTATGAATTAGATTGTAGGCTGCGCGGTCCTTCACACTTCCCGAAGGATTGAATCTCTCCAGCTTTACATAAACATCGGCGGCCTCTGCAGACGCCAGCCGCTGAAGTTTTACCATTGGCGTCTGACCGATCATATCAACAATGCTATTATAAATCTCCATGACGTTCTCCTTTATATATGAAGTGAAGGAACTCCCCACCAAATCTCTAACAAAGACAATAAACTTACTCGGATTATATGCAAGTTCCTCCCCTATTGTCAATGAAGCTCAGCATGCCGCCAAACTCTGTCAGGATGACAACGCACCAGGTGTTACGTCCTTTGCTCGCTGCAAAATCTTTGGCTCGGCAAGAGCATGGCTCGCCGCTCCACCATGACTTTATGGTATGCTGTTTTAAGGAAAATTCCCTTCGATCTACATGAAGAAGACAAACCCTATGCTAAGGTACTTCTTCTACAAGAACAAGGTTTCATTCTCCTTAAATCCCCTACCTTCAAATCCATTCATGAATCTATAAACTTATATCTGGACTCATAAAGGAGGCGCAAGAAAAGCGTGAATATCCCGCTGTTACTACCTGAAGATCAACCCATACTGCTGCTCGACCGAACCGATGATTTAACACAGCAGGACGTGCTGTGCCATTTTGCGCTGGACGAGCTCCTATGCAGACTGACCGGAGAGGGCGGACCCGCGATCTGCCATATATGGCGGCATCCGCGCGCTTTTGTCATGGGTGTGCGCGACAGCAGACTGCCCCAAGCTGCACAGGGGGAAGCCCTGCTTCGCTCACTCGGCTATGATACCGCCGTCCGTCATTCAGGCGGGGCTGCGGTTCCCTTGGACTCCGGGGTTGTAAACCTGTCCCTTATTCTTCCGTTTGCATCCAAGGGACCTGCGCCTGATTTTCATCAGGACTTTGAGATCATGGTAGAGCTGATCCGGGAAGCGCTGCACAGCACCGGGCAAAGGGTCGGTACCGGCGAGATTGCCGGAGCATTCTGCCCGGGGACATTCGATTTGAGCATTCGAGGTCTTAAATTTTGCGGCATAGCCCAGCGCAGGCAGCGAAAAGCTTTTATCATTCAAGCTTTTATCATCGCCCAAGGCTCAGGCAGCGAACGCGCCCGCCTCGTTCGTTCTTTCTATGATATTGCAGCGGAAACAGCAGATCCGAAGCAGTACCCTATCGTAGAAACTACCAGCACGGCCAGTCTCGAGGAACTGACAAATATCGGGAGCGGCGCAGCAGCGGTACAGCAGTTTATAACAGCGGTAAGAGAGGTTATCCGCAATGGGCAGTCGGACAAAGATTTAACAGGAGTCGCCTCCAGATTCGTTATGCCAACAACCGAGGAAATCCGGATGATGGCTGACCAGATGCGGCAGCGATATAACAACAAATAGATATAAGGGTGGGAATGCCGCTGCATGTGGCTGGCGGATTCATGCGGTGACATGCACGCAGTCGCTAATGCTTGGGGATGATAGTGCTTGTTGACCCGGCTCACGTAGTTACCGATATTAGTAGCTGCTTGCCGCGTGTGGTCGCTAATCAATTGGCTCCATGTAACCGCCTGCGTTGCGTGCGGTTCATCTCCTCCATCCCACACCGCCCCGCGCGCTGTGAGAGCACCGTTCGGGGCAAGCCACTGAATGGCCCATCAACAGGAGCCGCGGAAAGGTATAATGGCACCCCCATCTGGGGTATGCCATTAGTATCAAGGTTCCCGCAACCATAAAGGTGAGGTGAAGATCCGGTGGACCCATCGGAAGATCGGTGTGAATGCTGCGGCAGGTCAGGTGTAGAAACAACGATTCACCATCTGACACCCAAGGAATATGGCGGCGTTAACCTTCCTACGGCCCTGCTGTGTATCCCATGTCACAGACACATTCATCATCTTTTTACAAACAAACAGCTCATTGATCTGGAGCTAACTACGATATCAGCTCTGCAGCTCAATCCTGCCATGCAATCCTTCATCCGCTGGATCCGCAAGACTCCCCCTGGCACTATCCCCAAATCCCGTAAATCCAGAAATGTACGGGGGCGCCGCTAACAACCTGTTCTGACCGCCCCTTTAAGGTATAACACCCCCTCAGATTACTTTATTTTTACAATTGCACCAATAATGGATGATACTCTCTTAACACTTCCCCTATACACTTGTCCTGATGGCAATTTATATTAGGGGTGGATAAGCTTGAGTAAAACAATGGACCGCAAAACGTTTCTGTCTTATCTGGGTACCGGCGCAACCGCATTGGCAGCCGCATCCGCTGGCTTGGGCGTATTAGAAGGCAAGGCTTCCGCTATGTCCGGAACCGCAAATCATCTGTTCGGATTCAAAACGAATCGGGTCAGCGGCTATTTCGAGCCTATCGAGCCAACCAAAGCAGATCAGCTCGTCCTGCCTAAAAATTTTAAATACGATGTCATTGCAGCTTTCGACGATGTGATTAATCCCGCTGGCGAAAAATTCGGCTCCGGCTGTGACTACAACGCCTTCTTCCCGATTAAGGGCTCCAATGTCCGCGGCCTGCTGGTCAACAATCACGAGTACTCGACCATATTCTCGATCGGACCGGTGAAGGACGGTAAAATGTCCGCGGATCAAATCCATAAAAACCTGTATTACCAAGGCATGTCAGTGATCGAAGTATACCGCGACGAGAAGGGTGTATGGAAAATGGACACCACCTCCACCCATGCCCGCCGCATCAACGGCTTCACTAAATTCGATATTACCGGCCCTGCCAAAGGCATTCCAGCCTTGAAAGGCGCCACAACCGCAACAGGCACATTTGCCAACTGCTCCGGCGGCGTAACGCTCTGGAACACGGTTTTGTCTTGTGAAGAGAATTTTGAGGAAACCGCAGCGGTCTCGAAGCTGCCGGATACCCATTACGGTTGGGTCGTTGAGGTCGATCCGTTCGACAAATCCTTCTTGAAAAAACACACCGCTCTCGGCAGATTCAATCATGAAAATACAGCCATGGGCCTTGCCGCAGACGGCCGGATCGTTGTCTATATGGGCGACGACAAGAAGGATGCCTGTGTCTATAAATTTATCAGCAAGAACAAATATGACAAAAGCAAAGGCCGCGCCAACTCCGCACTTCTGGAAGAGGGAACCCTGTATGTTGCCAACCTGAAGTCGGGCAAATGGCAGCCGGTCACTCTGGAAGCTGTAACAAAAGCCATTGCAGAGGACAAAGAGGCACAAGCCAAATTCAAGTCCCAAGGCGACGTCGTGACTTACTGTCAGGAAGCTGCGCGTTTTGTTGGTGGAACGCCGACAGACCGTCCGGAAGACATCGAAATTTCTCCGTTCGATAACACGGTGTTTATCTGCCATACAAACAACGACAATCACGGCAATATCCACGGCCATATCACGCGCATTTTTGAAGCGGGCAACGATTTGGCGGCCATGGAATTCGACTTTGAAATCTTTGCTGCGGGCGGACGCCAATCCGGCTTCAGCTCACCAGACAACCTGGCCTTCGACTCGAACGGCGATCTGTGGGTCGTGACGGACATCTCCAGCAGCAGCCAGAACAAAGGTGTTCACAAACCCTTTATGAATAACGGACTGTTCGTCATTCCAACAAGCGGACCGGATCAAGGAGCTGCGCTGCAATTTGCTTCTGGTCCGGTAGAGTCGGAGCTTACCGGTCCCTTCTTCACACCCGATGAGCAGACGCTCTTCCTGTCCGTTCAACACCCAGGTGAGAATACGGAGGACCTCAGCAAGCCAAGCAGCACATGGCCTCACCGCTCCGGCGAGAACATGGCGCGCTGTGCCGTCGTGGCGATTAGCGGATTCAAATTAGAATCATAATCCAGCATAGAAAGGGGTTAACATCATGCCGTTTGGAAATATCGGAATCGGTGGCCTGGTTCTCATTTTGATTATTGCACTCATTATATTCGGTCCCTCCAAACTTCCCGAGCTCGGTCGCGCTTTCGGGCGAACTCTAAGTGAATTCAAGGGCGCAACCCGCAACTTGATGAACGGAGACGATGAGAATGAGAAGAAAGACGATGCTACGCAAACTACTGCAGCAGCCAGTAAGCAGCACAGCTGATCCAAACGACCAGAGCGCGGTCGAGCATCTGGAAGAAATGCGGAAGCGCCTGATCCGCACGCTGATTGCGTTTCTCGTAGCGATGACGGCCGCCTTCATCTATGTTGAGAAGATCTACCATTGGCTGGTACGAGGCATGGACGAGCAGCTCGTTCTGCTTGGTCCCTCCGAGGTAATGTGGGTGTATATGATCATTGCCGGTGTGGTTGCCGTTACCGTTACACTTCCGATTGCCGCTTATCAAATATGGCGGTTCGTGCAGCCGGCATTGCCTGATGGGACACACCGCTCTGCCATGCAGCTCATTCCCGTAATCAGCCTGTTATTTATTGCAGGCATATGCTTTGGATACTTTGTGCTCTTTCCCATGGTGCTCCAGTTCATGCAGCGGATGGCCGAGGGACAATTCCAGACCATGTACACGGCGCAAAAGTATTTTACGTTCATGATTCATATGACCGTTCCGTTCGGGTTCCTGTTCGAAATGCCCGCGATCGTCGTATTTCTGACAAAGCTTGGCATCGTGAATCCGCATCGTCTGGCCAAAATACGTAAATCGGCCTACTTCCTGCTCTGTATCGTAGCTGTCACCATCACACCGCCGGATATCATGTCCGACCTGATTGTGATCGTTCCGCTGTTCCTGCTGTACGAGATCAGCGTTTCTATCTCCAAACTCATCTATCGGAAGCAGCAGCTGCTGTCGCAAGCGGAAGGCAGCATATCCTAAAACCGTTCGTTTCCCCCGAAATAGGACGGAACCTTTTATAACCCGTGAACAGACGCCTATGCGAATAGGGTGTCATATTCACGGGTTCTTTTTTATGAACCAA
The DNA here is from genome assembly GCF_029893715.1 of Paenibacillus sp. LBL. Lineage (NCBI taxonomy): Bacteria > Bacillati > Bacillota > Bacilli > Caryophanales > Paenibacillaceae > Paenibacillus > Paenibacillus sp. LBL. Next base: position 25,012 of record NZ_JARXYU010000008.1, on the reverse strand, counting down.
ATGTAAGATTATCTTACATAATTTATACTGAATTTGCTCTAAAATGATTGACACCTTCAAGAAATTGCATTAGCTTTACTTAGTAATAAAGGAATCATCTACTTTATTGTCATTATTATGTTAGATACAGGAGGTGAAAACGAGTGGCGAGAGTCTGGATCATTAATATATGTTATGAATTATAACATGTGTGAAATGTTCCATTTTTCCAAGTCACCTACGATCGAACGGGAGATACAAAAAAAACTGCGAATGGGGGAAGCCATTGATGTTAAGAAAACAAACCAAGCTGTTCAAACGCGCGATGTCCATGACACTTCTGCTTGGATTGGTGATGAACAGCATTACCGCGGCGGCGGCCGAGCGGTTTACCTATGAGGAAATTACATTGAAGGAACTAGAGCAGGGTTACGCCGCAGGAGCGTTCAAGACCGAAGAGATCGTGAAGGCATACCTTGACCGCATCAACATCTATGAATCCAATTACAATGCGTTTACCATGATGAATGTCAATGCGCTCCAGGAAGCTCGCGAGATTGACCGCCGCCGGACGGCTGGCGAGAAGCTCGGCCCCCTTGCCGGTGTTCCAATTGTCATTAAGGAAGCCGTTGACGTCGCCGGCTTTCCGTCCACCTTCGGCTGGGCTCCGCTCAGCAAAGAGCTCGGAGGGATCGAGCTGATTCCGGAGAAGGATGCCCCTGTCGTTGCCCGGCTGAAAGCAGCCGGTGCGATTATATTGGGCAAGACCAATATCCCGGCATTCAGCTCCGACGGCACGCGCGCCAGCTCCAGTTGGGCTGGCGACACCTACAATGCCGTAGACCGGAAGCTGGTGCCGGGCGCCAGCAGTTCCGGCACAGCCATGTCCATCTCGGGCAATTTTGCCGTGCTCGGCATTGCGGAGGAAACCGGCGGATCGATCCAGAATCCGGCGGCGGCCCAAGCGCTGGTTGGCATCAAGCCAACCTTCGGATTGGTACCAAATGCCGGAGTTGTTCCTCTCGCCGGAAGTACCAGGGACGTTGTCGGTCCGCATGCCCGAACGGTCCATGATGCAGCCGTGATGCTGGACGTCATTGCCGGCTACACGGCCGAAGATGCCAAGACCGTGGCCTCGATCGGCAACATCCCCCGCAAAGGCTACACATCCAAGCTCAACCCGCTCGCGCTCAAGAACAAGCGCATCGGTCTCTATGGACCGGGATGGCTCGGCGAGGAACTGACAGCGGAAACGCAGCAGCTGTATGACCGTGCCGTGAAGGAGCTGGAGAGCCAGGGGGCCATCGTGGTTACCGATCCATTTGCCGATACGGAATTTGCCGAATTCGCCAAATCGGCCGGCTCCATTGGCATTGAATCGATCGTGTATGACATGGAACAGTATCTAAAGCGTTTAGGGCCAAATGCAGCAATTAAATCAGTTCACGAACTGATCAAGAAGACCGGCGAGACCCCTTCGGCACTCGCTAAATACGAGGAAGCCCTGAAAAATCCAGATGCCATTCCCGATTTATCCAAATTCACAGAGGCCAGAACAAAGTATCTTCATATTTTTAACGGTGTAATGGATCAACATCGCTTGGACGCACTCGTATTTCCTCAAATGTACAAAGAAACGCCGCTTCTTCACAGCGAAGACAAAATCGCGGATACCACCGTTCCCGAGATTAACATTGCGGGGGTTCCTCTGGTTACAGTACCTGCAGGATATTATAAGAGCGGCTCCCCGTTTGCCATCGCTTTTGTCGGCAAAATGTGGAGCGAGGCCGATCTGCTCGGAATGGCCTACGACTATGAACAGGCAACGAAGCACCGCGTTGCACCAACGCTTCTCGCAAAACCTTAATCGCTGTCTATATCAAGCTTATACAGACCAACCGGAGCCATGGACGGCTCCGGTTTTTTTGGCAATCAACAGGATAAACAAGCTGATATGTCTGACAGATGTCCTCGGATTCCACCCTTAGCTGCTTCTGTATGTGCATCCGTACCTGGTCTGAGACTTTTGGCATGATTCCTCTGAAATTTAGCAATGATCCATTGATTTATTAGAGAAGTTCTCCTAGTATTTTTAGTAGGAACATCTAGCGGCTTGGCACTATGGCAATAGCTTCGCTGTCTTTATGAGAGCGCTATCGCTGCTGCTGTTTAAAATACGGGGGGTTGCAGATATGAAATGGAATCACTTCAAGTCCAAGCTTCTGCTTAAATACACGCTGTCCTATATCTCCATTTTCCTTATACCTCTTGTTATATTAACCATCATTATTTATCATAATGCCGTCAATACCCTCCGATCAGAGATCGAACAAACCAATGTCAATCAGCTGACCCAGGCAAAAACCGTCATTGATGACCGCATGAAAGAATTGCAGGACATCGCCTTTCGCATTGCCTATGACGAGCAGTTAACGCGGTATTGGACCCACCATCCCTACTACAGCCGGGAATCGATTGGAGCCCTGGTCAAATACAAAGCCAACAGTTCCATTATCGATGAACTATTCCTGTTCTTCCGCGGAGATGATAGCATCTACTCCTCTCAGGGCTTTGAGAACCTGGATGTATTCACAGGCCGCTACAAATTCAATACCTGGAACGAAGCGGACATGGTCCGCGATCTGAATAACGTGCAATTCCCCACCATGCGCCCGGCGGAGCAGGTCGTGCAAGGCACCAAAATCCAGAATTCCATGCTGGCCTACCTTGTACCGATTGCACCTAACAACACGCCCGCCCACGGAACCGTCATGTACTTGATTCACGAATCCAACCTCACCGGATTGATTGATTCCATTCTCAGCGACTACCATGGGATGACTTATATCTTCGATAATTACGGACAGGTGCTGGCCGCCAATTACAAAGGGGAAACCATTACCGAAGAGGAAGTCAATGCGTTGTTTGCGCTTGAGCCCGGCACGCACAGCCTCTCACTAAATCAAGAACCGCATTCGGTGGTATCCGTCAAATCTGAAGCTGGCTGGACTTATGTAACCGCGATGCCGAGCAACCAGTTTTTCAGCCGGATCGTCCATATTCGCACCTTTATTATTCTGGTGTTCTCCTTCGTGGTGGTGATGGGCACCATTCTGGCCATTATGTTGGCCCGGCGACAATACCATCCGATATCAGACCTGATGGAGTTCATCCGACTGAAGAACAACCCGGAACCATCCACATCCAGCAACGAGCTGGAATGGATCAAGAAAACGCTGCACGATTACAGCCAGCGCGTGGATCTTCAGGAGCCCTACGCTCGCAATCATATACTGCTCATGCTGCTGAAGCATGGTCATACCGGAGAATTCCCCTCAGAGTTTACGGAGAAGCTCGGCATCCGCTTCAGCAGGTCCCATTATTTTGTGGTGACCATGGGCTGGGAAACGCATTCCTTCCCCATCGGGGATAACCCTGAGCGGAGACCTGTCATGCAGCTGATGAACGATGTGGAACTGCCGGAGTTTTCCGCTTATGCCTATGGTGTGGAGCTGCCACAGCCAGATCAACTGGCACTTATTGTCGGGTTTGATGCCGAAACCGGGCATGAAGCCAGTCTGAATGCCCGTATGGAGCCCATCGTCGAAGCACTGCAATCGATGGCGGCAGAGCATACCGGCGCTGCACCCGCAATCGGGATAGGCAACCGCTACAGTTATCCCGAGCAGCTGAATCAGTCCTACATCGAGGCGTCGACCGCTCTGGAGTCGTCCATGCTGCACGGACAGGGCAGCAGCACCTTCTTCAACGCCCTTTCCGGTTCCGGCACACAGGATTCCTCCTTCTGGGTTCCCAAGGATGTACTGCTGAAGCTGGTTCAGAGCTTGAAACAGGGCAGTTACGATGTGGCGGTTCAGATGGTATCCACCGCGCTGAATAACCTGAAAGCGGAAATGCCGTCCGTACCGCTGCTCCGCTGCATCTGCTTCGATATTCTGAATACGATGCTAAAAACGGCCTCGGAGCTTGGCATCCATCATGTGGTTCATCAGCTTCCAAGGGTTACCTCCTACGACTCGCTGGAGGATCTGGAGAAGAAACTGGCAGGCCTGGCCGCAGAAATCTGCGCCCATGTCGAGGCGAAGAGCGAGACGGAAGAAAGCTCGTTGATGGACGAAATCGTTGCTTATATCGATGCCAATTTCACGGATTACGACCTCAGCCTAGGCACGATCTCATCCAAATTCACCATCTCTTCATCGTATTTCAGCCGCTCCTTTAAAGAGAAAATCGGCATGAATTTCACTCAATACATCTGGCAGAAACGGATGGATGAGGTCATCCGGCTGCTGCTGCATACCACCGACCCGTTAAAGGATATCATCACGCGTGTCGGTTACCTGGATACACCAAACTTCATCCGTAAATTCAAGAAAGAGACGGGTTATACGCCCGGACAATACCGCAAGATGCACAGTCCCAACGGCTCGGCCGATTCCTCGGATGATGACGAAGAGGAGTGTATCGGGTGATGGGTAACGGGTTCGGCCGACCGCGATGGAGGGTGCATCTGATAACAGCTTCGAACGACAGCGACGAAGAGCGCATCGGGTAACGGCTTCGAACGACGGCGACGAAGATCCCATCGGGTAAGCGATTCGCCCAATAAATCAAAAACCTCCTCTTAACCGTACAGTTAAGGGGAGGTTTTCGTATATTTTAACGGTCACTTTTCGAGCCAGCCCAACTACGTCGTACGCCAAGCCCCTTCTATTTTGCAGCAGGGATGCCTTGAAGTCCTTGATGCATTGCATCCAGCAGGCGGCGAGTCGGGTCGCAGCCGTATTCCCAGAACATGATCCCAGCCAGGCCTTGCTCCTTCACATAATCGCATTTGCACCGGATCGATTCTTCATCATCATAAGAAATTAGGCTGGACCCGTTAAACAGGTACGGTGCACAGGCTTCCTCGTCCCAATATCGAACGTAGCCGTTCTTGTTGATGTAATTCGCGTCCAGCTCGGCAAAGGCCGGACCGTAGCCGCCTGTGCTGCCAGCCATTTGGTGAAGTCCCTGGTTTCGATCCGGAACCTCGGTCCAGATCCGCGAGTAGAATGCGACACCGATTACCATCTTCTCCTTCGGGACGCCCGCGCGAGCGAACAGGTTCACAGACGCATCTGTACTGATTCGGAACAGATCGCCGGTTGGCGTGTACAGATTCGTATGATGACCGGTCAGAACCTGAAAACCGCCGCGCATATCATAGGTCATCAACTGGACAAAGTCGAGGTAGCGCTGCACCTCGTCCATCTCTGTACCGCCCAGGTAGTATTGGTCTGCACCTGCCGCAATTGTAAGCAGATAATGGCGGCTATCCCCGGATCCCTTGGCATCCAGTGCCTCCCGAATCGCCTTGAGAAGCAAGGTGAAATTCCGTTTATCATCCGGACTCGAGGCGATGTCGGCTTCACCGTAACAAGGATACTCCCAGTCCAGATCGATCCCGTCAAAAGGGTATTCTTCCAGCACCCGGACGGCCGATGCGGCCATGCTGTTCCTGCCTGTCTCGGTGGAGGCGGCTTCGGAGAAACCGCCGGCGCTCCAGCCTCCAACGGACAGCAGCACCGTAAGATGCGGGTGATCCCGCTTGATGTTCCGGACAACCTCGCCGTTCTTCAAATGCTCGGTCGTGATCTCATCATGCTTGACGTGGCCGAAGGCGACGTTCAGGTGGGTTAACTTCAACAGATCCTCATGCGCCATGTCGGGAAGAACAGCATCGACGGCATAACCTGCAGCAATATAGTTCGTCATATTCTTCACTCCGCTCCATTCGAAAATTGAGATATCGCCGCTGCAATCTGCAGAGCTTCCTTCCCGGTACCGATCTTGTACCCGGAAGCCGTATAACGGATTTGATCCCGGCTATCCAGCACGAACAGATGAGGATAGCCAGCTTCGTGAGCCGCGGGCTTCGGAATGAAACCGGACAAGGAGGCATAACTGGAATCCCGCACAAAAACCGTGCGTACCGGCAGCCTCGGATAACCCGCAGGGTCGAAGGAAACGTTCCATTCCGCATCTCCGATCACCAGCACGATCGGCATTCCCAGCTGATCGAACGATTCAGCCAGCTCGCTCAGCTCGCGAATCAGATGTTTGGTCGGCTCCCGCTCCGGTTCAATCCAGGCAGCAATGGAACCCGCCGATTCCAGAAGATCCTCCAGTACGACCTCTGATCCATCCAGACGGGTCAGTACACTGCCTGTTGCCAGTTTGCCCAGCACGGGGATATCGACCACCGTCTCCCGATAAGTCAGCACAACCTCCGTGGTGTCCCCGGCACGCACGGTAAAGTAAAGGAAGCGCACGCTTACGGTTCCATCCTTCAGACGGATGCCTGTAGTCAAGCGATAGGCTCCCGGTTCAACCTCGTATGGCTCATCGTAGACATCGGTGCTGCCATACGGATAAACCAGCGTTTTATACACGCCATCTTCCAGGCGGGCCAACGAGAAGTTCTCGGCATAGGATGCGGCCGGCGCATCCTGTGGAGCCTCGGAATCTCTGAGGAGCTGCAGCATTCCCCAACCGGAGCTCTCCTGATTGCGAGGCGAGCCGAGACTGAACACGGCATCTTCCCAGCCTCCGTCGACCAAGTACTGCGGCTTCTGCTCGCTCGGATGCAATCGGGCCGGAATGCCCAAGCTGCGGCATACAGCCACAAACAGAATATCAAGCGACTGCAGATCCCCCTTCATCAGACTGTAGGTCCCTGCGGGATTTCCTTTGCCCTTCAAGTTGGGAAGATCCTCATAATGCGTATAGCCCTGTTCCAGAAGGCGGGCAAGCTTCGAAGGCTCCTCCCTGAATGCCGCCGCCTCGCCCGCTGAATAGGCATTCTGAAACAAGCTTCGGTAAGGAACCACCATTTCATAGGAAACCCGCGGGCACAGGATGTACTTCGCGAACGTATCCTCTGCCCATTGTCCGCGCTGCGAGAGTGCGCCAATCAGATGATCATCCAGCGTCTGCCGACAGGTATCGATCAAATCCTTCTCGTTCAGCGACTCCAGCAGCCGCAGCGGCCACTCGCCGTATTCACTGGAGCGCCCCTCCAGAAAAGCTGCGACTTCGCGGCTGTTGCCCCGTGCCTTCCGCAGAATATCCCATACCCGCTCCGGAGATAGTTCAGCCTTATGAGCCAGTGCGAAAGCCTCTTCCTCGCTCGGGAATGTACGCTCATATTCGCTCCGGGTCTTAGCCCCTTCCTCAAGACGGCGGTTGTGATCCCGGATCTTCTCCTCCGGTAACGCAATCGCCGCTTCCCCCTCTCCTTCCGGGGGAGGGACCATATCGAAATCCACAATCCCTGCCGGCTGCTCTGATGAGTCCAGCACAAGCTCAACACACTCGCCGTCCTGAGCCTTAAAGAGGGTTTCATTCCACCGGCCGCCGCTGACCGCACGAATCAAGAGATCACCATAACCTGTCTTAAAGGCAGCCTCCCCTTGCTCATCGGTCTTGATTTCGGCAATGGGATAAAATTCCGCCATATTGTACAGCTCAAAGCGAACACTTGCTCCGGCAACAGGTTCTCCCTGCACATCCTTTACCTGTATATGGATCGTACGAGCCGGTGCATAGTTCTCCAGCAAATTAATCTCCGTATATCCCTTCTCGGAGAGCGTGACATCCTCCGGTCCCGGATAATCGGCAAAAATCCTCGTATTGATCAGCATCGCCCTGCGGGCTGGCGGACTGAACCAGCCTTGATTCAGGCGGGCTTCCGGTTCGCATGCCCCGATGTAATACCACTGGCCGTCCGCCCAAGCCTCTACCCAGGCATGGTTGCTGTCGCAGTGGGCCCAGCGCGGCGTGTAGACCTGACGCGCAGGTATGCCAATGCTTCGAAGAGCGGCCACCGCCAGTGTGGACTCCTCGCCGCAGCGCCCGCGCGCATTGCGGATCAAGGTCAGCGGTGATATGGTACGCAGATCGCTGCCGATGTAAGTTGCCTTCTCGTGGCACCAGTAATTGGTTTCGAGAATGGCGTCTGCCATGGATAACTTGGCTGTCCGTTCTGCCAATTCGTTGTAGAGAATACCGCGGTAATCCTCAATATTCTCCGTATTGACCCGGTAGGGAAGCACAAAATGCAGGAACAAGTGATCCGGCACGCGGTCTCCCCAAGGGACGCGCTTGCGGGTGTCCAGCGTTCTGCGCACATGGCTGAGGAACAACTCTCCGTCATAGTCGGCCAAATCGTTCACCGGCATGTAGGCAAACAAATATTTTAAGGCCCAAGTCTCTTCTTCCGTTAATTCCTGCCCAAAAACATGGAACAGCTTATCTTTGCGGCCTTCCGCAAACACGACCTTCTCCCGGAATTTTTGCTCGATCCGCTCGAGCATCTGCGAATCCATTGAGAACACCAAGGTTTGGCTGGTCATCCTCCGTTCACTCCCTCCATAACTTTCCGTCTTCCCGTACACAGATTAAGGCTGTTCCATCCGAGGAAGGCGCACTAATCTGGAACAGGCTGCGAGTCGTTTCAATGACAGGCTCGATGCTCCATGAATCCTCACCCATGAGCAGCTTCACATCCTGTGTAAATTCGCCATGGGCTTCATAGTAATTACGTTCGCGGTAGTAGAGCCTGCGAAGCTCCCACTTGATCCTTTCGTCATCCGGAAGCGTAAACGACCGGGGCCCCTCGCTGTCCGCGAATACGACATATCCCCACAGCTCCGGATAATGCATATTGATAATGCCCATAGGCGACCAGACCCAGTTGTCCTCCGGATAAGGCTTCCCCGTCTCCGGGTTTAGCACCTTGCGGTACTCACCGTCCTGCACCTCAGCCTGCCATTCCACCCGCGAGAAGTTGACGCGCCAGAACTCTCCCGGAGCAGGCGGGCGCCCGCCTTCGGCACACTCCTTAAGACTGGTCCAGGGAATCGCCACTTCCAGACTCCATTTCCGGTTATCGGCGTCAGGACGGTTCAGCTCCCCGTCGATAGACACCGCCGTCTTGAGACCGCTGATATCCCAGCCGTTGACCGGAGGCCCGCCGTCCCGATACGGCTTCACCAGCAGCAGGTCCCACACCGTGTTCAGCGCATTGATCTCGAATTCATAATATTGGTGGGTGTCCCCGTCCGGATCGATGAAAATCTCAAAGTCATTATCGTAGAAAATAACGGAATCGCGCTCCGTCAAGGTAGCCCATATCTGATCTTCGATCAGCTCGGCAGCAAAGTAGAAATAGTTGTCATCCCACAGCATTTTTACCCGTGTCTGCTTCCCAGGCAAAGGACGAAGATCCCCTTCGATATCAACGAAGTCCTCAGTCCAATCGGCCGCAGCCCAGAATGCCTTATCCACGCGGCCGTCCAGCACCAGCGGCTGCCCCGCACGCTGGCATATATAATGCTTGGGAGCATACTCAATCCTCGGCTCCGGCACTCCACTTTGGTTCATGTCGCCCTCTCCGCTTCGTAAGGGAGACCCTTGCACCCCTCGGCGCTTGGCCCTCCCCGTATGATTAGTTATGAGTCACAACGGCTCCTGAGCCGCCGTACATCTCCAGCTCCTCCTCCAATTCCAGCTTCAGCACCGTCACCTGCTCATGCGTGTCTTCCGGGGTCATCCTGATCCAGGTCGTTCCCGGAATGTTGAACCAGGGCACGCCCCCGTGAATCTCATGAGCAAGCTCTTTCCCTGAATGCAGCACGGTAATCTTCCTGATCTTGTTGCAGAGCCCCTTGATGCACACACTCTCTTTCGGATTGTCATACACAAACAGGTACAATGTCTTTCTGTCCTCGGATACGGTGCTGCCTCCCAGATAATAGCGGGACATGATGCCTTCTCCCGTTCCAAACACGGCCTCTTCATGGGTCCGAATCCATGCTCCCAGCCCAAGCAGAATATCCTCCTGCCTCTTATCGATGGTGCCGTCTTCGCGCGGACCGATATCCAGCAGCATATTGCCGCCCATTGAAATGCAGTCACAGAACATCCGAATGATCTGGTGTAACGATTTATATTTATGATCCGTTGGCACATAGCCCCAGGATGTGTTGATCGTGGTGCAGAATTCCCATGGCCCCTCCGGTCTCGTGATCGGTATGCCCTGCTCCGGCGTCTTATAATCGCCATAGCCTTGAAGACGGGAGTTGATGATAATGTCCGGGTTAAAGGATTGCAGGTAATGCTTGAACTCCGGCAGATTCCACTGCTCGGCACTCCGTTCCCAGTCGCCGTCGAACCACAGCAGATCCACCTTTCCGTAATTCGTCAGAATCTCCCGCAGCTGGTTGTTGTTGAACTCCAGAAATTTCTGCCACTTCTCCTGATCCTGAACGCCGTCCACGGGACTTGAATGCGGGTTGACGCCGCTGAGATCCTCCGGCACCCTGCCTCCTTCGAACACACTCGGATAATCCGGATGCGACCAATCGATCAGGGAGAAATACATACCCAGGTGAATCCCCTTCTCCCTGATCGCTTCCGCATACTCCCGCACGATGTCCCGATTGGCCGGAGTCCGCTTCACCACATTGAGGTCACTGTACTGCGTATCCCACAGTGCAACACCGTCATGGTGCTTGGTTGTCAGCACGGCATATCGGGCACCGGATTTCTCAATCAAGTCCGCCCACTTCTCCGCATTGAATCTCGATGCCGTAAAGCCGTTCAGCTGCTTCATGTACTCTTCGTACGAAATCCGTCCGTTATAGAAGGACCACGATTCCGAAACCCCGTCCACGGCATAGATGCCGTAGTGAATGAATATCCCCAGCTTGGCGTCCTGGAACCATTTCTGCATATCTGTTCACACCTCTCCGAAGTCCTTGTATGTGAAAAATCCGTAATGCTGTTGTTCCCGCTCCTTAACGAAACCGCAATACATGCGCGATCGGCGCCAGACCCTGTCGCTCCTGTTCCGGAAGACGGACGGCAATGCCATTCTCCGTGCGGCGGTAATCCAATGCCTCCTGACCCCCTACCAGATCAATGCGGCCAAACGGCGACTGCAACGGAATATGCAGTTCCTCGGGAACCGACTCCTGCTCGCTGCGATACAGGTAGATGGCATAGGTGGTATCGCCATTTTGGGTAAACTGAACGGCACCGGAGGAGTACGGCTCGCAAATACGCGTTCCGTAAATCGCCTCCCCACAGACCTTTAGCCAGGCTCCCATACCCTTCATGCGTGAAATCGCCGTTTCGGACAGTCTTCCATCCGGCTGCGGGCCCACATTGAGCGCCAGATTACCGCCCTTGGCCACAATCTCGACTAGCAGATGGATGAGCTGACGCACCGATTTATAACGATCCTCATAGCGGAAGGAGAAGGAGGTTCCCATCGTGATGCAGCTCTCCCATGGCACATGAAGAGCGCGTTCAGGCAGCGTCTGCTCCGGCGTAATCAGATTCTCGTAAGGTCCGCCAACCGTACGGTCTGCCGAGAGGAGCCAAGGCTGAATTTTGCGCGCCCTGTCCACTGCCTCGCCTAATCGGATATTTTGATCCCGGTAGTCGTTCACCCAGCCTGCATCCAGCCACAGCACATCAATGCGGCCGTAACGGGTCATCAGCTCCATAATCTGCTCGTGCGTAAACTGGACAAACTGCTCCCACAGCCACGGGTATTCCTGCGGGTTATAGCTGGGGCCCCTGGACGTGAAGCTGCCTGCCTCCATCCCCGGCGCCCAGTAGTATGGCGTATGCCAGTCGGCCTTGGAGAAATATGCAGAGATGCCGAGTCCCTTCGCACGGAAGGCGTCGAACAGCTCCTTGGTGATATCGGCGTGTTTATGCGTATGGAACGGACAATCCGGACCCGTGACACGATAGTCGGTCGTATGCGTATCCCACATGCAGAATCCATCATGGTGCTTGGTGGTAAAGTTCAAATATTTGAAGCCGTTATCCGCGGCAAGATCAGCCCACAGCTCAGGCTGAAAGCGAAGCGGATTGAAGGTCTTGTTCAGGTCAAAATACTGCCGCTTGAGCTCCTCCGCATCGATATCCCAGTCGATGCCGTCACGCGACCAATCCGCATCCTTGTCGCTCAGCGCCCAAGATTCAACGAGACCCAGCTGGGAATACGGTCCCCAGTGCATCATCAGCCCAAGCTTCTGGTCCTTGAACCACTCCAGGCGTTCCAGAAGCAGCGGATCCTCCGGCTTCACCCACTTATCCTCACTGCTGAAATTGTGTACGCCCTGCTCTACTACCGCTTGCTCTTCTTCCTCTACCAGCTTATTCTCCGACATGGTGTACCTCCGATATCTGATTTGTGATTATGGCCTTAACAAGATGATGAGGGCTTGCCCGTTAAAAACAACAGCCAACCCCCGGCCTGGAGGGACCGGGATGAGTTGGCTTTTATTTTGGATCTATTTTCTTATTTTCCGGTGTTCCAGCGGTCGTATGCCCCTTGATACAGCTCGACGATACGGTCACTGCCCATCTTCTTGATCTGCGTTATATATTTATCCCAGTTCTCCATCGGTTCCTGACCGGTCACGAATTTCGCTTCCATCTGCTTGACATACGTATCCAGGTCAGACAATAGAGCGGTTGCTTCGCTTTGCTCTTCATTTGTCAAATAAACGTTAGGGAATGGAGCCTTTCCGATTGGCACCAGCTTCTCTTGGTTCTGCTGGTCAATCCACTCATCAAATTCGGTGCGAAGACCCTTCGCGACATCCGGATCGTTAATGCCCGGAGTCAAAATGCCGTAGTTCGGTGTGATTTTGCCGCGGTATTCCTCACGGTCTCCACCACCAGGGACAGGAAGCCACTCTTTCACCCGGTTTTCCTTGTCTTTGAATTTCCACAGCACGCCTTCAGGACCTTGATTGAACAGGGTCGCACCTTCATAGCTGTACAGATAATCGATCCAGCGCATCGTCGCCTCCGGGGACGGGTTGCTGCTGGTAATCGCAAAGGTGCCGCGGGCCGACATACCCGGGTGCTTGCCGTATACAGGAGAGTCTGCGATCTCACTCTTCACAGGTGTCATCAGCGGGTGATCCGTGCTAGGCTCGCCGCCGAGCGTAAAGTACGGATGGTAGTCATTGAAGAGCGCAAGCTTGTTGCTTTCGCCTTTTGCTTTTTTCTGATCGCCGGTTTGCGAGAAGGTCTCATGATCCAGCAGGTCTTCCTTCCACAAGCGGTTCATGAACGTCAGATAGCCTTTGTAGCCTTCTTCCTGGTAAGGATAATGCACTTTTCCGTCTTTATCGGCATAGATTCCTTCGTTGTACATTCCCCAGAAGCCGAAGAAAAACATTCGAAGATCATCGAGTTTTACCGAAGTAAGCGGAATTTCATCTGGTTGACCGTTGCCGTTAGGATCCTCTTCCTTCACACGCTTCAGATACGTATACAATTCCTCCGTAGTCTTAGGCTCTTCCACATTAAGCGCCTTCAGGAACTCGCCGTTATACCACATCGGACCTCTGTACCACACGGCGGCCGTATCGATGAACGGCAGCGCATACATATGTCCGTCAGGCGTCGTAAAGGATTTGCGGACATCCGGATGCTCGTCGAGAATCTTTTTGATATTCGGGGCATATCCTTCGTCAATGTATTTCTCCAGCGGGATCAGAATGCCCTGGCTGCCGTAAGTCACCTGCTCAGCCGGCTTGAGATCCGCAGCGTAGAACATATCTGGCAAATCGCCGCTTGCGAACACCAGATTCTTCTTCGTTTCAAAACTGTCGATTGGCGATAACTGATATTCCAGCTTGATACCCGACAATTTCTCCATCTCTTGAAGGACCGGCATTGTGTTCCAGTCGGCTACGCCCGCATCCTGGGACATAACCTTTAACGTCAGCGGTTTGTCAACGATCGGGAACCCCTCTTTTTTGACCCCTTCGGTACTGGCCGTACCGGAAGTCGAGGAACCTCCCTCTTCTTTGGGTGAACCACAGGCTGCAAGCAATGCTGCTGATAAGGTGAGGCAGAGTACAATCGATGAAGCCTTGCGAAGCTTTTTCATGACAACAACTCCCCTTTTTAGTGTGGATTATGGTTTAAGATCAGCCCTTGACGGAACCAATCATAACACCCTGCACAAAGTAACGCTGAAGGAACGGATAAATCGCAATGACCGGAACGGTCGCAACAATAATGACGGCATATTTGACCAGCGCAGCGATTTCCGCTTTGGTATTCATCGCCGTCGCTGAAGAGGCATCAATGGCTCCGCCGCCCTGCGCTGCCATCTCCTGAAGCACCAGGATCTGGCGCAGGAAGAGCTGCAGCGGGTACTTCGCTGAATCATTCAGATAGATCATGGCGCTAAAGTAACTGTTCCAGTGTCCGACTCCGTAGAAGAGTGCCATGACAGCAATGATAGGCATGGAGAGCGGAAGCACAATTCGGATGAACAGCCGGAAGTTGGTACACCCGTCGATATGGGCCGCTTCCTGCAGCTCCTTCGGAATGGTGGACTGGAAGAACGTGCGGGATACGATAATATTCCAGATAGATGCGGCGCCTGGCAGAATGAGTGCCCACATGCTGTTCACCATGCCAAGATCCTTAACCAGCAGATAGCTCGGGACGAGCCCTCCGCCGAAGAACATCGTTACCAGGAACAACGCCATGAAGAAGCCCCGTCCTACGAAGTCCGAGCGGCTCAGCGCATACGCTGCCGGCAGGGTGACAATGAGGTTGACGATGGTGCCTACCACCGTATAAATAATCGTATTTTTATAACCGATCCAGATGTTGGCGTTCTCAAACACCCGGGCATAACCGTCAAACGTAATCCCTTTTGGAATAAGCCACATTTCGCCGGAGCTGACATACTTGGGATCACTGATTGAGGCGCTGACGATGTATAGCAGCGGGTACAGCACAATGACGAGCGCTATCGTCAGATAGATGTAGTTGCATACCAGGAACAATTTGTCGCTTCTGCTTTCCTTAACCGCGGATGACATGTGTTTTCCCCTCCTTCTACCACAGACTGTTTTCACTGGTGCGGCGTGCAATTTGATTCACCGCGATCAGCAGAATCGCATTCACTACCGAGTTGAACAATCCGACAGCTGTGGAGAAACTGTACTGCGCATCAACCAGACCGGAACGGTAGACGAATGTCGAGATGACATCGGA
Organism: Paenibacillus sp. LBL; assembly: GCF_029893715.1. Classification (NCBI taxonomy): domain Bacteria; kingdom Bacillati; phylum Bacillota; class Bacilli; order Caryophanales; family Paenibacillaceae; genus Paenibacillus; species Paenibacillus sp. LBL. The sequence goes on along the minus strand of NZ_JARXYU010000008.1, from coordinate 9,919 downwards.
CGAGCCCATGTTCAGCGGATTTTGCAGCAGCAGGATTTTCTCGAAGCCGACGCCGAGAATGCTGCCCATGTTCAGAATTAACAAAATGGTGATCGTAGGAATAATGGCCGGGATGTTAATATGAAGAATCCGTTTGAACCGGCTTGCACCGTCCACCACAGCGGCTTCATGCAGCTGCGGGTCCACCCCCGACAGGGCAGCAAGGTATATAATGGTGCCCCACCCTGTACTCTGCCAGACACCGGACAGCACATACACGGTCTTGAACCATGCAGGATCTGTTAGAAATTGAGGCGCTTGAAATCCAAGGCCCTCCACCAGATTGACAATCATCCCTGACGATGGAGACAAGAAGGTAATAATCATACCGGACATGACCACAACGGAAATAAAATGCGGCGCATACGTTACGGTCTGCACGGTGCGCTTGAAGAAGGAATCCCTTACCTCATTGAAGGCCAAGGCCAGAATAATGGGCAGCGGAAAGCCTATAGCCAGCTCGTACAAGCTGATGCTGAGGGTATTCCACAGCAGATCCCAGAAATAATATGAATTGAAGAAGCGTACGAAATGATCGAATCCAACCCACGGACTGCCCGTAACCCCTAATGTAGGGATAAAGTTCTTAAATGCGATTTGTATGCCGTACATCGGCCCGTAATGGAAAATCACAAAGTACAAAAATGCTGGCGCGATAAACAGATACAACTCCCAGTTTCGAATCATCCTCCTCCATAACGTATTTTTCTTGCGATTCGGAATCGTGTTCACCGATAGGTCTGGCGACAAGGCGGACTTCCCATCTGGCTGCATCGGTTGCTCCCTCCTTTTCTAATGAAAATCCGGCCGTCTTTGCAGGAAAAGCGAATAACACTCCTGTTTACATGTAAGGAATGAGGCCACTGACCACACCTCGATATCGTGCGGCTCTGCTTCGCTTTGGAAAATTGTTAACGCTTACATCCCAAGTGTATGAACCGCGGGCTCATCCGTAAATATGTCGTTTTCAATTGTCACCTTAAGACCCGGAAAGTGCTGTCATCACGGGGTTTTGGGCTTTTGACCCCAACTTGCCATTGTCATTTCGGAGAAGTAAAACATGTAGAATTTGACCCTTTTCCCACCTGAAGTTGTCATTACAGCATCGTGCATGAGCTTGACAGATGCCAGATCTGAACGTAAGTTGGAAAAATAAACCGTAAAGACAAAACCCACATATTCTTCACGAAACGAGGTATTCACGTATGCAGACATCATCCTGGATTCTGGCCGGTTATGCAGGGCGCAAGGTCTTATCCCAGATCACTGCCGAGGATGCCCAGCGGCTCACTCATCTAAACGTTGCTTTCGCTCATATCCAAGAAGACAAGATTACGTATGCTGACACGGATACCGTTCACGAAATCCAGCGCCTGAAATCCATCAATCCCAAGCTCACGATCCTGTTATCCGTTGGCGGCTGGGGCTCAGACGGATTCTCGGAAGCTGCATCCACGGCAGCGGGAAGACAAAGCGTGTGCGAATCAGCGATAGCTCTGCTGCAGGAGTTTCCTTTTGACGGCATCGACCTGGACTGGGAATATCCCTGCTACTCAATAGCCGGAACGACTGCATCGCCTAACGACAAGGGGAACTTTACCGTGCTGCTGAAGGAGCTGCGGGAAGCGCTCGATCACTACGGACAGGGGAGGAATCATCGCTATCTGCTCACCATCGCTGCCGGAGCCGATCAGTATTATATTGAGGGTACCGAAATAAGCGACATCCACCCTTATCTTGACTTCATCCAGCTCATGACCTACGACATGCGCGGCGGGTTCCATACATTAACGGGCCATCATGCCAACCTCTATACCTCTACTGGCGATCTGTTTCGAATTAGTGCGGATGCTTCCGTACGCATGTTCACCCTAGCGGGCGTGCCGCGAGAGAAAATCGTGATCGGTGCCGCATTCTACTCCAGAAGATGGAAGGACGTGCCGGATGTAAACAACGGTTATCTCCAGATCGCTCCATCCTCGGGTGGCTATGGTCCGACTTACACCCAGCTCACGGCCGACTATTTCAATAACCCTCAGTTCAAGCGGTTCTGGGATGATGAAGCCAAAGCCCCTTATTTGTTCGATGGCAGCAGCTTCATTACATACGATGATCCGGAATCGTTAACCCATAAATGCAAATACATTCAGGATCAGGGGCTGGCGGGTATCATGTTCTGGGAATATAGCTGCGATACAACACACAGTCTGCTGGATGCCATGTACAGAGCATTTCATTCCTAAACGAAATCAAGGCTTGCCTGCTTTGCAGCTATCTCGCTCCCTTCCTCATGTATGGTTGGTGCCCATCGTTCTTCCGGTCTGCTTCGTTCATGTTTATATGTGCGAAGCAGACCTTTCTCTGTTTGCGCAAGAAGAAATCCCGATAGAATATGTGTTATATTATCTATCATTCAGCTATCATTCCTTCAAGCATCGTTATGACTTGGTTTTATTCTATGAGTTCCTTCCCTGCTCCGTAAATATGTCGTTTTTAACTTGGAGTATAGGCCATATAGACACTGATAAACACTGGGAAAAACCAGGAATATATGTTGATTTTGCACCTGACATGAGATTGTGCAGCCATGGACAATATCGGAATAAAGGCAGAAAAAAAAGCCGCCCCGTGAAACGGAGCAGCTTTTTTACCAGATGCGAATATCGAATTAAATCCCGACTTATGATATGTACATGTTATGAAACATGACTTATCTAGCTGGATCTCTATCATCATTCGTAACATCACCGAAAAAGCGGATCGAGTATAATGCACACAGACCCACAATCGTATAGATGATACGGGAGCCTGCAGAACTCTGCCCACCGAACAATGCAGCTACCAAATCGTATTGAAACAGGCCTACAAGCAGCCAGTTAATGCCCCCAACGATCAATAACAGCAAAGCAATGGTATTAAATGTTTTCATCGTTTAACCCTCCTTACGCCCGATTTTCATATCAATTCATCATGAATAGCTTATCTATGGATTTTAGTATTTATTTTTGACCATTTATCTCATTTGTAATCATGTCCTAACAAAAAAACATCCCTTGTCAGTGATGTCCATTCTCTTCGATCATTTCACGCATATTCACACTTCCTTCGGAAATCCGCGCCGCTGATGCAGCAGCTCCAGAAATACCTCAACCGCCTTTGTATGATAGGGTGTCTTCTGCGTAATCCACGAGAACTGCCGCGCTACCGGCTTACCGTTGGGTGCCAGCATATGCAGGGTTCCGAGCTGAACCTCTTTGCGCACTACCCATCGCGACAGCAGGGTAACGCCGAGACCTGCCTCTACGGATTCCTTGATCAACTGCGTACTTCCGAACTCCACGATATGTTCAGGGTGAACACCATACCGGGTAAACATCCGCTCCGTGGCCTCCCGCGTGCCTGATCCGGCCTCTCTTACAATCCAGGTCTCATTGGCAAGCTCGGAAAGCGCCAGCTCCTGCAGATGATCATACCGCCCGTCGCGGGGAACCATCACCACCATTTCATCCTCTGCAAAAGCCTCGATATGCAGCTTCTCATCATGATAATCCCCTTCAACGATACCGATATCCGCTTCATGGCGCAGAATCATCTCCGCCACCTCGGTCGTATTCCCGATCGTGATCGTAGGGCGAATTAGCGGATAATGCTCTCTCATATATGCGATCAAATGCGGCAGCATATACTCCCCGAAGGTGTAGCTGGAGCCAATGGAGAGGTTCCCGCCAGCACGGTGCATCAAATCATCCACAAGTGAATTCATGCGCGTGTACAGGCCCAGAATCTCCTTCGCGTGATGGTATACAATTTCTCCGGCTTTATTGAGGCGGACGTATTTATTGGTTCTGTCCAGCAGCTTGGTGCCAACAGACCGCTCCAATGCCTGGACATACTGGCTTACCGCAGGTTGTGTCATGAGCAGTTCTTCGGCTGCACGGGTGAAGTTCCCCTTCTCCACGACCGTTACAAATACCTCTAGTGCTTGATCCATCTTGGACCTCCTTCGCTTCTCCAGCGTCCCTCATCAATATGAGATGATATTACCATAACTGATTACTTATGATGACTATTATAATGATTTATTTTTCTTATCCATCCGAATGGGATACGATGGGTTCAGACCAACCGAACGAATCGGAGGTTAGACCTTATGACTGAACCAGCCTATTCCAAATCACAAGCAACCGTCCATCGCCTGGTTCGTTGGACACATGATACACTGCCTGCCGCCGCAGGCGGCATTGCCTTCACCTTTGTCATTGCCCTCATGGGCTACGCACTAGCAAGCATCCCGGGTCTTGGCTACCTCGGCCAGCTTGCCTGGGCGATTCTGATCGCCGCCTTATACCGGCAACTGCGCGGCTACCCGGAGCGGCTGCGCATCGGCATTCAATTCACAGCCAAGCGGCTGCTGCGTCTGGCCATCATTCTGTATGGCCTGAAGCTGAATATCGGCATCGTGTTCCAGCAAGGCCTGGGCCTGATGCTGAAGGATGTGATCAGCGTTGTTGTAGCCATTGGGCTGACGCTGCTAATTGCCAAATGGCTTAAAGCCGACATGTCCCTGTCCCTTCTGCTCGGCATTGGAACCGGTGTCTGCGGCGCGGCTGCCATTGCCGCCGTGTCCCCCATTGTGAAGGCCAAGGAGAAGGACACGGCGCTTGGAGCGGGCCTTATCGCCTTTCTTGGAACCATTGTTGCCATTGGCTACACCCTCGTTCAGCCGCTGCTTCCTCTGACGGACACCCAGTATGGTGTGTGGTCGGGAGTAAGTCTGCATGAGATTGCCCATGTAGCCCTCGCAGCCGCTCCGGCGGGTGAGGACGCGCTGGCCATTAGCTTGCTTGCCAAGCTGGGACGGGTATTTCTGCTCGTACCGCTCAGTGTCGTGCTCATGCTCTGGATGAAACGTACCGGGCGCATCGAGAGCCACACGAAGATGGAGTTCCCCTGGTTCCTGCTCGGCTTCATTTCAGCGAGTATACTGGGAAGCTGGGAATGGACCGGACAACCGATCATTCCTCTGCCGATTCAGGATACGATTTCTCAGGCAGCTTCCTTCCTTCTTGCCATGGCGATGGTGGGACTTGGCCTGAATGTCCACTTGAAGGATCTGCGCAGCGCATGGCGGCCGCTGCTGGCCATGTCCATCACCACTGCGCTGCTGATCCTGCTTACCTATGCTATGGCTTGAATGAGCGGTATCGGCAGCCATTGTGTACGAACCAAAAACCATCCTCACGCATATTCATGCGCAGGGGATGGTTTTTTTTGCACAGATGAACCAAGCCGAAGAGGTGTGTGGATGCCGAATTGCGGGAACTATTGGAATAAGAGAGCTGCAACCTTATATTTGAAGAAAATGCCTCCGGTGTCATGTCCGTTTCTTGCTCTTCTGTCGATGAAGAACCCCCGTCTTTTTCCTTCCATTTTAGGGTAAAACTAAAGCAATTGGACCCACTCATCGGGCACAAAGGTTTAGCTCCCCTGCTTTCTTGGGTATTTGAGATTTAGCACGCAGTATTTATACAGAGCTATCATTGTAGAGGAGATGGAAGTATGCAACGAAATCATACGATTATGCAATTCTTCGAATGGCATGTTGCAGCCGATGGCTCGCACTGGAAACGACTCAAAAGCGCAGCACCGGAGCTGAGCAAGGCAGGAATCGATGCGGTTTGGATTCCCCCCGTGACCAAAGCATCCTCCGCCGAGGATAACGGGTATGGGGTGTATGACCTGTACGATCTGGGGGAGTTTGACCAGAAGGGAACGGTTCGCACCAAATACGGGACCAAGCAGGAACTAACCGATGCCATTGCAGCCTGCCACAAGCACGGGATTGCCGTCTATGTGGATCTGGTGATGAACCATAAGGCGGGTGCTGATGAAACCGAGCGGTTTCAGGTTATCCAGGTTGATGAGATGGATCGGACGAAGGATATATCCAAGCCGTTCGAGATCGAGGGCTGGACCAAATTCACCTTCCCTGGCCGCGGTGATCAGTATTCCTCGTTCCAATGGAATTTCAATCACTTTAATGGAACCGACTATGATGATAAGAGCAAGCGCTCCGGCATATTCCGAATTGTGGGCGAGAATAAATCCTGGAGCGACAAGGTGGACAATGAATTCGGGAATTACGACTACTTGATGTTTGCCAACATAGATTACGGTCATCCGGACGTACGCAAGGAAATGACCGCCTGGGGCCAGTGGCTCGTGGATACATTGCAATGCAGCGGGTTCCGGCTTGATGCCATCAAACACATCAACCATGATTTCATTAAAGAATTTGCCGCAGCCATGAAGAAAAAACGTGGAGAGGATTTTTACATCGTGGGCGAGTTCTGGAATCCCGAGCTTGAGGACTGCCGGCATTTCCTGGATACGGTGGATTACAAAATCGATCTGTTTGATGTTTCCCTCCACTACAAACTCCAAGCTGCTTCCAAAGCCGGCCGTTCCTTCGATCTGCGAAAGATCTTCGACGATACACTCGTCGCATCGCACCCCATGAATGCCGTTACGTTTGTGGACAACCATGATTCACAGCCGCAGGAATCATTGGAATCGTGGGTGGAGGACTGGTTTAAACAGAGCGCTTATGCGCTGATTCTGCTGCGCAAGGACGGTTATCCTTCCGTCTTCTACGGAGATTATTACGGGATCGGCGGCGAGAAGCCCATTCCCGGGAAGAGAGAGGCCATTGACCCGCTGCTGTATGCCAGGGTGAACCGGGCGTATGGCGAGCAGGATGATTATTTTGACCATCCGAACACGATTGGCTGGGTCCGCCGGGGGATCGAGGAAATCGAGCATTCCGGCTGTGCCGTGGTGATCGCCAACGGGGATGCCGGGGAGAAGAGAATGTTTGTTGGTGAGCATCGCGCCGGAGAGATATGGGTGGATCTGACTCGCACCCGGAAGGACCGGATCACGATCGGTGAGGACGGGTTCGCTCTGTTTCCGGTTAACGGCGGGAGTGTGTCCGTCTGGGCTCACCCGGAGCTTCCCGTAGAAGCTTAAACAGCGGACACATTATACAGAGACTATAAAAACCGGAAGAATGGCTCTCCGCCAGGTATGCCTCCACATGGGAAGCGCCTTGCGATAGCCTTCATTCTTCCGGTTTTTTTGACGTTAACGGCCGGGCTCTAATCAGCCCTTAACCTGAAAACGACGGCGCAAGCCTTCGCCTAACAGGTTGAACGTTATGATCAGCAGCATCATGGCAAATGCCGGATACACAACGAATTGGAACTTTCCTAACCAGATGTCCGCTCGATTCTTGGACAGAATCGTCGCCCAGTTGTACCCGGTCTCCACGAATTCCATGACATAATAGTTGACTTCCTTCCACTCGTGACCAAGGAAGATGTTCACAATCGCAAGCTGACCGAGGAGGAGCATCACCTTCCCCATATCCAAACAGAAGTTGACGATAACTTCGGGGAACATGACCGGGATATAGTAATTCTTCGTCAACGTCCTCGTGCGAAGACCTAACGCGGTTCCGGCTTCCATGTAAGGCTCGCTTGCCATCTTGTGGGCCTGCTGCTGAATCGTGATGGCCACCCGCCCGGCTTCAACGCTGGCCAGAATCAGTATGGCCCAGCCCATCCGCTGCTGGGAGAAGAGAAAGAACGGAAGCGCAAGCAGCAGCGCGGATGCGAAGACCGGCGGCAAATAGGAACACATCTGGTTCCAGAAGGTAATAAACTGGTGGGTGAAGCCCTTTTTCTTACGAGCGATCAGTCCCAGGGGCACCCCGATCGCATATCGGGCAGCCGTAATCGCGAGCACCAGCAGAATCGTATCCTTGGCGGTCACAACCAGTTTGCTCAAGTTATCGACCCCCCTCTTATCCGATCCAAGCCAGTTCTTCGAAGAAGGTTTATAAGGCGGAAGGGTCAGCTTCTGCTTGCCGTCCTTCATGACCCATCTGGAGGGTTCATTCTTCAAATCCTTATCAATGAAGGGCATGTACGGCCCCGCCAGCATAACAAAGACAAAGAAAGCAAGCAGAATGCCGCCAATCCATAAAGGGAAATTCTTCAAGATAACTCACCTCGTTTCTTATCGCGGATCAAAGTACTTGCGTGCCGAATGACTGATCCATTGAACGATCATGAACAGCACCATGAAGGAAAATGCGATATAAATAATGACACCCGGCTCATAGTTGCCGCCGGTGCCGCTGAACGTATTGAAATCCAGCGCCTGAAACAATCTCCAAGCCGCTCCCGGATAGTTGCGGTAATATTCCACCACGAGCAGGTTCGACAAGATGAAGACCAGCAGACCCGGAAGATGGGTCAGGATGGTTGCGATGCCGTTTCGCAGCATATGTTTGTAGACGACCTTCCGGTCACTCAGCCCTTTGGCTTTAGCCAGCAGTATGTATAGTTTGCCTTCCTGTGCGAGTAGCGAAGCCGACGTGATCCGGGCAATAAAAAATATCGGGTAAATTGAAACAAGCAGCGAAGGCAGCACGAAAGCCTCCCAGCCGTCAACCGCAAAATAACGGATAGCCGGAACATGCTTAATGAGCACCCATTGGGCGATCAGCATCAGGAAAAAATCCGGAATGGACTGGAACAACCATGTCGTCCAGTGCCCCAGCACGCTGAATTTGGTCTTGGACAATTTGTAGTCCAGAACTCCCTTCAGAATACCTAACACGAATCCTATCAGTAAAGCGGATACAATAACCAGCAGGCTTTTGCCAACAGCTTCAAAAGCAGCCGCTTCCGAGGACTGGCCGATATACCGCGTTCCCCCGAGCGTCCCGTTCTGAACAGCGCTTGCAAAATAGTCACGGATGTACGTAACATACTGGCCCAGATCAAAGGAATAATTGGTCACCACTAAATAGCCGTCCAGCGACAGATTCAAATCCCTTGGAACCAGCACAATCAGGACGATGAACATAAAAGCGAGCAGACTGGTCACCGTCGTTTTGAGCATTTGTGTTCTTAATCTCATATTGTCCTCCCAAACATAAGTCTCAGCAGTACCCCTCTTGTCTTGCTTCATCTGCTTAACTACTTATTCTACTACTATCACATATTTCCTAAATACGTCCAGATAAAAATACAAATTTTTACTTTATATTTTCCACATCATGTATTGCGCTCCTTGATCTGTCATATTTATAGCATGTATAACCTGATATCACGGTTCTATTAAATTGCAATCCATGGTAAAAGGATATACTCTGTTTCTATATACATCCTATCAGAGGAGGTTCTACGGCGATGTCCATTTATGAATATGAAGTAAAAACGATACGCGGCGAGTCCCAAACACTCGAGCCCTACAAGGGTGAGGTGATACTCATCGTAAACACGGCAACCAAATGCGGCTTTGCCCCTCAATTTGACGGTTTGGAGAAACTGCATCAGACATTCCGCGATCAGGGACTGGCCGTGCTTGGCTTCCCCAGCAGCCAATTCATGAATCAGGAGCTGGAGGAGGATTCCGCGATTGAGGAAGCCTGCAAGCTCAATCATGGCGTAACCTTCCCTTTATTCTCCAAGATTGATGTAAACGGCTCGCAAGCTCATCCCCTCTACAAACACCTGACCAGCGAAGCCCCCGGCGCGCTCGGCATTAAAGCAATCAAATGGAACTTCACCAAGTTTCTGGTGGACCGCAGCGGCAAGGTGGTTAAACGCTTTGCGCCAACGGATACCCCGGAGAAGATGGAAGAAGATATCAAGAAGCTGCTGAAATAAATCTGGAGCTGCATACATTCGAATAAAAAAAGGGCTTGCGCGAGGTCGGGACTGACCCCCGTTTGTGAGACAGGGATCAAAACACCTTGCAAGTTTAAGCAGCCAGTTGGCGGAAATGAACCGGCGACTGGTTGTTTAGT
>NZ_JARXYU010000007.1:0-297885 GCF_029893715.1 Paenibacillus sp. LBL | reverse complement strand
GGTCACCGAAAAACTTCGCCAAGTTGGGGTGAAGTCCCTTTTTTATGTGTGGAAATCCTTGTGTATCAAGGACTCAGATTAATGCAAAATGCTCATATAAAAGGGGAATTCATATGAACCGTAAAATGAGGAAGCTTTCACTATTGTTCGCACTTGTCATGATCACAAGTCTGCTGGGAGCCTGCGGCAATGAGAAGAATGACACCGCCTCCGCCTCCGGCGAGGGTAAGCTGAAGAAAATCGTGATCGCCGAGCCGCTCCATTCGACAGGCTATCTTCCTCTATATGTGGCCCAGCGCGAAGGTTTCTTTGCGAAAAGGGGGCTGGATGTCGAGGTCATCCAAGCCGCGGGAGGTGCGCATGTAACCGCCGTGGTCAGCGGCGATGCTTGGGGCGTCATTGGCGGGACGGAGTCCAACGCCTTGGCTAACAACAACAATTCCGATCCGATCATCTCTGTCGTCAACGTTGTCAACCGGGCGAATGTGTATTTAATGGCTAAGAAAGGCACCGCACCCGCCAGCCATTCTCCCGAGGACCTGAAGGCTTTTTTACAAGGAAAAAAGATCAATGCCGGGCGCCATGGCGGTACGCCCAATCTGTTAACCCGCTATCTGCTGATTCAGCTTGGTCTGGATCCGGAGAAGGACGTGCAGCTGCTTGAGCCGGCAGACGGCTCCACGGTCGTGACGATGGTTCAGCAAGGGGCTGCCGATATCGCCAATGGGGCGGAGCCGCAGATTAGCGACGGGATATCGAAGAATGTGTGGGAGGAGCCGTTTTACAAGTTTCATGATTTGGGTGATTTCTCGTATTCGGTGCTCAGTGTGAGGAAGTCCACAATCGAGAAGGATGCAGAAGCCGTTCAAAGCTTTACAGACGCCATCATCGAAGCGCTTGGAGCTGTTCAGAGCGATAAAGAACTGGCGAAGAAGAATTTGAAGGCCGAATTCCCGACGCTTTCCGATGATGCGATTCAAGCGGCGCTGGATCGGGCTTATGAAGACAATTTATGGAGTTTGGACGGGCTGATCTCGGAAGACGCGCTGAAACATGACATGGATGTCATGATCGAAACGGGGATATTCAAGGGGGATTATACCTACGATGCCCTTGTGGACATGCAGTTTGTGAACAATGCCAAGAAGTAAATGATGGGGTTCATTCTTTCAAATACACAATCGGAAGGGGAGAGTCGCGATGAAATCTTTGAATCAGCTGATGCTTGAGAGCAAAGCGGCGGTGATCGTGGTTGATGTGCAGAATGATTATTGTCATCCGGAGGGAGCGCTGCCCCGAGCGGGCTGCGATGTTAGCGGGGTAGGAGAGATGATGCCGAAGCTGCATAAGCTGCTTCAGTCCGCCAGGGAGTTTCATGTGCCCGTCATTTTCATTCAGACACTCCATGAGAAAGCAACGGATTCCGACGCCTGGACTACCAGGTCATCGGGACGGTCGGCCCATGTCTGCCGGAGGGGGAGCTGGGGAGCCGAGTTCTATGAGGTTGCTCCGGAGCAGGATGACATCATTGTCAATAAACACCGGTACAGCGCTTTTGTGAATACAAGGCTGGATTCCGTGTTGAAAACGCTGAAAATCGAAACGTTAATCATGACGGGAGTCAGCACCAATGTCTGCGTGGAATCCACTGCCAGGGACGGTTTTATGCTGGATTATCATATCGTGCTTGTAGCGGATGCCTGCGCATCGTATTCGCAAAGCGCCCATGATATGACACTCGAGAATATTGAAGGGTATTTCGGGAAAGTTAGTGGGGTGCAGCATGTGATTGATATCTGGATGGATAAGATTCCAGATGGATCAGTAAGGCCGATGTCGGCGGCTCAGACGACCGCGCGTTAGGTTGTCTGAGTCATGATCCAGGCAGAATGAAGCTCTCCGCATGCGGGAGCTTTTTCTGTGAGGGTCCTCTCTTCGCATGCACAAATTCATGAATAAGCTGGTGAGGCCTGCGTGAATAACAGATCGAGGATGATCGTTCAATACACCATTTGTTTAGGAGCATTTCTGTCCAATCTTTCAGCCGGCATGTTCAACATTGCGCTTGTAGACATTGCAAGAACCTTTGATTCAACTATTCCAACAGCCCAATGGATCGTCACGGCTTACCTGCTTGTGATTTCCATATTGCTGCCTGTGATGGGCAAGCTCGGCGATATGCTGGGCAGACGGAAAATTCACAATATCGGCTATTTTATTTTTATGGCCGGGGCTATCTGCTGTGCCGTGTCGCCTTCATTAAACGGACTGATATCCTCCCGCATTCTTCAAGGTATAGGGGCGGCCATGTACCAGGCCACCAATATGGCTTTGATCATTTCTGTGTTTCCCAAGGAGCAGCGAGGCAAAGCGCTCGGGCTGATCAGCACGTTTGTTGCAGCAGGCTCCATGATTGGTCCGAGCCTTGGCGGTATATTGATCCAATGGTTCAGCTGGCGAAGCAATTTCTGGCTGCTGACGGCGCTGTCGCTGATTGCGTGGATGTTTGCTCAGCGGTTCATACCGAAGGACAAACCGGAATGGTCGGAAAGCCGTTTGGATGTGCCTGGGGCTGCCCTTTTTGCCATATCATTGACTGGTCTGGTTACGGCTGTGAATTTGGGCGCTCAGTGGGGCTGGAGCTCATGGCAGGTTGCGGTACTGTTCATTCTGTTTGGGGTGGGCGCTGCTTCCTTCATCGGGTGGTGTCTGTCCTCACGCTGGGAACGGCAAGGAAAAGGGCGGCTGCCCTTCATGAAGCTGGATCTGTTCCGAGATGCGGGCATCAGCGTGGGGATTATCATTACCATCATTTCCTATATGGCGGCTTTCTCGGCCCAGCTTGTACTCCCAGTATTCCTGCTGAGTGAGCTTGGCATTGAGCCTGCGACGGCAGGGCTGATCATGATGGGTTATCCGTTGTCGCTGATCATATTCTCTCCCTTGAGCGGCAATCTGTCGGACAAGCTGGGGACATTTCCGCTGCTGTCGGCCGGTCTGCTGGTTATGACGACGGCATTACTCGTACTGGGCTTTGTATCGCCTGCCTACCCCATATTCTTTTTGATTCTCCTGATTGTACTGCTCGGCGGTTCCATGGGGCTGATTACGCCTCCAAACAATTCTCTGGTGATGAGCCGAACATCCAAGAGCGATCTCGGCTTGATCAGCAGTATTCTGGCGCTGTCGCGGAATCTGGGCATGATGTTCGGGACGGCGGCTGGCGGTGCCATGCTGGCGCTTCCAGGCCAGGCGGCAGGAGGATTGACCGGATTTCGCATGATTTTTGTGCTGAACACGGTGCTGGTGGTCATCGTCTATTTAACGATGATTATCTCCTTTCGTTTGGCAAGGCATAAAGAGACGCTGTCTTCATAGTGTGAACATGAGGAAAAAAAGGGTATCCCGCGGTCTGATCAAGACGATGCAGGATACCCTTATTTAACATAATTAGAAATATATATTTTGAAAGCCAGCAGGGGGGCTTCCTTGAACTGATATCGCTTATGCGCGGTCCAGAATCGTCTGGAGCGTCGAGCGATCAAGACCTTTAACAAGTTTGATCAGAAGTTCTTTAGCAGCTTCATAATCATCGGTATGGATGATGGATGAAGAAGTGTGGATGTAGCGGGAACAAATGCCGATGATGGTGGATGGAACACCGATGCCGCTAAGATGTACTTGGCCAGCGTCGGTACCGCCCGGAGAGACAAAATACTGGTATTTGATTTTGTTGGTCTCCGCGGTATCTTGAACGTATTCCACCATTCCGCGGTGAGTCAGCATCGTTGGATCGAAGATGCGGAGCAGCGCGCCTTGTCCCAATTGACCGAACTGGCTCTTGTCACCCATCATGTCGTTTGCAGCACTGGCATCCAGTCCGAAGAAAATATCCGGCTGAATCAGGTTTGCCGAAGTGCGCGCCCCGCGCAGCCCCAGCTCTTCCTGAACCGTCGCACCGGCATATACCGTGTTTGGAAGCTTCTCGCCGTGAAGAGCTTTCACAAGCTCGATGGCCAGGCCTACACCATAGCGGTTATCCCATGCTTTGGCCATGATTTTTTTGGGATTGGCCAGCGGGGTGAATTCACAGATCGGAACCACTTGCAGACCGGGACGGATGCCAAACGATTCGGCCTCCGCTTTGTTGTCCGCACCGATATCAATATACATCGTTTTGATGTCGACAGGTTTGCTGCGCTGTGCTTCATCCAGCAGATGAGTAGGAATGGAGCCGACAACGCCGACGACCGGGCCCTTATCTGTAATAATTTGCAGGCGCTGCGCAAGGACCGCTTGGCTCCACCAGCCGCCTAGCGGCTGAAAACGGACCATGCCCGCTTCGGTGATGCCCGTGACCATGAATCCAACTTCGTCCATGTGACCGGCTACCATGACTTTTGGCCCTTCATCGTTTCCGCGGAGAACAGCAAACAGACTGCCCAGGCGATCCTGCACGAACTCATCTGTATATGGAGAGAGGGCATCCTTCACCCATGAACGAAGTTCTCTTTCAAAGCCCGGCGCAGCCGGAAACTCCGTTAGTGTTCGAAATAATTCCAATGTTGATTCATTCATAACGAATATCGCTCCTTTTGAAAAGGTATGTATGAGTTTTACTTTTCTAGTATGCCCCTATATATCTGAAAAGTCTACAAAACCGGCGCCGTTCAAGATACTCCAAATAAAAAGTAAATGACAAGCACCCTGTATGTGGGATAGGAATAGGATGATAGGAAAACAAGTGAAATTTTGTCAGTCGGGGAAGGGGCAGAATATGAACCACCATGGGGTTGTTTGGTACGACCATCATGCCGAAGTCAGAGAACTTCTGCTCATTATGGTCCTGTTCATCCTACTCGTCATTTTGCTGAAGTTCATTCTTATATAATGACAGCCTTAAGCATAATGGCAGCGAGACTTCTTTCAGCTTTCAGGTCGTATTCCTGAAGGCTGATTTTCGTGCGGATTCTCCATATGCTGGGGGACAAGCTGTGCCTCATCATGAGAAGGATGATTTTCCAAACATAAAGGAAGTTCATTCAAAGCATAATGATATCGAGTGATATCCATAGTGTCTCTTCGGCGCTTCATGAAATTCCATACTTAATTCAAGCGGAGGTGTTTTGAATGTCCGGCTCTAATCAAAAGTCCAAGTCCGATATCACCACCATGAGCTCGGCGGAATATCAGGCCATTGCCAAAAAGCACGAACCTCCCCGCGCCATCCTTAAAAATTGTTTGCGCGCTTTTTTGGTCGGAGGTTTGATCTGTTTGATCGGCCAGTGTATCCAGCGGTTTTTTATGTCCGTATTCGATATGACTTCAACCGAAGCAAGCAATCCGACGGTTGCCGTGCTGATTATACTGTCGGTCATCCTGACCAGCTTCGGCGTGTATGACAAAATCGCGCAGTGGGCCGGGGCAGGCAGTGCCGTGCCGGTTACGGGGTTTGCCAACTCCATGTGCTCCGCAGCGCTGGAGCATCGGGCAGAGGGCCTGGTTCTAGGCGTGGGGGCCAGCATGTTTAAACTTGCAGGCTCTGTCATTGTGTTTGGTACCGTTGCTGCGTTTATTATCGGTGTCATCTATGCCATTTTTGGCATCGAAGGGAGGTAACGTTCAATGAAGGTGATTGGCCAAACCTGGCAGTTCGAGAATAAACCCGTCATTATCAGCACGGGAACCATTGTAGGACCGGAAGAAGGCGAGGGACCGCTAGCGAATGATTTTGATTTTGTGTATGACAATATCGAAATTAATGAAAAAACATGGGAAAAGGCCGAGCGGAAGCTGCTTGAGGATGCTTCCAGAAAAGCAGTGGAGAAGGCGGGCATCAAAGAGGACCAGCTGCAGTTTTTTGTCGGCGGGGATCTGATGAACCAGATCATCAGCAGTTCTTTTGCCGCCAGACAGATGGGTGTGCCTTATATCGGCGTATTTGGTGCTTGCTCCACCTCCATGGAAAGTCTGGCCGTCGCCTCGATGCTGGTGGATTCGGGAGGAGCCAAGTATGTGATGGCCGGAACGGCAAGCCATAACTGCACGGTGGAGAAGCAGTTCCGCTATCCGACGGAGTACGGATCACAGAAGCCGCCCTATGCGCAGTATACGATTACGGGAGCAGGCTGCTCCGTTGTTTCGGACAAGGGGGATGGCCCTGCGGTCACCTATGCCACCATCGGCAAGGTTGTGGACCTGGGTATTAAGGATCCGTTCAACATGGGGGCGGCAATGGCTCCTGCGGCAGCAGATACGATTACCAAGCACTTTAAGGATACAGGCCGGCAGGCGAAGGATTATGACTTGATTGTCACCGGTGACCTGGCCTCGGTGGGGCTTCCCATCGCCAAGGATCTTTTGAAGAAGAATGATGTCATCATGGACGGTACGGTGTTTGCCGATTGCGGGTTGATGATCTACGACTTGGAGAAACAGAAATACGTGAATGCCGGAGGCAGCGGGTGTGGCTGCTCGGCTGTAGTCACATACGGCCATATCTTGAAACGGATGCGCAAAGGCGAATTAAAAAAGGTGCTGATTGTGGCTACCGGGGCTCTGCTGTCGCCGCTTTCGTACCAGCAGGGCGAGAGCATTCCGTGTATTGCTCATGCCGTAGCCTTAGAGATGGGAGGATAATGGTATGCAGTTTCTGTGGGCTTTTATTATAGGCGGTCTGATTTGCGTTATTGGGCAAATTATGATGGATGTTATCAAGCTGACACCCGCACATACGATGAGTACTTTAGTGGTGGCCGGAGCCGTTGCTGACGGTTTCGGGTTATATGAACCGCTTGTCAAATTTGCCGGAGCCGGAGCCTCGGTGCCTATCACCAGCTTTGGCAATTCCCTTGTTCACGGCGCCTTAACGGAGCTGGGGAGGGACGGCTGGATCGGGGTCGTGACGGGGATATTCGAAGTAACGAGTGCAGGGATATCCTCAGCGATCATTTTCTCTTTTCTTGCAGCTTTGTTCGTCCGTCCGAAGGGATAAGCCATATGATGCGGTTTGCAAGACCCTGGTACTGTACCAGGGTCTTTTGGCTGTTTATGCGGACATGTAAACAGGTTAATAACCAAAATATCTCTTCGAATGTACTCCGGGACTTCGATCATGTACAATAGTACTAAATTAAGTATTTATTCCCTTACAGGAGGTTAGTCATACATGCCCGTAAGCCAAGAATCCATGAAAATCATTACCTCGGTACGAACCAATCTGGAGTCGTGCCTGCTAGGCAAAGAATTTGAGATCCAATTGCTCCTTACGGCGCTGCTCGCCGGCGGACATGTTCTGATCGAAGATGTGCCCGGCACAGGAAAGACCCAATTGATCAAAGCATTAGCTAAATCCATGCAGGGAGACTACCGCCGCATTCAGTGCAATCCGGACATTCTCCCGAGTGATATAACAGGGGTTTCGGTATTCCACCCTCGTGACGAAATGTTCTACTTCCGTCCAGGCCCGGTCATGACCAATATTCTGCTGGCGGATGAAATAAATCGAGCTACCACCAAGACGCAATCGGCTCTGCTTGAAGTGATGGAGGAGCGCAGTGTAACGGTGGACGGGGCGACCCACGAACTTCCCCATCCCTTCATGCTGTGCGCTACCCAGAACCCGATCGATTTTGAAGGTACGTACATGCTCCCGGAGGCCCAGCTGGACCGGTTTATGTTAAAACTCAGCCTGGGTTACCCTGATGCCGCAACGGAGAAGCAGCTGATGTACCGTTCACGTGACGGACAGCTGGCGGACAAGCTGCAGCCGGTAACACATATGGATACAATCTCCGCCATTCAGCGTGAAATTCGGGACGTCTTCATCGGCGAGCCTGTTGCCGACTACCTGCTGAATATCACCCGCTCGACGCGTGAACATCCTTCCGTTATGCTGGGCGCAAGCCCCCGGGCAACCCTGTCATTCATGAACGCGGTCAAAGCCTACGCCTTCTTGAACGAGCGGGATTATGTTTTGCCTGATGATGTGAAGACGCTTGCTCCGTACGTACTTTCGCACCGGATCATGCTGCGTCCGGAAGCCAGACTCGACAATGCGAGTCCGGAATCGGTGCTTGAGTTTATACTGCGTCAGGTCAAAGTGCCTGTACAAATGGGGAAATAGGCATGCGCCGTGCGGTTTCGTTATTTTTGAATGGCATGCAGCCGTCCAGACTGGCAGCGGTGTTGGCGGTATGGTGCCTGTGTCTTTTGTACGTTTTGTTTCAAGGAGGCAAAACCTCGCTCATGCTGTTCTCGATGGTGAGCCTTCTGACGATATATCTGATCGGTGCTGGCTTTGGCGGTGTCAATCGAGTCAAAGCGCAGCGCAGCGTACTGGGCGGGTCGGAGCGTGCTGGAGAGCAGCTTCATGCCGGCGAACAGGTTCGCGTGAAGCTGGAGGTTCATGTTCCAGGCTTGCTGCCTATGCCATACATGATTGTACGTGAAGTGCTGCAGAGGCATAACGGCGACTCCTGGTCTTTCGAGGACAGCATCATTCCGAACCTTCGGGGTACAGGCAAGCTTGTATTCCAGACGCCGCCGCTTGAGCGGGGGCGGTATGCTTTTTCCAAGACGGAATGCATAAGCGAAGATATTTTCGGCTTAATGGAGCACAAGGGACGGATTGAAGTTCAGACTGATTTTCGCGTATTGCCGAGAACCATCTATATCCCCAAGTGGCATCGAAACATTCGGAATTCCAGATTAGGCGGCACGCATACAACGATATCGGCTTCAAGACGGGAAACAACGCAGATCAATGGAGTCCGCGATTATGTATATGGTGACCGGATCTCCCGGATTCACTGGAACGCTACGGCAAAGACCGGCTCCTGGAAGTCGAAGGAATTCGAGCATGAATCCTTTCCGAAGACGATGATCGTTCTGGATTGCACCGCAGAAGGGTTTGATAACGCCCAGCAGTTTGAGCTCGCTGTATCGGCAGCGGCGTCGTTGATTGAATATGGTGCCAAGGAGCATGCGGGTACAGGTCTGTTCACAACCACGCAGGAAGCCAAAATGTTCGCTCCCGCCGACCATGCGGGCGAACGGATGCGGATGATTCAGCATTTGGTTGATGTGGATTATAACCGAAAGGGCAAATTGATCGCTTCCCTGGAGAAGTCCTATCGTCATTTTCCCAAAGGCGCCTTGTTCCTGTTGATCAGTCCAATGAGTGGCAAGGAAGCTTCCGAGATTATGCGCTGGGTTGAAACCAGGGGGATGAACCCTTGTTTTCTGCAAATTCATAACCCGAACGAAAAGAAGCGGCAGGATGAATCCATATCGCTCCTTCAATCCCGGGGCATATCGAGTTATTCGGTTTCCTCGCTGGATGAGCTTCCGGCTGCGCTTGGAGGTGGTGTTTGATGAGACTATGGCTGGATAAACTGTCCACGACCTTTTTCAGTACATTGGCGATGCTCTGGCTCTGGATCATGGGCATGCAGTGGGTATCCTTCACCGAAACGATCTGGCTCTCGGAAACGACGGCCATTGTCATAGCGGCGTTAACCATCACGGCTGTCATTGAAGCCCTGCTTCCCATTAAACAGGGCTACAGGCTGCTGATACAGTTTGTTTTGATTCTCTATTGCGTGTACAGTTTGCTGAAGTCTTACGGCAATCCAGTTCCTGTCATGACAAGTGAAAGTGTTTTGGCTGAAGAAATCATGTATCTCTTTCCCTATTTATGGTTCGCTGTCGCTGCCTGGGCGATTTTCCTGTTCATTGCACACTGGGCCAAAACCAAAGGACGCGTCCTTTTTATTGTCGGGCTGAATGTCATCAGCTTTGCCGTGCTGGATTCCTTTACAAAAATTGTGCTGTGGGATGAGATCGCTTGGGTGGTCGGAGCCGGAATGGGCTGGCTTGTTTCCAGCCATTTCAACCGGTTCCGCAGACGGTTTCCTCAGGGCTGGATCAACTTATCAAAATACCCGTTTAAGATTATTGCTAACATTTTGGTTATATTCTCTTTGATTATTGTGGCTGGCGTGAATATGCCTCATGTCCAGCCGACATTAACAGATCCTTATACGGCATGGAGGGAATGGAGCGGGGTGCCGCTGTCCACGGGCAGTACAACCGGAACCGGAACTCTTATCGAGTCTTCATCAGAGAGCATGTCCGGTTACGGAAGAGAGGACAATGATCTTGGCGGCGGCTTTAACTTCGACTACTCACCGGTGATGTCAATCACCTCGGATGAACGCAGCTACTGGCGCGGAGAGACCAGAGCGGTGTATTCCGGCACAGGTTGGGCAGACGGAGCCAGCAGCCGGCGTTCCGGTACAGGCGTAGAGATCGGCGAGGAACTGCCGGGTGAATCGAACGGATCACTATCCACCAAGAAACTGGAGCAATCAGTGACGATGCTGAGTGATACGGTGTACCCCGTATTGTTCGGTGCATACTCTGTTAAGCAGCTGGAGGGTCTGGATGAAGATATTGATCCGGGGCGGCTCCGCTGGCAGATGGAAGGCGCGGAAATGCATCTGGATGATGTCCGGGATGCAGATTATCCGAAGAGTTATACCTTAACCTCTGAAGTGCCGGTTATTCCTATTGATGAGCTGAGCACAAGAACATACGATCAGTTGTATTCCGGCTCTATGGACGATGCCTATATCCAGAAGCCGAGAAATTTCCCGGAACGCGTCACAACGCTGGCTGAGGAAATTACGGCTGAAGGAGATACTCCGTATGAGAAGGTTATGCTTTTGCAACAATATCTAACAAGCAACTATACCTATACGAACACCCCTGACCTTACCCGCAAGAAGAGCGATGATTTCGTGGATGGTTTTCTGTTTGAGGTCAAGGAAGGATATTGTGATTACTTTTCTACCTCGCTTGTTATGATGACAAGGTCCCTTGATATCCCAGCACGCTGGGTAAAGGGTTATGCTCCCGGCAGCCTGACGGCTTCGGAATACATGCCGATGGATGGTCAAACCCCGATTGAGCCAGGGAACTATACCGTAACGAATGCAGACGCCCATTCTTGGGTGGAGGTATATTTCGGTGAGTACGGATGGGTTCCGATTGAAGCAACGCCGGGATTTAGCATGCCCATCCTGACAGCCGACACAGATGCCGAGCCGGTCATTGAGGAAGACGTTGAAGAAGAAGAGAGTGCAGAGGATGAAACCACTCCTGCTTCCGCCTCTAATGATCAACAATCCGGGTGGGTCAAAATGATTGTAACGGCTGCCGCGGTTGTAATCGTATTGTGGATTCTGTATATTTTGTGGAGAATGCGTATCAGCCTGCGTTTTGCAGGAGCGCGCATTCGTGCAGGCAAGCCGCTGACGGCAGCGGATAAAGTCATTGCCGAAACCGAACGCTGGATTCGTTCCGTGCACCGCAAGGGATTGGTACGCCAGGAACATGAAACGCTTCGTGAGTCGGTGAAGCGCTGGTTGCAAGCACATCCTGCGCTGGAATCCGAAATGAGACCGCTGCTGCAGCAATTCGAGGCTGCACGTTACAGTCCTGCTGAAGTGCAGGAGGAGCAGTGGCGTTCCGTTCAAAATGATGCCGAGAAACTGAAGAAGTCTATAAAAAAGATTCGAATTGTGCATGAAAAACGGCTGTCGCCGTAATTCCAGGAAGACAGACCGCATAGTGGTGGTTGTTCTTGCGATATCAGGATACCTCGATATGGATACGTGCTCTGATATCCAGTAATTTCAAGACCGCCCGGCTCTCTTCCTGAGCTGCCGGGTGGTCTTTTGCTGGTCATGATGATTACGCGGTATGAAGGATGAAAAAGGCTCGTGATTATTTTTACTAAGGAACCGGAATATGGTATAGTTTTTCGTATGAAATTGAGGTGACGAACTTGTTTGAAATGTTAATCCCAAAGCTCCGTGTCAATACGGTTTTTGATATTAACCTAGAAGAATTATATGAGCAGGGGTATCGTGGAATCATTACGGATCTGGATAACACCCTCGTTGGTGCAAAGGCTCCGCTGGCGACACCGGAACTGGTCGTTTGGTTCAAAAGAGTGAAGGAGCTTGGCTTTCAGCTCATCATTGTTTCGAACAACCAGCTCGAACGCGTGTCCAAATTTGCGACGCCGCTGGATATCCAATATGTGCACGAAGCCCGTAAGCCCAGCAATACTCCGTTTCGCAAAGCCATGAAAATGATGGAGCTCACTCCGGATAAAACGGTGGTTGTCGGTGACCAGATGCTGACTGATGTATATGGCGGGAATCGCCTTGGTTTGTATACGGTTCTGGTTATGCCTATCGCAATCAGCGATGAGGGATGGTTTACCCGTCTGGTTAATCGCCGGGTGGAACGCATCGCATTGACCCGTTTACGCAAAAAAGGATTATGGATGGAGGAGGAACCGAAATCATGACGTTGCCTACAGGCGGAGACATCAAGAAGTGCAGCGGCTGCGGCATACCGCTTCAGAGTGCAGCACAGGACAAGCCCGGCTATTTGCCGGAGAAGGCCTGGGACCGTGACCCGGTCATTTGCCAGCGCTGTTTCCGGATCAAGAATTATAATGAAGCATCCTCGGTAACCGTAGATCAGGACGAATTTTTACGGCTGCTCGGACAAATTGGCGGCAAGAATGCGCTTGTTATTCATATTGTGGACCTCTTTGACTTTGAAGGAAGTCTCATTTCAGGACTGCAGCGTTTTGTCGGCAATAACCCTGTCGTTTTGGCTGTTAATAAAACAGACCTTCTGCCGAAAGTTACCAATTGGAACAAGGTTCTGAATTGGGTGCAGAAGCAGTGCAAGGAGCATGGCCTGAGAACGGAAGATATTGTGCTCTGCAGCGCGAAGAAGAATCAAGGCTTCGAGCGGCTGCTGGAGATGGTCGGGCAGCACAGAGGCGACCGTGACGTATATGTAGTTGGAGCCACGAACGTAGGCAAATCCAGCTTGATCAACCGTTTGATCCGCGACTACAGTGATCTGGATCAGGAGTTGACCGTTTCCCGTTATCCGGGAACGACATTGGATATGGTCAATATCCCGCTGGATGATGGCCGGTATATTATTGATACGCCGGGCATCGTATACCCTTGGCGCTATAGCGAGGTAGTCAGCCGTGAGGATTTGGGGACAGTGATGCCGGAGAATCCGTTGAAACCGATGGTATACCAGCTGAACGAGGGTCAGACCCTGTTCTTCGGAGGTTTTGGCCGCTTTGACTTTTTGCAAGGGGAGCATCAATCCTTCACTTGCTTCATCAGCGGCCGATTAGGCATTCATCGGACCAAGCTGGAACGGGCGGATTCGTTGTTTGAGGAGCATGCCGGAGAGCTCCTCTCGCCCCCGACTAAGGAACGGCTTGAGGAATTACCG
Source organism: Paenibacillus sp. LBL (assembly GCF_029893715.1). Taxonomy (NCBI): domain Bacteria; kingdom Bacillati; phylum Bacillota; class Bacilli; order Caryophanales; family Paenibacillaceae; genus Paenibacillus; species Paenibacillus sp. LBL. Next base: position 284,541 of record NZ_JARXYU010000007.1, on the reverse strand, counting down.
GAATGGACAAGACATGAAATCCGTATACCGAAGGGAACGCGCCAAGACGTGTTTATATCCGGCCTCGGCTGGATCAAGATCAACGGTGAGCAGGGTGCGCTTGTAGCGGTTCATGCACCGAAAGGAATCAAAGTTCTGTCGCGTCCATCCTTGATATAAGTGACTCATCCATAGGTGCACCATTGGCTTATGGCGGGAGAGGCGGAGGAGAAATGAAAGAGAATTCATGGATCGAGCGTGATTACCTGCTCCTTGGCGTTATGGGGGATCCCATCGGCCACTCGAAATCGCCGGCCATGCATAATGCGGCCATAACCGCACTGGGGTTATCGGGCGCCTATGTGCCGCTTCATGTACGTCCGGAAGGATTAGGGGAAGCGATCCAGGCTGTGAAAGCGTTGGGGTTTCGGGGGGTAAACGTTACGATCCCCCACAAGGTGGAGGTTATGAAGTATCTGGATGTCGTTGATGAAGGGGCGCGGCAGATCGGCGCCGTCAATACCATCGTCAATGACAACGGCACCCTAAAGGGTTACAATACGGATGGCATCGGATATGTTCGTTCATTGAAGGATGAAGCGTGTCCCGACCTCAAAGGGAAGCGCATTGTTGTCCTTGGAGCCGGAGGCGCTGCCCGGGGTATTATTTATGCCCTTATCGGCGAAAAGCCCGAGACGATATCGATCGTGAACCGGACAGCCGCCAAAGCGCTGGCGCTGGCTGAGGAATGGAGCTCGCTTGCCGACTTGAGGGGATACGGTGAAGATTATGCCGAAGAGGCATTGCTTACAGCGGATGTCATTATCAACACAACCTCTGTAGGCATGTTTCCCCGGATTTCGGAGATTCCTATCCCTCAAGGGCACATCCCGGAAGGGATCGTGGTCAGCGATCTGATCTATAACCCGCTGAAGACTGAGCTTCTCCGGCAAGGTGAGTTGCGGCAATGCACTGTGCATGGCGGACTTGGGATGTTTATCAACCAGGGTGCGTATGCACTGGAGTATTGGACGGGATTGACGGCACCTGTGCAGGCCATGAATGAAGCGGTTCTGAGCAGCTTTCAAGCCTGAACCGGTGCATCTTGTTTATTGATTAATGGTGAAGCAAAAGCTACAATATAGCTTTCGACCAATCCGTTGGATTTAATAATTGAATATTTAAGGAGTAATGACCAAGCATGTTAACAGGAAAGCAAAAACGACATTTACGTTCCCTTGCGCACCATCTGGATCCGCTGTTCCAGGTAGGCAAGGGAGGAAGCAACGAGCATCTGATCCGCCATATTTCCGAGGCGATTGAGAAGCGTGAGCTGCTGAAAGTATCCGTATTGAACAACTGCCTTGAAGATCCTCGGGAAATCGCGCAGGAACTTGCCGAGGGAGCCAAAGCGGAATTGGTGCAGGTCATCGGCAAAACGATCGTGCTCTATAAAGAATCCAAAGATTACAAGACCATCGAACTGCCATAAGGGAGCACGTTGCTCCTTGTAAGGCAGTAGAATAACTCTCTATAAGGGGAGGCGATCCGGATGAAGGTAGGGATAATGGGTGGAACCTTTGATCCCATTCATATCGGGCATATGCTGGCAGCCGAAGCTGCACGGGATACTTATGACCTGGATGAGGTATGGTTCATGCCGAGTCATATCCCCCCGCACAAGGAAGATGCCGGCGTAACCGGACTCATGCGGCTGGAAATGACGGCCGAGGCTGTAGCCGACCATCCGTCCTTTCGTACATTGGACTGGGAAGTGCAACGCGGCGGAGTTTCCTACACCGTCGACACCGTCAGAGAGCTGCGGGATACGTATCCCGAGCATGAATTTTCGTTCATTATCGGAGCGGATATGGTGGCATACCTTCCCAAGTGGAACCGCATTGAGGAACTGGCGGAAATGCTCACCTTTATCGGGCTCAACCGCCCCGGGACCAAGCTGTCCGTGGATGAGCTGCCGGAATTTCTGCGTCAGGTGGTGGTCACGGCGGAGATGCCGCTGATCGAAATATCCTCCACCCTGATTCGGGATAGAGCGGCATCGGGCTTGTCCATCCGTTATATGGTACCGGACCGTGTTTATGATTATATTGTTAGGAGCGGTATATATGCTGTACAGCCGTGAGAAACTGATTGACGCTGTATCCTCCCAGATGCCGGCCAAACGCTGGGAGCACACGCAGGGCGTAATGGAAACCGCCGTCATCCTGGCCGGCCGGTTTGGAGCCGACCCGGTTAAGGCAGAGCTGGCAGCCATCCTGCATGATGTTGCAAAATATTGGCCTGTGCAGAGGCTTCACCAGATGATGGTGGATCATAAACTCTCCGAAGAGCTGCTCCATTACGACAAGCAGCTCTGGCACGCTGAGGTCGGTGCTTTTGTAGCGCAGCAGGAGTATGGGGTGACGGATGCCCAGGTGCTTGACGCAATTCGTTACCATACGTCAGGACGCATAGGAATGACGCTGCTGGACAAGGTGGTCTGCCTTGCGGATTACATGGAACCGGGACGGGATTTTCCCGGGGTGAATAATATTCGCGAACTGGCCAACCATAGCCTTGAAGAGGCGCTTGCCGCCGGTTTTGATTCCACGATCGGACACCTGCTATCACGCAGACAAATTATTTATCCGTTGACGGTATTAGCCCGCAACGATCTAATTAAGCAATTGGAGGCGAATTCATGACGTTGAAACCGAATGAGTTGTTAAATGTGGCAGTTGCCGCCGCAGAAGATAAAAAGGCAATGGATCTCGTTGTTCTGGATCTCAGAGGGATTTCGCTAATCGCAGACTACTTTGTCATCTGTCATGGTAACTCGGATACCCAGGTGCAAGCGATAGCAACCGAAATCCGCAAACGGGCCCATGATGAAGGCGTAGCTCTTCGCGGACTGGAAGGAATGGACGCAGCCCGCTGGGTATTGATGGATCTTGGGGATGTTATCGTGCATATTTTCCACCGCGATGAGCGCGAGTATTACAATATCGAGCGTCTGTGGTCGGATGCTAAAGTGGTGGAGAACGTATGAGTTTAATTGCCGGCACATTGACGGAGCTGGTTGTATCCAGAGAAGTTTCTCCTTACGGTTATTTTCTGGATGGCGGCGATCGGGATGTGCTTCTTCACTATTCGGAGCTCACGGGCAAGATTGAACCGGGGGACACGGTAGAGGTATTTATTTTCTTTGATACGGAAGATCGCTTGGCTGCAACGATGAAGAAACCTTATCTGACACTGGGTGAAACCGCGAAGCTGCAGGTGGCGGATGTTCATCCCCGTCTTGGGTGTTTTCTTGAGATGGGGCTTGGCAGACAATTGCTGCTTCCAATCCGGGAGTTGCCTGAGATGCGGGAACTGCATCCGGTCGTGGGAGACTATGTGTTTGTCATTATGGAGCATGACAAGCAAGGGCGTCTTCGGGCGAAGCTTGCCGGCGAGCAGGAGCTGGCTCCGCTTTCGTTCCATGCGCCTGATTCATGGAAGGGCGAATGGTTCACAGCCCTCGTCTATAAACCGCTCCAGATGGGCACATTTGTCATCATTGACGGAGGCGTGGTCGGCTTTGGTGCAATCGGCATGATCCATTCCTCCGAACGGACACGCATGCTGCGCCTTGGCGAAGAGGTCAAAGTCCGGGTGAGCCATATTCGGGAAGATGGAAGGGTCAACCTGTCCATGGTTCCGCAAAAAGAGATCGGCCGGACAGATGATGCCGACCGGCTCCTTGCTTTTCTGAAGGAGCGCCCGGGCCATGCGATGCCGTATTCGGATGATACACCGCCCGATATCATCAAGCAGCGATTTGGCATAAGCAAATCCGCTTTCAAACGTGCGCTTGGCAAACTGATGAAGGACGGGCTCGTTACCCAGAAGGACAGCTGGACGTATATGGTCAATAAAGAAGAGAATACCGATTCTAAGTAACAACCCGGATCATAGGGGAAGCTTCTAGGAAAGTGGTGTCATCATGTTGTCTTACCGCAAGTTTGCTTACGTATATGATCAACTCATGGAAGACATGCCTTATCCGGATTGGATCCGCTTTGCGAGAACAGCCTGGGATAAACACGGAATGCCAAAAAGCGTTGCGGAGCTCGGGTGCGGAACTGGCAGTATCACCATCCCGCTGGTTAACTCCGGATTTGAGGTAACAGGTATTGATCTGTCAGCGGACATGCTGTCCGTTGCCAGACGCAAGCTCGAGGGAACACCGCAGGGGCACCGTTTATTTCGGGAGGGCAGCGTCCGCTGGGTACAGCAGGATATGCGCTCCTGGGAACTGCCAGAGCAGGTGGATTCTGTCATTTCATTTTGTGATTGTGTGAACTACCTGCTGGAGGAGAAGGACATACGCTCCACTTTTGCACGGACTTACAGCGGTCTTAAGGAAGGCGGCACGTTCCTGTTTGATGTGCATCACCCCAATACGCTGATTCGTTATGACGAAGAGCAGCCATTCGTTCTGGATGAACGGGAAGTGTCCTATATCTGGACATGCGACCTGGATGAACGTCGTTGTGAGATTGAACATCATCTTTCCATTTTTGCCAGGGACGATCAGGATCCTTCCGTTTACCGCCGCTTTGAGGAGACTCATGTCCAGCGCGGATACGACCCGGAATGGATGAGAGTTGAACTGGTGAAGGCCGGATTTCGGGATGTGAAATGTTATGCCGATTTTGAGTGGATTGAAGCAGGGCAGGATGCATCCCGGCTGTTCTACGTTGCCGTAAAATAATGAATACTTATGATAAGGAAGGCACTCTTACCGTCTGTTCCAGGACGGCAGGGGTGCTTTTTTGCGTTAAGGACGGTTGATTGTATTCAAAGACACTTCTTTTCCGCTTTGTTTGACTGTGGTTAAGGTTCGGATACAGGGATATGGGTTTGCCTCCTGGACTGTGCTACGATGTTGGAGAGAGAGAAAAGACAGAAATGAGAGCGCTATCTGCAAGGTTGGTTCTATGAATCTATGACGCTCTGAATGATAAGAAATGAGTCCAACGATGATCAAATGTTGCTCATGCAAATTCACAGGTCTGAAGAGAGGATGACGGAATAATGAAACTGTCTGTTTTTACAGTCGCAACACCTGATTTGCAGCCTGAGGCGCTGGCTAAATCAGCGGCTGATGCCGGTATTGAGGGCATTGAATGGCGCTTCAAGGAAGTTCCAGCCGATGCCGCAGAGGAGAAGCCTTCCTTCTGGCGTCATAATCGATGCTCAATAGATCCGGGAGGCACGGAGGAGGATTGGCTTAGATTCCGCCAAGCTGCCGACAAGTTTGGACGGCGCAGTCTTGCGGTGGTCCCCTATCTGACCTGTGGTGATGTGGAAGCAACGGAAAAGGTCATGCAGGCAGCCAAGCTGATCGGAGCTTCATTTATTCGCGTGGGTATTCCGGGATATGACCGAAAGCACAACTACAATGAACTGTACGATCAAGCGGTACGGTATTTACACGAGGTTCAGGACTTGGCAGCGGCTTATCAAGTCAAGGCATTGGTGGAGACACATCATCTGACGATTGCGCCGAGTGCGGGACTAACGCACCGTCTTGTATCCCACTTCAATCCACAGCATATTGGGGTGCTGTATGATCCGGGCAATATGGTCCATGAAGGGTATGAGAATTACCGAATGGGCCTGGAACTGCTGGGTCCCTATCTGGCTCATGTCCATGTTAAGAATGCAGGATACCGCAAGACTCCATCAGAGGATGGAAGCACGGCAGTCTGGTCTGGAGAATGGGTTTCTCTTGCCCAGGGAGCCGTTCCGTGGGTGCAAGTGATACAGGATTTGCATTCGGTGGGCTACGATGGTTATTTCGGGATTGAAGACTTTAGCGGTACGTATGAGTCTACGGAGATGCTGCTCCGTTTTGCCGAGCAGATGAAGGTGTGGGCAGATCATAAACAGCGCGTGTAGACATTCATTCACAAGGGAGGTAAGAAATATGGATCAAGTAAGAGTAGCCGTCATTGGACTCGGCATGGGATTCTCGCATGCCAGAACGCTTGCAGCAGGCCGGATTGCCGGAGGGAAACTCAGCGCTATATGTGACCTCAACCCGGCTAAGCAGGAAGAGGCGAAGGCAACACTGCCCTCGGATGTGAAAATCTGGAATGATGCGGATGCTTTAATAGCTTCGGGAGAGATCGATGCGGTGATCATTGCCACGCCGCATTATGCACATCCACAAGTGGCGATAAAATGCCTCAGTCATGGACTCCACGTCCTGATCGAGAAGCCGGCGGGCGTCTATACCAAGCAGGTTCGGGAAATGAACCTTGCCGCTGCGAGCAGTGGCAAAGTCTTCTCGATTATGTATAACCAGCGCTGTAATCCGCTGTATAAGAAGCTTCGGGAGCTGATTGCAGACGGCGAGCTTGGTGAGATCCGGCGGATGAACTGGATCGTAACCAATTGGTACCGGTCCCAAAGCTATTATGATTCCGGCGGTTGGCGTGCAACCTGGGGCGGTGAAGGTGGAGGCGTGCTGATCAACCAGTCTCCGCATCAGCTGGATTTGTGGCAGTGGACGACCGGAATGATGCCGAAGAGGATTCGTGCCTTTTGTTCGTTTGGCAAATACCGCAATATTGAAGTGGAAGACGATGTGACGGCTTATGCTGAATATGAGAATGGTGCAACGGCAGTTTTTATTACCACAACGGGCGAAGCGCCTGGAACGAACCGGTACGAAGTGACGGGGGACCGTGGAAAAATCGTCATTGAGGACGGAAAGCTTACCTTCTGGCGCCTTCGCGTTCCGGAACCCGAATTCAATCAGCAGTATACCGGAGGTTTTGGAGAACCGGAATGCTGGAAATGCGATGTGCCGATCTCGGGTGATAATCCTCAGCACAGCGGTATTATTCAAAATTTTGTGGATGCCATTCGTCAAGGCACGCCGCTGATTGCGCCGGGCGAAGAGGGGATCCACGGATTGACGCTGTCAAACGCGATGCATCTGTCCACCTGGACCGATCATTGGGTGGATCTGCCCTTGAACGAAGATTTGTATTATGAGCTGCTGCAGGAACGCATTGCCCAATCTTCCAGCCAGAAGACCGTCAGAGAGGTTGGACCGGTTGATATGAGCAAAACGTTCGGAACCTATTAATGAACCGTCAGGAGGCAATCGGTATGGATCGCAGTAATGGAATGCTCTATGCGCCGGTTGGCAAAGCCCAGCCGGTGTGCAAGCCCGGGGATTTTGTCTTTGCCGCCATGTCGCTGGAGCACGGACATATATACGGCATGTGTAACGGATTAATTGAAGCGGGGGCAACTTTAAAATGGGTGTATGATTCAGACCCCGCCAAGGTAGCGGCTTTTCTCGAGACCTATCCTGGCGTAACCGCCGCTTCCTCCGAGGCACAGGTGCTCGAGGATGCGGAAGTTCATCTTGTAGCGGCTGCCGCCATTCCATCGGAGAGATGTGAGCTTGGTTTGAAGGTTATGTCACACGGCAAGGATTATTTTACCGATAAGACGCCGTTCACCACCCTGGAGCAGGTAAGCGCGGCACGTGCAAAGGCGGCAGAGACAGGCAGGAAGTATATGGTTTATTACAGTGAACGGCTGCATGTGGAGAGTGCGGTCCACGCGGGTCGGCTGATACAGGACGGCGTGATCGGCCGCGTGGTGCAGGTGATGGGAACAGGACCGCACCGCTTAAATGCTCCATCCCGTCCGGACTGGTTTTTCCGCCATCAGCAGTATGGCGGCATATTGTGCGATATCGGGTCCCACCAGATTGAGCAGTTTTTGTTTTTTGCAGGCTGCCGCGATGCCAAGGTGCTCAGCAGCAAGGTGGGCAATTATGCGAATCCGGCCTACCCGGAGCTGGAGGATTTCGGAGATGCGACACTTCTCGGAGACAACGGGGCCACGAATTATTTCCGTGTCGATTGGCTGACGCCTGGGGGCCTTGGTACCTGGGGCGACGGAAGAACCGTTATTTTGGGAACGGACGGATATATCGAACTTCGTAAATACATTGATATTGCCAGACATCCACAAGGCGATCATCTGTATTTGGTTAACGGCGAAGGGGAGTTTCATATGGAGCTGCAGGGCAAGGTAGGCTATCCGTTTTTCGGCGAGCTGATCCTGGATTGTCTGGAACGGACCGAGTTTGCCATGTCCCAGGAGCACGCCTTCAAGGCTGGCGAATTATGCGTGATTGCTCAGAATGAGGCCGTGCGCATTCAAGAAAATCATATATAATAGAGAAAAACTCCGCGATGTTCAGGGGTTCTACAACCCCAGGCCGCTAAAGGGGCGATTCTCTTATGTCCTCGTCATCATCCAAAGGGCTGCCAAGCTTCGAGTGGATGCAGCTGAAAGAGCCAATAGATCTGAGCTATTATAATGAACAGCCCCTTATCAGCGGGCAGTTCCATTCCCATGCCTTTTATGAAATCTATTATTTTCACGAGGGATGCTGCACCTATCTAATCGGTGACTCTGTCTTTGCGCTGAAGCCGGGGGATCTGCTGCTGATGAATGGTTTGACGCTTCATTGTCCGAGTGTGGAACCCGATTCCAGATACGTAAGAAGCATTCTGCATTTTGACCCGGCCTGGGTGTGCAAGGGGCTGTCGGAATCGGCCAAGACGATCCTGCTGGACCCCTTCGATACGCTCCGGAATCATCGTATGACCCTAACCGGGACCAATCGGGAAGAGTTCGAGGCCCTGCTGGCCGATATTCATCGCCTGTCAGCGTCCACGACCCACTACCGCCAGGAACGCATGACCTTGCGCATCCAGGAGTTGATGTACGTCATTGCAGGCTGGTGTCAGGCCGCTGTACAGGGTCAGGACTCGATCTCAGAGAAGGAGCGGCATGTCCAGCATGTGGTATCGTTTGTCGAGGAAAATTATATGCACGATCTGACGCTGGAGAGAATCGCCCGCGATATGCATATTACCAAGCATTATCTATCCTCCTTATTCAAGGAGGTGACGGGAACAACGGTGTTTAAATATTTGTATCACCGGCGGATCAACCAGGCTAAAATTTTACTGCGGCTTCACCCTTATCTGAGCATAACGGAGGTCAGCCAGGCATCCGGGTTTAAGCATCTGGCTCATTTCAGCCGGATGTTCAAATCAATGGTCGGAACGACACCGGAGCATTACCGCAGGAGCGGAGATGAACTTTCGTTGACTTGATCGTACATTTTGGGTATAATAGCCACATTAAAATGGTAATATGAAAGCGATGATGAGGATCAGTACTTCCGCATTCGATCATGCAGAGAGCCGGTGTTTGGTGAAAACCGGTTGACGATAGGAATGAACTCGCCTCGGAGCAATGATGTTAACCCGGCCGCTGAATGGCTATTTCAGCAACTGGCCGATGAAGCATTGTCGTCTCATCCGCGATAAGGATGCAAAGGGAGTGAAAGGCAAAGTATGCCTTTGGCTAACTAGGGTGGTACCACGGGAATCAAACCTCTCGTCCCTAGCGATCAACGCTATGGATGATGAGGTTTTTTTGTTTTTGGACAATGGCATCAGGCCTTGTCTCTCGAATGTGAAGGAGGAGCATTGAAGTATGACGGACAATCAGACAACCGGCCACGGCTATATCCCGCAGGCCATCGAACCGAAGTGGCAGCAGTACTGGGACGAGAAAAAAACGTTTAAAACCGAAGAGGCATCATCCAAACCGAAGTTTTACGCACTGGATATGTTCCCATATCCATCCGGCGTAGGCCTGCATGTAGGGCATCCGGAAGGATACACGGCAACAGATATCGTGTCCCGTTACAAACGGATGCGAGGTTACAATGTGCTGCATCCCATGGGATGGGATGCTTTCGGACTCCCTGCAGAACAGTATGCGATGGACACAGGCAAGCATCCCCGCGAGTTCACCGTGCAAAATATCGATACGTTCCGGCGCCAGATCAAATCCCTCGGATTCTCGTATGACTGGGACCGGGAGATCAGCACCACCGATCCGGAATATTTCAAATGGACCCAGTGGATCTTTATCCAGCTCTATAACCGCGGCTTGGCTTATGTGGCTGAAGTGCCGGTTAACTGGTGCGAAGCACTCGGTACCGTGCTGGCGAACGAAGAGGTCATCGATGGCAAGAGTGAGCGCGGAGGACATCCGGTCGTTCGCAAGCCGATGCGTCAATGGATTCTGCGTATTACCGAATATGCAGAGCGCCTGCTTGAGGATCTGGATGAGCTGGACTGGAGCGAAAGCCTGAAGGATATGCAGCGCAATTGGATTGGCAAATCCACGGGTGCCGAGGTTCGTTTTGACATCGAGGGTTACGATGGCCATCTGGAGGTATTTACAACCCGCCCGGATACACTGTTCGGCGCTACCTACTGTGTGCTGGCACCGGAGCATGACCTTGTGGACAAAATTACGTCAGCGGATCAGCGCGAAGCGGTGAAGGCTTATCAAGTTCAGGCTTCCCGCAAAAGTGATCTGGAGCGGACGGATTTGGCAAAAGACAAAACCGGTGTCTTTACCGGAGCATACGCCATTAATCCGGTGAGCGGCGCTAAAGTGCCGATCTGGATTGCGGACTATGTGCTGGCAGGTTACGGAACAGGAGCCATTATGGCGGTTCCGGGTCACGACAGCCGTGACTGGGAATTTGCCAAACAGTTTGGTCTTCCGATTATTGAAGTCGTTCAGGGTGGAAATGTCGAGGAGGAAGCTTACACCGGCAGTGGCGAGCATGTGAATTCCGGTTTCTTGAACGGGCTGGATAATGAAGCGGCTATTCAAGCGATGAATGAATGGCTGGAAAAAGAGGGCAAGGGTCAGAAGAAGGTAACTTACCGTCTGCGTGACTGGCTGTTCAGCCGTCAGCGCTATTGGGGCGAGCCGATTCCGATCCTGCATCTGGAAGACGGAACGATGAAGACCGTGCCGGAGGATCAGCTTCCGCTGCTTCTCCCGGATGTCGATCAGATCAAGCCGTCCGGTACCGGTGAATCACCGCTGGCTAACGTTACGGAGTGGGTGGAAACGGTAGATCCTGAAACCGGCATGAAAGCCCGCCGCGAGACCAATACGATGCCGCAATGGGCAGGCAGCTGCTGGTATTATCTGCGTTACATCGATCCTGACAACCATGATGAATTGTGCTCCAAGGAGAAGCAGAAGGAGTGGCTTCCGGTTGACTTGTACATCGGTGGCGTGGAGCATGCCGTGCTTCACTTGCTGTATGCGCGCTTCTGGCACAAAGTATTGTATGACCTGGGTGTTGTTGATACGAAGGAGCCATTCCAGAAGCTTGTCAATCAGGGCATGATTCTTGGCAACAATAATGAAAAAATGAGTAAATCCCGTGGCAATGTCATCAATCCGGATGACATCGTTAACGAGTATGGAGCCGATACGCTGCGCGTATACGAGATGTTCATGGGGCCGCTGGAAGCGACCAAGCCATGGAACACCAACGGCGTTGAGGGAACGCATCGCTTCCTCTCCCGTGTATGGCGCCTGTTCATCGGTGACGACGGTCAATTGAATCCTAGAATCGTTGAGGGCGAGGGTACGGACGAATTCAAACGTACGCTGCACAAAACGATCAAGAAAGTGACCGATGATTTCGAGCATCTGCGCTTTAACACAGCAATCAGCCAGCTGATGATATTCATCAACGAGGGATACAAGACGGATGAGCTTCCACGGAAGGCCATGAAGAGCTTCGTTCAACTGCTTTCCCCGCTTGCGCCTCACCTGGCTGAAGAGCTGTGGAGCCGTTTAGGCTACAGCGAGAGTGTAACCTATGAGCCATGGCCTGATTTTGACGAGGCTTGGACCGTAGAGGCAGAAGTTGAGATTGTTGTTCAAGTCAACGGCAAAATCGTAGAACGTGCCAAAATCGCGAAAGACATGGATCAAGAAGCCATGCAACAACATAGCCTCTCCCTTCCGAATGTCAAGCAGGCGCTGGAAGGAAAGAGTGTACGCAAAATCATTGCCGTACCGGGTAAACTGGTCAATATCGTGGCCGGTTAATCGTAAAACCGAAGGCAGCATCCAGTTTTGCCAGATCCTCCTCATATTTGTCGTGTGTGGTCTGGATCAATTGGTAGAACAGTCCGTTCAGGTTTGACTCAAGCAGTGTCAAAGCCTGGGCGGTGATGCCTCCGGGAACCGCCACCCGCTCTTGCAGCTGCTCGGGGGAGAAGCCCTCCTCCGTTAGCAGCTTGCCGGTGCCAAGCAGCATTTCACCGGCTAATGCATTGAGGGTCTTACGGTCGATACCGGTCATTTCAACGGCAGCGTCGATCCATTTTTCCATGAATAAACTTAAAAAAGCAGGCCCGCAGCTGGAGAAATCGGAAGTGATTCGCGTGTGCGATTCCAGTATCTCGAGCGGCCTGCTGATATAAGACAGGAGGCTTTCTATAAGCTGCCTGTCTTCTTCTTTTATTCGGGAACCATACATACATAACGATGCTCCGCCTCCGGTAATGTTGGTGATGCTCGGTATGATTTTCGCCACCTTGCATGGCAGCGTTGATTCCAAATGGATCAGTTGCACCGGACTCGTGATGGATATCGCGATTTGCCGGGCTTCCAGCTGATCTTTGATCTCGCTGATGACCGTTTTAAACTCCAGCGGCTTGACACATAAGAAGAACAGGTCGCTCTGTGAAGCTGTCTCTGTGTTAGAGCTGCATACAGTCAAACCGGGATGTCGCTTTGCCAGCTTCTGCGCCTTTTCAGGACTTCGGTTGCTGACTCGAATCTGCTCAGGCAGGAGTGCGCCCGATTGAATGAAGGCTTCGATCAACAGACTTCCCATGCTGCCCGTACCGATAAAACCGACCTTCATGTGTACGTTCCCTCCTTTCGCGCTTTACGGCAGAAATGTACCGTCCTTAAGTTAATGTATGCGGGGAAGATGCCGATGCATGACGGTTTTTCATGTGATTTCGGTGAGAGAATGCAAGTATTCTGTTTTTGAACGCAATGGATATGAATTTTTATGATAAGGAGAGGTCATGAATGAAACGGATATCATTAGGTTGGAGTCTTGCGGCAACCATCGCAGGTTGCGGATTCATTTTGTTTGCAGGCGGCACCGACAAGGGGATCGAGGGCTGGCAGCCGTTAAACGACCAACTGGAGCAAGTGGTGGGGGTTGAAGGAGAAAAGGGAATGAAGACGTCCTCCGCGAACTCCCGGAACGGCGCCGTGGAAGATGCTGCTCCAGCAGAGGCTGGTGACGTTCCTGATGCTGCGAAGAAGGCGGACCCTGATACAGGAAGCGAGCCTGCGGGCAACACGAAGGATCTCTCACTAAGCAGCAGCCAAGGTGCTGCTACCGTAAGCGGTTCCGCAGGCGAAACGTCGCCTCCGGCTTCTGTCCAGCCCGAATCCTCTTCGGGCTCCTCCCAGACCGATGGTGGCGCTCTGCAGACGCAGCAACGAGCTTCTGCTAGTGAGTCTGCCGTGGATTCGCCGTCGTCTTCGGTACAGTCCGGATTGATTAATGTGAACACGGCGGATGCAGCGACTCTGATGGAACTCCCCGGCATCGGGGAAGCCAAGGCCCAGGCCATCATCGATTACCGGAAGCAGTTTGGGCCTTTTCGGAGTATAGCGGATTTAATGAATGTCAAAGGCATTGGACCCAAAATGCTGGAGAAGATGAAGCCTTACTTTGGACTTTAGCTATGTGCTACAATAAAGGAGATATCGATAAGAAACAGGTGACAGATGATGAGTGCAGATCAACGTAAAGATTGGGATACGTATTTCATGGATATTGCCTTTATGGTTTCTACCCGCTCCCAATGCCCGCGGCGTCATGTTGGGGCGGTGCTGGTGCAGGGGAAAAAGCTGCTCGGTACAGCATACAACGGCGCGCCGATGGGGGTTCCTGACTGCTCGGAAGCAGGCTGTATGATAGCGGAGGATTACGAGTTGGTTGTGCAGGATGGCCAGGAGCGCATGGTGAAAAAACAGCGCTGTATCCGCACCATTCATGCCGAACAAAACCTGCTGCTGTTCACAGACCGGATCGACAGGGAAGGCAGCACGGTCTATGTGACCGATGAGCCTTGCTGGACCTGTGCGAATATGCTGGCTAACAGCGGCATTGTCGAAGTGGTATTCCACCGCTCGTATCCGAAGGATTCGGGCAAGGTGTCTCGCATGATGGAACAGAAGGGGATTTTGTTCCGGCAGCTTGAGTCGTACGAGCCCCCACGAGAGACATTAATGACTGTAGCGGAATGATGCGTGAAGGATGTCTACGTAATACTTCTATGAAATAGGATGCGAAATAGGAAGTCACAAAGGAAGAACCTTTGGCTGCGATATGCAGGCACAGGTTCTTTTTTTGTTATGACAACGAAAGGATATACCAATTATGAGGCGAAGGCCGTTACTTGTGTTTACTGTTATATGGGTTATGGGCAGCGGGGCTGCATGTATGTACGATGGATGGAGACTGGCCCTGATTGCTGCCGGGCTGATGCTCCTGCTGCTGGCTGTATGTCATTGGGGACGCACGGGACCTTTGTTTGTGTTCTGCATGCTGTGCTCGTTGTGTTGTTCTACCATCTACTGGGAATGGCACGACGCGTTAAATGTAAGTGATTTGGAATTGCGACTTCCCGCAGCAGAGACAGTGGATACTTATCCTGTGACCGCACAGGGCGTGATTTCTTCGCCTGTGGAGGTGGATGGAGACAGGGCCGATTTCAAAGTTTCGCTGCAGAAGGCTGATCTTGGTTTCAGGCAGTCTACATCAACCCACATGAAAACTCATGCTCACCAGGACAATGACCAGGATCTAAAGACGCATGATGTCGTTATGGTTCAAGTCAGATTATTGGACAAGTCCGAGCTGGATATAGCAGGCCAGTGGCAGCGCGGAGATCATATACAGTTAACCGGAGAACTGCAAAAACCGGGTGAAGCGCGAAATTTTGACGGTTTTGATTATCTTCAATATTTGCGCACCCAGAATATGCATTGGATCATCAAGGTCAAGGGCGCCGACCAAGCGCAGATCACACCACCTGACGGCTGGAGCTTAAGCCATATTCTCAGGTGGAATGATTCTGCCCGAGATACACTCGGCGGCAAGCTGGAGCAATTATACACCGGAGTTCATGCAGGTTATATGAAGGGACTTGTTATTGGCAATCAGGATGATCTGGATCCCGATACATTTATGGAGTTCTCCCGCTTGGGTTTAACACATATTCTTGCGATATCAGGCATGCATGTTGCCGTGGTTGTAGGCTGTCTCTTATTCTTGTGCACGACCCTTCGAATGACGCGAGAGACTTCGCTCACCGTGGTCATGTGGCTGATACCGGTCTATGTTTTGCTTACCGGGGCGAGTCCCTCCATCGTCCGTGCGGGAATCATGGGCATGATCGGCTTGTATGCTGCGAGGCGAAGGCTGTTGAAGGACGGATTGCATATTCTTAGTACTGCGGCACTTGCCATGCTGCTGTGGAACCCGTATTTTCTTGTCAACGTCAGCTTCCAGCTCTCGTTCATCGTGACTGCAGGCTTGATGATTTTCGTGCCGAAGCTGATGCCGCTGCTGAGATTTATGCCCCGCTGGCTTGCGGGCACTGTAGGCATTACGGTGGTGGCTCAGCTTATCTCTTTTCCGCTCACGATTTATTATTTCAATCAGGTATCGCTCCTGTCTGTCATCGCAAATTTGATTCTCGTTCCCGTCATAAGTCTGATCGTTCTCCCGTTAGGGATGGTGTCCCTGCTGCTCAGCTGGGTATGGATGCGGGGAGCAGGCTGGCTGGCGAATATAACCGAATGGCTGAATCAGCTGACATTTCGTATCGTTGAATGGATGAATGCCTCCTCTGCTTTTATGACGTTGTGGCCATCTCCTTCGCTGGCCTGGATATTGGCGTACTATGTTGTCCTGTATGTACTGCTCTCGATTGTGAAGAAGAAGTCAGAGCATCAAGGAGCAGCGATGAATAACTCCGATGACACGGTTCCGTTGGAAGGTCGTGATTCCTTGAACAGCAGAGCAGACTTATCTGAACCGACTGCCGTGTTTCCGCTTGTGGATCAATGGGCTGGCTCGTTGCGATGGAGGGGGTTCATTACAACAAGTCATTATGTCGAGCGCTATGCGGTAAGATCCGTGATCATGCTGCTGTCCGTGGTTTTGGGTGCACTGCTGTATACCGGATATCAATCCCCTTCCATGGGTGGGGCAGGTCTGGTGCAATTTTTGGACGTTGGACAAGGGGATTCGATTTTGGTAACAACTCCGGAAGGCAAGCATATTCTTATTGACGGCGGCGGAACGGTGAATTTTCGCAAGGAAAAGGATGCCTGGAAGGAAAGAAAAGCGCCGTTCGAAGTGGGAGAGAAAGTGGTGGTGCCTTTGTTAAAAAAAAGGGGGGTTCACCAGCTTGAGGCCGTCATTATGACGCATGGTGATCAGGATCATATTGGTGGTCTCTTGGCCGTACTGAAGGAAATTCCTGTGAAATCGGTTGTTTTTAACGGGACCTTGGCCGACTCTGACTCCTTCCGGGAGCTGATGTCAACTGCCGTACAACGGAATGTTCCGATATATCAGGCTGGCGCCGAGCGGGGACCCTGGAAGGTTGACAAGTACACGGACATACAATTTTTGTTCCCTATTTTCCCAGAAAGTGGAGAAACCATAAATTCATTACCGTTGATTAAGGAACAGAATCATGCTTCACTAGTATTTGTCCTTCAGATGAATGGAAGCCGAGTGTTATTTACCGGAGATACGGATCAGGCTGCCGAACAGAAAATATTGCTGCATCTGGAGGAACTGCTGCACGAAGGATCGGGACTCCAAGCCGATAACCCGGTTGATGTCATGAAGGTTGCCCATCATGGAAGCAAAACCTCGACATCGGCGGCATGGCTGAATGCTTGGAAGCCGAGGACGGCGGTAATTTCTGCTGGTGTTAACAATATGTACGGGCATCCGCATCCGGATGTGGTAGGACGGCTGGAACGGTCCGGGTCGGTCATCTATCAGACCAATCTTCATGGTGAAGTCCAGATGAGGATGAAGGAGAACCATATTGAGATCCGCACGAAGCTTCCATAATGCGCACGGCTGTCCTTGAGACCCGGAATCGTAGTATGATCTATATAGGAAATTGCAGCAGATGACTATAAACTTTATATTTGGTATAGTTAGATGAAGTTTCCTGAAAAAAATAATAGGTTACATACTGCAACATTTTTTTATTCTATCCGTCTGTATGTATGCAGGGAGAGGGGGATCCACTGTGGTGGAGCAGGGACTCATAAGAGCCGCTCAATCGGGCGATCGCGACGCTCTAATCACCCTATTGCGAGAAATTGAGCAACATGTTTACCGAACTGCTTATTATATTTTAAACAATGAACAGGATGCCATGGATGCAGCCCAGGAAGCACTAATACGCGTATATACGAAGATTAACTCCTACGAGGAGAAGGCCCAGTTCAAGACATGGGTCCAGCGAATTGTAACCAACATATGCATTGATAAATTCCGCAGAACGAAGCCGACGGTTTCCATCGATGAACATGATCTGGTGTTTCGGGATAATCTCGATGTAGAACGGGAAGTGATGTCGGGTTATCTCGCTCAGGATATCCAGGAGGCCATTAATCAACTCCCGGATCATCATCGCACCGTCATTGTCTTAAGATATTTGCAGGACCTATCCTACAACGAAATCGCTGATTGTCTGAACCTCCCGCTCAATACGGTGAAATCCTATTTGTTCAGGGCCAGGCAGCAGCTGCAGAATATGCTCCAAGAGCATCAGAAAGGTGGTGTATCAGGATGAATTGCCAAGAGGTGGTGGAACGTATGCACCGGTATTTGGACCGGGACCTTACTTCCGATGAGACGGCCGAAATGTATCAGCATATTGCTCTGTGTCCCATGTGTGCGGAGACCTTTAATATATTGAAATCATTGAATAGAGAGCTTGAGGATCTTCCGGCCGTAACCCCGCCTGTCAGTCTGGTAGATGCTATCATGCCGAGACTTGATGCTATTGACCGTGATCGCCATAACCTTGTCATACCCCCAGCCGTAAAAAACCAGGAGCCTGCAGAGATGATGCCGGAAATTCGGCGTCCACGACGTGCAGGCAGCTGGTGGAGTACGGTTGGCGGGAGAACGGCCATCGGAGCTGCTGCCGCAGTGCTTATACTTGGCGTTGCCATATTCAATAATGAGCCGAAGATGTTATCCGATGCGGAAATTCCATATGAAGAGGCAAGTACGACAAGCGCTGGATCGACAGAGGAATCGACCGAGATCCAGGATCAAGGTACGCCGCAGCTGTTTACCGATGGCGGTACAGCGGCCAATAGCACGGAGAAGGAGGGGAGCGACCCTTCCGACAGCACTCAAAGCTCGGCGTTGGAATCGTCAACCGAATCCGATCCGGATCCGAATGAAACCAAGGGAACAGCTGAGCCGTCGGACGCCCCTAAGGAAACTGGGGAAGAAACGCCGGCACCCGATGCTTCCGTGAAAAAGGACAATGAAGGGGTACCTCAAGCGCCAGAACAACCTGCAACGAGCAACAATGAGGTACCGAAAAGCAATGCTACAAGTCCGTCTGCCCCTCCAGCCAGTGAACCTCAACAGAATAATGAGGGAGTGAATGGGCAGACCCCGCCTTCCGAGTCGGCGGATACGAAGCCAGAGACGCTGTCTCCAAGCAATGATCCTTCAGCAGATGCAGGAGCCGGAAGTGCTGAATCTTCCGAACGGTCAATGGGAATTGCGATGATGCCGGAGCAATGGTCATCTCCGGACGGTCTGTACAGGGCTTCGCTGGAGCTGGATCAGCTGGTCATTTATCGGCTGCCTTCGGGAAGCAATACGTCGCCAGAAGCGATGGAAACACTTGAGAAGATTCCACTCAGCGGCAAATGGGTATCCGGTCAATGGTCTGAGGATGGCTTGACGTTTAAGTACAAAGTGCAGATGAACAGCGAATTGGTTGAATCTGTTTATTCCATAGAGAAGACCGAGCCGCCTGCTGCCACACAACAGAAGAAGCCGAAGCAATAGAAATATATATATAGATAATGAAATCGGCGCACCAATGCCGGGAGATATGAATACACTATATATTAGAGAGAGCATTATACCAACCACAGTCGTATGACCGGCGGCGGGGTGTTTCTAGAGCATTCTTGCCGGCGTTTATATAGATGTGTTGGGACGAAGGGACCTTGCCGCTGCTAAAGCCGAGGTCTCTTTGTTTTTTTGAGGACTCCGGATTGATTGGACATCCAATTGCCGCAAGATTTGATATCGCAAGCGAGTTGATGATGATTTGCGAAATCCTTCTAGTTTTGTTGCCGTTTGTTCAAAAAGCAGATCTCATAATTCTGCCGGTCATCTATCGCTTTTGGGCCCTCTTTTTTGGTATAGTGTACAGTGTAGAAAGGGGGGACGCCGATGGATGCCAAAGCGGCGGCCAAGGCGGTCAAGCAGGGAGATGTGTCTTCCGTCTATTTGCTGTACGGCAGCGAGAAATTTCAAATGAAGGAATTCGCCGAATTTCTGGAAGCCCAGCTGATCCCGAAAGAAGACCGTGATTTTGCCCTGATTCATATGGATTTAGGGGAAGCTTCGATTCAAGCCGTTGTGGAAGAGGCGGAGACGGTTCCTTTTATGGTTCAGAAAAAATTGATATTTGTCCGGGATACGTCTTTTTTTACCGCTGCAAAAGATAACGGGAAAGTGGATCATCGTCCAGAGGCACTGCTGGATTATTTGACCAATCCTGCTGATTATAGTGTGATTGTCTTTATGGTGGGCCAAGAGAAGCTGGATGAGCGCAAAAAGGTAGTTAAAGCCGTGAAGAAGACAGGTGTAGCGCTGTCCTTCATGCCTTTAGGCGGGGAAGAGCTGCTCCGCTGGGTGGACAAGCAGGTGAAGCAAAGCGGCTGCACACTGCGTGAGGGTGCGGCTGAAGCGATTGTTCGTAATGCCGGAACCAGCCTGCAGTCCTTGTCGGGCGAGATCGAGAAGCTGTGTTTATACGCGGGTTCAGGCGGAAGCATTGATATCGCAACCGTGGATATGCTGGTGGCTCGAAGCACGGAACAGAATGTGTTTGCATTGGTCGAGGATATCGCAAATCTCCGGATGGACAAGGCACTCGGTATTTATTACGAGCTGTTGAAACAACGCGAGGAGCCGATCAAGATTGCTGCATTGATCACAAGGCAATTCCGAATCATTCTGCAAGTGAAGACCTTATCCACCCAAAGCTACTCGCAGCAGCAGATTGCATCCACGATCGGACTGCATCCCTATGCGGTGAAGATTGCCGGAGAACAGGCCCGTAAGTTTGAGACGGCTCGTCTGGAAGGCATACTGAACCATCTGGCTAATCTGGATTATCAGATGAAGACCGGGGCTGTGGATAAGGTGCTGGGGATTGAATTGTTTCTATTAAGGCTTGGAGCATAGTCATTTGTTCAACGACACACCTGAATGTTATTGCGAGATCGGAGCGTGCGGCTATCACTAGCGTATGCTCCTTTTATCTCCACAAAAAGCCCTGAGCAGCGTGAACTGTTCAGGGCTTTTTCAATGTCGTATTCAACAAACGTTACTTACGCTTGAGCCGTAAGAGCGTTCAGTCTTTTCGCCAGACGGGATTTCTTGCGGGCAGCTGCGTTTTTATGGATCAGGCCCTTCGTAACGGCTTTATCAAGCTTTTTGGAAGCAGCTTGGAAAGCAGCTTTAGCAGCTTCGATTTCTGTACCGTTCAACGCTACGTCAGCAGTTTTAACAGCTGTGCGAAGCGCGGATTTCTGAGAAATGTTAAGCGCGTGGCGTTTGTCACTTGTCTTTACACGTTTAATCGCGGATTTGATGTTTGGCATTACATTCACCTCCTGTAAGGCATTTCAATAGAGCGAAATGATTCACAACTTAAAATATTTTAGCATGGGGGTGGACAAAAAGCAATACTCATTCGGACTTCTGCATAAACTCCCCCCTACTCTCGCACACTATTAGCAATATGAGGAGGAGTGTGAATTTAGATGGATCTGGATCTTCAAAAATATTCGGTCCGAACGGACCTCGCGGTGGAATCTAGAGAACTGGCCGGTGGCGCAGGCAGTCCAGCCATTCCGGGTTTGCTGGAAGATGTGGTTCAGGAGGACGGAATCAAGATTACGAGGCTTGACGTAGAGAACGAAGCTGCCTCCCAAAAGATCGGAAGAGTGAAGGGTCACTACGTCACATTGGAAGTTCCCGATCTCCGCAAGGGAGATACAGAGCTGCAGGATCAGGTATCGGTTGTGTTCGCACGCGAGTTTGAGGCGTTTATGTCTCGAATCGGAATCGGACCTAAGGCGAGTGTGTTGATTGTGGGGCTTGGCAACTGGAATGTAACCCCGGATTCGCTGGGACCACTCGTTGTCGAGAATGTGATGGTGACCCGTCAGTTTTTTGAGCTCATGCCTGATCGTGTAGCGCCAGGCTATCGCCAGGTCAGTGCGGTTGCACCCGGCGTCCTCGGTCTGACGGGGATTGAATCAAGCGAAACGGTGCAAGGCATTGTGGAGCAGACCCGTCCCGACCTGATCATTGCTATTGATGCACTGGCTTCGCGTTCACTGGAGCGGGTTAACACGACCATTCAGATTGCGGATATCGGAATCCATCCCGGCTCGGGCGTTGGCAACAAACGCAAGGGTCTGACGCAGGACATACTCGGCGTCCCCTGCATTGCGATTGGAGTGCCAACGGTCTGTTATGCCTCCACTATCGTAAATAATGCGATTGAAATGATGAAGTCACATTTCGGCGAGGGAGCACCGGAGACCGGGAAGATCATGGGCATGCTCCATGATATATCGGAGGCGGAGCGGCTTGCGCTCGTGAAGGAAGTACTGGAGCCTTTGGGCCACGACCTTATCGTTACGCCGAAGGAAATTGACGAGTTTATCGAGGATATTGCCAATATCGTGGCATCGGGGTTAAACGCGGCGCTCCATGAGGCCGTGGATCCCGGTAATGTGGGGGCGTACACCCACTAGCTCCAATCTATAAAAGCTCCGAATCTATCGGAGCTTTTATATTTTTCCATGGATCTAGTTCTATCGATTCTCCTCGGTTCATAGATTTGGAATATAAGAGATTACAGAGTCGCGGGAACGGCGAGTAGATGGCCTGATAGCTCCCGGCGAACCGAGGAGGACTTCGTTATGAACAATCGCAAGTTTCGTATATGGAATATTGCCCGACTGAAACGCAAGGTGATGGAAGGTCTGAGCATGGGGCGAACGTTAGTCATATTAATGCTGGGCTCTCTTATATTTTTTATTTTACTAGGGCTCGGCGGGATGGCGGAGCAACGGATGAATTCCTCGCCTGTGTCGTCGATGAAAGGTTTGGCCGCTTCCCTATCAAGCCACTTTTTCATTGATATGATCGGAATGGAAATGCCGCATATGACGGCTTCGAAAGAGACTTCAAGTTTCTCCGGGGATAAAATGTCGACCTTCGTCTTTGAACTGCTCACGAGTGTGAATCCCAAAGATCCAAAAAGCCTTCTCGCGGGTGAGCTTCCGGGTATGAAGGCCAATCAACCGGTACAGCTGTCCCACGGCTCTGGCAATGAGGATGGCGAAGCCCCGGCGGACTACCGGCCGGATCCTGCAGCGGAACAGCCGGAAGAGAACCCGGGGGTTACGGGCGAGGAACCGCCGCAAGGAGAGCAGGGCGACAACGGCATAGGCGGTGAAGACGGGCCGGATCAAGGGGCCGAGGAAGAGCCTGGCAGCAAGAATGAACCTGGAAACACATCCAAGGACGGTAAAACCACAGGCGGCAAGAAGGCTGTATTAATCTATCATTCGCATCCGCAGGAGGCCTATAACCCGCTGCTCACGCATCCATCCGATAATCCGGGGGCGGTATCGCCGAGCAAAAACGTTATGCTGGTGGGCAGTTTTCTAAGCAAAAGACTTGAGGCCAACGGGATTGGCACCCTGCATGACAAGAGTGACTATCAATCTACCGTACCGGGGTACAACTACAACTATTCCTATAAATACTCCCGCCAGATGGTCATGGAAGCCATGTCCCAGAATGACGGCATCAACTATCTGATCGATATCCACCGCGATTCGCAGCGTTACAACAAAACAACAGCCACCGTGAACGGTTTGAACTACGCCAAGGTCTACTTCATTATCGGTCATGCGAACGAGAACTGGAGAAAGAACGAGGAGTTTGCAAGTAAAATCAATGCCAAGCTTGAGAAATCCTATCCCGGCGTCTCACGGGGCGTGTGGGGCAAATCCGCAGATCAAGGAAACGGGGAGTACAACCAATCCCTGTCACCGAACAGCATCCTGATCGAAATCGGCGGGATCGACAACACCAAGGAAGAATTACAGCGTACGTCTGAAGCGTTGGCGGATATTATTGCAGATGTGTATTGGCAGGAGCAGGAGGCCCAGAAAGCCAGCGTGAAAAAAGACAGTGATCCAGCGAACAAACGTGCCGCTTCAGCGCCAACCAAAGAAAGCGGCACTGCGGACACTGAGCGTAAAGCAGCCAAGGCAGGCTAAGTTCTGAAAGCTGCCTTGGCAAATACAGGGCAGAGCACACGTGAAATCGGAGGGGGACTTATGATGTCAAGAATGGGGAAACGGTTTGTGGCTCTTATCATTTGGACAGGCATCGGCATATTGGTCGGCATGCAGCTTGGAGGGTCAAGAGCGCCTGTACCGGCAGACGGCGTTTCAGCTGTGCAGAATGTGCAGCAAGGCCATGTTCAAGAGACGCAAGGCGAGACAACCCGAGGGAATGGCTGGGGAGGGACGCGCAAGACCCCGGCGGCATCAGAGTCCACGGCTCAGGAACAGGAAGTCCGTGCATCGGAGCCTGAATTCGAGCCGTCACCCAGCGATATTCTGCTGCCCGAACGCTCAAAACCGCCTGCGGATGTGCTTGCGGACAAGACGGCAGGACTGCTCCAGCAGCTGTCTGACCAGAGCATACGCTGGGTGGTGTCGATGTTCGGATCCATCACGGATTAAATTCACCTTTTTCTCAGCATTGCTGTGCATCCCCTCAACTGGTATAATAAGTTGATTCAAACATCTGGTGGTTGTTGGGGGTTAGGCATGACAGACGTACAAGCAAGACAACAAAAAATTCGTAATTTCTGCATTATTGCACATATAGACCATGGGAAATCGACACTTGCTGACCGTATATTAGAGTATACCGGTGCATTAACCTCGCGTGAAATGCAGGAGCAGGTTCTGGATCAGATGGATCTGGAGAGAGAACGCGGTATTACCATCAAGCTGCAGGCGGTTCGCCTAAATTACAAAGCCGATAACGGCGAGGAGTACATATTGAATCTGATTGATACTCCGGGGCACGTCGACTTTACGTATGAGGTATCCCGAAGCCTGGCTGCTTGTGAGGGCGCGCTGCTCGTTGTTGATGCTGCGCAGGGTATCGAAGCCCAGACGCTGGCCAACGTATATCTGGCACTGGATAACAATCTTGAAATCCTGCCTGTCATTAACAAAATCGATCTGCCAAGCGCCGATCCTGAGCGCGTAAAGCAAGAGGTCGAGGATGTCATCGGGCTTGATGCCAGCGATGCGGTCCTGGCTTCCGCCAAAGCGGGCATCGGTATCAAGGAGATTTTGGAGCAGGTGGTGCAGAAAGTACCGGCACCTACGGGCCATCCGGAAGAACCGCTGAAAGCGCTGATCTTCGACTCCCACTATGATCCATATAAGGGTGTCATCGTCTATGTGCGTGTTATCGACGGAAGCATTAAGGCAGGCTCCAAAATCAAAATGATGGCGACCGGCAAATCTTTCGAAGTCATTGAAGTGGGTGCATTTAAGCCCCGCATGTCCATCGTGGACGAGCTTAACGTCGGAGATGTCGGCTTCATTGTAGCGGGCATCAAGAGTGTAGGCGATACGCAGGTCGGCGATACGGTAACGGATGCCAAGCGTCCGACAGCCGAGCCGCTCCCGGGTTACCGCAAAATCAACCCGATGGTGTTCTGCGGATTGTATCCAATCGAAACGTCAGACTACAACGATCTGCGCGAGGCGCTTGAGAAGCTGCAGCTTAATGATGCATCGCTCAGCTTTGAGCCGGAGACGTCCAGTGCACTCGGATTCGGCTTCCGCTGCGGATTCCTGGGCCTGCTTCATATGGATGTGATCCAGGAGCGGATTGAACGCGAGTTTAACATACCGCTGATCACGACCGCGCCAAGCGTTATATACCGCATTACGCTGACGAACGGGGAGCAGATCCAGATCGATAACCCTTCCCATTATCCTGAGGTTGGCAAGGTTGATTATGTTGAAGAGCCTTATGTTAAAGCGGCCATTATCGTGCCGAACGATTATGTAGGGTCGATCATGGAACTGTGCCAAAACAAACGCGGCGAATTCGTCAACATGGAATATTTGGACACAACGCGCGTCACCATTACCTATGAAATTCCGTTATCGGAAATTGTCTACGACTTCTTCGACCAGCTTAAATCCAGCACGAAGGGGTACGCCTCCTTTGATTACGAGGTGTCTGGATATCGTAAATCCAATCTGGCGAAGATGGATATTGTACTCAACGGCGAACAAGTGGACGCCTTGTCCTTTATCGTGCACAAGGACCGCGCGTATCACCGCGGACGGGCCATTTGCGAGAAGCTGCGCGAGCTGATTCCTCGCCAAATGTTCGAAGTGCCGATTCAAGCTTCCGTGGGTACCAAGGTAGTTGCCCGTGAGACGGTGAAAGCGATGCGGAAGAATGTACTTGCCAAGTGTTATGGCGGTGACATCTCCCGGAAGCGGAAACTCCTTGAGAAGCAGAAGGAAGGCAAGAAGCGGATGAAGCAAGTCGGCAGCGTCGAAGTGCCGCAGGAAGCCTTTATGGCCGTCTTGAAAATCGACGACTAGTAATCGGATGGTTCAGCAGGACGTGTGTTTAGTCTCAGCGAAGCCACCAGTCTTTTTAGCTTCACCAATGCAAATGATGGGAAAGCCGATTCTCGGCTTTCCTTTCTTTCATTACAAGAGGCGTAGCGTTATAGTAGAGAATGAACATCTGTAATTACTTAAGTTAGTCGTGCAGGAGGCTGCACATGAGGGGGCAAGAAAAAGAATGATGGCAATCGATAAACGGACGGAAGCAGTGTACATCCATATTCCGTTCTGCACCAATAAATGTTTTTACTGTGATTTCAACTCCTATGTATTAAAGGATCAGCCGGTTATGGATTATCTGCATGCGCTGGATAAGGAAATGGAACTGACCGTTAAGGCCAATCCTCCGGGCATCATCAAGAGCATATTTGTGGGGGGAGGAACACCGACGGTCCTCAAGCCGAATGAAATGGCGTATTTTCTGCAAAGCGTGAGGCGGCATTTTCCCGAATGGACGGAGGACATTGAGTTCTCGATGGAAGCGAATCCCGGTACTACGGATTTGGAGAAATTGTCCGTCATGCGTGAAGGCGGCGTGAACCGGATCAGCTTCGGGGTGCAGGCCTTCCAGAACAGCTTGCTGACTGG
Source organism: Paenibacillus sp. LBL (assembly GCF_029893715.1). NCBI lineage: Bacteria > Bacillati > Bacillota > Bacilli > Caryophanales > Paenibacillaceae > Paenibacillus > Paenibacillus sp. LBL. Next base: position 257,946 of record NZ_JARXYU010000007.1, on the reverse strand, counting down.
CATCGGGAGAATCCATGATACGGATGACGTGTACCGGAGCCTGGACAACGCCAGGCAAGCAGGCTTTGACAACATGTCCATCGATTTGATGTTCGGACTTCCGAACCAGACGCTGGAGATGCTGGCGGAAAGCGTGGATAAGGCCTTGGCACTGGGGCTCCCTCACTATTCGATATACAGCCTGAAGGTGGAAGAGAACACATTGTTCCATACGATGTACCAGAGAAACCAGCTGCCGCTTCCGGACGAGGAGGACGAGCTGAATATGTACCTTCTCTTAATGGAACGGATGAAGGCGGCCGGATATAAGCAGTATGAGATCAGCAATTTTGCCAAACCCGGATTTGAGAGCCGTCATAACATGACCTACTGGCGGAACGAGGATTATTATGGACTGGGCGCAGGAGCGCACGGATATGTAGGCCGTCAGCGTCACGTGAACATCAAAGGGGTCAATCCCTATAATGAAGCAGCCAACAAAGGACTCCCGAGACTGGAAAGCTTTGAGGTGTCAAGGGAAGAAGCGATGGAGGATTTCCTGATGGTTGGACTCCGTGTGCTGGACGGTGTATCACGGACCCGATTCCAGCAGCAATTCGGTGTTCCCATGGAGCAGGAATTCGCCCGTCCGCTGGATAAAATGGTGGGGGCTGGGCTTCTGGATTCCACGGAAGACGGCTATAAGCTGAGCAGCAAAGGAATTCTGTTTGGCAACGATGTGTTCGCCGAATTTATAGGGAGTCTGTCGACAAATTAATCTATTGAACTTATATGCGCTCTGTTGTATATTTATTCATAACATGACGGAGCGTGTAAAGGGGAGACGGACAACATGTCGGCGGTATGCAGAAAAGCAAAGCTTGAGGATGTCGAGCCGCTGTATCAGATGATTCAGGGATATGCCGAGAAGGGGATCATGCTGCCCCGGTCCAAAAAAGTGCTGGAGAAACAGATCGGAGAATTCGTGGTTGCGGAATCCGAAGGACATGTTATCGGCTGTGGTTCATTGTGTCAGCTCGGAACCGATTTGGTTGAGATCCGATCACTCGGCATCTCTGAAGGTTATAAAGGAAAGGGCATCGGCTCGATGCTGGTGGATTCCCTTTTGGAAGAGGCGAAGCGTCGTGAGCTTCCGAAAGTGATGGCCTTGACGTACGAGGTATCCTTTTTCATCAAAAACGGCTTTGACGTCGTTGAGAAGGAGATTTTCCCGGAGAAGGTGTGGACCGACTGCATCCATTGCAAGAAGCAGCACGCCTGTGACGAAATAGCTGTTCTTAAAGTACTGAACTGACTTGACAATCCTCAGGTCGGTTTGGTATTTTTGTTATATCGGTTAGCACTCGATGACGATGAGTGCTAACGAAAGCGAAATTTAGCAGTCAGCAAGGAGGGGAGCGACATGTTAACAGATCGTCAGCGCATGATTTTGAATGCCATTGTGGATGACTATATCCGTTCTGCCGAGCCGGTAGGTTCGAGAAGCATTTCCAAACGCGGGGATGTGGGTTATAGTCCGGCTACCATTCGAAATGAGATGGCTGATCTGGAGGAACTCGGGTTTTTGGAGCAGCCTCATACGTCAGCTGGACGAATTCCGTCTCATAAGGGATATCGTTATTATGTTGATCATCTCGCGTCGTCGTTTTCCTTGAACGCTGCGGAGCTGCATTTGATGAAATCATTTTTTGCAGAAAAGCTGAACGTGATGGAGCAGATGATTCAGCATACAGCCGGCATTTTGTCTCAGATGACTAATTACACTTCCATCCTGCTGGGACCGGAAGTTTTTCATACGTCTTTGCGTCATTTCCAGCTTCTTCCTCTTCATGAGGACCAGGCCGTAGCGATCATCGTAACCAGCACTGGGCAAGTTGAGAACAAGATTGTCTCCATTCCCAAGGGCGTGTCCGTTTCGGAATTGGAGCAAGTGGTGAACCTTCTGAACAAGAAACTTGTCAACGTGCCTCTATATAAACTCAAGACCCGTTTGTATACGGAGATTGGCGAGGAAATGCAGCGGCATATTTCGCATTACGAGGATCTCATGAGCATGCTCGATATTGCGCTTAATAACGAACCGGACCACCGCGGTGTGTATCTTAGCGGTACCACCCATATGCTGAATCAGCCCGAGTTCAAGGATGTGGATAAGGTAAGGGAAATATTTGAGCTTCTGGAGCAGACGCCCGCCCTGATGAAGCTGATGGCACCGGCTCCTGGGGAGCACGGCATTCAGGTGAAGATAGGTACGGAGAATACGCATGAAGCGATCTCCAACTGCAGTTTAATAACGGCTACCTATTCCATCGATGGCAAAGCGCTTGGTTCCATCGGAATACTCGGCCCTACACGAATGGAATATGCACGGGTGATCGGCATCTTGAATGTATTATCCCATGACCTGACGAAGCTGCTGTCACACTGGTACAAATAAAGGAGTGAGACAGATGAGCCAAGGACAACATAGCCAAGTGGATGGAGATGAGCGGTACTCTACGCTGCTGAACAATAGTAATGCCGTCCGGGCTGTCACGTCCGCTGTGGAAGGTACTCTTGGGCCCAAGGGGCTGGACGTGATGCTGGTGGGTCCTCGCGGTGAAGTCGTCATTACCAATGACGGTGTCACGATTCTGGATAAAATGGATGTCACCCATCCGGCAGCCCGCCTTCTCATACAGGTGGCGCGTGCCCAGCAGGAGAAGATCGGGGATGGCACCACAACCGCTACCGTGCTTGCAGGTGCCCTGGTACAGGAAGGCGTATCCCGCATTACGCGGGGTGTCCCGGCTTCCAAGGTGGTGGAGGGTCTGCGCCAGGGAATCGAGACGTCTTTGCGGTTGTTATCTGACCGGGTTCGGGTCATTGACGGACTGGACGATCCGCTGCTTGAGCGGACGGTGTACGTTGCTGGCCGTGAACGCAAGGACATTGTGGAATTAATCATGCAGGCTGCGTACAAGGCCGGAATTAATCGGCTCCAGGACCCTTCCTACTCGCTTGCAGACAGTATAATTGCTCTGGAGAATGCCGAGAATGAAGTGTTTGAAGGGGTTCTGCTGCGGCAGAGGCCGATCTTCGCCCGCGAATCACAATCATATGATGATGCCAAGGTGCTTGTGCTGTTCGATTCCCTGGAGCCGGATGAGATAGACGAAGAGGCGCTGACAACGGAAGCCGGGTTTGCGCAATATATGGATCTTAGGAAAGTGTTCGCTTCGGATTTAGAGAAGATGTCGGAGTTGTCCGTAAAACTCATTCTGCTTGAAAAAGGAATCCACCCCGATGCAGAGCAGTTCTGCCTGGACCACGGCATGATGGTTGTGCCGCGCGTATCGCGTGCGGATCTTCGGCGGGTAAGCGACATGACGGGGGCTACTCCCATACGCCGGAAGGCGTTACATAAAGACTCGAAGGAGCTTGTGGCTCTTCTGGGCCATACCCCGCGTGTCTCTTATGATGAAGGGATTGAGAAGATCCGGCTTGCATGCGGCAATCAAGACCGTATTGTGACGGTCATTGTCGGTGCAAGCACCTCTGAAGTGGTGGGCGAGGCCGCCCGAATCGCGGGAGACGCAGCATCGGCTCTGCAGGCGGCCGTATCCGGCGGGGTGCTTCCAGGCGGCGGGACAAGCGAACTTGCCGTGTCCTACGAGTTGGAACGGATCCGGGAGGCCCAGAAAGGCATGGAAGCCTTCGGGATGGAGGCCGTTTCGGCGGCGCTGCGCAAGCCGATGTCGCAGATCCTTCTGAATGCCGGTTACAATCCGCTTGAGAAGATGGAGGAAGTGCGCGCAGCACAAATTCGTGCCATCTCCGATAGTATGGGTATTGATTGTGACAGCGGCCGTGTTGTGGATTATGAGGAGCTTGGGGTGCTTGATCCGGCTCCGGTCAAACTTCACGGACTGCGGGCAGCCGGCGAAGTAGCGGCTGCCGTGCTTCGGATTCATCATGTAATCAAGATGAAGGAAATAGGCGAATAACGTAATCCCATAAATGAATCACAGACAACCTGGTTTAGAATATGAAGGAGGTGAAGGCGTCTTGAATAATGAGCATAAGGATGCCGTTCAAGATACAGTATCAGAGGAAATAGTAGAAGAAACGTTGGAGAACACGCCAGGCCCGGGTGAGGGTGAAGTAACCCCTGAGCAGGAGATTCCTGTAACGGAATCTTCGGATGAGGCTGGTTCTGTCGAGCTTGAGAAACTTCAGGCTGAAGTGCTGGAGCATCAGCAGCGTGCGCTGCGAGTGCAAGCGGATTTCGATAACTTCCGCAGGCGTACACAGAAGGAGAAAGAGGAGCTTGGTAAATATGCTTCCTCCAAACTCATTACGGAGCTTCTGCCCGTGATTGACAACTTTGAACGTGCCCTTCAGGCATCCGGTGACAATCCGGAGTTTGAATCCTTCTCCAAAGGGGTAAACATGATTTTCCGTCAACTGGAATCCGTTCTGGCAAGCGAAGGCTTGACGGCGATGAACAGTATCGGCGAGCCGTTTAATCCGGAGTTTCATCAAGCGATAATGCAAGTGGAAAGCGATGAATTCGAGGAAGGCATCGTGGTCGAGGAAGTGCAGAAGGGCTACATGCTGAAAGACAAAGTATTGAGACCTGCCATGGTTAAAGTGAGCATGTAAGCGACTCTCGAATGGTCGTTTATCATATAAAAAAATGATCAATATCATACGAAGATTCGTGTGAATGAATAAGGAGGAAAATTTTTCATGAGCAAAGTAATTGGTATCGACTTAGGAACAACCAACTCCTGCGTAGCCGTAATGGAGGGTGGGGAAGCAGTAGTTATCCCGAATCCGGAGGGTGCTCGTACAACCCCGTCCGTCGTCGGATTTAAGAAAGATGGCGAGCGTGTTGTTGGGGATACAGCCAAACGTCAAGCGATCACCAACCCGGATCGTACCATTATCTCCATCAAGCGTCACATGGGTACGAATCACAAAGAAACCATCGATGGCAAAGACTACACACCGCAAGAGATTTCCGCAATCATTCTGCAGAAGCTGAAATCCGATGCGGAAGCGTATCTGGGCCAAACCGTAACCCAAGCCGTTATCACGGTTCCTGCATATTTTAATGACAGTCAGCGTCAAGCAACCAAGGATGCCGGTAAAATCGCGGGTCTTGAGGTTCTGCGTATCGTTAACGAGCCGACGGCAGCTGCTTTGGCATACGGTATGGAAAAATCCGAAGACCAAACGATTCTGGTATATGACCTTGGTGGCGGTACATTCGACGTTTCTATTCTGGAACTCGGCGATGGCTTCTTCGAAGTAAAAGCAACCAGCGGTGACAACAAACTCGGCGGAGACGATTTTGACCAAGTGATCATCGACTACCTGGTAGCAGAATTCAAAAAAGAGCAGGGCATTGACCTGAGCAAAGACAAGGCTGCCGTTCAACGTTTGAAAGACGCAGCTGAGAAAGCGAAAAAGGAATTGTCCGGCGTACTTACAACAACGATTTCCCTGCCGTTCATCACCGTTGCTGATGGCGTGCCTCAGCATTTGGAGATCAACCTGACTCGTGCTAAATTCGAAGAATTGTCCGCTTCACTTGTAGAGCGTACGCTTGGACCAACTCGTCAAGCGCTTAGCGATGCAGGTTTGACGGCTAATGATATTCATAAAATCGTACTTGTCGGCGGTTCTACTCGTATTCCAGCCGTACAAGAAGCCATTAAGAAATTGACAGGCAAAGAGCCTCACAAAGGCGTAAATCCTGACGAAGTGGTCGCGCTTGGTGCCGCTGTTCAAGCGGGCGTATTGACTGGCGACGTTAAAGACGTGGTTCTGCTCGACGTAACTCCACTGTCCCTCGGTATCGAAACCGCAGGCGGCGTATTCACCAAAATGATCGATCGCAATACGACAATCCCAACAAGCAAATCTCAAGTATTCTCCACGTATGCCGATAACCAGCCGAGTGTCGAAATTCACGTGCTTCAAGGTGAGCGCGAAATGGCTGCCGGCAACAAAACATTGGGACGCTTCATGCTTGGAGATATTCCTCCAGCACCGCGCGGTGTACCGCAAATCGAAGTTACCTTCGATATTGATGCGAACGGTATCGTCAATGTTTCGGCTACGGATAAAGGCACTGGCAAGAGCCAGAAGATCACCATCACGTCTTCCAGCGGCTTGAGTGACGCTGAAGTTGAACAAATGATGAAAGACGCTGAGCTTCACGCCGAGGAAGACCGTAAACGTAAAGAGCTGGTAGAAGCTCGCAACAATGCAGACCAACTCGTATACACCACAGAGAAAACCATCAAAGACCTTGGAGACAAAGTTGATGCGGCCGAAGTGGAAAAAGCGAACGAAGCGAAAGAGAAAGTGAAAAAGGCGCTCGAAGCCGATAACCTGGAAGAGATTAACGCTTCGGTTGAGGAGCTGACTCAAATCGTGCAGCAGCTGTCCGTGAAGCTGTATGAGCAAGCAGCACAAGAACAGCAAGGTGCTGAAGGTGCTGACACTGGCGCTCCGAAGAAAGACAATGTCGTTGATGCAGATTACGAGGTTGTTGACGAAGATAAAAACAAAGGTTAATCTGAATAGATTGTATGGGAAGGTCAAAGCTGCGCATCTTCGCACTTTGGCTTTCCTTATGTAAAGAGTAATAAAGAGATTGGGGTGAAACCGTGGCTGATAAGCGTGATTATTACGAGGTGCTCGGTGTTGGCAAGGATGCATCGGATGATGATATCAAGAAGGCGTACCGCAAAATGGCTCGCCAATACCATCCGGATGTAAACAAAGCGGCTGACGCGGAAGCCAAATTCAAAGAAGTGAAAGAGGCTTACGATGTATTGAGCGATGGTCAGAAGCGTTCGACTTACGACCAGTACGGTCATGTCGATCCGAACCAAGGAATGGGCGGAGGCGGCTTCTCCGGTGATTTCGGCGGTTTTGGAGATATATTTGATATGTTCTTTGGCGGCAATGGACGCCGTGATCCGAATGCGCCTCAGCGGGGGAACGATCTGCAGTACACCATGACGGTAGAGTTTAAGGAAGCCATATTTGGCAAGGAGACGGATATTAATATCCCGAGAACCGAGACCTGCGATACCTGTCATGGTTCCGGTGCCAAACCAGGCACGCAGCCTCATACCTGCTCGGTATGTAATGGCAGCGGACAGCAGGAGGTTGTGCAAAATACGCCATTCGGACGTATGGTGAACCGCCGTGCTTGCTCCAACTGTAACGGAACCGGAAAGATTATCAAAGACCGCTGCTCGACTTGTCATGGCAATGGTAAAGTGAAAAAACAGCGCAAAATTCATGTTCGCGTACCTGCCGGTGTGGATGACGGAGCTCAGCTGCGCATGACAGGCGAAGGCGAAGGCGGATTACGCGGCGGACCTGCCGGTGACCTGTATATCGTTATTCGTGTGAAACCGCATGATTTCTTTGAACGCGAAGGGGACGACATTTATTGCGAAGTGCCGCTTACCTTTGCCCAAGCTGCGCTTGGCGATGAGATCGAAATCCCGACGCTGACCGAAAAAGTGAAGCTGAAGATCCCTGCTGGAACACAGACCGGCACCTTCTTCCGACTGAAAGGCAAAGGGGTACCGCGGCTGCGCGGCATGGGACAGGGCGACCAGCATGTCAAAGTCGTGGTTATCACGCCAAGTAAGCTGAGTGATGAACAGAAAGAACTGCTTCGTCAATTTGCTTCGCTTGATGGCGAACAGACTCACGAACAGGAACAGTCTTTTTTTGACCGTGTGAAAAAAGCATTCCGTGGTGACTAATACCGATATAGGGATATTCCCTTTCATAGCACGAAATATAACAGCAGGCTGAAGGATAACATACCTTTGGCCTGCTGTTTTTTCTACAGCTCCCAAGAATAAAAGGATCAATGATGAAGCATCCTAGGGGGGTTCCATCCAGATGCGCGATTTTAAAGAGGAAATGCAGGTGAAGTGAAGTGGCAGAGAAAAATATTTTGGCGTATTTCAAAAGCCCTGATCAGGCACAGCACGCAGCTCGCAAGCTCCAGTCGCTGCGCGTTGCGGATATGTCTATCGACCGGTTTGGGGCTTATCCCGGCGGGGAGCTTAACCAACCGATGAATCCGTTGACAGGTAATATTGCCAGCTTGTCAACGTTGACCCTAAATGCGGACATTTCGGGGCCGGGAGCCGGAATCCTCGGAGCGGCGGATCCTTCTGCCAGCGGGATGAGCAGCGGAGGGCAGGACGGAACCGAGGGCCGGGATATTCTGTTGACGGTTGTGTTGGATGAAGGCGTATTCACTCAAGCCATGCGAATCATCGAAGAATCCGGCGGCATGGTTTAAGTGTTGCAGGTCAGCGCTAATCGTTTATAAGGAAAGGAGAATAGCACTCATGATGAGACGTGTGAAAAAAGGAAAAATTTCAAGCAAAACGGAGAAGATGATTGCTCTTCAATCCGCCAAGGCTGAGGATGTTGAATTCTCGGCAATGGAAGCCGATCACGATGATGTCGAGGCGCTTCGCAGAAGCGAGGCTGCGGATGAACGCCAATTGAAGAAAATTCTCGACGAAACCAGTAAAGATGTAGATTGATCGTTACGAATTTAATGTATTGCCCGGTCCCTCTTACCTTCTTCTTGCGGAGGCGGTAAGAAGGACTTTTTTGATTATTTGATCAACAGAATAGTCGCCACGCATTTCCGTACAAACTTTGTATCAGGGGTCCTCCATATAGTACAATGGTATTTATGTATGAACGAGGAGGAACTGTAGCACATGTTATGGCGTGAATTAACGATACATACCACGGAGGAAGCCGTGGAGATGATTACGAATTTCCTGCATGAAGCAGGAGCCGGAGGCGTCTCAATTGAAGAGTCCGGTACTACGAACAAGAAGCGGGATACATCCCTTGGGCAATGGTTTGATGAGATTGTTCCGTTTAACGATATTCCTGAAGGGTTTGCCGTCATCAAAGGTTACTTTGATGAGACGGTTACGCTGGAATCGGTCCTTGATGAAATTGCCCCTCGTGTGGAGGAGCTGAAGGAATTTGGCATTGATACAGGTGAAGTAAGTTATGAGATGAAGACGGTGGATGAGAATGAATGGGCGACTGCCTGGAAGCAGTATTTTAAACCGATCCGCGTGTCCGAGAGGTTAACCATCAAACCGACGTGGGAGGAATACACGCCTGAATCGGACAATGAATCCATTATTGAACTGGACCCCGGGATGGCTTTCGGAACGGGAACACATCCAACCACTTCCTTGTGCCTGCGTACGCTGGAGATGGTAATCCAGGGCGGTGAGGAAGTCATTGACGTCGGGACGGGATCAGGCATTCTCTCCATCGGTGCGGCGCATCTGGGGGCTTCGCGAATTCTGGCTCTTGACCTGGACCCGGTTGCCGTATCCAGCGCGAAGGAGAATACCCGTCTTAATGGTCTGGAAGATGTCATCACGGTGAAGGAAAGTGATTTGCTCTCGGTACTGACGGATTCGTCCGTTCAATCGGACCTGGGCGTGAGACTGCCGGTACAAGTTGTGGTGGCCAACATTTTGGCGGAGGTTATCCTATTGTTTGTGGACGATGTTTACCAGGCCCTTCAGCCAGGCGGCGCCTATATCGCTTCCGGAATCTACAAGAACAAAGAAGAAATCGTGGAGAAGGCGCTGATTGCCTCGGGGTTCGAAATCGCGGACATTTGCCGCGAGGATGATTGGGTTGCATTCGTAGCGAGGAAGAACTGATTATGGATTTTTTGGATAAGCTGCTATTTTATCCGCTGGAACAGCTTCCGTTTTACCTGATTGCTTTAATCATTGCATTTACCGTGCATGAGTTTTCACATGCCTATTTTGCTAATAAATTCGGAGATCCTACAGCCAAGCTGCTGGGCAGAGTGACACTGAATCCTGCGGTGCACTTTGATTTTCTGGGCATCGTCCTCCTGCTGATTGCCGGGTTCGGCTGGGCAAGACCGGTTCCCATTAATCGGCAGAACTTTAGCAACCCACGCCGGATGAGCATTATCGTGGCGGCGGTGGGTCCGCTGAGCAACCTTTTGTTAGGCATACTTGGGGCGCTCATTTATGCTGTTCTGTATCAAACCGGCATTATTCCTCCCGAAGGAATAACCAAGACGGATCAAGCGGTACATTTGTTCTTTAATATATTCATATTGCTCAATTTCTTTTTATGTCTGTTTAATCTGGTTCCATTGCCGCCGCTGGACGGCTACCGCATCCTGGAGAACGCGCTTCCTCCGCGGATGAGTGCGAAGATACAAAAGTTTGAGCAATGGTCGATCCTTATATTCTTGTTGATCATTCTGTTGCCTTTTTTCCAGAACTATACGATCAAGCCCCTGTATGATACGGCATATGCGCTGTCCTCCAAAATTTTGGATATGTTCATTTTGATGACCGGCGGTTATCGACACTGATTTTTTCTGGTCAGTTCGCATGAAAAGTTGTATGATGGGGTTTGGCGATTTTTGAGTTAGGTGAGGATATAAAGATGCAGCGATATTTTGTGACTCCCGCACAATTCGAGGGAGACCGTGTAGAGATTACGGGCGATGATGCCCGTCATATCACCAAGGTCATGCGAGGAAGGCTTGGTGATAAACTGATTGTAAGCGATGGGGTATCCCGCGAAGCCATGGTTGAAATTGAAAGTTTAGAAGCGGCTAGCGTTTTTGCCGTTGTGATTGAATCCATGGAGATGAGAAATGAGCCGCGCCTGCAGGTGACGATTGCCCAGAGCTTGCCGAAAGGCGACAAAATGGAGACCGTCATCCAAAAATGCACCGAGATTGGCGCGGTGTCCTTTGCTCCCTTCTTATCGGAACGAACGATTGTTCAGTACGATGCCAAGAAGGAAGGCAAGCGGCTGGAGCGTTGGCGCAAAATCGCGAAGGAGGCTGCTGAACAGGCTCATCGTAACCGGGTACCGTCTGTTGAACAGCCTTTATCGTGGAGGAATCTGCTTGCAGCGTTTTCCAGCTATGATGCTGTTTGCTTTTGTTATGAGAAAGAGCATGGTTCCCAGTTAAGGGACGTGCTCAAGCCATTTGTAGAGCAGGCGCTGCCGGAGTCCGGCTCCCAAGCCTGCTTGCTGCTGGTCGTTGGGCCTGAGGGCGGATTTACGGAAGAGGAATGCCGGGCTGCCGAGGATGCGGGAGCCGTGTCCGTCGGACTGGGAAGGCGGATTCTCCGCTGCGAGACTGCCGGCATGACCGCGCTTGCCTGCGCACTATACGAATCTGGAGAAATGGGGGGCGTTTGAACATGCCATCCGTAGCGTTTTATACGTTGGGTTGCAAAGTCAATTTTTACGATACCGAGGCCATCTGGCAATACTTCAAAAATGAAGGCTACGACCAGGTGGACTTCGAACAAACCGCTGATGTTTATTTGATTAACACTTGCCACGTTACCAATACAGGGGATAAAAAGAGCCGTCAAATGATCAGACGCGCGGTTCGCCGCAATCCTGAAGCCATCGTGGCTGTAACGGGCTGTTATGCCCAAACCTCGCCTGCCGAGATTTTGGATATTCCAGGCGTGGATCTTGTAATCGGAAACCAGGATCGCGATAAAATCATGGATTTCATTCAGGATATTGAAAAAACGCGCCAACCGATTAATGCGGTGCGTAATATTATGAAGACCAGAGTGTTCGAGGAGATGGACGTTCCGGATTTTGCCGAGCGTACACGTGCATTCCTGAAAATTCAGGACGGATGCAACAACTTCTGTACGTTCTGCATTATTCCTTGGTCCCGCGGACTGTCGCGGAGCCGGGATCCGAAGAGCATTATCCAGCAAGCGCATCAGTTGGTAGGAGCAGGATATAAAGAAATCGTGTTGACCGGTATTCACACGGGCGGATACGGCGACGATCTTGAGGAATACCGATTGTCCGACCTGTTGTGGGATCTTGACCGGGTTGACGGTCTGGAACGCATTCGCATCAGCTCCATTGAAGCGAGCCAGATCGACGAGAAGATGCTGGACGTTCTGAACCGTTCCACTAAAATGTGCCGTCACCTCCATATTCCGCTGCAAGCTGGAGATGATACGGTGCTGAAACGGATGCGCCGTAAATATACGACGGAAGAGTTCTATAACAAGATGGGCTTGATCCGCCAAGCGATGCCGGATGTCGGCATTACCACCGACGTCATCGTTGGATTTCCAGGAGAAACGGATGAGATGTTCCGCAACGGCTATGATCTGATGAAGGCCATTCAATTCTCCGAGATGCACGTGTTCCCTTATTCCAAGCGTACCGGTACGCCGGCAGCACGCATGGAGGATCAGGTGGACGAGGAAGTGAAGAACGCCCGTGTCCATGATCTGATCGACTTGTCGGAGCAGCTGCAGCTTGCTTATGCGGAGCAGTTTGTAGGCAAGATTCTGGACGTGATACCGGAGCGGGAATACAAGGGTGCTCCCAAAGGCGGAAAGATGCAGGGTTACAGCGACAACTACCTCCAGCTCATATTCAATGGCTCGTCTGATCTCGAAGGCAAATTGTGCCGCGTAAAAGTGACCAAAGCCGGTGTAAATGAATGCGAGGGCGAACTCCTCAGCGTCATGGATCATGGACTTAAGGCAGCTGCCCAGTAATTCCAATAGCGGCCATACCAGACAAGGATTTCATTTCCTAGCCATTTGGAAGTGGAATCCTTGTTGTACATGAAGGAGGAACAGGACATGACATATACACAAATTTCCGCAGGCGGCGTTGTATACCGTCATTATGAAGGGGCGCTTCAGATCCAGCTCATATTGGACCGTTACGGAAAAACCTCGCTTCCCAAAGGCAAGATGGAAGCAGGTGAAACCGTCGAGCAGACGGCACTCCGAGAAATATGCGAGGAGACAGGTATAGTCGGATCCATCACCTCTCCAGTGGACATCATTGCATATAAATACCATCATCCCGAATTAGGCCAGGTGGACAAGGAAGTTCACTACTACCTGGTAAAGGCAGAAAAGGGTGTTTTGAAACCCCAGGTCGAGGAAATTAACGGGGTGGATTGGTTTGAGCCTCTTACCGCATGGAGGAAGCAGCGCAGTAACGGTTACAACAATAATGATGTTATCCTGCGTAAAGCGCTTACGCTGCTTGATATCAGCATTCCTGTAGACGAAGATATTCAGATTTAGGTCTGAGCCCGTTTGTTCCAGAATGGCAGATAGCACAGCGGAAGCGCGATAAGAGAGCAAACGACATTAAACAAGGTTTGTGCATGGGCGATCTGACCAGCCGGGTCTGCGGCAAACCAGCCCGATACCATCGTTAAACCTGCAATCAAGGGCGTAAAGAGAAGAACCCCGCCGATATTGAGACCTATGTGGGACCAAGCCACAAATCGTCCGGCCCGGGTGCTGCCAAGCGCAGCTATTAAAGCTGTCACGCAGGTCCCCACATTAGAGCCCAGCACGATGGCGACGCCAATCTCGGGAGGCAGTGCTCCGCTTGCTGCAAGGCCCATTGCCATGGCGATGACTGCAGTGCTGCTGTGCATGAGCGCGGTCAGCAGCGTTCCGGCGGCAATGCCCCAGAGGACGCTTCGCGAAGCATGGTCGAGAAACCATTGGAACACGCCAAGGCTTTGAAGGGTGGGGCCGATGGATTGCATGAATTGAATGGCGAGCAGCACAAGCGAGAATCCGGCAACCGCCAAGCAGAGAAACTGACTGCGGATCAGCTTCTCTTTTAATTTGTCATAGCTGGAAGGTACGTGTTCGCTGACGAGTACAGCTCCAATCCATAACATCAGGGAGAGGACAAGGAGGGGCATGGCTGCCTGTCCGATTTGAAGACTGATGAGCTCCGTGGTAACCGTTGTGCCGATGTTGGTGCCTAGAATGATGCCCAGGGTTCCGGCAAAACTCAACAGGCCGGCATTCGCGAATCCTATCGCTAGTACGGTTACAGCGGTGCTGCTCTGGAGCAGTGCTGTTACCGCAGTGCTGGCGATCATGCCCTTGATGGGTGTGGATGTCGCTTGGTGGAGCCACTTATGCAACAGGGGACCGGCCCAGCGCTGGAGGGCAACCTCCATGACCTTCATACCGAACAGGAACAGAACAAGACCATAACAGATGGGAAACCAGAGTGAGGATAGCATGATGTTCTCCTTTTCTGAGGAATAAAGTGTGAGATAATAACGTCGGCCGCGGCGGAAGGACTTGACCGGATCTCTTCGGTAAGACCTCCATCGGTGCTTTTCTTAAGATTATGGAATTTATAACAGTTCACCGAAGCTGAGCGAATTCGATAATCGCAAGAAAAACATCCTTTACACGCTGTCTGTCTTACGCAAAAGTGTCTTATGGAAAAGTCTGTCTTACGCAAAAAACACGTCGGTAGACGCTTTTCTTATTACGTATATGACCCCTGGCGGACATGCATGCCTATAGATATGGCGCAGGGGATAACTTAAGGAGTGAACATACAGTGCCATCGGTTATTTTGGAGCGCAGTCGAAAAAAGAGATTGGAGCAGGGGCATCCCTGGGTTTATAAAAGCGAGATTGCCTCAGTTGAGGGAGAGCCGAAACCGGGGGATCTGGTTTCTGTGTTAAACCACCAAGGGCGGTTTCTTGCCTCGGGTTATTACAATCCGCAGTCTCAAATCACGGTACGCACCGTTTCCTACGAGCCGGTTGAGTTGATGGATCAGGCTTTTTTTGCCGCCCGTTTTCAGGAGTGCCTGAAGCACCGGGAACGGTTTATCGGGGAAGAGAACGCCTACCGGCTGGTATACGGAGAAGCCGATTTTTTACCCGGTTTGATTGTAGACCGTTTCGCTGACGTGCTGGTTGTGCAGCTTCTGACGCTGGGTATGGATCGCTGCCGTGAAGAGATTGTGAGTGCGCTGGTTGAGGTTATGCAGCCAAAAGGGATCTATGAGCGGAGCGACGTATCCGTTCGTGAGCTGGAGGGACTTGAGCTGCGCAAAGGGGTCCTCTACGGAGAGTGTCCGCGCCACGTAACCGTGACGGAGAACGGCCTCAAGATTAAGGTTGATATCGAAGAGGGACAGAAGACGGGATATTTCTTTGACCAGCGTGAGAATCGGGCTTCCATTAAACCGTTAATGACCGGCTGGGGAAGCCGCAGCGGAATTGCGCTTCAAGCAGTGGAATCGGGTGGTGAGCTGAAGAAGGTGCCTGTGAACAAGAGTGGAAAAGAAGTTACTTTTCCATATTGGGACGGAGCCACGGTGCTTGAATGCTTTTCCCATACGGGCAGCTTCACCCTGCATGCTTGCCAATATGGCGCCAAGAAAGTTACCTGCCTCGATATTTCGGAGCATGCAATAGACAGTGCCAGAGAGAATGTCGAACTGAACGGATTTCAGGATCGGGTGGAGTTCGTTGTGGATGACGCCTTCCAATATTTGCGGAACCAGGTAAAAGGACTGGATGAACGTGAACAGCGGGCCAAAGGGGATCAGAAGGTAGACACCTCCAAACCCCTGACAGCAGGAGGCGGCCGTTCCTGGGATGTGGTAATTCTGGATCCACCGGCATTTGCCAAAACCAAGTCAGCCGTCAAAGGGGCTTGCCGCGGATACAAGGACATCAATTTGCATGGCATGAAACTGGTGAACGAGGGCGGTTATTTGGTTACGGCTAGCTGCTCGTACCATATGCGGCCGGATTTGTTCCTGGAGACGATCCAGGATGCGGCCCAAGATGCAGGCAAAATTCTGAGATTGGTGGAATGGCGTGCCGCTGGTAAAGATCACCCCCAAATCCTTGGGGTGGACGAGGGGCATTATTTGAAATTCGCTGTGTTTGAAGTGCGCAGCAAATCAAGACTATAGAGTGCTGCCGAATCGTATGGATAAGAAGGATCTTCCAAGTGGTGGGTAAACCATGAGGGGAGGTCCTTTTTCTTATGCACACAATATTTTGGAATGGCAATGAAATCCAAACGTATGTTCCATCAAACCGCACTTATGTTATACTAGTAATCAGCATCTTTTTTGATAGAGTGCTAACAATTACAATGGATTTTACATCCTTTTTGGTCAAATAAATCATAGATTCAAGGGTATGATTTCATCGGAACGATATCGTGTTCTCTGGTGAAGGAGTACCCTTTGGCAGACACTGTGGAAGGGGGCATAGCATGAGCGTTCAATTTGTGATCGGAAGGTCAGGCAGCGGCAAGAGCACATTGATCCGTCAAGAGATGATGGATCAACTGGAGCGGGATCCCAGGGGGAATCCGATGATTCTGATCGTTCCGGAGCAGGGGTCCTATGAAGCCGAACACGCACTCGTGAATGCGGGAGGCATACGGGGCATGATGCGTGCGCAAGTGCTCAGTTTCCGCCGATTGGCCTACCGGGTCATGCAGGAGACTGGCGGAGCAGCGAAAGTGGCGATCAGTGAAGAAGGAAAACGCATGCTGATGTATAAAATTTTGCGGAGGCGCAAAGAAGAACTGCAGCTATTCGGCGCCTCAGGCGAGCAGCTCGGTTTTGTCGGTAAGCTGAGTGAGCTCTACACGGAAATGAAGCGATACTGCATTGACGCTTCCTGTGTGGAGGAGCAGCTGAGCCAGATGATGTCGGGCTCCGGAAATTCTCCGATGCTTCGCCGAAAGCTGGAAGATATCGTAACTGTATTCCGTGATTTCGAACTCGAGATATCGCGGCTGTACACGGATGAGGAAGACACACTCGCCTCACTGGCGGAGGGCGTGGCGGACTCAGAATACATCAAGCGTGCCGACATCTGGATCGATGGCTTCCATGGCTTTACCCCGCAGGAGTATCGGGTGCTCGGGGAGCTTATCCATCATGCCAATCACGTCACGATAGCTCTGACACTCGACAAACCTTATATGGATGGGGCTGTTCCACATGAGCTGGATTTGTTTCATCCTACCGCGGTGACGTACATAAAGCTGAAAGGAATTGCCGATGAGTTGGGAATGGATGCGGAACACCGTATGCTGCATCCTGAAGTGCCGCCGAGGTTTCAGGATTCCCCGGTGCTGGCGCATCTTGAGCGCGGTTATGACCGGAAGAAGCGCTGGACGGGAGCTTATGAAGACGGGAATCATGAGGACAAGGAGAACGGCCGCAGAGAAGGGCTGCTTCTTCATGCTGCCAGCCATCGCCGGGCCGAAATCGAAGGGGCACTTCGAGAGATGCTGCGCTTGGCGCAGGAGGAAGGAGCGAGATTCCGGGAGATGGCGGTATTCGTCCGGAATATGGGAGATTATGAGCATCTGGTAGGCCCGTTATTCAAGGAATACGATATTCCTTATTTTCTGGATCAGAAGCGGAGCGAACTGCACCATCCGTTAGTTGAATTCATTCGCTCGGCTCTGGATGTCATTGGGCGAAGATGGCGTTATGAGGATGTGTTCCGCTGCGTGAAGACGGATTTGCTGCTTCCGCTGGACGGCTCCCTGAACCGGGAGGATATGGACCGGTTGGAGAATCATGTGCTCGCTTCCGGGATTCATGGTTACCGCTGGACGGATGGCCGTCCGTGGAAGGGGATTCCAAGTCTCTCTCTAGAGGATGGAGAAAACGAGGTGCTCAATCTCGACGGCATGCAGGCTATTGAATACGCAAGAAGGGTCATCGCAGAGCCGCTTCATGCGTTCGAGAAACGGATGAAAAAGGCTGCGACCGCCATGGATCAGAGTACGGCAGTTTATCGCCTTCTGGAGGAGTGCGATGTACCTGAGAAGCTGGAGCTGCTCAGCCGGGCCGCGTTGGACGCAGGACGTCCAGAGGAAGCCAGGGAGCATCGCCAGGTATGGGGAGCCGTGCTTGACCTGCTTGACCAGATTGTGGAGATGATGGGTGCAGAGAAGCTGAGCACGGAATTGTTTACAGGGGTGCTGGATACGGGTCTCACTGAAATGAAGATGGCCCTTGTACCACCCTCTCTGGATCAGGTGCTTATCGGAAGCATGGACCGGACACGAACGGGCGGGGTGAAGTATGCTTTTCTGCTCGGCATTAACGATGGCGTTCTTCCAGCCCAGTTTCAGGATGACGGCATTTTGACAGAGCCGGAGCGGCTCCATCTCGAAGATCGCGGGTTGGAGCTTGCCCCGAGTATATCCCGCAGACTGCTGGATGAGCGCTTCCTGATCTACAACGCGCTTACTTCAGCCAGCGAGCAGCTGTGGGTCAGCTATCCTGCTGCAGATGATGAAGGCAAGACGTTATTGCCTTCCGAGGTGATCCGTCATCTGAAGCTGATGTTCCAGATCGACGAGACACCCCTGTATCCAAGGCCGCATGCCGGGCAATCGGTTCCCGAACAGGAGCGTTATGCGGCCCGCCCGGACAAGACGCTTGCATATTTAACGGGCAGGCTTCGCGACTGGAGGAATGGAGAGGACATTCCGCACATTTGGTGGCATATGTACAATTGGTTTGCTCAGAAGCCGGAATTTCGGCCGCGTCTGGAATCGATGCTCTCTTCATTGTCCTATCGGAATGAAGCGCAGCCTCTTAAGGAAGAGACCAGCAGGCAATTGTATGGAACGAAGCTGCGGACAAGCGTATCCCGGATGGAGCGGTTTGTAGCCTGTCCATTTTCACATTTTGCATCACATGGATTAAAGCTGAGAGAGCGGCAGCTGTACCGACTGCAGGCTCCTGACATCGGACAGCTGTTCCATGCTGCCTTGAGCAGCATGGCAGTGAAGTTTCAATCGGAGCATCGAAGCTGGGGAGACCTGTCGGCAGATGAGTGTCTGCGTGAGGCGGAGGCTACCGTGGATCGGCTCGCTCCGATGCTGCAGGGCGAAATCTTGTTGAGCTCCAAACGGTATGGATATATCTCCCGGAAGCTGAAGAATATCGTGGGCAGAGCTTCCGTTATTTTGGGTGAACAAGCCCGGCGCGGCAAATTCGAGCCGATCGGCCTTGAGCTTGACTTCGGTCCCGGCAAACCGCTGCCGCCGCTGACGGTTGAACTGCTTAACGGGGTGAAGATGGAGGTTGTCGGTCGTATTGACCGGGTGGATATGGCACGTGGCGAGCATGGGATCATGCTTCGGGTCATTGATTATAAATCCAGCCAGAAGGATCTGCGATTGCATGAGGTCTATTACGGATTGTCCTTGCAGATGCTGACCTATCTGGACGTGCTGCTGACGTTTGCGGAGGATTGGCTTGGCGAACAGGCATTGCCTGCAGGAACGCTGTATTTCCACGTTCATGATCCGGTATTGCAATCCGCAAACGGCATGACGCCGGAACAGGCGGCAGAGGAACTGCTCAAGCGCTACAAAATGAAAGGTCTGCTGCTTGCAGACCGTGAAGCCGTTTCCCTCATGGATTCATCCCTTGAAAAAGGCCATTCGGCTATTCTGCCCGTTGCCGTCAAAACAGACGGCAGCTTCTACAGCAGCGCAGCCGTTGCGACGCCGGATCAGTGGGAGACTTTGTTATCCGCAGTGCGGGAAAATATGCTGACGATCGGCTCCAGAATTACCGGCGGCGATGTAGCGATTGAACCTTACCGAATCCAGCAGGAAACAGCTTGCACGTACTGTTCCTACCGGCCGGTGTGTCAGTTCGACGATGCGATTGAGGGCAGCGACTACCAGCTGCTGGGCAAGCCGGGACGCGATCAGGTCTGGGATCTGCTGGGACATTCGAAGGGAGGAGAGAGTCGGTGAGAGAGATGATAGCAAAGCCTGAGGGCAGCATGTGGAGTGATGACCAATGGAAGGCCATTGCACTTTCGGGTGATGACATCCTGGTTGCAGCCGCAGCAGGCTCAGGAAAAACCGCCGTGCTCGTTGAGCGGATCATTCGCAAAATCCTTGACGACACCACAGGGTTCAGTGTGGACCGGCTGCTTGTGGCTACCTTTACCAAGGCAGCGGCAGCCGAAATGCGCGGTCGGATTCGGGAAGCGCTTGAACGCGAGCTGGACCGTGACCCGGACAACGAGCATATCCGGCGCCAGCTCGCTTTACTCGGCAGGGCGTCGATTACAACGCTGCACTCCTTCTGCATGGAAGTCATCCGCCGGTATTATCAGCTGATCCCGCTGGATCCGGGGTTCCGCATTCTGAATGAACATGAGGCGGATTTGATGCGGCAGGATATGCTGGAGGAGCTGTTCGAAGAGAAGTATGGTGAAGCAGAGCAGGACCAGGGCAGTACGTTTCTCCGTTTGGCTGATTGGTTCAGCGGGGAGAGAACGGACGATGCACTGTATCGTCTCGTGCAGCGCCTCTACGATTTCTCGCGCAGTCATTCATGGCCGGCAAGCTGGCTCCGAGACACAGCGGCAAGCTTCCATGTAGCGGATACCGAGGCGCTCGGACAAACAGCGTGGGTTCAGAGTGTATTGGCTGATGCACGTTTAGCATTGAACGGAGCTGCAGGCCTGCTATTGCAAGCGAAAACCATCGCTATGCAGCCCGGGGGGCCAGCACCGTATGTGGATAATCTGAATGAGGATTTGTCGCTGGTGGCCTCTTTGCTTGAAGCCATCGATTCTTCACCGTGGGAATCGTTATACGGTATTTTTCGCGAGGTTTCTTTTGGCAAGCTGAAGTCGGTCAGGAAGGACGATGTCCTGCCTGAGCTGCAGGAACGGGTCAAGGAACTTCGGGACCTTGTGAAGAAGACCGTAAATGAGCTGAAAAGCGCCTTGTTCGGCCGACCGGCATCAGAATTTCTGCAGGAGCTGCATACGGCTGCGCCGCTGATGCAGGAACTGGCCGAGACGGTTGTTTCCTTTGGCGAGCGATACCGGGAGGCCAAGGCATCCAAAGGATTGGTCGACTTTAACGATCTGGAGCATTACTGCCTACATATTCTTCGCCATCCGGATTCCGTGCCGGGTCATATGATGCCCTCCGATGCGGCGATGGAATATCGCGAGCAGTTTGACGAAGTGCTGCTGGACGAATATCAGGATACAAACAGTGTGCAGGAAGATATCGTACGATTGATATCCAGAGAAGCGCCGGGAAATCGGTTTATGGTTGGAGACGTCAAGCAGAGCATCTACCGTTTCCGCCTGGCAGAGCCGGGACTTTTTCTTGATAAATACAAAAAATTCTCCTCGGACGTCAACACGTCCCTTGTGGGCATGCGGATTGATCTGGCTCGAAATTTTCGAAGCCGGATGGAAGTTGTGAATGCTGTTAATGTGCTGTTTCGACAGATCATGAATGAATCCGTAGCGGAGATTGCCTATGACGAGCGAGCGGAGCTGATATCCGGCGCTTCCTTTCCCGAACGCGAGGATACAGGGGGCATGAGTCCTTATACGCCGGAATTGCTTCTCATCGACCGTCTCGGAAAGGGTGCGGAGGAACCGTCCGAAGAATCGGCTTCGGAAGAGGACGGGGGCATGATGGAGGTTGAGGCGCTTGAGATGGAAACCGCCCAACTGGAAGCTCGTGCCATTGCCCGCAGAATCCGTGAGATGACCGGCGAAAGCGGAAAGCCGCTCATGATTTACGATAAGGCACTGAAATCGATGCGGCCCGCCGGGTATGGAGATATGGTCATTTTGCTGCGTTCTGCCATGGTATGGGCGCCTCTAATCATTGAGGAGCTGCGACAGGAGGGAATTCCGGCGTTCGGCGAGCAGAACAAAGGATACTTTCAGGCAACCGAAGTGGAGATTATCTTATCGCTGCTGCAGGTAATCGATAACCCTCGGCAGGATATTCCTCTGGCATCGGTTCTGCGATCGCCCATTCTCGGTTTATCCGAGGAAGAGATGGCACAGGTCCGCCTGTGCGCCAAAGGTACTTATTACGATGCGCTTAAGGCAGCTGCTGCGTTAGGTGGACTGGCGCCGGTATTGGATTCAGAACGTTCATTAGGTCTCGTTGACGGGAAGTGGACTCCGGGCACAGAGCTGGAAAGTATGGCAGAAGCGGCGGCAGGCCATGAGCTGGTTGCAGGCAGCTCTTCAAGTGCTTCGATGCGGATGAACGGCCCGAATGTTGAAATATCAACGGAGCTGGGCACAAAACTGGGGTTGTTCATGGACCGGCTGCGGCGCTGGCGTCAGGAGGCCCGTCAGGGGAGCCTGAGCGAGCTGATCTGGGGGATCTACAGCGAGACCGGTTACTTGGATTGGATCGGCGGTTTGCCGGGAGGCAAGCAGCGTCAGGGGAATCTGACAGCCTTGTATGACCGTGCGGTGCAGTATGAGCAGGATACTTCCTCAAGGGGACTCTTTCGTTTTCTTACCTTTGTTTCAAGGCTTCGGGAGCGGGGGGGAGATCTTGGAACTGCTGGCGGAACGGACAGCCAAGGAAACGCCGTACGCCTGATGACCATTCACAAGAGCAAAGGGCTGGAATTCCCGGTCGTTTTTGTGGCGGGGTTGTCCAAGAATTTCAACCAGCAGGATTTGAACTCGCCCTTCCTCATGCATAAGGAGCTTGGATTTGGACCGAAATTTGTAGATGAGGGCATGCGGGTCAGTTACCCCACCCTGCCTAATCTGGCAATCCGCCGCAGATCGCAGCTGGAGCTGCTGGCCGAAGAGATGCGAGTGCTCTACGTTGCGCTCACACGGCCGAAGGAGAAGATGATCCTGGTCGGTACGGTGAAGGATTTGCCTAAAAAAGTGTCTACATGGGCGCAGGCCGATCATAATCCCGAGCTGCTGCTGCCGGATTATGTCCTTGCCCGAGGTCGGAGTTATTTGGACTGGATCGGCCCTGCCGTGATCCGGCACCCTTCCGCGACCTTGCTCCGTGAAATGGCAGGGTTGCCCGTAGAGGGGAATTTGGGTGTGCTGGCTGAGGATCAATCAGAGTGGTTGTTTTCGATAGAGACACCGGAATCTTTGGCGCAGGGCATGAGTGGAATTGCGGATGATGTTCAAGCAGACAGTCTGGATCGAATGAACAAATTAAAAGCTCTTCACAAGCTTGAGCCGGTAGAACTGGATTCAGCGACGGCGCAGCAGGAGGATGCTGTGTCCGATCACCAGCGGGAAGCCATTGACCGGCGCTTGTCTTGGAGCTATCGCTATGAAGCGGTCAGTCAAATTTCCGCCAAAACGTCTGTGACGGAGATGAAGAAACTCTTGACGCTTCAGGACAGTCCCTCCTTGGATCTGATAGAGGAGCAGGCCGTGAAACGCCAGAGCCAGGAAGATATAGGACTTGGCGCTTCCTTCACACTGAACCTGAGGCGGCCAAAATTCATGGAGTCTGCGAAGCTGACACCAGCCGAGCGGGGAACGGTCTACCATACGATTATGCAGCACTTGCCCCTTCAACGATTGGGGGGAGCTGCTGAACGGATTTCCGAGATTGAACAAACCATCCGCTATCTTGTGGAGAAGGAAATCATAACCGGAGAGCAGGCTGCCGTCGTGGAGCCGGCGGAAATCAGCAGCCTTTTTGATTGTGCAGTTGGGAAGCAGCTTATGGAAGCAGAAGATACATGGCGTGAAATGCCGTTCTCCTATGCACTGCCTGCAGCGGAAGCCTATCAAGGGCTTGCTTTTATAGACCAAATCGCGGAACAGACGGCGAACGATCACCCGCATGTTCAACTGCTTCAGGACGAGACGGTGCTGATCCAGGGGGTTGTAGACTGCTTATTCCGGCACAATGGAAGACTTGTGCTGCTGGATTATAAAACGGATCGGGTGCTGGAGCACCGCGGCGGCATTCCGGCGTTGGCGGAACAGTACCGTTTTCAACTGGATTTGTATGCAAAGGCGCTGGAAGACATTTTAGGCGAGCCTGTATATGAGAAATGGCTGTACTTTTTTGATGGGGGACAGGCCGTTCAGGTTTAACTCATTGTAGTGAGTTTGAGTTTGTTGGAAGTTTGGGAGAGGAGATTTGCGATGCGTATTTTGCACACCGGAGACTGGCACTTGGGGCGAACGCTTGAAGGACGGAGCCGGCTGGCGGAGCAGGAGCACTTTCTGGATGAGGTGGTTGAGCTGGCTAAGGATCAGAAGGCAGACCTGATCCTTATGGCGGGAGATGTCTATGATTCCGTAAATCCACCTGCGGCAGCGGAGCAGCTGTTTTATGATGCGGCAGCCAGGCTGACAGAGGGAGGCCGCCCGATGGTGGTCATTGCCGGCAATCATGATCAGCCGGAGCGTGTGGCATCCATCACGCCGCTTGTTTTGACCAGGGGCATTACCCTCATTGGAACTCCTATCGCCAATGCCGTGACCGTTTCGGCGGCACGTACGGGAGAAACAGCCAAGATAGCCGCTCTTCCCTATCCCTCGGAGGCGCGGTTGAATGAACTGCTCTCGGTGGATGGGGACGAGGACCAGCTCCGCCGTGCTTATAGCGAAAGAGTAGGGAAACTGATGAGGATGATGGCACGGGAGTTTTCTCAGCAGACGGTTAACCTGGCTATGAGCCATATTTATGTTCTTGGCGGCGTTGAGAGCGATTCTGAACGACCGATACAGGTTGGCGGAGCTTATACGGTCGATCCGTCCGCACTCTCTGTCGGCGCAGCCTATACGGCGCTGGGTCATTTGCATCGCTCTCAGGCTGTGAAAGGGGAGGGGATCATCCGCTACAGCGGTTCACCGCTGGCTTACAGCTTCTCGGAAGCTGGGCAGGCCAAATCTGTGACGATGGTTGACGTGGCGCCAGGTGGAGTCCCCGTGATTGAGGAGCTGTTTCTAAGCAGCGGTCGTTCGCTAGTTCGCTGGAAGGCAAAGGGCGGCTTGGAGGAAGTTTATCAGTGGCTTGATGAGGGTCGTGATCCAGATGCCTTTATCGATCTGGAGGTATCCTTGACGGAGGCCATGGGGCTTGCGGACATCCAGCGCCTGCGCAAGAGCAGGGACGGGATTGTTCACATTCGCCCGGTATATCCGGAGATGGAGGCGCTGGAGCTGGAGAATGAGCGTTCCCGACTGCCGCTTCCAGATCTGTTCCGAAAGTTCTATCAGCGGCAAACCGGCGGGGCGGAGCCCGAGGACCATCTGGTTGATTTGTTCCTGGAGCTTGTAGAGGAAGAGGAACCCGACGGGACGGAGGTGAAAGCGTAGATGAAACCGATTCTGTTGAAGTTATCCGGTTTGCAGAGCTACCGCAGTACGCAGGAAATTGATTTTGAAACGTTGTGTGAAACCGGACTTTTCGGGATATTCGGTCCGACTGGAAGCGGGAAATCCACACTGCTAGATGCCATTACACTGGCTATGTACGGGAAAGTGGAGCGCGCGGTTAACGGCACCCAGGGAATCATGAACCATTCGGAGGACAGCTTGTCTGTCTCCTTTACGTTTGAGCTTTCTTCTGCTGCCGGGCTGGAGCGATACCGGGTAGAGCGGAGATTTAAACGAGTGAATGAGCTCTCCATCAGCAATACGATCAGCCGTTTTATCCAAGTTACACCCGAAGGGGAGCAAGTGATGGCGGATAAGCTGGCCGACGTCACCCGCTGCGTAGAAGAGAAAATCGGATTGAAGATGGACGATTTTACCCGTGCGGTCGTGCTCCCTCAAGGGAAATTCGCCGAATTCCTATCCCTGAAGGGCAGCGATCGCAGGCAGATGCTCCAGCGGCTGTTTCATTTGGAGAGGTACGGAGATCAGCTTGCCATGAAGCTCAGCCGCCGGGTGAAGGATACGGACGGTGCCCTGAAATCCATAGAAGCGGAGCAGCAAGGGCTGGGCAGCGCGGGCAAAGAGGCTTTGGCAGAAGCGAAAACAGCGCTGGAAGATGCTAAGAAACTCGCTGTATCCTCCCGCAGCCGTCTCCAGGCCACAATTGAGGCGCATGAAGCTCTGGGAAAAATTCGCGAGCTGGACATGGAGAAGCAACGGTTGTTGGGCAAGCTGGATGAATTGTCTGCTCAAGAGGAAGAGATTAAGCGGCTGGAGCACCGGCTGGAGCTGACGGGAGCAGCTGCCGCTGTCCTCCCTGCGCTTGAGACGTGGCGTGATACCGGCAAAACGTGGGAAACTCGGCTCAGGCATGCCGAGGGGCTCACCAAGCAGGCTGCAGCAGCTCAGCAGGCTGCTGAACAGGCGGGCACAGCAGATGAAGCTGCCCAGGCAGCGCTCATTGCAGAGGAGCCAAAGCTCGTGCTGCGTGAGCAGCAGCTCGAGCAAGCTGTCTTATTGCAGCAAGAGCGGGATGTTTTGTCCAACGAGTTGGCCCGGTTGGATGTACAGCGAGCGGATGCCCGCAAAGAATTCGAGACGGTGGGCGTGCAGCTCCAGAAGGAGCAGGAGCTACTTGAACGAGGACGCAGACGGCGGGAGGAGCTGCAGGATAAGCTCAAAGGGCTTGAGACCCGCTCAGGTGAGCGTCAGGCGCTTCATGCGGCGATGCAGAAGGTTCAGGCACTGGAGGCAGCCCGTAAGCATAAGGAAAAGGCAGAACACGAACTGAAACAGCAGGAGATCAAACTCAAGGAGCAAGAGTTAAGGCTCAGTATGCTGCAGAAGCAGGAAGTGGAACTGCAGCAGCGATACATAAAGCTCTCGGCACATGCCGGCAATCTGCAGCGTTCTGCCGCTGAAGTTGCGGCGTTTGCCGACCGGACTGCAGTTGCGGCCAGCCAGGTAAACCAGGCGATGAATCAATTGCTTCGTGAAAAGCAGCTTCATGATTTGTCCATGTCGCTGGCTCTTGAGCTACAGGAGGGTAAGCCTTGTCCCGTATGCGGAAGCGAGCATCACCCTCTTCCTGCGGCAGCTTCGGAGCCGTCTGATACGACCTCTGACGAGAACCTGGATAGACTGTCACGGATTGCCCATCAGATACAGGAAATTCGATTGACCCTGCGGGGGCAGCTTAACGAAGCGGAATCTCTGGTGAGTCATTTGAATGCCCAGACGGAGCCGTTCGCTGGAAGCGAACTCCTTCTCGAGGGCCCTCGTGAGGAGCAGGACGAAGCATGGGTGGAAGCTGCAGCCTCAGGAGTGCCTGTTGTTGAAACACCGTACGATGTGGAGAGGCTTGCTTCAGACACTGCATGGCTGGTGCAAAGAGCGGAAGCACAGGCAGCTGCCATTGGGCAGTGCCGCATGGAGGCGTCCAAGGCTCAGCAGAGCCTCCACGCTTGCCAACAGGAGCTCATGAAGCAGAATGCTGCGGCTGAGAATGGTCAGACGATAGTGAACCAGCTGCGCGATCAGCTTGCAGGCTTGGAAGCCGAAACTGCCGACATTCAAAGTTTATGGAAGGAGGACAACCCGGCATTTCCTTTGGAAGAGACGGCTGATCGTTTTCAGCTCATGCAGCAAAAGGATGCGGAGTCCGAGTCCATTAGGGAAGGCCTTGAACGAAGCGTTCCCTTCATTGAGGAGAAGCAGCAGGCGGTCCTCCGCCTGGAGCAGAAGCTCCGTGAGCTGGAGAAGCTGCTGATTCAGTGGGATGCCCAGCGTGAGGGCAAAGCTGAAGTGTTGAAAGACAAGAAAGAGCGCCTTCAGGCATGGATTGGGGAACGATCCGCTGAAGAGCTGTTGAGTGAATGCCGATCCAGATTGAAGCTTCTGAAGGAATCCGCTGAGCAAGCCAGAGGCAAGCGCAGAAAGGCCGATGAGGCGGCGCAGCTTGCAGCCAAAGAAGCAGCTCTTGCAGAACAGGCTGCAAACGCCGCACAGGAGCTGTATCTTGCTGCCAAGCTTGCATGGGAGAAGCAACTGGAAGCCTCGCCGTTTGTTACGGAGGCAGCCGTTATGGAAGCCTGCTTATCCGAGAGCGAAACCGAACGATGTGCCCAGCTGGTGAAGGCGCATCGTGAGGGACAACGGGAATGGACGCTAAGGCTTCGGGACGTCGAGCAGAAGCTCGGCACCGATCCATTCCGTCAAGAGGAATGGGAACGAAGCTCTGCCGAGCTTCAGGCGGCTCGTACGGCCGATGAGGAGGCCGTACGGGCGAAAGCCAGAGCGGAGCGGGACCTGGAAGATTTGGAGAAGCGACATATCCGGTTTATGGAATTGGAAGAGCTGCGCCTTGGCCTTCAACGGGAAAGCGAGCGCTTGTCCAAACTGCAGTCCTGCTTGCGAGGCAATGCATTCGTGGAATACATTGCGGAGGAGCAGCTGATGCAGGTGAGCCAGTCTGCTTCCCAGCGTCTTCGCTTTTTGACCAAGCAGCGCTACTCGCTTGAGGTGGATTCCGGGGGAGGCTTTGTCATTCGGGATGACGCCAACGGCGGCGTAAGGCGGCCGGTATCCACGCTATCCGGCGGTGAGACATTCTTAACCTCGCTGGCCTTGGCTTTGGCGCTTTCAGCGCAGATTCAGCTTCGGGGGCAGTATCCGCTCCAGTTCTTCTTCCTTGATGAAGGCTTTGGCACCCTGGATCCGGAACTGCTGGAGACGGTTATCACCGCTCTGGAGCGGCTTCATAATGATAAGCTTACCGTCGGCATCATCAGCCACGTGCCAGAGCTTCGGGCGCGTCTGCCACGGAAGCTGGTCGTGCGGCCTGCGGAGCAGGCTGGAGAAGGATCGCAGCTTGCGATCGAATCGCTGTAGCAGCTAGAGCAGTCGATGTGATATATATCACGGAAACAGCAACAAGGCACTGTTATAGTACAGTTAAGCCGACATATACAAGAAGCACCGGGCAGGCGCTTGATCATGGGGGATTCCTAACTTTTCCCTTGCTCTCATGATGAAGCGCCTCCTTACTGGACAGCTGCGTTCCAGGGGTGCTTCTCTTTTTTTTGCCTGCTGCTGATAAAGTCATTTATTGGACGCATGGTCCATTTTCTTATATGATAAAAGCGTGAGAACGTATGAAAGGGGTAACCGTGCATGGATTGTCTTTTTTGTAAAATTGTAGAGGGTGAGCTTCCTTCGACGAAAGTACTCGAGAATGATAAGGTGCTTGTATTTCAAAATATTAACCCGGAAGCACCTGTTCATGTATTGATCATTCCCAAGAAGCATATCGCATCCATGAACGATATTCAGGATGAGGATTCGCAGCTGATTGGTGAGATGCACCAAGCAGCAAAAGAAGCTGCGGCCAAGCTTGGCATTGCAGAGAGCGGTTATCGGCTGATTAACAACTGCGGACCTGATGGAGAACAATCGGTGTTCCATGTACATTATCATCTGATGGGCGGCCGTCGTTTAGGTGCATTGACAGGCATTTCACCCGCTCATACATAGCATCTGGAGTAAAGAGAACGATATCAACCTCGCAGTGTTTGACCTCTGTGGGGTTGTTCCAATTGTTGAGACTATTGTAAATTAGGCGCCCAAGGTTGACACCCTATTTCGGTTTGCCCTATAATGAAGTTTGATGAACCGTGTTAATGCTCTTGGACGGTCTGGTCGGAGGGAGGGAAAACTGGTGTCTGAAACTAAAGTTCGCAAAAACGAGACAATTGATGCTGCACTTCGTCGCTTCAAGCGTTCCATTGCTAAAGATGGCGTATTGGCTGAAGTGAAGAAACGCAAGCATTATGAAAAGCCAAGCGTAAAGCGCAAGAAAAAGTCCGAGGCTGCTCGTAAGAGAAAGTTTTAGGAGGATCTGAAAAAAGCATGAATCTTAGCGAACGATTGAACGAAGATATGAAGCAAGCGATGAAGAGTAAGGACAAGTTCAAACTCTCAACGATTCGAATGGTTCGTTCGACGATAAAAAATCTTGAAATAGATTTGAAACGAAGTTTGGATGACAACGAAGTGCTTGATATTTTTAGTCGTGAAATCAAACAGCGCAAAGATGCCCTCCAAGAATTTGAAAAAGCGGGACGCGACGATCTTGCCGCCGATGCAAAAGCAGAAATTGAGCTCCTTAGCGCCTACCTCCCGGAACAGCTTACTGAAGAAGAAATTAAAGTCATTGTACAGCAGACCATCCAGGAAACCGGTGCTTCTTCAAAAGCCGAGATGGGTAAAGTGATGAGCGCTCTCATGCCAAAAGTTAAAGGGCGTGCAGACGGAAAGCTTGTTAATCAAGTAGTTCAACAATTTCTGTAACAACATAAGTGAAACACCCCTTGTTTTTCAAGGGGTGTTTTTTCTTACTCTGTGGCTAAACCGCTTACTTTGTTAGAAATGCTATTTACTTAATCGATGGTTTTTTCCAACGATGGGCATACTTTTTGAAACGAAATCGTTTCTGATTCGTAATAACTACCATATGAGGGCAAGTAAATACATATGCTTATGCTTAAGGCAGGTCGCTGAACTCATTTTGTTGAATTAGGGGATGGATGGCTTAATAATTCGAAAAGGAGGGAGAAAGATGAAGGGACAGATCTGGATGCGAAGGTTCCTGACTTTGACGGCAGCCGCGGTTATGATACTGATATCCATCGGGATGTATTTTGGTCCGACAAAGCCTGCAGTGGCGGCTAACGTCGGGTCGGTCTATGTCATTCCGGTTAAACAGCAGATCGAGCGGGGTTTAACCAGTTTCATGGAACGCGGGTTTAAGGAAGCCGAACAAATGTCGGCCGGGCTCATTGTTCTGGAGATTGATACGCCTGGCGGACTGGTCGATCAGGCTGGGAAAATCGCCACCTTGATGAAGGACAGCAATATTCCTATTGTAGCCTACATTACAGGCGATGCTGCATCGGCTGGCAGCTATATCGCGCTGAACGCAGATAAGATTGCTATGTCGGATGGCAGCATGATAGGTGCAGCCTATATGGTCGATTCCAGAGGAAACCGAATTGAAGATGCCAAGCTGGTTTCCTGGTGGAAGAGCAAGATGGCTGGTGCTGCTGAAGCAAGCGGGCGAAACAAGAATATCGCCATGGGCATGGCTGACATTAATCTGAAGGTTGATATGCCTGAGATCGGATTGACAAAACAACCCGGTGATATTATTTCATTGACGCCAGATGAAGCACTCAAGACGGGTTATGCGGATACGCTTGCAAACAGCACCGAAGAGGTTATCGCGTGGATGGATTATTCCACTCAGGATGTATTCCGGATGGAGCCGACTTTCTCGGAAAAGCTGGCTACCTTCCTAACACACCCTGGGGTAATGACACTGCTGTTATTCATTGGTATCGCAGGTGTTATCATCGAAGTCATTGTACCGGGCTTCGGCGTACCTGGAATTCTCGGCGTGGCCTCATTTGTACTGTATTTCTTCGGTAATCAGGTAGCCGGTTTTGCCGGATGGGAGACCTGGCTGCTGTTTATTATCGGCATTGTGATGCTGGCCTTGGAACTGTTTGTGCCAAGTTTCGGCATACTGGGCATTATTGGATCAGCCAGTTTGATCGCCGGTGTCGTGCTGGCGGCCTACAGCACATCGCATGTCGCATTGTCCCTTGGTATTGCCGCCGCCTCGGCTCTTGTAGCTGTAATCGTTGTCGCTCTCGTATTCAAGGAACGCGGGATATGGCGGAAGTTCATACTTAGTGACAGCTTATCGAGGGAGCAGGGATATGTTCCGAATGAAGACCGGGATGTATTAATCGGTCTCATTGGAACTTCAATTACGCCGCTCCGTCCAGCTGGAACGATGGAACTCGAGGGAAGACGTCTGGATGTGGTCACGCTGGGAGGATTCATTGATTCCGGTCGCCCGGTCCGAGTGATCAAGACAGACGGTACAAGAATTGTGGTAGAGGAAGAAAAAGGGTGAACCTCGTCACGTAATTGTGTAGTATGAAAAGGGCAAGTGTTTTAATCGGTTCCAGGATATGATGAAAATATTTTTCAAATGGAGGGTGAAGTAAGTATGGCATTGGATGGTTCTTTGATAACGATTCTGTTGATCGTGGTTGTCGCGATCATCGTACTTAGTGTGTTTTTCAGTTTCTTCCCGTTAATGCTCTGGATCTCGGCGATTGCTTCCGGCGTTCGCGTAGGGATTATAACATTGGTGGCTATGCGCCTGCGGCGTGTAACGCCAAGCCGAATTGTGAATCCGCTGATTAAAGCAACAAAAGCAGGTCTTGGTTTAAATATCAATCAGCTGGAAAGTCACTATTTGGCAGGCGGTAATGTAGACAGGGTTGTAAATGCCCTGATTGCAGCTCAACGTGCCAATATTCCACTTGAATTTGAACGTGCAGCCGCAATTGATCTTGCGGGACGCGATGTTCTGCAGGCTGTTCAGATGAGTGTTAACCCGCGTGTCATTGAGACGCCAATCGTTGCCGCTGTTGCAAAAGACGGGATTGAAGTCAAAGTTAAAGCCCGTGTAACCGTG
The DNA here is from genome assembly GCF_029893715.1 of Paenibacillus sp. LBL. Lineage (NCBI taxonomy): Bacteria > Bacillati > Bacillota > Bacilli > Caryophanales > Paenibacillaceae > Paenibacillus > Paenibacillus sp. LBL. The sequence continues at coordinate 225,808 of NZ_JARXYU010000007.1, read as the reverse complement.
CGTGCCAACATTGACCGTTTGGTCGGGGGCGCCGGGGAAGAAACGATCATCGCTCGTGTAGGTGAAGGTATCGTTACAACCGTCGGTTCGAGTAACTCTCATAAAGATGTTTTGGAAAATCCGGATCTGATCTCCAGAACGGTACTGTCCAAGGGCTTGGATGCCGGTACCGCATTTGAAATCCTGTCCATCGATATCGCGGATGTGGATGTAGGCAAGAACATCGGTGCTTATTTGCAGACCGAACAGGCGGAAGCCGACAAGCGTATTGCCCAAGCGAAGGCGGAAGAACGACGCGCGATGGCAGTTGCGCAGGAACAAGAGATGAAGGCTCGCGTCGTAGAGATGAGAGCGCGCGTTGTGGAATCGGAATCCCAAGTTCCGCTGGCCATGGCTGAAGCCCTTCGCAGCGGTCAACTCGGCGTTATGGATTACATGAACCTGAAAAACATCGAAGCCGACACGCAAATGAGGGGATCCTTCGGCAAGATGGGCGAGAACAATGATAATCCGGGAGACAACAAAAACAAGTAATGATGAGGTGAGCCTATAGTGAGCTGGTTAATTGAAAATTTTTACATTGTAGCTGTTATAGGCTTCTTCATCATCTCCGCCCTCGGAAGGCGCGGCAAGAACCCTGAGGAGGGGAAAACCACCCGTATGCCAACATTCGGTGGCGAGGGAGAACGTCCTGCAAGACCGGGACAGCAGAGGCAGCAGGATCCGCAGCAGCGGCCTGAAACAAGGCGGGTACAGACATCTCCGGAAGTCTCCCGTCCAGCACCTGCTCATGAAACCTCCCGTTTTGACAGGATCGATGAAGAAGAACCGGGGACCGGGAACGGATACTCTCTTGAACATCAAGAGATTGATCGAATGAGACGTGACCAGGAGATGAATCGTCAATCCGATAGCATGGATCATAGGATGCGCATGATGCAATCGGATCTGGACCGGATACATTCCGAGTTGAACAGGATGACCACCGCACTACCGGAAACCGTTGTCGAAATTCGAGACGAAGATCGTGAACGGTCTGACGGCAGTCGATCGAATTTTGCAGAACAGGCACGAAATGGTATTGTATGGTCAGAAATATTAGGAACCCCGCGTGCCAAACGCCCGATGAATCCTCGTCGATAAGTAGATTAATAGAAGTGGGAGACCGCCTCGTCAAGATTTTGTTGACGGGGCGGTCTTTTTACTTTTGATCTCATAAAACAGCTACTTGGGGCATAAGGTGTACAGTACAGGAAGGGGGAAAGTCTCCATATGTCCCGCATCAGCCGCAAGCTGCAGAAATGGACCCAAGAAATGCTTGATTTGCCACAGGACCTGTTATTTGATTTGCCGCGGTTGACCCTGATTGGCAATAAAGAGCTGCATATCGAGAACCATCGCGGAGTCCGGCATTTTTCAGAGGAACGACTTGTGTTGTCTTTGACGCAGGGTTCTTTGGAGATTTCAGGGGCCGGTCTTGCGATTCAAGCAATCCAGAGTAATGAAGTGACCATCATTGGAACCATTCATAATATCCAATACATAGGAACGGGGGAGAAACCGTGAAGATTCCGACAATGATTAACCTTCGAGGATATTTGACGCTTGCTGTTCGCGGTGAGCATGTGGAAGCATTCATCAATTCGTTGGCGGAGGCGGGGATTCCCGTTTGGGACGTTACACCGACAGGGGCGCATTCAGCGGAGCTTAAACTGCTGCTGAAGGATTTTAGAGGGCTCCGTCCGCTGTTAAAACGGACAGGCTGCCGCACGCGCATCAAGGAGCGCTGCGGTTACCCCTTTAAGGCTCGGCGTCTGTTGAAACGCAAAGCGTTTGTGTTTGGCATTGTTTTGTTTTTTACCATATTGCTGACCCTTTCCTCGATGATATGGAGTGTTGAGGTAGAGGGGAATGAGACCATTGCTTCGGAAGATGTGCTGGATGCAGCCAAGCAGGAAGGGATTTATCCTTTTCAATGGATTTTTAAGCTGGAATCGTTGGACAAGCTGTCCGGGAATATGACGGCCCGCCTTCCGGGAACCTCATGGGTGGGAGTGGAACGTAACGGGACACGCATACGTATACAGATTGTAGAAGCTGCCGTGCCGGAGAAGCCGCCTCTTCAGAGCCCAAGGCATCTTATCAGTACACAGGATGCTGTCATTACCCACATATATGCTGAGAAGGGGGTCCCCAAAGTAGGGATCAACTCCCGGGTGAAGAAGGGGGACGTCCTGATTTCCGGTGTCCTCGGGGATGAGGAGAACTCGGAGAGAGTGGTGGCCAATGGAGAAGTGAGGGGGCTTGTATGGCATGAGTACAACATTGAGGTCCCCTTGGTTAAGACGCATAAGGTCTATACGGGCGAAGGGAAAAAACGATCTTATATCGTATTTGGAGATCGGGCCGTCCAGCTGTGGGGTTATGGCGAAATTCCATTTTCGCAACAGGAAACGTTGACCTATTATGATCCCCTCACATGGAGAACGCGCGTGCTTCCACTGGGCTGGATGACAGAAAAAATTATGGAGGTCACGGAGGTTCAGCATACCATCACGGAGGAAGAAGCGAAAAAAGAGGGCATCGAGGGGGCACAGCGGGATATTTTAGCGAAATACGGAGCGAAATCAAGGTTCGTAAGCCAAAAAATTTTGCATGATAAGAAAGAGAATGGTAAAGTTTATATGAAAGTGCTTTTTGAGGTGGAAGAGACCATCGCGAAAGAACTTCCCATAGTATACAATCAAGGAGAATGAGGCTATTTGTCACAGCAAACGACCAGCATTCAAATTTTACTGCAAAGCGCGTCAGAAGGTCTGTCTTTGTTCGGACCACAAGATACGTTTCTTAAATTAATTGAAAAAGAAATTCCCGCAACCATCGATTCACGGGAAGCGGTCATCACGATTCGGGGAGAACACCGAAATGTGGAGAGTCTCCAGCAGCTGTTTGAAGTGCTGCTTCAGCTTGTCCGGAACGGTTACATGCTGACTGAACGCGATATTCTGTATGCTGTAGAACTCGCCAAGGAATTGAGGGCGGACCAACTGCTTGATCTATACAAGGGCGAGATCACGACAACTTTCAAGGGTAAGCCTATTCGAGTAAAAACTATCGGTCAGAAGCACTATGTGACCACGATTAAGAAACGGGATGTCGTATTTGGCATCGGCCCTGCGGGAACCGGGAAAACCTATCTGGCGGTCGTGCTGGCCGTTGCAGCGATTAAGGAAGGCTCCGTGAAACGGATTATTCTGACAAGGCCTGCAGTCGAGGCAGGAGAGAGCCTGGGCTTTCTGCCAGGAGATCTGCAGGAGAAGGTGGATCCTTATCTCAGACCCCTGTACGATGCGTTATATGATGTGATGGGTCCGGATCAAACCGCCAAGGCACTTGAGCGGGGATTGATTGAAATTGCGCCGCTTGCATACATGCGCGGACGGACGCTGGACGATTCATTTATTATTTTGGATGAAGCGCAGAACACAACACCGGAGCAGATGAAGATGTTTCTGACACGGCTCGGATTTGGCTCGAAGATGGTCATTACAGGGGACGTGACCCAGATTGACCTGCCGCGTGGCAAGAAATCAGGACTTATCGAAGCTAAAAGGATTTTGAGCGATATTGAGGAAGTCGGATTTGTTTACTTTGCTGAACAGGATGTTGTACGGCACTCTTTAGTTCAAAAAATCATCGTCGCTTATGATGAAGCAGCAGAAAACCAAGATTAAAGGGGATTGTCGCAATGGCCTCCAAAGAACCATCGACGGACAAGTCCATATGGGGTAAAAACAGCGGATGGAAATATAGCGTGGCAACACGCTATATTCTGTTTTTGCTGCTTGCGTTGCTCTTTTATATCAGTCTAGCATCGAAGCTTTTGCCGGAGCGGTATGACATTCAGGTCAATACGAAGAGTGAGAAGAACATCGTGTCGCCTGTACAAATAGAGGACAGCAAGGCTACATTGAAGGCACAAGAGGCTGCCGCAGAGAGCGTCCAGCCCATATACCCTCTTGTTCCTTTGCGAAATGACGTGCTGGTTACCCAAATTCTTGATCGCATTGAGCGCCTGAATCAAGATGTGGATATCAGCTCATCAGAAAAAGTCGGGATTTATCGCAATGAAATTCCGAGAATGGCAAAAGAGTTCGTGCAAAATTTTGTTTCGGCCAACAGCACAAATGAAGCTTATTCCAAAGAGCTGCTCGACGAGATGCAGCGTGTGATCGAGGAACAAACCTACCGCATCCCTGAGGAGACTTTTATTAAGCTGCCAAGGTTGAATTCTGAAGACATTATCGAGATGAAATCCGTTGCCCGGGAAATCGTATCCCGGCTGATGCTGAACGAAATCTTTGATGCGCAGACAGCACGCGCAAGGGTTGCGGAGATGGTAAGTACAAGTCGGTTGGATGACCGGACTTCAAGAGAAGTTGTTCAGGAGCTGTCGCGTCTTGCGATCACGCCTAACAAATTTCTTGACGAGGTAGCAACGAAGGAAGCAAGGGTTGAGAAACGCGAGAATACCCCGCCTGTATTCATTAAACAAGGGGATATCCTCGTGGCCAAGGGTCAGCTCATCACACCGGAACTTTATGAGCTGCTTGGCAAGAATGGATTGCTTAAGGATGAAGTGAATTACTGGCCGGAGCTGGGTGTTTTGCTGCTGTCCGCTCTGCTATCGCTTGGCATACTGATGTTCATCCGACAATCGGATCCCGGCAAATTCAAATACAACAATTCGCAGCTGTTAATGCTGCTTCTCGTGTACGTGATCACCTTGATCACCATGCATTTGACCGCTTTCCTGCAAAGTGATTCCCAGATCTATGTAGGATATCTTGCGCCCGTTGCGATCGGCGCGATTCTGGTAACCTTGCTGCTGGAAACCTCGCTTGCCTATTTCAGTGTCATTATCTTCAGTATCATGGCAAGTGTGATATTGAATGTGCGAGGGGAACTGTTTGACTTCCAGTTCGGTTTATTCGCAGCCGTAACTTCATGTGTAGCGATCTTCTCTATCCACCGTGCGAGCCAGCGGTCAACGATGCTGAAGGGCGGTATTATGGCTTCTCTCTTCGGAGCGCTGATCGTGTTTATCATGTTGTTAATCAATAACGATACCTGGACCACGACAGAAACGCTGTATTCAATAGGCTTTGCTATTGCGGGCGGGCTGTTGACAGCTATCCTCGTCATCGGGCTTATGCCGTTCTTCGAAGTCACCTTCGGCATCCTGTCGGCATTAAAGCTCGTAGAATTGTCGAATCCGAATCATCCGCTGCTGCGCAAATTGCTGACAGAGACACCAGGCACTTACCATCACAGCGTAATGGTCGGCAATTTGTCGGAAGCTGCAGCGGAAGCGATTGGCGCCAATGGTCTCCTCTGCCGTGTCGGTTCCTACTATCATGATATCGGGAAGACCAAGCGGCCGATCTATTTTATCGAGAACCAGAACAATATGGAGAACCCGCATGATTCCATTGAGCCGAAGCTGAGCAAATCCATTATCGTTGCTCATGCAAGGGATGGCGTGGAAATGTTGAAGGAGTACAAGCTGCCCAAGCCGATAAGAGATATCGCAGAGCAGCATCATGGCACGACATTTTTACATTATTTTTATCATAAAGCGGTCCGTCAGGCTGAAGAGCAGGGCATTGAACCGGATTTCACGGAAGATGATTTCAGGTATCATGGTCCGAAGGCTCAGTCCAAGGAGTCTGCCATCGTCGGTATTGCCGACAGCGTGGAGGCAGCCGTTCGCTCGCTGCGCAAACCGACGGTGGAGCAGGTTGAATCGATGATAGAGAAGATTATCAAGGGCCGCTTGGACGACCATCAGTTTAATGATTGTGATTTAACGATGAAGGAACTGGATATTATCGCCAAGACATTGAAGGAAACGGTGATGGGAATTTTCCATTCCCGGATCGAATATCCGGAAGATGTGAAGCGGCCTAAACCGCCGGCACCATCAACGGATGAGACCTCAACTGCTTCAGAGACAACGGCAACCAGTTAGGAACAAGAGAAGGAGCGTTTAAGAATGAGCCTGCAGCTGGCATGGAATAATGAACAAGAGGAATTTCACATTGGCGAGGAGTTTATCTCTGTACTTGAAGCGATCCTTCAGAAGGCAGGAGAGGCCGAGGGAGTAACGGATGGAGAGGTGGATCTGACCTTTGTTGATGATGGACAGATTCATGAATTGAACCGGGAATATCGGGGAATTGACCGCCCAACCGATGTGCTGTCCTTTGCCATGAATGAGATTACAAACGACGAGCTCGAAATCATTTATGAGCTTGACGAAGGTGAGGAACTGGAGAGTGTCCCGGATGTTCTGGGTGACATTATCATCTCGGTCCAGCGTGCAAAGCTGCAAAGCGAAGAATACGGTCACTCTCTTGAACGGGAGCTGGGTTTTCTGTTCGTTCACGGATTTCTGCATTTGCTCGGGTATGATCATCAGGATGAAGCGAGCGAAGCCGTAATGATGGGCAAACAGGAGGCTGTGCTTGCCGAAGTAGGATTGACAAGATAGTGAAACCGCACAGACAATCGTTATATAAGGCATTTGGTTGTGCCTTACGGGGCATCGTCACGGCTGTGAAAACGGAACGCAATATGAAAATACACATGGCTGCTGCCTTGATCGTACTCATCGCAGCAGCTTTGCTGCACTTGGACCGGATGAGCTGGTTATTTCTGATATTGGCCATCGCCATTGTATTCATTGCAGAACTGATAAATACCGCAATCGAGGCCGTAGTCGATTTAATCTCGCCACAAAAACATGTTTTAGCCCGATTGGCTAAGGATACCGCAGCCGGTGCAGCGTTAGTTGCAGCGGCGTTTGCCGTCATGGTCGGTTTACTGGTGTTCTATCAACCGGTTTGGGAATGGATACAATCAATGACAAATTGATATCAACAAGTTGATCTATAGGAGGAACTATACATGGATGCAGGATTATTAATGCAGGAAGCAATCAAGGCACGCACGCGGGCTTACATACCCTACTCGAAGTTTGGTGTGGGCGCAGCTCTTCTGGATGCGCATGGAGAGGTACACCATGGCTGCAACGTGGAGAACGCTGCCTATGGTCCCACCAATTGTGCAGAGCGTACGGCATTATTCCGGGCGATTGCGGATGGTCATGAAGCAGGGAGCTTCCAGGCAATTGCCATTGTTGCTGATACAGAAGGCCCCTGCTCACCTTGCGGTGTATGCCGCCAAGTATTGGTGGAGTTGTGCAAGCCGGATATGAAAGTGATTATGGGGAATCTGAAAGGCGATATACAGGAGACCACCGTCAGTGAGCTGCTGCCGGGAGCATTTGGCCCCTGGGATCTGAACAAAGAGCAAGCTTGAGTGAATTAGTGGAATTAATTAAAAAGAATACAACAAGTTGATACAGGAACAGTAGCGGAGGAATGTTATGCAGAAAAAACAATTTAAATCCGGATTCGTGGCTATTATCGGAAGACCGAACGTAGGCAAATCGACCCTGATGAATCAAGTGATTGGTCAGAAGATTGCGATTATGTCGGACAAGCCGCAAACGACGAGAAACAAAATTCATGGAGTGTACACAACCAATGATTCACAGGTAGTCTTTCTGGATACGCCGGGTATTCACAAGCGCCAATCCAAGCTTGGGGATTATATGAATCAGACTGCATTGGGCACATTAGGCGAGGTTGAAGCAGCTCTGTTTCTTGTTGATGCTTCTGAAGGAATCGGCGGAGGGGATCGTTACATTGCGGAGCAGCTGCAAAAGCTCAAGACTCCGATTATCCTGGTGATGAACAAAATCGATAAAATCGAGCCGACTGCCCTGCTGCCCCTTATTGAGCAGTATCGCAAGCTCCATGATTTTGCCGAGATCGTTCCGATTTCTGCGAAACTCGGCAGCAATGTGAATACGCTGCTTGATCAGATTCAGAAATACCTGCCGCCAGGCCCGCAGTATTATCCGGAGGATCAGGTAACGGACCATCCGGAGCAGTTTGTGTGCGCAGAGCTGATCCGCGAAAAGATTTTGCATATGACCCGGGAAGAGGTGCCACACTCCATCGCTGTTACCATTGAAGATATGCGGGTGGAGGAGAACGGAACAGTGTACATTTCAGCCGTTATCTTTGTGGAGCGTGATTCGCAGAAGGGCATTATCATCGGAAAGCAGGGCGCTTTGCTCAAGGAAGTAGGCAGACAAGCCCGTCAGGATATTCAAAGACTGCTCGGATCCAAGATTTTCTTGGAACTCTGGGTTAAAGTTAAAAAAGATTGGCGCAATCAAGATCGTGTCCTTCGTGATCTCGGATTTCACCGTGGGGAGTAATCCATCCGGTGTCCAAATCTAACGGGAAATCATACGCAGTGCCGCCTGCCAACAATTGCATTTCATAAAACGGCTCCAGACGCACATCCTAATTTCCGTAGATGCGAAACGTCATTTCCGAAGAGAGGATGAATACGAATGCGAGATTTTTCGTGGAAGTATTTTGCGATGACAGGAGATGTCGATGCATATTTGCTGTATAAGGAAGCCGAAAGTGAATTGGTTCTTGCAGCAGCATCCGTTGAAGAAGAGGCGGCCCCGCATGAAGAAGACGAGTAATCATTGGTTGCTCCAGGAATGGTTGGGGGAAAACGCATGCTATATCGGGCGGAAGGGATTGTCATCCGCAGCATGGACTACGGCGAAGGGAACAAAATCATTACACTTTGCACCAAAGAATCGGGCAAGGTAGGTGTGCTGGTCAGAGGAGCAAAAAAGGTGAAAAGCCGGCATGCTGCTCTGACACAGTTGTTTACCTATGGAGAGTATGTTTTCTTCCGTAATGGTACAGGGCTCGGCAATTTGAATGCTGGTGAAATTATGGAGTCTCATCATAGGCTCCGCGAAGATCTTGTCAAAGCTGCCTATGCTTCTTATGCCTGCGAGCTCTTGGATCGGGTGCTGCAGGATGAGGAGACAGGCGCTTTTTGGTTTCATCAGCTGAAGGCTTGTATGGAAGCTCTTCAAGAGGATAAGGATCCCCAAATTATCATAAATCTCTATGAGATGAAAATCCTTCAGGCCGCAGGCTATGGGCCGGAGCTGGATGTGTGCATATCATGCAATCAGACTAGAAAAGATGAAGATATGCTGGTGAGCCCTCGCCTTGGCGGAGTGCTGTGTCGATACTGCAAGCATTTGGATCCGCCGGCGATGTCCGTTACACCGAGAACCCTGAAGCTGCTGCGTCTGTTCGGAAGGTTGGACCTGCGACGGCTTGGCAATGTGGATGTGAAGGATGAGACCAAGGCCGAGCTAAAAACGGTCATGCGAGCCTTAATGGATATGCAGCTCGGACTGCGTCTGAAATCGCAAAACTTTTTGGACCAGATGGACAAGTACAACATTTGACGTAAGGTATAGAATAAGGTATGATATTTATCAGTTTATTAGTTTTTTGAATACTGACATGCATTGAACGGGAAAGTAGTGAATTATCGATCCGTTGTATAGCGAGCCGGGGATGGTGAGAGCCTGGTGGGAGAGATTCATGAAGAGGCACCCGGGAGCATGATGAACCGATAAAGTGGGTTTTGCTTATTGGCTGGTTTGAAGCATGACAGCGAATGAGCAGTGCCAAGTAGGGTGGAACCGCGGGAAGCTACAGCTCTCGTCCCTATGTCTGTACAACAGGCGTAGGGCGAGAGCTTTTTGTTGTACAGAGAATTGTTATCGTAATGGAATGTATTTGAAAAAGAAAGCAAAGGAGCTAAAAATCATGAATTTCCAGCAGATGATTTTGACGCTGCAGCAGTTTTGGGCAGAGCAGAATTGTATCATCGTGCAGCCGTACGACACGGAGAAAGGTGCCGGTACGATGAACCCGATGACCTATTTGCGTTCGATCGGACCCGAGCCGTGGAATGTGGCGTATGTAGAGCCTTCCCGCCGCCCTGCTGACGGCCGCTACGGAGAGAACCCGAACCGTCTATACCAGCATCACCAATTTCAGGTCATTCTCAAACCTTCGCCGGATAATATCCAGGAGCTGTATCTGGAGAGTTTGAAGCGTCTTGGAATCAATCCCCTTGATCACGACATCCGTTTTGTTGAAGATAACTGGGAAGCACCAACTCTGGGCGCATGGGGTCTTGGCTGGGAAGTATGGCTTGATGGTATGGAAATTACCCAGTTTACGTACTTTCAGCAGGTTGGCGGCATTGACGCAAATCCGGTAGCTGTTGAGATTACTTACGGTATGGAGCGCCTTGCATCCTACATCCAGGACAAAGAGAACGTGTTCGATCTGGAATGGGTAAACGGCATCACATACGGGGACGTATTCCATCAACCGGAGTTTGAGCATTCGAAATACACGTTCGAAGTATCGGATGTCAAAATGCTGTTCACGTTGTTTAACATGTATGAAGAAGAAGCCAACAAAGCCATGAATCAGAATCTGGTGTTCCCGGCTTACGACTATGTGCTCAAGTGCTCCCATACCTTTAACCTGCTCGATGCCAGAGGCGCGATCAGTGTAACGGAGAGAACGGGATACATCATGCGCGTGCGCAACCTGGCTCGTATGGTGGCAGCTACGTATTTGGAGGAGCGCGAGAAGCTGGGCTTCCCGCTGATTAAGAAAGGGGGCGCAGACCATGTCTAAGGATTTATTGTTTGAAATCGGACTGGAAGAAGTCCCGGCACGATTTCTGCGCGCTGCGATGGAACAGCTTCAGGACAGAATGGTCAAATGGCTGGATGCTTCCAGGATCGGGCATGGAGATGTAACGGCGTATGCTACACCGCGTCGCTTGGCGGTATGGGTGCAGAATGTTGCAGATAAGCAGGAGGACGTTAGCGAGGAAGTCAAAGGGCCTTCCCGCAAAATCGCGCTGGATGAGAGCGGTCAATGGAGTAAGGCGGCTCTCGGTTTTGCAAGAAGCCAGGGCGTTGCCCCTGAGAGCTTCACCTTTAAGGAGCTTGGCGGAGTGGAGTATATCTACGTTACGAAGAATAGTGTCGGCGTTGATACGAAGTCTATTTTGTCCGAAGGTCTTCATGGCATTTTGACCTCGATGACGTTCCCGAAGAATATGCGCTGGGGAGCGCACGAATTTAAATTTGTCCGTCCGATTAAGTGGATGGTGGCTATGCTGGGCAGCGAAACGGTTGATCTGGAAATAACGGGCGTGAAATCTGGCAATGTGACTCGCGGACATCGTTTCCTTGGCAGCGAAGCAGTTATTCCGGAAGCGTCCGCTTACCGCGAAGTGCTCCGCGAACAGCATGTCATTGTTGACGTGAATGAACGCCAGGAGATGATTGTGTCGCAAATTCAGGCGCTGGCCCAGGAAAAAGACTGGAATATCGCCATTAAGGACGATCTGCTGGAAGAGGTGTTGTTCCTGGTTGAAACCCCGACCGTGCTGTATGGAACTTTCGACTCCTCGTTCCTGCATATTCCGCAGGACGTGTTAATTACTTCAATGCGTGAGCACCAGCGTTATTTCCCGGTTCTGGATAAGCAGGGACAATTGCTGCCATTCTTCGTAACCGTACGCAGCGGAGACAGCCGTTCGCTGGATGTCATTGCAAGAGGTAACGAGAAGGTACTGCGTGCCCGTCTGTCGGATGCGAAATTCTTCTATGAGGAAGATCAGAAACTTCAGATCAAAGACGCCTTATCAAAGCTTGAAAGCATTGTATTCCATGAAGAGCTGGGCACCATTGGCGATAAAGTTCGCAGAATCCGCCGAATTTCCGATCAACTGTCAACGAAACTCAGCATTTCCGCGGATGCAGCCGATTCCGTGAGTCGTGCAGCCGATATTTGTAAATTCGACCTGGTCACCCAGATGGTGTATGAGTTCCCTGAGCTGCAGGGCGTGATGGGTGAAGATTACGCGCGAAAAGCCGGTGAGAAAGAAGAGGTGGCAAAAGCGGTATTTGAGCATTACCAGCCTCGTTTTGCCGGCGATTCGGTACCATCTACTCAGGTAGGGTCCATCGTCAGTATCGCTGACAAAATCGATACGATTGTGGGCTGCTTCTCCATCGGCATTATTCCGACGGGCTCCCAGGATCCATACGCGCTGCGCCGGCAGGCAGCAGGAATTGTACAGATCATTCTGGAGCACAAACTTCCGATTACGTTATCGGATGTGTTCGGCATTGCGCTGGAGATTCATGAGAATATTCGTGCGCTGAAGCGCTCGACAGACGAAATTGCCAAGGACCTTCAGGAGTTTTTCGGGCTTCGCGTGAAGAAACTTCTGTCCGAGGATCAGCGTTACGATGTGGTGGATGCAGTCATTACAGCCGGATTTGATCATGTGGTATCCGTTGTTTCAAGAGGCCATGCGCTGATGAATGCAGTGGAGGGCGTGCAGGATTTCAAAACAACGGTAGAATCCTTCAACCGGGTCAGCAATTTGGCTGCCAAGGCCGGCAAGGCTGCAGTCAATCCGGAACTGTTCACCGAAACGGAAGAAGCTACCCTGTATGAAGCCTGGAACGTTGTCCGCGAAGATTACAAAGCAGCGCTCGAAGCTGCCGACGGGGAACGTTCATTGTCCTTGCTGAGTGGACTAAAAGAACCGATTACCGGATTCTTTGATTCCGTTATGGTTATGGCTGAGGACGAAGCTGTACGTGCCAATCGTCTTGCGCTTCTGTCCGGAATTGATGGCGATTTGAAGCAGTATGCTGATTTTACAAAATTGGTGTGGTAGATAGTGACAGTATGATTTTGCAAATGGTATAATGTATTGTTCAGTGAAAGCGACAGCCCGTGGTTAAGCGCGGGATGCCGCTTTCGCTGTGCATAAGAGTCCATCGGCAGGGATCAAGCAAGTAGGGATCATTGTTTATTATCAGAAGCAGGATTTTAATCTGCCAAAGACGTATATAATAATATACAGCATAAGGATTATTCCAAGATTAAAGATAGAGCCGGTGAATGTGAATGAACGATAGCATCTGCATTACGATCGTGGTTGACGGTGATGCGTGTCCAGTCAAGAAGGAAATCGCAGAGACTGCTCGTACGTTCCATGTGCCTGTACTGCTTGTTTCTTCCTACGATCATCTGTTACAAGCTGAAGAGGGTGTTACGACGATCCAGGTGGATCGGAGCGATCAAAGTGCCGACCTCTACATTGCCAACCACATATCCAGGGGGGATATCGTGGTGACGCAGGATTATGGACTGGCTGCACTGGCGCTTGCCAAATCATGCCATGTGATTTCCTTTCGCGGGCGTATTTTCGATAATACGGATATCGATTTCATGCTGGATACCCGTCATCATCAGGCTAAGGCAAGAAAGCAAGGCAGGTATGGCAAAGGGCCCAAGAAGCTGCTTGAGGAAGACCGGAGGTTTTTTCAACATAAACTGACAAAACTTTTGCATGAATTGCAGGAGAATGTCCACCCGTAGCGAATACTATTTACGTGCCAAAAGAGATGAAGGTGGTTTGGATGAGTACCGGACAAGGCAATATTCCGGATGATGTCATTGAGGAAGTTCTGGCCAAGAGCGATATCGTGGACACGGTCAGCAAATACGTGCATCTTACCAAACAGGGGAAATACCTGAAGGGCTTGTGCCCGTTTCATTCAGAGAAGACTCCTTCCTTTACGGTTACACCGGAACGCCAAATCTTTTACTGCTATGGCTGCGGTAAGGGCGGAAACGCCATTAAATTCAGAATGGAAATCGAAGGATTTTCTTTTCCCGAAGCCGTCAAGACAATGGCAGAAGAGAATGATATCTCGTTACCGGAAGGTCAAGGGGTTCCCGTAATTCCTCGTAATCCGGAAAAAGAACGTTTGATTGAAGCTAATGAGCTCAGTGCCAAGCTGTACCATTTCCTGTTAAAGAATACGGAGCACGGTACAGAAGCCATGAAGTATTTACGTTCCCGTGGAATGAACGACAAAGTGATTGACCAGTTTCAGATCGGTTATGCTCCAGATCGTTGGGACACACTGGTCCAGTTCCTAAGCAAGCGATCCTTTGACTTGAAAGAGATGGAGAAGGGCGGGTTATTATCCGCAAGACATGAACAACAGGGCTATCTCGACCGTTTTCGCGGACGAATCATGTTTCCGATACATGACCGCAACGGCAAAGTGATTGCATTCGCTGGCAGAATACTGGGGGACGGTCAACCGAAGTATCTAAATTCTCCGGAGACACTTCTATTTAATAAGAGCCGCATATTGTACAACCTGCACCAGGCGAAAACATCCATACGCAAATCGCGTCAAATTCTGTTATTTGAAGGTTACGGTGATGTAATATCGTCATGGGAAGCAGGACTGCAGAGCGGCGTGGCAACGATGGGGACCTCTCTAACGGAAAACCAAGTAGCTATCATGAAATCGATGGCTGATGAAGTTGTTGTTATCTACGATGGCGACAAGGCTGGTATGGCCGCTGCGTTGAAAGTCATTCCAATGCTGGAAGGCGTTGGTCTCAGAGTGCGAATCGCATTGGTCAACGAAGGAATGGACCCGGATGATTATATCCGGAAGTTCGGAGCCGAGCGTTTCAGGCATGTGGTAGAAACGGCCGTTTCAACAACAAAATTTAAACTTATATATCTGAAGAAAAACCATATACTGCTAGAAGAAGATGGTAAGATTGCGTATGCCAAAGAAGCATTGCCTATTATCGCAGTACTGAATTCCTCAACCGAACGGGAAGTTTACTTGAGGGAATTGTCCTCTGAGCTGCATCTTTCCTACGAGAGTCTGAAGCAGGATTGCAATCTGCTTCGGCAGTCTATGCAAAAAAAGATGGAGAATGGGGATAATAAGGAAAAAAGGTGGAATAATGGTAGGCATAAAAAAGGGCGCCAGTCCGCCCCGACACTTCTGCCTGCTTACCATGCTGCAGAGCGGCGGCTGCTGTCGCTGATGCTGCAGGATGCAGAGGCAGCGCGATACGTAGGCGATCGCCTGGGAGAAGCGTTTAATATCGAAGATCATGCGGCAATCGCTGCTTATCTATATGCTTTTTACGCACAAGGCAAATCTCCGGATATCAGCCGTTTCATGTCATCGCTCCAGGATGACCGTTTGGAAATGACCGTCAGCTCCATCATGATGATGGAAGCACCAGCCGAGTGGAATGTCCAAGTGCTGGATGATTGCATACGCGAGGTACTGAAATTCCCGCAGCAGAGAGAGATCGACCAGAAAAAAGAAGAAATGATAAAAGCGGAGCGCTCAGGTGATTTTATGAGAGCCGCACAAATTGCAAGTGAGATTATCGCCCTAGAAAGACAATGAAGACCGCACATTGCTGTTTCTAGGGAGGAGGGAGTCGAAAGATGGCGAATGATCAGC
The DNA here is from genome assembly GCF_029893715.1 of Paenibacillus sp. LBL. NCBI lineage: Bacteria > Bacillati > Bacillota > Bacilli > Caryophanales > Paenibacillaceae > Paenibacillus > Paenibacillus sp. LBL. The sequence goes on along the minus strand of NZ_JARXYU010000007.1, from coordinate 210,438 downwards.
ATACTGAACTAGAAACGGAATTTACGCTGGATCAAGTCAAGGATCAGTTGATTGAACAGGGTAAAAAGAGATCCGTATTGAGCTATAAAGATATTATGGAGAAATTATCGCCTTTCGACCAGGACACGGAGCAAATGGAAGAGTTTTATGAACAGCTTGCCGACCTTGGAATCGATGTGGTAAATGAGAATGACGATGAGGGAACTCATCGGCAATCGGAAGACTCCGAATCCCGCGAGAATGAGGATTTTGGGTTTGACGATGATCTCTCATTGCCACCGGGGATCAAGATTAACGATCCTGTTCGTATGTACCTTAAGGAGATTGGTCGGGTTCCGCTGTTGTCTGCTGATGATGAGATTGAACTTGCGAACCGGATTGAGCAAGGGGACGAGGAAGCGAAGCGCCGTCTTGCCGAGGCCAACCTTCGTCTCGTTGTAAGTATCGCCAAGCGTTACGTCGGGCGTGGCATGCTGTTCCTGGATTTGATCCAGGAGGGCAACATGGGCTTGATTAAAGCCGTGGAGAAGTTCGACTATAAAAAAGGGTTTAAATTCAGTACGTATGCCACCTGGTGGATTCGTCAAGCCATTACGCGTGCGATTGCAGACCAGGCTCGTACCATTCGCATTCCTGTTCATATGGTGGAAACCATCAACAAACTGATTCGTGTATCCAGACAACTTCTGCAAGAGCTTGGACGTGAGCCTTCGCCGGAGGAAATTGCTGCAGAGATGGAACTCAGTGTTGAGAAAGTCCGGGAAATCATGAAGATTGCCCAGGAGCCGGTTTCGCTTGAGACGCCAATCGGGGAAGAGGATGATTCCCATCTGGGCGATTTCATCGAGGACCAGGAAGCACTTGCGCCTGCCGACGCAGCGGCATATGAGCTGCTTAAGGAACAACTCGAGGATGTGCTTGATACACTGACCGAGCGCGAGGAGAATGTACTCCGTCTTCGCTTTGGTCTTGATGACGGCCGCACCAGAACGCTTGAAGAGGTTGGTAAAGTGTTCGGTGTTACACGCGAGCGAATCCGGCAGATCGAGGCCAAGGCGCTTCGTAAACTTCGTCACCCAAGCCGCAGCAAGCGCTTGAAGGATTTTCTCGAATAGCTTAATCCACGGACCTTCTGCAGTAACAGCAGCAGGTCCTTTTTTTCGAAGTTCAGCAGCGCGGCGCAACGATTTCTTGGTTTTGGTATTTATTCCTGTATTTGTTTTATTGTTCTTTATTTTAGCTCTTTTCCAAACCCATTGCAAATGACACGGCACCGAATTATTTCGCTCATTTTGCCGGTTTGCAGTTTGGCATCGTGTCTGTTAGGGTAATGAATAGATTGTGATTCGGATGAAAATATGGAATGGTAAGGTGTGTCATTGTGAAATTATCAAAGAGATTATCGCAAATATTGGAGCAGATCCCACGCGGCAGCAGGCTTGCAGATATCGGTTCCGATCATGCATTGCTTCCTGTGGCTGCTGTGGAAAGCGGAGCCGCGATCAAAGCGATCGCGGGTGAAGTGAATCCGGGACCTTACGACGCTGCCGTAAAGCAGGTTATGGAATCAGGAATGACCGAGGTGATCAGTGTACGGAGAGGAGACGGCTTGGATGTACTCTCAGCAGGTGAGGCTGATGTCATTACAATCGCGGGCATGGGCGGCAGCTTGATTGCCGCTATTTTGGACCGCGGCGAGGACAAGCTGGCCGGCGTGAACAGGCTGATCCTGCAGCCGAATGTCGGAGAGGACATTTTGCGTAAATGGCTGTACTCCCACGCTTGGGTGCTGATTGAGGAGTTCATTCTGGAGGAAGACGGCAAAATCTATGAGGTACTGGTTGCGGAGCCTGCAGAATTGACGAATCTGACGAATGAGCAGGTGTATTCGGAAAGAACGATCGCTATTGGCGTTGAGTTGAATTTGGACTGGCTGCTGCGTATGGGACCTTGGCTGACGAAGACTCCGAATCCCGTATTTCACGATAAGTGGAAAGCCGAGATAGAGAAGATGAACTACATACTTCAATCGCTTTCGCGTTCGGATCAGGACTCGGCAGTCGGCAAGGCTAACGAGATTCGATCGGATATTGAATTTATTCAGGAGGTGCTGGCATGCTTGCCAAAGGACAAACGGTAATTCAATACATGGAGCAATTAGCCCCGAAGCATGTAGCCGAACCCGATGATCGGATCGGGCTGCAGCTCGGAACATTGCAGAAGGATATTCGGACGGTGCTCGTAGCACTGGATGTCAATGATGAAGTCGTGGATGAGGCTATCGAACTTGGTGCCGATCTCATTATCGCGCACCATGCTATAATATATCGTCCATTGAAACAGCTGCAGACGGACACGCCGATGGGCAAAGTATACGAAAAGCTGATTAAGCATGATATTGCCGTGTATGTGAGTCATACAAATCTCGACGTGACCGAAGGCGGCATGAATGATTGGATGGCTGAAGCATTGGGCATAGAGAACACGTCACCCATCCATGACATGCATAACGAGCAGTTGTCGAAGCTGGTGGTATTTGTACCGAAGAGCCATCATCAGGAGGTATTGGATGCCGTTCTGGGTGCAGGTGCAGGCTGGATCGGAAATTACAGCCACTGCAGCTTCAATATCGAGGGTTTTGGTACTTATGTGCCAAGAGAAGGCAGCAGTCCGTTTCAGGGCAAGGAAGGTCAGATGGAGCGGGCTAACGAGGTTCGAATTGAGACGATTGTTCCTCATACGATCCGGAACAAGGTCGTTGCGGCGATGCTTAAAGCGCATCCTTACGAAGAGGTGGCCTATGACTTGTATTCCATGGATCTGAAGGGAAGATCCCTCGGCCTTGGCCGGGTTGGCAAGCTGAAGGAGCCCCAGACGCTGGCTGAACTGGTGGAAGTAGTGAAGGAGAAGCTGGATGTCCCTCACGTTCGTGTCGTAGGGGAACTCGACCGCACCATACGGAAGGCGGCGGTCATCGGAGGTTCCGGAGGGCGTTATATGATGAAAGCTCTGTTCCGCGGCGCGGATGTGCTGGTTACAGGCGATGTGGATTATCATACGGCGCAGGATGCACTGGCTGCGGGACTTACCATTATTGATCCTGGACATAATGCCGAGAAAATAATGAAGGTTAAGGTTGCCGAATGGATGGAGCAGAAGCTGCAGGAGCATAAGTATGACACTCGGGTTGTGGCTTCCCGTATTAATACGGAGCCGTTTCGGTTTATGTAGGTAAATGTTGTTATGTACAGGTTAGTGCTTGGAAGTTAATACTCGCTTGCGAAGCTGCTGTAAAAGTTTGCAGGGTTGTGTATGGCTGCAAATCAAGATATAATATATAATGTTGTCCGGAAAGTTTGACAGACAATCGCTGGCGGTGCAAGCCGCGAGAGGAAAGTCCGGGCTCCATAGGGCAGGGTGCTGGATAACGTCCAGTCAGCGCGAGTTGAAGGATAGTGCCACAGAAATGGACCGCCGATGACCGCTTCATTGCGGCACAGGCAAGGATGGAACCGAGGTGTAAGAGACCCCGAGGAACGCTGGTGACTTCGTTCCTGGTAAACCCCACCTGGAGCAAGACCTAATGGGACGCAGTTTCCTTCGAGGAGACAGCCTTAGCCCGAGGCGCGTCCGGGTTGGTCGCTTGAGTCGATTAGTAATGATCGGCCTAGATAGATGATTGTCGCTTATGGTGGCAGGGTAGTTCCCGCTATGACCACGAAGAGCACAGAACCCGGCTTACGGAAAACTTTCCCAACTGAACAACGGTTTATTTATATCTAATCCGTAAAGGTACAAACGCGTATTTTCTTACCGCTCCGTGTTGAGGAGTGTAAAGAGAATGCGCGTTTTTTCTTGATTCCGCGAAAATTAAAGGGGATGAATTGCCTCTCAAGGACAATCGTCCATACCAAATAGCCCCTTGAATAATAAGCTATAAGCATCAACGGAAAGGAGTTGCAAAAATATGTCTTGTCATAACGAAAATCCATGTCCTGTGTCGCCGATTATGTGCGAACCGATTGTAGTTGTTAGAGACCACTTTATACCGCAAATCGTACCTGTTATTCATCCAATTAAAGTGGTGGATAAAGTACACTGTGTGCCGGTGGAGAAACATGTATACACGTACAGCGAGGAAGAGGTAGTAACAGGCCCTGGAGGCTACGGCGGCGTTACCGTATCCAGCAAGCGGTCGAAGAAAGCGGCTGTACGCACTAGCCGTTCCCGCCGCAAGAAATAATATCGGAAGCTACTGTTGAACGCATAGAGAAATAAAGCAGCCAACGCTTGATGGGCGGAAGCTGCTTTATTCTTTATATTTATTATCGGTTAGACCCGTTTAGTTTGCGCAGCTCGTGTTCCAGATTGCGTAACGCATGGCCTGGCCATAACTGCAGAGGAACTTCCGAGGTGCCAACGGCCTTCAGAGATTGGAAAATATCGATCTGACCATGACCGTAATACTTATCCTTTCCCTTATCGCCAAGATCTACGGCTTGTTTGATCATAGCATCCATAACTTCTTGATTTGTCAGGTCCGGGTTAAGAGAACGGATGAGCCCTGCCATGGCAGCTGCATGAGGACTGGCCATTGAGGTTCCGGAAAGTGCGGCGTACTGATTGCCTGGAAACGTACTGGCGATATTGGTTCCGGGGGCCGATACATCAATGTAGTCGCCGTAGTTGGAGTATTCCGCCCTCTTTTGATTCGAGTCCGTCGCTGCGACAGCAAGCACCTCAGGATAGGCAGCAGGATAACCAGGGCGCTCTGTGTTGTCATTGCCCGAGGCGGCAACCAGGACAACATCACGGTCATAGGCGTATTTTACAGCATCGTGTAAGAATTGAGAGTCTGCATAGTTGCCAAGGCTCATATTTATGACTTTCGCTCCGTGATCTGTCGCCCAAATAATGCCCTCTGCTACAGCATAGGTTGTGCCGGAGCCCGAGCTGTCAAGCGCTTTGACCGGCATGATTTTATTGTACCAGCTAACCCCGGCGACCCCTTCACCGTTGTTCACCAGAGCGCCGATAATGCCTGCCACATGCGTTCCGTGTCCGACATCGTCCAGCGGCTGCTGGTCATTATCCACAATGTTGTAGCCTTCCACCAGCTGTCCATTCAAATCGGTATGCGTAAGATCGACTCCGGTGTCTATCACGGCGATGACAACATCCTCACTCCCTTTGGATAAATCCCAGCCGCGATTTGTCTCAATGACAGGCAAATTCCACTGATATTGGGAGAACAGCAGATCATTTGGAATATTGACCTGCGCATTTGCGCCATCCGGCAAGGCATCGGAGGACATCCGCGATTGAGGCAGACGGTCATTGGTTAAGTAAATATAGTGTGGCTCGGTATATTTGGTGTCCCAGTTCTTCTGGAAGTAGGCACGAAGATGTTGGTAGTCCATATTCTTGGACCGAAAAATATAAGCATAGCCAAGTTTCCTAGGGGTATCGCACGAAATCTCATTCCCGATGTGCTGAAGCTGCTGCTTTGTCGGTTCAGCCTGAAAAGACACAACGATTTCATTTTCGTAAAAATGGCTGGCCTTCTCATTATCATGACCGGTCTTGACGGTAATGTCAGAGAGTGTATCGGCATGAATGGATTCCACCCGGAATTTTCCTTCTTTCGGGTACGGGATCAAGCGCAGATTGCGCTTCTGGTGATTGCTGACCTCTTGAAGTACAGCCTGGTTAACCAAAGCGGCTGCACCATATTTTCCATCCTGGGATGGCTCCGCTACAACAAAATAAGGCTGCCCAGCAGCAGTAAATTTTGGTGAATCATACGCTTCGCCATGTTTGATCTTCTGCTGTGCCATCTGAAAATGGTGGGCAATCAGATCCTTATCCTTTTTACTCATCTTGGGAAGCTGACCTTGTATATCGGTCATTTTATTCTGCTTCAGGTTGTACCACCGAATTTGCTGAAAATGCTTGTGTGTTTTTTGCTCTTTCAGCGTATAGGCTTTAATCTGTCCGGCATTTCGTAAAGACTCGTTCTTCAGCATCTTGCTTAAGTGACCCCTTGCATCGAGCCGGTTTAATTTATCCGTAGCCTTGATGTCGCTTAACATGGTAAAGTTCTTGGCTTTATTCTCCTGCTGAGGCTGCAAAGGCTGTGATGATTCGGCAGTTGGAGCCGGCTGCTTCGAACCCGGGGTGAACAGGGAGATCAGGAGCACGCCAAGAATAGACGCGGCACCGATGATGCTCCACATGGTACGTGACTTCACAAATTTTCCTCCTCACCGCATTACGTATTTTAATTAGTCTTAGCGTGGGGAGTGAGAATCTATTTTATGCGTTCTCGAGGCATTGTGAAATTTAGGGTTGAATGGGAAAAATGATTTGTACTAAAAATAACCTTGTAAGTGTATTCATGATAGGGATTTCGTTATCCCAAAATTTGTGTTAGGATAGTACATATTAAAACGACCGTCAGGCAAAATGACCTGTTTGGTCACGACCATTTAAGGGGGATCTATCGTAATGCCAGCAGACAATCTTCAGAAATTGTGCTCCGAATCCAGAGAAAAGTTGAAATCTGCTATTTCGATTATGGAAACATTTTTGAATGAACATGCTTTATCTCAATTGGTAACAGAACAGGATGAGGAAACCGTTCATTTTTACAAAGGATTTCTGTCAGATGTTCGCCATTTGCTTGTGTTTTCAGAAGTTTCCTATGAGAAGCTTGGTGTTGTACAGCGTCGCCCTAATTTTGATATCGATTTTGCCGAGAAGGCTTTGTATAACTTGTATCACCGCTGCGTGAATAGTTTTTTCTATCCGAAAAACGAAAGTTATTCGGAAGATGGCCGGTATGCTTACACCGGACAGGATGCCATCCGTTTTCGGAAGAAGCCGGTTCGACCAGCACGTGACGTCATTATGAATATTACCAAAATTTATGAAGAGCTTCGCGATGATCTTGCCTACTACGAAAGTGATTATTTAACGGAGCGCCGTATGCAATCCGAGAAAAGTCACGCTTAATACAAACAAGGAAAGAAAAAGAGATGCCTTACATTGGCATCTCTTTTTTGCGTGGTGACTCTTAACACCAACTGACAATCATTCTTGTGCATACCAGCAGTTAACTCAGGAAAAAATGTTGACGAGGTGATGCTAAAATGGCCAACGAAGCCAAACCATTAGTTAAGTGCAGTGTAAGCAATTGCCATTACTGGGGAGAACAAAATTTATGTCACGCCGAGATGATTATGATCGAAATCGACCGTCATGCAAACATAAAACTCAATGAGGAGTATGGAGCAGAGCCTTATGTGGACGATCACCAGGATGTTGCCGACAAGTCCTCAGAGACCTGCTGCCTTACCTTTAAGCCAAAGGGTTAAACGGAATGCCCGGAGTGCCGGATATTCTCCGGAAAACCGCTTATTAGAGATTGAAGGAAATGGAGGAGTTAGCAATGGATGATAAACACCGCGACAACAAGATAAAGATTGTGGATAGCAATCGGAACAGAGTGGACTTCCCTCGTAAAGATCACCGTGAGGAATACGCAGCTGAGGTTGCCCCGCCAATGGAAACGTCTGTGCGCAGCGTGGACGAGGATGATGCAACAGGCTTGTCTGCAGGCCGCACGGCAGGATATGTCGGCTTGGTAATGGGTATTGCCTCCCTGTTTATGTGGTCGGTGATTCTGGGCCCCATCGCAACGGTTGTTGGTTATTATGCTTATAGTAAAGGCAGCAAAACAACGGGGGCATGGTCAATGGGTCTTGGCATATTGGCAACGCTCAGTTATTTTATCCTGATTCCTTTCAGCAGATAGATCATTTTATATGGGCGGGTCATCCATCAAAAAGGGTGATCCGCAATTTTTTTGTCGAAGGGGTATAGCAGATTGTTCCAATTCCATGGTAAAATGAAAGGACAAGTTTGAAATTTTTGCGGGAGAAAGTGAGCCATATGATGCAGATCGATTCGATATCATGGAAGCAAATGACGGATGTACCACAGGTAAATACGAATTCCACCGGATCGGCAGCCGGTTTTGTGGATGTATTAAGCAGCCTGATTCAAGAAGAAGCCTCGTCCCAGCCGGTAGAGCGCTCCATGACGCAGCTTGCCCCTGGTGTTACCTTTAAGGATGGACTGCTGTGGCAGCAGCTTGGTGCCGTCCAGGAATCCAATTCGTATTATCCTGTAGAGGGAGCGCTGAATGACACGGGAGCGACCAAGCCCACGACATTTGAAGAATTAATTACATCAGCGGGGGAACGATATGGTGTGCCCGTATCACTGATCAAGGCGGTTATAGACGCGGAATCTTCTTTTGACCCGAATGCAGTATCGTCTGCAGGAGCAAAGGGATTGATGCAGCTCATGGATGGGACGGCAAGGGGACTTGGGGTCAGCAACCCATTTGATCCGGCTCAGAATATTGAAGGTGGCACCAAATATTTATCCAGTCTGATTCAACGGTTCGGCGGAGAATTGGCGATGGTGCTTGCAGCCTACAATGCAGGTCCGACACGAGTTGCAGGTTTGGGCGCATCCAGTGATGAGGAGCTTATGTCGATGGTACATATGTTACCTGAGGAAACCCAGGCTTATATTGGCAAAGTAATGAATGCACAGTCGAAATACAGTTTATAACCCCGCTTCGGGATGAATAGTATACCTGATAGAGGATCAAACGATAAGCATGACTTTGTCCGATTGAGATGGAGTGCGGCTTTACCGTTTGGTCTTTTTGTGTAAATATAAAGGTCTGGAATGATATGATTAACAACATGCGATGGCGTAAGAATGGAAAGGGGAAATAACCTTGATATATTGGGATCACGCAGCAACGACCCCTCCTTTTGATGAAGTGGTGGATACGATGTCCGAAGTGATGAAGAAACATTACGCGAACCCGTCTGCTCTTCACCGCTCAGGGGAGGCAGCCGCTAAACTTCTGAGAAGGGCAAGGGAGGTCTGCGCAGCATCACTTGATGTTCTGCCATCAGAGCTCGTATTTACGTCTGGTGCAACGGAAGGCAACAACATGGCTATTAAAGGGTCCGCGATGCAGTACAGCAGCCGGGGGCGCCATATCATCACAACGGGAACAGAGCATCCTTCGGTTTATGAATGCTGCAAACAGCTGGAATCGCTTGGCTGGGAAGTAACCTATCTTCCAGTCGATGCTGCTGGTGTGGTTGATCTTGATGTCTTGAAGGAAGCTGTTCGTAAAGATACCGTACTTGTCAGCATCATGCATGTGAATAATGAGTCTGGCGCCATCCAGCCACTGGCTGATATTGGCCGGATCGTGAAGGAAGTGAATTCGCGCACACTCTTTCATGTCGATGGCGTGCAGGGATTTGGCAAGCTGCCCGTAGGCATCTCCGAGTGGCAAGCGGATTTGTACAGCTTGTCCGCCCACAAATTCAACGGTCCAAGAGGAATGGGTGTCCTGTACGTTAAGCAAGGGGTTCAGCTCTTTCCGTTGATATCTGGTGGATCGCAGGAAAATGGACTGCGGGCAGGAACGGAGAATGTCGCAGGTGCGGTTGCCATGTCGAAGGCCATGCGGCTATCCCAAGAGAGACAACCTGAGCTCTACGCCCGGATGATGGAACTGAGGGAGCTTCTGTTCCAGGGTATACGCAAAATACCCGGTTTGGTGTTAAACAGCAATGAGTTGGATGCGCCGCATATTATTCATTTTTCCTATCCGGGTCTAAGACCGGAGGTGATGGTTCATGCCCTGGAAGAGATGGGAATGCTTATATCAACCAAATCCGCCTGTTCTTCCAAATTAAGCGAGCCCAGTCGGGTCTTGCTTGCTATGGGTAAAAGCATGGAGGTAGCTTCTTCCGGAATCCGCATCAGTCTCGGTAAAGAGCATCAGCTCGGCGATGCGGCTCGATTCGTGGAGGTTTTGGCTAATGCGTGCAGTAAACTGCGTCCCATTATAGAAAGAGAGGGTAACCGAAGATGACTTACGATATGCTGCTGCTTCGCTTTGGCGAATTTACCCTAAAAGGCAAAAACCGCAACCGATTCGAGAAATCGGTGTTAAATCATATTCGAAACGTGCTTAAACCGTATCCAGGAGCCAAAATTTTGAAGGAATACGGTCGTTTGTATATTGAGCTGAACGGAGAACCTCCCGAGATTCTGATCCATGCCCTCAAGAAGGTGTTTGGGCTTGTTTCGATCAGCCCTGTTCGTGTATGTCCATCCGAGCTTGACCCCATTATTGCTACAGCAGTTGAGTTTGTGGGACAGAAGGAATTAACCGATACGACAACCTTCAAGGTCAATGCCAGAAGAGTATGGAAGCAGTTCCCCCATTCCTCACAAGAGATGAATCATTTGGTCGGTTCCCCTCTGCTGCGCACCTATCCTCAGCTTAAAGTAAAGGTGAAGAAGCCGGATATTGAGCTGCGCGTGGAAATTCGTGAGAATGAGACGTACCTCTATTATGAAGTCATTCCAGGGGCAGGCGGGTATCCGCTCGGCACAAACGGCAAGGCCATGCTGCTCCTCTCTGGTGGGATTGACAGTCCTGTAGCCGGTTGGTCGGCCATGCGCAGGGGCCTCGAAATTGAATGCGTTCATTTCTACAGCTTCCCTTACACGAGCCAGCTGGCCAAGGAAAAAGTAATGGAATTGACAAGACTGTTATCCGGTTATACCGGCAAAATCAAGCTACATCTCGTACCATTCACCGATGTGCAAACTTCTTTTGTCGGCATTGGGCAGGATAATCTGATTATTACCTTCATGCGCAGGGCGATGCTTCGTATTGCTTCCTCGCTCGCTGAGCGTGAAGGGGCCTTGGCCATTGTAACCGGGGACAGTCTCGGACAAGTAGCCAGTCAGACACTGCCCAGCATGAATGTCATTGGCAGAGCAACCGAATTGCCTCTGCTTCGGCCGCTTGTCATGATGGATAAGAATGATATCATTAATATCGCAATGGACATCGGTACGTTTGAGACGTCGATTTTACCGTATGAGGACTGCTGCACGTTATTTGTGCCTAAATCTCCAACTACGAATCCGAACCTGAACATTATCGAGAAAGTGGAGGCCTCGTTAACTCGGCTCCCTGCTCTGCTTCAGGCTGCGGTTGAAGGCACGGAGACTGTCATCATTACGCCTGACAGCAAGATCGGTACGATGGCTGAGAAGAATGAAGAGTTCATAGTAAACGAAGACTGGTTCTAGATTTTATCCAGGATCAGGTTATAATTCGTATATAAACGCAGATGAAACAAAAGTTGAAAAACACCCCAAGGCTGATCCCCTGGGGTGTTTTTGTTCGTACAGTAGAGTATTCGATTAGGAGAGGGTGGAGGACTGACGCCGCTGCACAGATCGTTTCTTCAGATGCCCTGCCGTCAGTACGCCCACGATTATGGCCGCAATGAACAGGTATTTAATGATCAGATGTCCTTCAAAGTAGCTGAGGAAATGCTTCTCATCGGTAATCATGGAGGATGCCGTGAATGCAAGTACAGCAGAGCCTACATAAATGATCCAAGGGAACCGGTTGATCAATTTGATAAACAAGGTACTGCCCCACACCACGATGGGAACGCTGATGAGAAGACCCACGGTAACAAGAATCATATTGTGCTTGGCTGCTCCTGCAACAGCAATTACGTTGTCCAGCCCCATGGCGGCATCGGCAATAATAATGGTGCGAATCGCAGCTCCAAGGCTTTTGCCTGCTTTTATATTATCGTGATCATTGTTGTCGTCCGTCATCAGTTTGTAGGCAATCCCGATCAGGAGTACGCCTCCAACGAGCAGAAGCCAAGGGATATTGAGCAGCCATACAACAAGAATGGTGGCTATGATACGAAGAATAACCGCTCCGGCCGTACCGTAGATGATTGCTTTTTTCTGGGTTTCCTTCGGGAGGTTGCGTGCCGCAAGGCCGATCACAATGGCATTGTCTCCGGCTAAGATCAAATCCAGAAACACAATGTTGATTAGTGCGAGAAAAAATTCAGCGGTTGTGGTTTCCATGAATGTCACTCCTCTTAAAATACGGTTCCACAATAAACAAAGTGGATTTATTATAGGCCTATTTTTCCCGATGTGCAAGCATAGCTTGGACAATTACCACATATGTGTAGAGTGGGGGTGTTGTTCTTGTGGAGACGATTGTTTTGTTGGGACAGATATTGCTGATTAACCTTGTACTCAGTGGTGATAACGCCCTGGTCATAGCGATGGCCAGCAGGGACCTTCCTGAATTGCACCGCAAACGGGCGGTCTGGATCGGAACGGGCGCAGCGGTTCTTCTGAGGTGCATTCTGACTTTTGCTGCGGTTCTGCTGCTCAAAATCCCGTTTTTGCAAGCTGGCGGTGCACTGCTCCTGATCTGGATCGCCATAAAACTAATGACACAAAAAGAGCATGAGGATGTTGCCATGTCCCGATCCTTGACGATATGGGCAGCGGTCAATACCATTCTGGTTGCTGATTTTGTGATGAGCCTGGACAATGTGCTGGCTATTGCGGGCCTGGCAAATGGTGACCTTGCCCTGATTGTCATCGGCATCCTGTTAAGCATTCCCATTGTTGTATGGGGAAGCGGGCTGATCTCTAAGCTGCTTCATCATTTCCCCGTGCTGCTCTACATAGGAGCCGGTATTCTAGCATTTACGGCAGGCGAAATGCTCATACAAGACTCGCGCGTCGGTCTGCTTCTGGCTTCTTGGATGCCGTATGCCCATAACGTGCTGCCAATCGTCATTGCAGGGGCTGTCGTTCTGATTGGAGGACTGCAGACGATAAGGCGGCCGGGGACATAATCCGGTTCATAACATATGGAACGGGTGAGACTCCGGTAATAAAATAGGAAGCTGGAAACAAAAGGATGGACTGCATCGGCAGCCATCTTTTTTTGTTTGCTTAAGGCATATGCTGCAGGGCGATGCTATTTTTGAGTGGAACAAACTCAAGATATGGTTTTTTTTGTCGGTTTGGGCTAAAATTAATGTAACCACTTATTTTATAAACCGCTATTTTGGGTGATACATATAATGAGGAGAGGGTGATCAAATGTCCTCCAGAAAAGATTTGGCGCTGGGTATATTCATCGTTGTCGCTGGAGTCGTTATTTTGCTCGGCAAGCTGGGTGTGTTTGGATTTTTAGGCAGAACATTATGGCCGCTGGTTCTGCTGCTGCCGGGTATTTTTCTGCATATCATGTTTTTTGGTCGCCGTGCCTCTGCCGCCATCCTCATACCGGGCGGTATTCTAACGGTTTACGGGATCCTGTTCTTCATATGCAATATTGGAGGATGGGGACTGATGGCTTCATTATGGCCTGTGTTGATTCTTGGCGTTGCCGTTGGCCTGTATGAGTATTATCTGTATGAGACTCCGCGTCCCGGTGCTGCACTGCCTGTTGCGCTTGGACTTACGCTGCTCTCCATTCTGATTTTTATATTCACCTGGCTAGAGACCGGGGGATTCTATCTTATTGCCCTGATCTTAATTGCTGCAGGCATTTGGATGATCCTCGGCCGTAATCGCTCTAGACGGAATAATAAATGGAGCAGAGGTTGGTAATTGGTAAGAGATAAATGTTACTGGAAGTTTTCTGAAAAGACTTGATTTTCCCGCTCGTTTACCTATATTATAGGAAGTATGTTGAAGCGTCGGCATGTCGTCCGGCGCTTTCTTTGTGGCTCATTCGAATAGAAGGGATTTGAGATATATTTATGCAATCAAGAGATCAGATTCGCAACATTGCCATTATTGCTCACGTTGACCATGGCAAAACAACACTTGTAGACCAACTGCTGCAGCAGTCCGGTATTTTCCGGGAGCATGAGACGCTGCAGGAGCGCGCGATGGACTCCAATGATTTGGAGCGCGAACGCGGAATTACCATTCTAGCCAAAAATACGGCTATTACGTATAAAGATTTCTTGATTAACATTGTGGATACACCTGGACACGCCGATTTCGGCGGTGAAGTAGAGCGTATTATGAAAATGGTCGACGGCGTTCTGCTCGTGGTTGACGCTTATGAGGGCTGTATGCCTCAGACCAAGTTTGTATTAGGCAAAGCGCTTGCACATAACTTGACGCCAATCGTTGTAGTTAACAAAATCGACCGCCCAGCAGCTCGCCCGGCTGAAGTTATTGATGAAGTCCTGGACCTGTTCATCGAGCTTGGAGCGAACGACGACCAATTGGACTTCCCTGTTGTATATGCATCAGCCTTGAACGGTACTTCAAGTTTGGATGCCGATAAGCAGGATGATAACATGCTTGCTCTTTACGAAACCATTATTGACCATATTCCTTCCCCTACCGAAAAAGTGGACGAGCCTCTTCAGTTCCTCGTAACCTTGATGGATTACAATGAATATCTTGGCCGTATCGCCGTTGGTCGTGTGAACCGCGGGATTATTAAGCAAGGTCAGCCGGTAACCGTTATGCTTCGTGACGGTTCCACCAAGAATGCCCGTATTGAGAAACTGTTCGGTTTCCAAGGGCTGAAGCGGATTGAAGTTGCTGAAGCAGGAGCAGGAGACATTGTGGCGATCGCGGGAATTAAAGATATTAATATCGGAGAAACCATTGCCGATCCCCAACATCCCGAGGCACTTCCAGTTCTTAAAATTGACGAACCTACTCTGCAAATGACGTTCCTTGTAAACAACAGTCCTTTTGCCGGACGCGAGGGTAAATGGGTAACATCCCGTAAACTGCGTGACCGTCTCTTCAAAGAGCTGGAAACAGACGTAAGTTTGAGAGTGGATGAAACCGACAGCCCGGATGCGTACATCGTTTCAGGTCGCGGTGAGCTTCACCTCGGTATTCTGATTGAGAATATGCGTCGCGAAGGTTACGAGCTGCAAGTATCCAAGCCTGAGGTTATCGTCAGAGAAATCGACGGTGCCAAAATGGAGCCGATCGAACGTCTGATGATCGACGTGCCTGAAGAAAGCACAGGCGCTGTAATGGAGAGCCTCGGTGCTCGCAAGGCCGAGATGGTGAACATGGTGAACAACGGCAACGGACAAGTGCGTCTGGAGTTCCTGATTCCGGCCCGCGGCCTTATCGGTTACCGTACACACTTCTTGACGCTGACTCGCGGTTACGGCATCATGAACCACGCATTCGACAGCTATGGACCGCTTATCGGCGGCCAAGTCGGCGGACGTCACCAAGGCGTTCTGGTTTCTACGGAGAACGGCTCTACAACGTTCTACGGGATGATGTCGGTTGAGGATCGCGGAACCCTGTTCCTGGAGCCGGGTACTGAAATTTATGAGGGCATGATCGTCGGGGAACATACCCGCGATAACGATATCGTTGTAAACATCTGTAAAGAGAAGCAATTGACCAACGTTCGTTCGGCAACTAAGGATGATACGGTTAAATTGAAAACACCGGTCATCTTCTCATTGGAACAGGCTCTGGAGTACTTGAATGATGACGAGTATTGCGAGATTACACCGAAGTCCGTTCGTCTTCGCAAGAAGATCCTGAACAAGAGTGAGCGCGAGCGTGCAGAAAAACATCGTAAAATGGCGCAAGCAAATCTATAATAGATAGAGATCTACTTGTCCATAAAGGAGTGAACCTATCATGCAAGAATGGTTTGCCTCGCACCCGCTCATCTCCTATATTGTCATTCTTGTGCTGATCACCTACGTTTACAACAAGGTATTCCGTGTAAAGCAGAAGCTTCCTTTATTAAAGGAAATTCTGCTGTATATCTTGATGGCCTTGGGTTCGGCGATACTGCTTGTGTTTCAGATCGACAAGCTGCCGATTATCCAATGTTTGTTAGTAGCTGTGGCATTGATGCTGATGGTGCGTATTCGTTACTTTGTCGAAGATCGTCAGAAGAAGAAGTCCCAGGCTGAGCCTAAGTCTTAGGCCTTGTAGAAATTTAGCAGCTATGGCAACAAGTATACGGCAACTTTTTGTCAGTCCCCATCGTTTATAAGAGAGAGAAGTCAACAACCATGGTCCGGTAAATGCTTCGATATTTGAAGCGTTTATCGGACATTCATCTAATTTGAATGAAATCAGGTGTTATGATATGAATTCTAATCATACCAATCTCCCTCCGAGAGCCAAAAGTGGGGGGAAGGGCAAGAAACAGCCAGTGCCAAAAAAGAAAAAAAGTCCATGGAAATCATTTTTTAAATTTGTTCTTATCGTACTGTTAATCGCAGTCTTGGCAGCAGCAGGTTATGCCGGATACCTGTTCGTCAAGGGGAATCAGGTTATTGAAAAAAGCGGGATCGACAAGCCTGTAGCACCTGGACAATCCGCAAAAGAAAAGCCGCTCACCGTGCTTCTCTTGGGTACGGATCATCGGCCGGAGACCGGAACTTATTTGACGGATGTAGTAATGGTGGCCACTATGCATCCGGAAACCAATTCGTCAACGCTGGTATCACTCCCTCGGGATACGCTGATTGAACTTGAAGGATATAAGTCATCCAAACTCAACGCTTATTATCCAAGGTTTAAAGCGGCATACAATGCAGCTGAGAAGAAGGAGCCGGGCAGCGGTATTCCGGCTGAAGAAGAAATGAAAGTGATGATGAGTAAATATCTTGGCGTTAATATCGACTATGTGACAGTTATCGATTTTCAGGGCTTCCGTGATGTTGTGGACACGTTCGGCGGTGTAGACGTTAACGTCCAATACAATATGTGCCATCGGGATTCGGTGGATGGAACTGATATTAACCTGACGGTGGGTCCGCAGAAGCTTGATGGCAAGAAGGCGCTAGATTATGTACGTTACCGCAAATCTATGAACTGTAGTCCGAAGACCAAGGAATCCAACGACTTTGATCGCAACGCTCGTCAAAGCGAGGTGCTGCATTCCCTGCTCGACAGGATGAAATCGTTCGGTGGCGTTACGAAGGTTGGCAATGCGCTAGATGCGGTTAGTGACAATATGACCACCGATTTCGAGCAGCAGCAGATCCGAGATTTGCTTATGACTTATTATGATATTGGAAAAGAAGATGTTAAATTTATGCCTATAACCGGTGAGTGGAGAAGTCCTAACGTCTACATTAATAACGATGAACTGGACGCAGCAAGACAAGCACTGCAAGACGAACTTGCTGGCAAACACAATGCACAGGGGACAGAAGCGGATTCTAAAGCAACTCCGTGACAATTGAAGGCAAGTTTTATCGTATGGTATAATACAATGTATCAGATGGAGATCATTGTACAGGAGGCCGAAGGAATGCCCTACCTCATGATGCATACGACACACCCATTCATCCACCAGAATCGGCAGACTGATGAGGATGCCCATGCGTTTGTGCGGGCAGAATCCATCCGCAGATGGGAAGCATGCAGATGCCATCCTTCTGATTCCATGTCCCAGATGACAGGTTCATTCGGCATGGATGTCAAATTTATACCAAATTCGGCACAGCACTCCGAATACGATACGGGTCATGTCTCCGATGCAGCAGCATTGCTGGTTCGAGGCGTTGTTATGACCATGAAAAAAGCCCAGTGAGCATTCACTGGGCTTTTTTGTATGAAATTTGGAGACGCTTGACGGACAAACTCGGCTTATGACGGATGAACCACCAATCCAAAGACGATTCATCGTCAGACACTGCTATTTCTTGTGCTGAGGTTTGGCTGGCGCATGGTGGTTATTCGGTTTTACCGTCTGAGCTCCGACATCCTCGGCACTACCGTCTCTTGGCGTTACATCTTTAGGCAGCTGAGGGATGATGCGGCCTACGATGTCTGCAAGCTCGCTAGCAACGCCTGAGACTGGATGACCTTGCTGGATATGGCGGCCAAGTTCAGCTATGCGATTCGAAACGTCCAGATCAGCGGTAACAAGTGCGTTGGCACCTGCTGGATCCTTTTGAATGGCTTCAGCGACTGTGTATTTGATGCTTCCGACTTCTGCACGATCTAAATCTCCATCTACATTAAGACCAACAACAGCGGTTTTACCCATGACTACACAGTTTGCGTTTTTCACGCCGGGCACACTTTCAGCAAGTGATTTCAGGTGATTTGCGGTAGTGGTATCAACTTTCCCGTTGTTGTCATTCACGTTGCCGACTCGCCCAGAATTGGTGTTATCCGGAGTTGTACCGTCTACATTGTTAGTGGTATAACCTCTGTTCCCATTCATGTTGTTAACATTGTTCACTGTGGTTCCATTGGTTTTATTACGAGGAGAGGGTGATGCATTGTGATTTGGTGTCCCGCAGCCTGCGAGCAAAAACACCGTTAGCATGATGGATAGAGCAGCTCTCATGGATTGATCTGTCCTTTCGTAGTAGAGTTCACTAAATTACTCCAGTCGCTAAGCTTATTATGTCCGGGACGGAAAGGTTTATGTGTGTACCTGATGAAGAAGCAGTGGAGGGATAAGATGAAAAAAATATTTGTGCTGGATACGAACGTACTGCTGCATGATCCTCAATCGATCTATGCATTCGAGGAGCATGAAGTCATCATTCCTGCGGTGGTTCTTGAAGAGATTGACTCCAAAAAGCGAAATGCCGATGAGATTGGCCGTAATGCCAGAACAGTCTCCCGTTTGCTTGACGGGTTAAGAGAACAGGGGCACCTGCATGATGGGGTTCACCTGGAGAATGGCGGGACATTGAAGGTTGAGCTGAATCATCGGAGCTTTGTCAAGGTACAGGAGTTATTTAGCGAGGCATCCAACGACAACCGCATTCTGGCTGTCGCGTTGAATTATAAATTGGAGGAGGATCCAAAGGACACTGGAAGACCTGTCGTGCTGGTCAGTAAGGATGTGCTCGTTCGAATCAAGGCGGATGTGCTCGGATTAACGACACAGGATTATTTATCAGACCGGACGGCAGATCCAAGTGAATTGTATTCCGGATTCTCCACATTAAAGGTGCATCCTTCGGTCATCGATGAATTTTACAGCTACCGTTATCTGCCTATTAAACCTCTTCAATTGTCCTACCCGCTGTACCCGCATGAATTTGTTATCCTGAAGGACGAGATGGGTTCAGGGAAGTCTGCGCTGCTTCATGTAAATGAAGACGCAACAAGATTGGAGCCCCTTCATCTAAGCAACGAACCTGTATGGGGCATCAGCGCACGAAATGCCCAGCAGCGCATGGCGATTGAATTGCTTCTGAATGACGACATTCCACTTGTCACCATAACGGGGAAAGCCGGAACGGGCAAAACGCTGTTGGCATTGGCAGCGGGTCTGTCCAAGGTCGAGGATGAACATAAATACAAGAAACTTCTGATCGCACGCCCGGTCGTCCCAATGGGAAAGGATATCGGTTATTTGCCTGGTGAGAAGGACGAGAAATTAAGACCTTGGATGCAGCCGATATATGACAATCTCGAGTACCTGTTCGATACAAAAAAATCGGGAGATATCGACAAAATACTGATGGGGCTGGGCAGCATCCAGGTGGAGGCATTAACTTATATCAGGGGCCGCTCGATTCCGGGTCAATTCATCATTGTGGATGAGGCCCAGAACTTGTCCCGCCATGAGGTCAAAACGATTGTCTCCCGTGCTGGAGAAGGGAGCAAGGTCATCCTGATGGGGGATCCGGAACAGATTGATCACCCATATCTGGATGCCGTGAGCAATGGCCTGACTTATGTGGTAGAACGTTTCAAACAAGAGAGTTTAAGCGGTCATATTACGCTGACAAAAGGGGAACGTTCCAAGCTGGCGCAGCTGGCAGCGGATCTGTTGTAATCCTTATATTTCCCGAGAAATGATGATGAAGAATAATCATAATGATATGGGCTGCCTATGATCAGCGGGCAGTCCTATTTGTCTTCGGTTTTTAACAAAATATGGACTAGATAAATATTAAAAAAGATAGGACAAGAGCACTAGAAGTTTGGTAAAATAAGGGCATGTGCCTGCAGAAGGAGTGAAGATGGGATATGAAGCGGAAAAAATATTGGTTCCTGTTCGCCATTTTACTGTTGTCCTTATCCAGTTTATCTCCCAGTTTTGACTTCACTCACAATACAAGAAGAGAACCGCCGGGGGATGAGCCGATCCCTCCACAGCAAAGGCCGGATATTCCGGATCGTGATCTGGGTCCTGTTAAAGTCGGAGTTCAGTTGAACGGTGATGAGATGCAGCAGCTTAAAGCGATCAATGAGCGGTTTAAGGAGGAGACGGGGGCGGAGATTGAAATCGTTCCTCTGGAAACCAATGAAGAGCAGCTAGAGTCTTTTTTGCTTCAGATGACCCTTGGAGAAGGGCCCGACGTTTTATTGATGGATACACACTATATTAAAGCGCTTGCAATGAACGGCTATTTATTGCCGGTTGATGCATCGCAAGCGGTCATGCCTGGCGGCGATACCTTGAGCGGTCTTCTGCCGCCGCTGCAGTGGAACGGATATCAATGGGGGATGCCATTTGATATAGATCCCTATGTGATGACCTGGCAGGCCAAAGAGAAGGACGGTACTGTATTCAAAATGCCGGAGAGCCGTAAGGCGTGGCAGGAATTTTTTGAGCTACATATAGAAACCCCTGTGATCTCATTTGATCCGAATGATCCATATGCGTTCGGTGCAGCAGTCCACTTGTTGGAAGGTGATCCTTCCAAGCCGGAGCAAGAGGTGCTGGATATGCTGATTCACAACAGGAAGCAAATGATGGAAACGAACCAAGTCGAGGAGGATACTCCGAGGAACACTGAGGAACCGTCTTCTCCATCCTCTGGGAAGGGGGAGGCACCGGTGGTCATAGAACCCTATTCTAGCTTTTCAGACAAGGATACCGAAGGTTTATCTCTTGCCCTTGCGATGGGAAAGACCCATTTGAACACACCTGTCGTCCGGACGAGAAGTTTTGCGGTAGCCGCGCACACGGAATCCCCCGCCTTAGCGATGAAATGGATTACCTATATGACAGATAAAGATATTCAGCATGAATGGAGTAAAGACGTCGGAACTTTGCCGGTTGTTTCGGAGCTGTATGTTACGGGTGCAGCCTTAAGAGATCGGGGCATCTGGCAAAAAGTGGCCGTGCCGGCTCAAGTGCTGCTCTCCCGGAATGAAGCGGCTGCTCTGGAATTCGGGGATGCGGAAGGTTTTCTTACCTATTCCGAGTCGGCACGCCGATTGCTGCTTGGGGAAATGACGAGGGAAGAATATATGAGGTTGTACAGGTCTGATCAACACGAATAATTAAACGAACAAGCTGCCTATCCAGGGCAGCTTGTTCGTTTTGTCAGGACTACGGCACCAGAGAGAGGGGGCCCGCTATAAGTCCAGTTCCATTTTCACCACGAGTCTTTGGTCCTCGCTCGATACTTCGGTTGCCTTCAAGAAGGACACCAGCTGTTTCGGATAAAAGTTCATGTCGAATTCTTCCTGTAAAGCTTTGCGGGTTGTATCCGGGAGTTCCAGCCGATTAAACACAAGTTTATTAACTTGAAACATGATGGCGTTCTCCGGTTCATTGATTACGGTGTATTTTCCTTCAATCAGCAGGGATAGATTGCCGCTTTCACCGGTAGCTGTCACCTTCCCGTCGTCAAAATGAAACGAAAAGGCATTAAAAATCTCATCCTGGGACCTCAAAAATGCGTTGAGATCATCCTCATGGATATCAATGGTGTACACCTTCCCGTTGGTTTTCAACATATTTTTGCTACCTTGGACAAATTGCGGCAGATTCTCCATGGCACTAGCCAGGGCCTGAAAGTGACGTTTCACCTCATACAGTCCTACATTCTCCCAATACCGTGTGAATTCTTCAATCAGCTTTTTCATCGCATCCGGGTTGCCGCTGGCTGTCAGAGCCCCGTCAACCTGCTTCTCAAGCGCGAGTACCCGCTCGCGCTGCTTGACAAGGCTGTCCTTTACATCCGCGAGCTGAGCGGCGTTTCGAGCTGCTTCAGCCTGGGCTGATGCGAGGGAGCGGTATTGATTGTTGTAAACCGTAAGCGTATCCCGGTCGTTCTGAATGATAATATCGTAGAAGTCCATGATTCGAAAAAAACCGGCTAAATCCTTGGCGGAAAACAGCATCAAGAATAAGTGATCCCGTTCTCCCATGTAATAAGACCGAAGAACAGCTCCTGCCCGATCCCGCCGGTCTTCAATGCGTGTGCCCATATCCTGAATCATGATTTGCAGCTCATTCTGAAGCACCTGCAATTCATCCAGACGTTTGGTTATCCGTTCAATTTCATGATCAATCTCCAGGATGGATAGGCTGTCCTCCAGAAGTTGGCGCGCCTCTTCCGAATCAGGCATAGCAGGACTTGTTTCCTGCTGCGAATATACCGCGACAGGAGCTGCAATGAAGCAGAACAACAGGGCGATGAACAGCAAGAACGGGAGGATCGGATATTTTACTCGAACATTCAAACGGGAGTCCTCCTTGAATGGTTGTTAGTCGAAAGGAATCCATCCGTTGTCCCTTCATGTTTAACCAATATATGACGTGTACGACTCAATTATCAATCCTTAGGAACTAAAAAAGCGATCCGGCAGCTAAAGCACCTGATCGCTTTTTTTTAGTACTTGTTCTCTAAGCGCAAGGAAAACCCACCAGCGCAGCCTCAGGTTGTCCAGGTTGACCGCCGGCAGATCGATAAATCGCTTGCATGGTTATGCTTGTTAGAGTGGTTTGCCCATAATGAAGACCGTCCAATAGCTAAAGCCCGTGAAGGTCACGATCATATAAGCCCAGAAGAGAAGAATATAGGTTCTCTCCGTGAATTTCAAATATCCCAGGATCACGAAAAATGCAGTCTGCAGGAAGAAGAGCAGAGCCATTTCAATATGATCACCGGCAAAGGCCATCAACCCGATAGTCAGGGTGAAAAAGCCAAGGACTCGAAACATCCGTGCCACGATTATATCCTCCTCTCGTATGTACGCACATAATGCTGCTATGAACATTATAGCGTTATGGGAAAAACGTGTAAACGCCTAACTCAAGAAAACCCTTCATTTTTTATTATTATCCAGAAGCAGGGCATTGAATTCGTTAACAAATTCAGCTAATCGGTGGTTTTCCCTCCTGTAAGAGTATGATCTGTATCCAAAATGGAAATACATTTTAGTATCAAATAGATTCTATGAACTCTATGAGAGGCATAGAAATGAATTAAGCAGTTTTTATACCCTATTCAGCAGCCGGATTTACGGTATTGAAGACGGTTATTTTAGGATGTCGTTAGGAGGGTTTTATGGTATGTCAGCAGTGAGACAGGATGCATGGAGTGCAGAGGACGACCTGATATTGGCGGAGGTGACCCTGCGTCATATTCGTGAGGGCAGCACCCAATTGGCTGCCTTTGAGGAAGTGGGAGAAAGAATAGGCCGGACATCGGCAGCATGCGGATTTCGTTGGAACAGTTGTGTTCGCAAGAAATATGAGGATGCTATCAGTTTGGCGAAATCTCAGCGTCAGAAGAGAAGTTATTATAAGAAGCAGCCTTCCTTAAGCGGACCGCAGGTTGCTGGCTTGGCTGCTCCGGAACTGGAACAGGATGTATACAAGAATGAAGGTGCAAGTGAAGAAACGCTTTCTATTGATGCCGTCATCCGTTTCCTTCGTCAATGGAAGGGTGGGCTTCAGGAAAGTTCGCGTCAGTATAAATCGCTTGAGAAGAGTTTGCGTGAGAAAGAGGATGAGCTCGCAAGGCTTCGCAGTGAGAATCAACGTTTGCTAAAGGAAGTAAGCGAAGTGAAAACTGACTATCATGTTGTCAATGATGATTATAAGGCATTGATTCAGATTATGGATCGGGCACGAAGATTGGCTTTCTTAAACGAAGAGGATGAGGAACTTAAAACTCGCTTCAAAATGGATGCAAACGGTAATCTCGAACGAATCGAATAGGAAAAAAGGTTGTTTTGCTATTCACCGTAACCCGCATTAGTGCATTTCATGCGCTTTGGCGGGTTATTTGTGCGTATAGGAGATTATTCTGATATATACTAGGGCTAGTACGTAACGTTTGATTACATTTGGAGGATTCACATGAACATGAATATACATATCATCGGTGCAGGCTCATTGGGCCTGTTATATGCAGGCAAACTTGCGAGCTCCGGCTGCCGTGTCACGTTATGGTGTCGCAGTGAAGAGCAAGCGGACATGCTGAAGGCTTCAGGCATCACCATCGAGGAAGGTACAGGCCGGCACAAGCGGATGGATTCCAGCTCGCTCACGGTCTGCACACTGTCTTCCTTTGCCGAGCGAGGGGCTGCAGCCGATGCGGACTATCTGTTTCTGATGTTGAAGCAGCAAGGGATCGAAGATCTGGCAGCCCGGGTGCTGGCTCCATATGGTCAAGACCATCGCAGGCTGATCTGCTATCAGAACGGGACGGGGCATCTGGAGCGGCTTCAAGAACTGCTGCCTGCATGGACACTGTATGCGGCCATTACAACAGAGGGAGCCAAACGCACAAGTCTCGTATCTGTATTGCATGCTGGCCGCGGAACGACGACAATCGGCAAATTCATGCCCGAACAGGACTCTGCAAGCCCAGTTTCAGAGGGAAATGATGAAAATGAGCTCGTTAAACAGCTGAATAGAGCAGGATTTGAAGCTTTTTTGTCGAATGAAATGGATGTGATGATCTATCGTAAACTGCTGATGAATGCGGTGATTAACCCTTTGACTGCATTGTGGCGGATTCCTAATGGAGAGCTGTTATCATCGCCCGAACGCGTCAGGCTGATGCAGCAGCTTTATGATGAAGGGATCGCCGTATATAAAGCGGGCGGCATTCCTTATGGGAGCAGGCTCTGGGAATGGATTGTAGCTGTCTGTCAATCGACTTCGGGTAACACGTCTTCCATGCTAAAGGATGTTATGGACAGCAGAACGACCGAAGTGGCCTGGATTAACGGAAGCATTGTAGGCCTGGGGCGTAAATATGGCATTGCGGTGCCAACACACGAGCTCATTGTGCAGCTCATTGAGGGGATGAATACATAGGGGGGTTTAAGCATGGGGTTCTTGCAGGGTGTGTTTAACACATTAAGTCTATTTCCGTTCATTCCATTTATCCTTGTTTATATGATCGTCTTGCAAAGAAACAAAAATCGAAAACAAGCGTTTGGGCTGGCTATGGATGTCACCACTTTTTTCCTGCTGTTTTCGGTATCCGCCTTGTTTAATAATACGTTCCAGTCCAAATCCGGGTTCTATCTTATTCTCCTCATGCTGCTTATTGCAACTGGGCTAATCGGAAGTGCGCAGAACCGCTGGAAGGGCAAGGTTAACGGCAAAAGACTGGCGAGAGCCGTCTGGCGGCTTGGCTTCGTTGCTATGAGTTTCGGTTACGTAGTTTTCACATTTTTTGGTATCCTTTCATACATAATTAAAGTTACGTAAGAACAATCTAATAACTAGAATTCAATGATAAATCTGTTTGATCCTTGGGTCAGGCAGATTTTTCAATTTATTGATTTCTGGATTTTTTTGACCACTGGTTGTATAATCGATAAGCATATACCTAAAATCTATGAGGGGGATACCGCAAGATGAAGAAACACAAAAAATTACTGCTTCTTATGACGCTTATTCTTGCTTTCAGCTCCGTGTTGGCAGCATGTGGAGCTGACAAGAACGAAGGCGCCGATAATGGCGGAACGGACAAGCCTAAAGAGCAGGTCTTCCGCATGAACCTTGCTTCCGACCCTCCTACATTGGATCCGGGCTTGGCTCAGGATAACACATCGAATACGGTAATCAGTTCTGTATTTGAAGGTTTGGTTCGTAAAGGTGCGGACGGCACCGAAGAGCAAGGCGTAGCCGAAAAATGGGATATTTCTGAAGATGGACTGAAATATGTCTTCACCCTTCGCCAAGATGCCAAATGGAGCAACGGCGATCCAGTAACAGCAAACGATTTTGAGTATGCTTGGAAACGTGTACTTGATCCAAACTTTACACCTGCATCACCATACGCTTATCAGCTGTATTACATCAAAAATGCTGAAGCTTACAATCTTGGAGACATTAAAGACGCTAATGAGGTTGGCGTAAAGGCAACTGACGATTATACATTGGAAGTTACACTCGAAAACCCTACACCTTACTTCCTCAGCTTGATGTCATTCCAAACGTACTTCCCGGTTCACAGCTCCGTTGAAGGAAATGCTTCTTGGGCAACCAAGCCGGATACGTTGATCGGTAACGGTCCGTTCAAGGTTTCACAAATGACTAAAGGTCAAAAGATCGAGCTTGTGAAGAACGACCAGTACTGGGACAAGGATTCCATCAAACTTGAAAAAGTTCAAATGAGTATCGTAAACAGCTCTGCTACTGAACTTTCAAGCTATCGTAACGATGAGCTGGATTATGCAGGACATCCAACAGGCAACATCCCGAC
Source organism: Paenibacillus sp. LBL (assembly GCF_029893715.1). Lineage (NCBI taxonomy): Bacteria > Bacillati > Bacillota > Bacilli > Caryophanales > Paenibacillaceae > Paenibacillus > Paenibacillus sp. LBL. Next base: position 184,069 of record NZ_JARXYU010000007.1, on the reverse strand, counting down.
GGATCAGCTGAGTGCGATCAAGAAGGAACTTGGCGATGAGCTGATGATCAAAGGTATTTCATCGACGTATTTCTATATTTTTAACACTACTGAAGAACCATTCGACAATGTAAACATTCGTAAAGCATTCTCGATGGCGATTGACCGTAAGGCAATTGTAGAAAAAATTACGCAAGGCGGACAAATCCCTGCATTTGGTTTTGTTCCTCCGGGTATCAAGGGTGAGTCCGACGAGTACCGCACAGAGGTACCGGATACTTACTTCCAAGAAAATCTTGAAGAGGCTAAGAAACTGCTCGAGCAAGGTATGAAGGAAAAAGGCTATACCACATTGCCTGAAGTTACTCTGATCCACAACTCCGATGACAACCACAAGAAAATTGCACTTGCGATTTCCGATATGTGGAAGAACAATCTCGGGGTTAATGTGAAAGTTCAAAACCAAGAGTGGGGCGTATTCCTGAAAAACCGTACGGATCTGAACTATCAAATTGCACGTTCCGGTTGGGGAGCAGACTATAACGACCCGATGACTTATATCGATATGTGGACATCCAATGGTGGTAACAACGACACCGGCTTCAAGAACGAAGAATATGACAAACTTGTGAAAGATGCTTATGCTACTAGCGATAATGCTAAGCGCATGGAGCTGATGTCCAAAGCCGAGAAAATTCTTGTTCAAGACAACCAGGTTGTAATGCCAATTTACTACTACTCCAGTGTGTCCCTGGTTAAACCATGGGTGAAAAACCTCCATCTGGATTATAAAGGTGATATCGATTTCACACGTGCATATATCGAGTAGTCTTTTGTAAACCAATTATAAAAGGTTACGGTTCGGGATATATATGTGGGGCATTCAAACCTCATATATATCCCGATTTTTTTGTATGAGCGCAAGGTTTCCAAATCTTGTGTCCGTTGGGGAAAGTTAAGGGATGCTCAATCCGTTCTGGAATTATACAATTGTATAGACGGCTTGGTTTAGAACAACTGATCAGGAGGCTAGCGAAATGCTGAGGTATGTGGCGAGTAAGTTTTTTTATATGCTTGTATCGTTGTTCATACTGATCTCAGCCACTTTTTTTCTTATGAAAGCCATACCGGGCGATCCGTTTATGGGAGAGAAAAAGCCATCGCCTGAAATTTTGGCGAGGTTGATGGAACAGTATGATTTAGATAAACCGTTGTTTCAGCAGTATACGAAATACTTGGGAAACATCGTCCAGGGTGATTTTGGTTTGTCCATGAAGAAACAGGGACAATCCGTTACTGATATTATTGTCGACACGTTCGGGCCTTCACTGCGACTGGGTCTCATCGCGATTGTCGTATCCGTTATCGTGGGTGTCCTGCTGGGGATGCTTGCAGCACTGTATCACCGCAAGCTGATTGACAACATCGCTATGATTGTCTCGGTGTTGGGAATCGCGGTGCCGAGTTTTGTACTCGCATCCTTGCTGCAGTACCTATTGGCGGAGAAGGCAGGCATTTTCAATGTCATGGGCTTTGAAGGACCGCTTGATTACGTGCTTCCAGTTATGGCGTTATCTGCTCAACCGATTGCATTTATTGCCCGTTTGACACGATCCAGCATGCTGGAAGTGCTGCACTCGGATTATATCAAGACGGCGAAGGCGAAAGGACTTAATTGGTTTGCCATTATGTTCCGTCATGTTATCCGAAATGGTATTTTGCCGGTCGTAACCTACGTCGGCCCGATGACAGCAAATATTATCACGGGTTCGGTCGTTATTGAACAGATCTTTGGTATTGGCGGCATCGGTAAGCAGTTTGTTGAAAGTATTACAAACCGTGATTATACAGTGATTATGGGTATCACCATTTTCTACGGCATCTTGTTGATGCTGGCGCGTTTCATTACGGATATCGTGTATATATTCGTTGATCCACGTATTAAATTGACCGGCGGGAAGGAGAGGTAGACATGGAGAAAGAACAAAGTATGCCTCATCCTGCGGCACTAAACCTGAAGCCTGAAGATTTTCAGAAGATTGGTCCTGATGAGAAACAATCTGAAGTAATACAGCGTGAAAGTTTATCCTCGTGGAGAGATTCCTGGGAGAGATTGCGTAAGAACAAGCTAGCGATGGCCGGTTTGATTATTATGATCCTGATTGTCGTCATGGCGATTATTGGCCCGATGATCTCTAATTATGACTATGAAACGAATGATTTGATGAATACGAACATGCCGCCTTCATCAGAACATTGGTTTGGAACCGACGACCTGGGACGCGATGTTTTTGTACGTACCTGGATGGGCGCTCGGATTTCATTGACCGTTGGTCTTGCAGCAGCTGCGATTGACTTGATGATTGGTGTTATATATGGCGGCATCATGGGATACTTCGGTGGCCGTGTAGATGAGTTTATGAATAAGTTTGCAGAAATTCTGTATTCCATTCCATATCTGCTTGTTACGATTTTGCTGCTCGTTGTATTCGAACCAAGTTTAGGGACGATCATACTCGCCTTAACCATCACGGGATGGATCAATATGTCCTGGATTGTAAGGGGCGAGATCATGCAGCTCAAGAGCAGAGAGTATGTACTTGCTTCTCGCTCCATGGGTGCGGGGACTTCCCGCTTGTTGTTCCGGCATCTGATACCCAATGCGATGGGACCGATCATCGTTACGTTGACCTTGTCGGTGCCTAGTGCAATTTTCGCCGAAGCCTTCCTGAGTTTCCTTGGTCTTGGCGTTCAAGCTCCGGTCGCTTCTTGGGGCTCCATGATTAATGATGCGCTGTCCGGATGGATGTACTATCCATGGCGGATGTTGTTCCCTGCTCTATTTATCAGCTTGACGATGTTAGCATTCAACATTTTCGGTGATGGACTGCGTGATGCTCTTGATCCGAAATTGAAAAAATAGGAGGTGGGAAGGTATGGAACCGATCTTGCAGGTGAAGGACCTCAACGTATCGTTTCGTGTTCGCGGCGGTGAAGTAAAGGCTGTGCGCGGCATGAATTTTGAAGTCGGCAAGGGGGAGACGGTTGCCATCGTCGGTGAGTCCGGAAGCGGTAAAAGTGTTACTGCCCAGACCATTATGCGATTGATTCCGTCCCCGCCCTCAGAAATTAAAAAAGGAGAGGTCATTTTCCAAGGACAAGACCTTCTCAAAAAAACCAATAAACAGATGGAAGCGATTCGCGGCAAGGATATCGGAATGATTTTCCAGGATCCGATGACCTCGCTCAATCCGACCATTAGAATAGGGAAGCAGATCACGGAGGTGCTGGTTAAGCACCAAGGGATGTCCTTCTCGGAAGCAAAAAAACATGCGATTGAAATGCTGAAGCTGGTTGGCATCAAAAATGCAGAGGAACGCTTCAATCAGTATCCGCATGAGTTCTCCGGCGGTATGCGCCAGCGTGCGATGATAGCCATCGCGCTTGCATGCAAGCCGACCCTGCTGATCGCCGATGAGCCGACAACGGCACTCGACGTTACCATTCAGGCACAGATTATGGATGTTATGAAGGAAATGCAGGAGCGCCTCGGAACATCGATCATTCTGATCACGCATGACCTTGGTGTGGTTGCCGGAATGTGTGACCGTGTTATCGTTATGTATGCAGGTGAAGTCGTGGAAACCGGAACGAAATGGGAGATATTCAAAAATCCCCAGCATCCTTACACCAAAGGCCTGCTTCGTTCGATGCCGCGTCTGGATCAGAAAAAAGACGAGCCGCTTATTCCGATTATCGGAACACCGCCGGATCTCATTAAACCTCCGGTAGGCTGTCCGTTCGCTGCGCGCTGTGATGAAGCTATGAGAATTTGTGAACGGGTAGATCCGGGCGCAACGGAATTCAGTGACACGCATATGGCGCGCTGCTGGAATCTGCATCCGATGGCGAAGGAGGCGCAAGGTTCATGAAGGATAACCACTTGATCGAGGTAAAGGGCCTTAAGAAGTATTTCAATGTCGGTAAGGGCAACATCCTTAAAGCGGTCGACGACTTGAATTTTTATATTCGCGAAGGCGAGACGCTTGGTATGGTGGGAGAGTCCGGTTGCGGCAAGTCAACAGCAGGACGGACGATTCTGCGGCTCTACGAACCAACTGCCGGCAGCGTTAACTTTAACGGAACCGACATTTACAAGCTGTCTCCGGGCAAAATGAAGGCGATGCGCCGTGACATGCAGATGATTTTCCAGGATCCGTATGCCTCGCTGAATCCAAGATTTACGGTTTCGGATATCATCGGAGAAGCACTGGATATTCACGGAATGGCAGGCAGCCGCGCCGAGCGCAAGAAGCGGATCGAGGAGCTGCTGGATATGGTTGGCTTGAATAGTGACCATTCGACGCGTTACCCTCATGAATTTTCTGGCGGTCAGCGTCAACGGATCGGGATAGCCCGTGCACTTGCGGTTAACCCTAAATTCATCATTTGTGATGAACCGATCTCAGCGCTTGACGTTTCCATCCAGGCGCAGGTTGTTAACTTGCTGAAGGACTTGCAGGATCGTCTTGGCCTGACTTATCTCTTCATTGCGCATGACTTGTCCATGGTTAAGCATATCAGTGACCGGGTAGCGGTAATGTACTTGGGTAAAATGGTGGAGCTGGCAGATAGTGAAGAACTGTATGCGAATCCGATCCATCCGTACACCAAAACATTGCTGTCCGCGATTCCGATTCCGGATCCGGAAATCGAGGCAAACAAAAAACGTCTCAAGCTCGAGAATGATATGCAGGGACCGATTTCAGCAGCCAAAGGCGAGGACGGAACCGTCCAGCTGGACGTGAAGGATTCGGAGCTGGTAGAGGTATCTAAAGGACACTGGGTTGCTAAAGCCTACGCTTAAAGCGCGCTTGTCCTAAATCCAGAAATGCTGATCTCTAGAATAGCCGCCGGCTTGTATGCCGGCGGCTATTCTTTTCCTTTGACGCAGAATGCCAACATTCGGTACAATCAAGAAAGGCTAATCATATATAAGAAATTCGAGTGCTTAACAATCTAGATTTGGTTGCGACGCAGAATAGGAGGCAGACCTCATGAATATCGTTCCGGAACCATTGTCCCTCGCTTCGCGTCTCGCTCAGGATTATATTCACCACTTCGAACGGGTAAGCGGGTTCTATGGTGAAGATCATCGCAGCGAGCACGGCTATGCCGAGCGGGTAAAATGGCTGGATCTTTCCGAAGATAAGCGAGTTCAGCGTAAAGTGCTGGTAGACTGTCTTCGTACGTATAATCAGCTACACAATGATCATCCCGCCGTACATACATCACTCCAGCTTCTGGAGCAGCCGGGAACGGTAACCATGGTTGGCGGACAGCAAAGCGGGCTGTTCACTGGACCCCTGCTAGTTATATATAAAGCGATTACCGTCATTCAAGCCGCCCGTGAAGCGGAGGAACGCTTGAATCGTCCCGTTGTGCCTGTGTTCTGGATTGCTGGGGAGGATCATGACTGGGATGAAGTGAATCATACCTTTTTCCTACGTCAGGACCAGCAGATTTCCAAAATCAAGCTCGACGCAAAGGATGGGCTTAGAACGTCTGTCAGTTACACTGGCGTTGCCGAAGAGGATTGGAATTTGATGCTGTCAGAGCTTCAAACGAAGCTGTCAGACAGCGAGTACAAGGCAGATATATTGAAGCTGGCACGTGATGCGTGTAACGGCTCGAGGGGGCTCAGCGAGGCCTTCGCTAAACTGATCAACCGTTTGTTTGGCAAATATGGCCTCATACTGCTGGATTCGGCGGACCCCGGACTTCGGGCGCTGGAAGTACCTGTATTCGAATCGCTGATCACTCACAATGAAACCTTAGGACTTTCGTATCAGCAGGCTGCAAGGGATATCAAGGGACTTGGTTATGATGTTCAGGCCGATGTTTCCGAGAATGGGGCTAACCTGTTCTACCTGCATGAAGGCAGACGCTTGCTGCTGTACCGGGAGGGGAGTGTATTCTCTGACCGTAAAGGCATGGTTACGCTCACAGAGCAGGAACTTCTTCGAGATTTGCATGCGCATCCCGAGCGTTTCAGCAACAATGTGCTGACTCGCCCAATTATGCAGGATTGTCTGCTGCCTGTGCTGGGAACGGTACTCGGTCCGGGGGAAATTTCTTATTGGGCGATTACGCGTTATGCCTTTGCTGATTTAGGTCTGCAGATGCCGCTGATCATACCGAGAATGTCGTTCTCCATCGTAGACGGAACCGTCCATAAACTCATGGAGAAATATGAAATATCCTTCGAAGATGTTCAGAACCGCCTCGACAAGAAGCGCGAGACATGGCTTGCGAGCAAGGACGAACTGAATCTGGAGGATCGATTCAGCAAGACCCGTGAACAATTTGAAGCTTTATATCAACCCTTAATAGAAGATCTTGGCAGAATGCAGTCAGGACTGTTAAAATTAGGATTAACCAATAAAGATAAGATATTGGAGCAGATGGATTACCTGTTGAGTAAATCCCGGAATGCATTGGAACAGCAGCATGAGGCCGCCTTGGCACAGTGGAAGCGGATCGAGCAAACGCTGTTACCGGAAGGCAAGCCTCAGGAGAGGGTGTACAACATCCTTGAATACATGAATCGTTATGGATTGAATCTGGTGGATAGCCTGATGGAAATCCCATACGAAAGTTCGGGCATTCACCGGGTTGTTTACGTATAATGAGCAGGAATTCAATCATCAGATCACGGGAGGCTGTTAATATGAGCTCATCATCAATACAAACCAGCAATATTACCGACTTGAAACTGGCACCGGAAGGCCATCTGAAAATTGATTGGGTGCAGGCGCATATGCCGGTACTGAACCGGGTGCGCGAGCAGTTCGAACAAGAACAGCCATTCAAAGGCTTGAAAGTGGCCATTTCCTTACATCTGGAAGCGAAGACAGCTTACCTGGCAAAGGTCATTCAGGCTGGCGGAGCTGAAGTGACCATTACCGGCAGTAATCCGTTGTCTACGCAAGACGATGTATGCGCCGCGCTGGTAGAAGACGGAATCACGGTGTTTGCCAAGTATAATCCGGATCCGGCAGAGTATAAGCAGCACCTCATTTCAACTCTGGAGACAAGACCGGATTTGATCATTGATGATGGCGGGGATCTCGTAACAATACTCCACTCGGAGCGCACGGATCTGCTTGAAGGAATCCGGGGTGGTGCCGAAGAGACAACAACAGGAATCCTGCGTCTGAAGTCGCTTGAGAAAGAAGGCTCTCTGAAATTCCCGATGGTCGCTGTAAATGATGCGTATTGCAAATACTTATTTGATAACCGGTACGGAACCGGACAATCGGTATGGGACGGAATCAACCGGACAACAAATCTGGTTGTTGCAGGCAAAACCGTCGTCGTTGTAGGGTATGGCTGGTGCGGCAAGGGCGTGGCTATGCGCGCTAAAGGTCTTGGCGCCAACGTCATTGTGACCGAGATTGATCCTATTAAGGCGGTTGAGGCTTACATGGATGGCTTCCACGTTATGCCGATGCGTGAAGCAGCGAAGCTGGGAGATTTCTTCGTCACGGTGACAGGCAACCGGGATGTAATCAGCGGGGAAGATTTCGATGTCATGAAAGACGGAGCGATCCTGTCGAATGCCGGTCATTTTGATGTGGAAGTCAATAAGCCGGACCTCACGGAACGTTCCAAGTCGGTTCGTACGGTTCGACGCAATATCGAGGAATATCATCTGAACGATGGCCGCAAGATTTATCTGCTTGCAGAAGGCCGCCTTGTGAATCTTGCGGCAGGTGATGGGCATCCCGCAGAAATCATGGATATGACGTTTGCGCTTCAGGCGTTGTCGCTTAAACATGTGAATGATCAATACCAGCGTATCGGTAACCGTGTCGTTAATGTTCCATACGAATTGGATCAACAGGTTGCATTATATAAACTGGAAAGTCTAGGTATCCAAATTGACAGCCTGAGCGATGAGCAGAAATCCTACTTGGACAGCTGGGCTCAGCACTAATACCGCAGCAGCTTTAGATCATTTGCAAACCTCCTTTTATTCCCAATGAGGAATGAAAGGAGGTTTTTTGTGCGGTGGTTCTGAGAGAAAGTTCCAAAAAAACAAATGCATCTTTGAAGGAATTTGATTCTTGACGCCGAATCTATTATCCTAAAGTGGTGGAAAGTGGTGCAAAGTGGGGAATCGGGGTTAAGGAGTGGAATGCCTGATGTTCATGGGAGAGTTTCAGCATAGCATCGACGATAAGGGGAGAATCATTATCCCTGCTAAATTTCGCGACCTCCTGGGCAATTCATTTATCGTAACCCGCGGTTTGGATAACTGCCTCTTTGTATACCCCCGAGATGAATGGGCCATCATGGAGCAGAAGCTTAAGTCCCTGCCGCTCATGAAGTCGGATGCACGCGCATTTACCCGGTTTTTTTTCTCCGGGGCGACGGAATGTGAATGGGATAAACAGGGAAGGGTAAATTTGCCGGGCAATTTGCGCGAGTTCGCCAAGCTCGAGAAAGAATGCGTCGTCATCGGCGTATCGAGCCGAGTGGAGATCTGGAGCAAGGAGCAGTGGCAAAATTACTATCAGCAGTCGGAGGAAACATTTAACGACATTGCTGAGAAGCTGGTAGACTTTGATTTTGATCTATGACCAACATGTGAAACTTTGTAAATGGACAAGTATTACTTAAAAATCATGAATGAGAAACAATGGAGGGCTGCAGCTTTGTTCCATCACATCACAGTGCTTAAGCAAGAAGCGACAGAAGGGCTGCGCATCAAACCAGACGGTATATATGTTGACTGTACGCTCGGGGGAGCAGGGCACAGCTCGCTCATTGCTTCCCAACTAAGTTCGAATGGCCGGTTAATCGCACTGGATCAGGACGACTGGGCATTGAACAATGCCAGGGAAGTCATGAAGCCTTACGTGGACCGGATTACCCTTGTCAAAACTAACTTTCGCGATCTGGAGGAGGTGCTCCGAAGCGAAGTGGGAGTTGACGAGAACGGGCAGCCACAAGTTGACGGTATACTGTTCGATTTGGGCGTATCTTCTCCGCAATTCGATGAGGGGGAGAGAGGGTTTAGTTATAATCATGACGCCCCGCTGGACATGCGGATGGATCAATCCGCTGAGCTTACGGCAGCCAAGATTGTAAACGAATGGCCGGAACAGGAAATCGCACGAATATTGTACGAATACGGCGAAGAGAAATTTTCAAGGCGAATTGCGAAGGTTATTGTGGAAAGAAGGGTACAGGGTCCTATTCACACAACCGGAGAGCTTGTCGAAATGATAAAGGAAGGGATTCCAGCCGCAGCTCGGAGAACGGGCGGCCACCCAGCTAAACGCAGCTTTCAAGCGTTTCGCATTGCGGTAAATGATGAGCTCGGTGCATTCAAAGACGCGCTTCACCAAGCCGTGAGATGTCTTGCACCAGGTGGTAGAGTCTCCGTCATCACTTTCCACTCGCTCGAAGATCGGATATGCAAACAGATATTCAACAGTTACATTCCCAAGTGCACGTGCCCTCCTGATTTTCCGATGTGTGTATGCGGAGGCGGCCAAGGTGACCTGAAGCTGGTTAACCGTAAACCGCTCATCCCCTCAGTGGAAGAGATTGAGAGTAATCCAAGAGCACGATCGGCGAAGCTGCGGATTGCGGAGAAACTGTAGAACGTAAAATCCCTGAAGAAGGAGAATCAGCCATGGCTTACACGCGCGGCAATTTAGCCGTACAGGAGAGACAGAAGGAAACGCAGCAGCAGTCCGCTTATCTCGAGAAGACGAAAGTCATTAAACGTCGTTCCCAGCTTCCCCAAAAAGAAAAGCTGCTGTATTTGTTGTCCGTGGTGTTCGTGGTTGTTGTCATGGGCGTCATCGGCATGAGCCATGTTCATTCTTATGATTTGAACCGGCAGATTCATGATACGGACAATAAGATAGTAGAAGCGAAACGGAATATCAATCAGCTTCAGGTTGAGAAGCAGACACTGGAGACGCAAGTATTGGAGAAGGCCAAAGAGCTTGGTTATGTGCCTATTGAGGATGACAACGCGATCCATCTATCACCCGTCTCGGGATCAACCGGGACACAGGATTCAGACTCGGGACAAAATGATTGAAGTGTGAGGTTTTGACCGATGATAAAAAAAATTAAACTGCGTACCGTGCTAATAGGGGGATGTATAACCCTCTTTTTTGCTTTATTGATTGGTCGGGTGTTTTGGCTGCAGGTCATTGACAACGATTTTTGGAAGGAACAAGCCGTGTCGAAATGGTCGCGCAAACAGGATCTTCCCGCAACGCGCGGGACGATTATGGATCGGGACGGCGATATCATGGCTATGGATGCCCCTGCGTTTACGGTTGTTCTGAACCCGGCCGTCATTCAAGCTAACGGCTTGGAGAACGAGGTGGTAAAGGGGCTGCATGAAATTCTCGGCAAGGATGAGGATGAGCTCCGTAAACTGGTCAAGGCCAAAAATGAAAAAGGTGAGTACCTCCAGGGCCGGGAAGTCCGCAATGAAGGATGGAAAATCGACCAGGAGAAGATGGAAGAGGTTAAAGAATTTAGTGATGGCTTGAACCAAAAATTAAAGGCTGCCGGTAAAGTGGCGGATTCGGGCATCGGCTTTCAAAGAGAGTCAAAACGCTATTATCCCCAGAAGACATTGGCTGCGCATATCCTGGGATATACCGAGCGTCAGGGTAAGGCTGTCGGGGGTATTGAGCAATACTATGATGAGGATCTGAAGGGAACCGACGGATTCGCTGCGTACAAGAGCGATAAGAAAGGGATCAAGCTCCCGAGCGAGGATGAGTTATACCAGCCTGCGATAAATGGGAAAAATTTAGTACTGACGATGGACGATACAATCCAGTATTATATCGAGGAAGCGATGCGCGAGACGTATAACCAGTATAAACCAATCAGTATGACGGTGATCGCGGCGGATCCGAACACGATGGAAATACTGGGAATGGCCAATATGCCAACTTTTGATCCCAATACATATTCGGAATGGAATCAAAAGAATTTTAATAATCATGCCATACGGTCCATATATGAGCCGGGATCGACCTTCAAGATTGTAACGCTGGCCAGTGCCGTGCAGGAGAAGCTGTTTAACCCGGGTGCCATTTATCAATCCGGATCCATAAGAGCGGGGGGAAGAACCCACCGCGACATTAACAGCGTAGGGTGGGGTCCAATCACCTACTTGGAAGGCGTGAAGAAGTCGAGTAACGTCGCTTTTGTAAAATTGGGCTACGAAATGCTCGGTAAGGAGCGATTTACGAACTATATTCGGGATTTCGGGTTTACGGAGAAAACGAATATCGATCTCCCGCATGAAGTTTTGGGTACCTTGAATATGACTTATGATTCCGATATTTCAACCATGACCTACGGTTATGCCGTATCTGTAACGCCTATTCAACAGATTGCGGCCATTTCGGCCGTTGCCAATGGAGGCAAGCTCATGGTCCCTCATATGGTGAAGGAGATCGAAGATCCCAACACGGGCAAGGTTCAGAAAATTGAGCCGGAAGTTGTTCGGCAGGTCATCACTCCTGAGGCAGCCCGTGAAACTGGGAAATATCTTGAACAGGTTGTTGCCGATCAAGATATCGGGACCGGATGGAGGGCTTATATTGACGGTTATCGTGTTGCGGGAAAAACCGGTACCGCTATTAAATCCAGTGATGGATATAAAGATCGTTCCAAACAAGTTGTCTCATTTATAGGATACGCTCCGGTCGAGAATCCGAAAATTGCCGTGCTGGTCATCATTGACGAACCAAACGTGGAAAAGGGCGGCGGCGCACTGGCAGCACCTATATTTAAAGAGATTGTCTCCAAGACATTGACCTATTGGGGCGTTCCCAAATCGAACAGTACTCCGGATAAAGAAAAATCGAATCCGGGAACGGCTCCGAAGGATTTCCCTGAAGCACCAGACTTTACGGGGATGAAGCTCAGCGAAGCAAAAGCCAAACTTCTAGAGGATGGAGTGGCGTTTGAGACTTTGGGTAATGGAAGCACGGTGAAGGAGCAATATCCGCCTCCAAAAGCTACCATTAGTGCAGGACAGCGTATTTATCTTCTAACAGAGGATAGTCCGACGATGGAAATTCCGAATTTAGAGGGCGAATCGCTAAGGGATGCAATGGAAGTGCTCACACTGATGAAAGTAAAGGTTAACGTTCAGGGCGAGGGCTACGTTGCTTCCCAATTGGAAGCCAAAGAGAATGGTCAGCGAATCGTGCAATTAACACTTAAATCCGCGGAGGAATTGTTAACAGGAACCGATACCCCGGAGGATGAAGCTGAGCCTCCTGCGGATAACGAAGCCGGAGCAACCGGCGAAGGTGAAACTGAAGGCAAGGCAGATGGGGAATAGCTTGTTCTAACCCAAGGTTGTCCCGAATACTCATGTGAAGAACGCATTTCATGAGCTTTCGGGTTCAAACGGGGAGGGAAGCTTAGGTGAAAGTATCCAAGGTATCTCAGCGGAGACGGCTGCTCTGGAGCCTGCTGCTGCTGCTCCTGCTATTCTCTGCACTGATCATCAGACTAGCCTATGTGCAGATCGGGAAAGGTGCGGAGCTGTCGGCGAAGGCGGAGGATCTGTGGCGCCGTGATATTCCGTTTGCGGCACAGCGTGGCGAAATACTGGACCGTAATGGGACCGCACTGGTTACGAATATAACAACACCGACCATTTGGGCGATTCCTGTACAAGTCAAGGATCCGGACCATACAGCCAAAACATTGGCAGGACTTATTGGCATGAATGAAGCCGATATCAAGAAGATTATTACCAAACGTTCGAGGTTGGAACGGATAAATCCCGGTGGACGAAAAATTACGATGGAGCTGGCTCAGGAAATTCGTGATTTGAAGCTGCCGGGTATCGTTGTTGCTGAGGATAACAAGCGCTATTACCCCTATGGCGATCTGGCCGCCCATATATTAGGATTTACGGGGGCCTACAGCCAGGGACTTACCGGACTTGAGGCCAAACATGAAGACAAGCTGAAAGGGTTCGATGGCGGAATATCCTATCTGTCCGATGCAGGCGGCAGAATCATGCCCGGCTCTTCGGAAAAATACGTGGAGCCTCGTGACGGACTGAATTTAGAGTTAACGATTGATAAATCGATTCAGTCCATCATGGAGCGGGAGCTGGATCAGGCCATGGTGAAGTATCAGGCCAATGGAGCCTGGTCAATTGCCATGAATCCCAAGACAGGAGAGATATTGGCGATGGCCAGCAGGCCGGGATACTCACCTGCCAGCTACCAGGATTTCTCGGCCGAGACTTATAATCGCAACTTACCGATCTGGATGACCTATGAGCCGGGCTCGACGTTCAAGATTATTACACTTGCCGCTGCGCTCGAAGAGGACAAGGTGGATCTGAAGAACGATCACTTTTTCGACGGTGGTGCCGTGGAGGTTGGAGGAGCGAGACTGCGCTGCTGGAAAAAAGGCGGTCATGGCAGCCAAACCTTCATGGAGGTTGTACAGAACTCCTGTAACCCGGGCTTTGTGGCATTGGGCCAGAAACTGGGTAAGGAAAGTCTGTTCCAGTATATCCGCGATTTTGGCTTTGGAGCGAAGACGGGCATTGATTTGAACGGAGAAGAGAACGGAATCCTGTTCAAGCTTGATAAAGTCGGGCCTGTTGAGCTGGCCACAACGGCGTTTGGCCAAGGGGTATCGGTTACACCGATTCAACAGGTCGCGGCAGTATCCGCTGCCATTAACGGCGGTAAATTGTTCAAGCCGCACGTAGCCAAGGCGTGGATCAATCCGGAGACGGGGGAGACGGTTGAGGAAATCGAGCCGGAGCTCGTCCGACAAGTAATCTCGGAAGAAACATCCAAGCAGGTGCGCGAGGCGCTGGAAAGCGTCGTAGCCAAGGGAACCGGTCGCCCGGCTTTCATCGACGGCTATCGAGTCGGCGGGAAGACAGGAACGGCCCAGAAGGTCATTAATGGACGCTACTCGTCAACGGAGCATATCGTATCCTTTATCGGGTTTGCACCTGCGGACGACCCTGAGATCGTGGTCTACACAGCCGTTGACAACCCGAAGGGCATTCAGTTCGGTGGCGTCGTGGCTGCTCCCATCGTGCAGAACATTCTGGAGGATGCACTGCACTACATGAATGTTCCGCCGCGTAAAGATCAGCTTGCCCGCGAGTACAAATACGGCGAGACACCAACGGTGACCGTGCCGAACCTGGTCGGGGCGACGGTTCAGGATTTGTATGAGGATCTGAATATGAATTTTATGCTGGCTAGGTCCGGGACCGGCAATACGGTCATTTCCCAGGCGCCAAAGCCGGGAAGCCGGGTGGAGCGAGGCTCAACCATTCGGATTTATATGGGTGAAGACCCCGAGGAATCGAAACACGAACATTAATGGCATCATCCAGCCGGCAAGCGGGTCGGATGATGCAGATATATAGAGAGAGGGATAACAATGAAATTGAAGCAATTATCATCCGTGTTGGCTGCTGCTGTGATCGATGGATCCGGAGATGTTGAAATTACGGGGATTGAAACAGACTCCAGACAAGTGAAGCCGGGGGATTTGTTCATTTGCTTGCCGGGTCATACGGTAGATGGACATCTGTTTGCTGCCCAGGCCGCGGAGAAAGGCGCAGCCGCACTCGTCGTTGAGCGTAAGCTCGAGGTTGATCTTCCGCAGGTTATCGTAAAAGACAGCCGGTTTGCGATGGCAGGCTTGGCTAACACCTTTTTCGATCAGCCGAGCGCCCGCATGAAGATGATCGGTGTAACCGGAACGAACGGCAAGACCACTACAACGTATTTGATTGAGACGATCATGAACGACCACGGCCTGAAGACCGGATTGATCGGAACGATTCAGATGAAATACGGCAATCAGTCTTTCCCGATGCCGAGAACGACACCGGAGGCACTTGAGCTTCAGCGTTACTTGAACGACATGGCTAACGCAGGCACCGAGTGCTGTGTGATGGAGGTATCCTCGCATGCGCTTGAGCAGGGCCGGGTGAAGGGGACGGATTTCCGAACCGCGATATTCACGAATCTGACGCAGGATCATCTGGACTATCACCACACCATGGAAGAGTACCGCGGAGCGAAAGGGTTATTTTTCTCCCGGCTGGGCAACGCTTTTGCCAAGGATGAAAAATCGCGCAAATATGCAGTATTGAATGCGGATGATGATGCTTCCGCTTATTTTGCCAAGATTACCGCTGCCGAAGTAATTACTTACGGTTTGGGAGAAGATGCGGATGTGCGGGCCAGCAACATATCGATCACTGCTCAAGGCACCTCGTTCCATGTGGACACATTCCGTGGCAGCGCAGATATTTCGATTCGCATGGTAGGGAAGTTCAATGTATATAACGCGATGGCAGCCATCGCTGCAGCGCTTCTCGAGGGCGTGCCGCTTGAGGACATCAAGAGCAGCCTGGAGTCCGTTCCCGGAGTGGATGGACGCGTGGAGGTTGTGGATGAGGGCCAGCCGTACGCTGTAATCGTGGATTATGCGCATACGCCGGACGGTCTCGAAAACGTGCTTCGTACCGTTAATGAATTCGCGGAAGGCCGTGTGCTCACGGTATTCGGCTGCGGTGGTGACCGGGATCGGACCAAGCGGCCGATCATGGGCAAAATTGCCGCGAAATATAGCGATGTTGTATTGGTGACTTCCGATAACCCGCGTACCGAGGACCCGGATTTGATTCTGAAGGATATCGAAGCCGGCTTGATTGAGGACGGAGTGGCAGCAGAAAGCTACAATCTCATTGTTGATCGCAGGAAGGCGATTGAAAAGGCTATTGAAATGGCAAGCCCGGGCGATGTAGTATTGATTGCGGGGAAAGGTCATGAGACCTACCAGCTGATTGCGGGCGAAGTGCTTGATTTTGACGACCGCATCGTAGCCAAAGACGCGATAAGGGGCAGACAAAAGTGATCCATAAATCATTAAAGAGCATCGCCGACCTGTGCGGCGGCACGCTCTCACGTAACCAAGATGCCAACATCATCATTCAAGGAGTCGGTACTGACTCCCGAACCATACAGCCCGGCAATCTGTTTGTTCCGATTGTGGGCGAGAAGTTTGACGGACACGAGTTCGCCGAAAGCGTGCTTGCAAGCGGAGCGGGCGCGGCGTTCTGGCAGCGGGATCATCAGCCTGTTCCCGATCTGCCGCTCATTCTCGTTGAGGATACATTGACGGCGCTTCAATCGCTGGCTGCGGCGTATTTATCGGAGACCAGTGCGAAGGTGGTCGGAATTACCGGCAGCAATGGTAAAACCACGGTTAAGGACATGGTGTCTGCGCTGCTAGAGACCACGTATAAAGTGCACAAGACACAAGGCAATTACAACAACCATATCGGACTTCCGCTGACCGTACTGGCCATGAAAGAAGATACCGACATCATCGTGCTTGAGATGGGTATGAGTGGACGGCATGAGATCGAACTGCTCTCGACCATAGCACGCCCGGATATGACCGTGATTACCAATATTGGCGAAGCCCATATGCTGCAGCTCGGTTCCCGGGAGGAAATCGCTCGCGCCAAGCTGGAGATCATCAGCGGCATGAAGCCAGGCGGATTGCTGATCTACCATGGAGACGAACCGTTGATCGATCAGGTGCTTGCGGAAGAGTCTACGGTGAAGCCGGAGGGGTTGAACACCTTTACGTTTGGGAATCAGGAGACTAACGACGATTACCCAACTGGATTGATGTTTCATGCCAGAGGCATCATCTTCACGTCGAACCGACATGCAGGAGAAGGCTTCAGCCTGCCGCTTCTCGGGCGTCACAACGTGGTTAACGCACTCGCGGCGATGGCGGTTGCCGCTCATTTGGGCATCGGCGATGAAGCCATTCGCAGCGGGTTTGCCAATTTGAAGCTGTCCAGCATGCGAATTGAAGCGGTGGAGACCCCGTTTGGGGTTACTGTGCTGAACGATGCCTATAATTCAAGTCCGACGGCGGTCAAGGCGGCTGTGGATGTGCTGGGCGATATGAAAGGCTATCGCAAACGGATCGCCGTTCTCGGGGACATGCTGGAACTTGGTCAGCGGGAAGAGGAGTTCCATGCGGAGATAGGAGACTATTTATCTCCGGACAATGCGGATCTTGTGTTTACCTACGGGCCGCTGTCGGTTCATACGGCGGAGAGAGCAAAGCTGCGCTTCCCTGATGGGGCCGTGCTTTCCTTCACCGATAAAGAGAAGCTGATTGCATCTGTGCTTGAGCACGTATCCGAGAAAGATATCGTATTAGTGAAAGCCTCGCGAGGTATGAGGCTGGAGCACGTGGTCGATGCTTTGAAGGCCCTGCCTGGCGGCAACAACGGAGTGAGGGGGTGAGCTGATGGACTTTCAACTGCTGTTACTGACGATCGGTGTAGCGTTTATACTTGCGGTAATTTCGGCTCCGCTTCTCATTCCGCTGCTGCGGCGGATGAAGTTCGGCCAGCAGGTCCGGGACGACGGACCACAGAGCCACTTGAAAAAAGCGGGGACGCCAACGATGGGCGGCGTAGTCATCCTGCTTGCTTTTACGCTGACTTATATTAAATTCTCGCCTGTCGATACGGATTTCTACGTGCTGATCGTAGCGACACTTGGCTTCGGGCTGATCGGATTTCTTGACGATTATATTAAGATCGTATTTCGCAGGTCATTAGGACTCACGGCCCGGCAGAAGCTGTTTGGACAGCTTCTGTTTTCCGGTATTATGTGCTGGCTGCTAATCTCCAATGGACATAGCACTGCTATCAGTGTGCCGGGCATCGACTGGTCCTTTGACTGGGGACCTTGGTTCTACTATCCGTTTATCGTCATCATGATGCTTGCCATCAGCAATGCCGTCAACTTCACGGACGGATTGGACGGTCTGCTGTCCGGTGTCAGCGCGATTGCTTTTGGAGCCTATGCGATTGTAGCCATCCAGTCGACCTCGTTTGCAGCGGCATTCTGCGCGGCGGCGATGATCGGTGCGGTGCTGGGCTTCCTCGTATTTAACGCACACCCCGCAAAGGTGTTTATGGGAGATACGGGATCTCTGGGAATCGGAGGGGCTATTGGTGCGATTGCCATCGTAACCAAGAGCGAACTGCTATTCCTGATTGTCGGAGGGGTATTCGTCATAGAGATGCTGTCGGTCGTGCTTCAGGTTGCCTCATTCAAAACCAGAGGCAAGCGTATATTCAAGATGAGCCCGATCCATCACCATTACGAATTGTCCGGATGGTCGGAGTGGCGCGTAGTCATTACATTTTGGGCCGTGGGACTGATACTTGCGGGACTTGGACTTTATATCAACAAGGGGTTGTAACATATGAAGCAGCTAGATGATTATCGGGATAAAAAAGTCGTTGTGCTGGGTTTGGCCAGAAGCGGAGTGCAGGTAGCTAAGGTACTGCATCAGGCCGGAGCCTCGGTCATCGTTAACGATAGAAAGGAAAGAGAACAGTGTCCTGAAGCTTCGGAGCTCGAGGCTTTGGGTATTTCTGTTATTTGTGGTGGACATCCCGATGACCTGATAGATCCCGGTGTGGCGCTTCTTGTCAAAAATCCCGGGATTCCGTATTCCGTCCCTCCTGTCCGGAAGGCGCTTGAGCTGGAGATACCGATTGTGACAGAAGTCGAGGTGGCCTATCACCTGTGTGAAGCGCCGATCATAGGGATCACGGGCTCCAATGGCAAGACAACGACAACAACTTGGGTGGGCAAGCTGCTGGAGAGCGCAGGACTGTCACCGATTGTAGCCGGAAATATCGGCACGCCTCTGTCCGAGGCAGCTGCGGAAGCAACTCCGGACAACTGGATGGTTGTAGAGCTGAGCAGTTTTCAATTAAAAGGAACAGAGGAGTTCCGGCCGCGCATTGCTTGTCTTCTCAACATTGCGGAGACACATCTGGATTACCATGGCGGAATGGACGATTATATCTCCTCCAAGGCCAGGCTGTTTGTCAATCAGACTGCGGATGATACCGCTGTGCTCAATTGGGATGATCCCGTATGCAGAAATCTTGTCCCGTATATCAAGGCGCGCATTATTCCTTTCTCGATGACTGAGAGCCTTCGCGAAGGGGTTTACCTTTCGACGCCGTATGCTCCGGGTTCGCAGGATTCGGATGAAGATGAGGGTGATGTAGGGCGCACCATTATTTATACAGACGGTGAAGGTTTTACGCATGAGATCATCCGTGTGGAGAACATCGGACTGCCTGGGAGATTCAATGTGGATAATGCCTTAGCTGCTTGTGCGATCGCCATTGCGGCCGGAGTTGCGCCTGATCAGTTGGAAGGTGCTTTGTCCAGCTTCCGCAGTGTCGAGCACCGTCTTGAATTTGTTGCCGAGCTTCAGGGGATTTCCTATTACAACAACTCCAAGGCAACCAACTCCAAAGCAACGAATATGGCTCTGACTTCTTTCAAAGAACCTATCATATTGATTGCAGGCGGGCTTGATCGGGGTTCGGATTACGAGGATTTGATTCCTTCCATGCAAGGAAGGGTGAAAGCTGTCGTACTGATTGGCGAAACGAAGGAGAAAATCGCGAATGCTGCAGCCAAAGCGGGATTAAAGGACATCATACTCGTCGATAATGGGAAGGACGCCGCCGCAACCTTGACCTCGGCTGTCCGGAAAGCTTCTGAACTTGCGGAGAGCGGAGACATTGTTCTTCTATCTCCCGCATGTGCGAGCTGGGACATGTTTCCTTCCTTTGAGGTACGAGGAAGCATTTTTAAAGAGGCGGTGCATAACCTTTAAGTAGGGGGGTGGATAAGCCCCTACTAAGGATGTACGAGGTGGCCTTTCCATGAACAAGAACCGCCAGGCGCCCGATCTGTGGCTGCTTATCTGTATTTTGGCCCTGCTGGCCATCGGAATCGTCATGGTATACAGCGCGGGCTCCGTGCTCGCTTTTCATGACTATGGCGATAAATTTTATTTTGTGAAGCGTCAGCTGTTTTTTGCCTGTCTGGGCCTTGCTGCGATGTATTTCACATCCAAGATTGACTTCCGAGTCTGGAAGAAGTACAGCAAGCTTGCGCTTCTGGCCTGCTTTTTCCTCCTTGTTATCGTTCTTATTCCGGGTGTCGGCGTTGTGCGCGGCGGGGCCAGAAGCTGGCTTGGCATCAGCTCGTTTGGCATTCAGCCCTCTGAATTTATGAAACTCGGTATGATTCTGTTTCTATCGCGCTGGCTCAGTAAACAGGACTACGATATTACGTCGTTTACGAAGGGACTTCTGCCGCCTCTTGGTTTGATTGGACTGGCATTTGGACTGATTATGCTGCAGCCGGATCTGGGGACAGGAGCCGTCATGCTGGGAGCTGCGATGATGATCGTATTCACCGCAGGGGCACGGATGAAGCATCTGGGCTTCCTTGCTTTAGGCGGAATAGCAGGCTTCATAGGCTTGATTCTGGCAGCTCCGTACCGGCTGAAGCGGATTACCGGGTTTCTGGATCCTTGGTCTGACCCGCTGGGTGCAGGCTATCAGATTATTCAATCCCTTTATGCGATTGGGCCGGGCGGTCTTGGTGGACTCGGTCTTGGCATGAGTCGTCAGAAGTACGCTTATGTGCCTGAGCCGCAGACTGACTTTATATTCTCGATCCTGGCTGAAGAACTCGGGTTTATTGGCGGCCTCATCGTACTGCTCTTGTTTGCTGCCTTGGTGTGGCGGGGCATGAGAGTGGCCATGACCGTACCGGATAGCTTTGGCAGCCTGCTGGCTGTAGGAATCGTAGGCATGGTCGCCATCCAGGTCGTTATCAATATCGGTGTGGTTATCGGCTTGATGCCGGTGACAGGAATTACGCTGCCGCTCATCAGTTACGGGGGCAGTTCACTGACACTGATGCTGACGGCCCTTGGCATTCTATTAAATATTTCCCGTTATGCGAGGTGAAGGGTATGCGTGTCGTATTGACCGGCGGCGGAACGGGGGGACATATTTACCCCGCCGTTGCCATAGCAAGACAATGTGAGAAGGAAGATCCGAAGACGGAGTTTTTATATATTGGAGGCCAGCGCGGCCTCGAAAGCAAACTGGTGCCCCAAGAGAAGCTGCCATTTGAGAGCATTGACATCACCGGGTTCCGGCGCAAGCTGTCGTTTGATAACGTCAAAACGATTGTGCGTTTCTTCAAAGGCGTGAAGCGATCCAAGGCATTGCTGAGGGAGTTCAAGCCCGATGTCGTGATCGGTACAGGCGGATATGTGTGCGGTCCGGTCGTTTATGCAGCCGCCAAGCTCGGCATACCGACCATGATTCATGAGCAGAATGCGATACCGGGGCTAACCAACCAGTTCCTCAGCCGTTATGCGGACACGGTCGCGGTCAGCTTTGAAGGTTCGGTATCCTCTTTTCCTAAAGCCAAAAGAACGGTTTATACAGGAAATCCACGCGCGACAACGGTATTAACCGCCAATCGTGAACGTGGATTTGCTACGCTTGGCATCCCGATGGAAGCTCAAGTCGTTCTTATCGTTGGAGGAAGCCGTGGGGCCAAGGCGATCAATAACGCCATGATGGGCATGGCACCGTTTCTTCATAAGCTGCCTGGCGTGCACTTTGTGTTCGTAACAGGCGATACGTATTTCGAGAATACGCGTGAATCCATTTTAGCGCAGCTCGGCACGATGCCTAATCATCTTCATATCATGCCATACATTCATAATATGCCGGAGGTGCTTGCGGCCACTTCGCTGATCGTGAATCGTGCCGGGGCATCGTTCCTGGCTGAGATCACGTCGCTTGGTATTCCATCTGTACTTATACCTTCTCCTAACGTTACCAACAACCATCAGGAGGCGAATGCAAGGCAGTTGGAAGAAGCGGGCGCATCCAGCATGATACTTGAAAAGGATTTGACGGCAGAAACGCTGTTTGGAAAGCTTGAGGAGATTATGACCAGTCGCTCGACCAGAGAGACGATGTCAGCCGCTTCGAAAAAGCTTGGCAAACCGGATTCGGCTGCCGTTATGGTCGAAGAAATCCGCCGGTTAACCGGCAAACGCTAAAACGGCTGGGCGATTGTCACACACCTATGGAGCCTGACATAAGATACTCTATAATCGTGACACACCCATGAGGCCGGCATTACTGACAGCGGCCATCTCCTTCGTTAAGCAGAAGGAATGGCCTTTTGGTTTTGAAAGTCAAGGGAGGTTTATTTAAAATGCAGCAGTGGAAATCGCTACTATCTGAAGCCAATGTCGGAGCCGTGTTATGGAATGAACCGCTGGCAAAATATACGACGTGGAAAATAGGCGGACCAGCCGATTGCCTGATTATTCCTGAGAACAAGGAACAGCTCAAGGAACTGGTCACTCTTCTCCATGCCCATCGTATTCATTGGACGCAACTCGGGCGCGGTTCAAACATGTTAGTTGCCGATAAAGGCATTAGGGGAGCGGTCATCAAGCTGGGTCAGGGATTTGAGGAGCTTCATTTTGACGGAGAGACAGTAACTGCAGGCGGTAGTCTGTCTTTTGTCAAACTCAGTGTTCTGGCCGGAAAACAAGGATTAGCCGGTCTTGAGTTTGCCGGAGGTATTCCTGGGTCAGTTGGAGGTGCCGTTTACATGAATGCAGGCGCCCATGGGTCTGATGTGTCACGCATATTCAAGTCCGCTGACATTGTACTGGAAACAGGGGAATTGGTTACGTATGCTGCGAAAGATATGGCGTTTGATTACCGACACTCCATTCTGCATGAACGAAAAGGGATTGTGACTGAAGCGGTATTTGGGCTCCGTCAAGGAGACCGCAAAGAAATTTCAGCTGTTATGGCCTCTTACAAGGACCGTCGCCGGCGTACACAGCCGCTCCAATCCGCAACCGCAGGCAGTGTATTCCGCAACCCGCCTGGCGACCATGCCGCAAGGTTGATTGAGGCTGCTGGCCTCAAGGGCCTACGGATCGGGGGCGCAGAAGTTTCTTTACAGCATGCCAATTTCATTGAGAACACCGGTCAAGCGACAGCAGAGGACGTGCTCGCTTTGATGGAACGCATCAAGGAAACCATCTCAGAGAAGAACGGAATTCATATGGTGCCTGAGGTGTACGTTCTGGGCGAGCGGTAAACTCGGAGGTGATACATTGGACAAATTGGTGATTGAGGGTGGAAGGCCCCTATCAGGAACCATACGTATCCATGGAGCAAAAAATGCAGCTTTACCTATTCTAGCAGCAAGTCTTCTTGCAGAAGGGACTGTAAGATTAAGCAATGTCCCGCATCTGCTGGATATTGAAGTGATGCTAAGCATTCTTGGCCGTCTTGGCTCCAAATGCAAGCATGAGCTGGAGACGGTTACCGTGGATACCTCGTCTGCCAATTCGTTTCATGTCCCGGAAGATTTAATGAAGCAGATGCGATCCTCCATCTTTTTGATGGGACCTCTGCTGGCCCGTTTTGGTGAAGTGACGATCTATCAGCCCGGGGGCTGTGCGATCGGGGAACGCAAGATCGACCTCCACCTTCAGGGATTGCAGGCACTGGGTGCGGAAATCGAGGAGAGCAACGATAAAATCCATTGCAGAGCAAGCCGATTGATCGGAACGGATATTCATCTCGATTTTGCCAGCGTAGGGGCAACGGAGAATATCATGATGGCAGCAGCAACGGCACTTGGCACAACGGTGCTCACCAATGCAGCCAGAGAGCCTGAAATTCAAGACCTTCAGCATTTCCTGAACAAGATGGGAGCCAACATTATCGGTGCCGGAACGGATACGATTACGATCCACGGCGTGGAGCGTCTTACGCCTTGCGAGTATGAGATCATACCGGATCGGATCGTAGCGGGAACCGTCATGATTGCAGCCGCCGTCACCCGGGGAAGTGTTACGCTTACAAAGACCAATCCCTCTCATTTAACTTCTCTTATACATGTGCTGAAGCGCGCCGGTGTTCAAACCAGTGTATGCAATGATATAATAAACATAAGCTGTATGAGCCGTCCCAAAGCTGTTGAACGAATTGTGACTTCACCTTATCCTTCTTTCCCGACCGATTTGCAGTCCCAGGTCATGGTCTTGTTGTCCTTGGCCGATGGATTTAGTGTTATGAAAGAAACGGTATTTGAGGGACGGTTCAAACATGTGGAGGAACTCTCCCGCATGGGAGCAGACATTTCCACGGATCTGAACTATGCGTTTATACGCGGTGTTCAGAGAATTTACGGAGCCACTGTGGAGGCAACCGATCTTCGGGCTGGAGCGGCGCTCGTCATTGCCGGTTTGGCCGCGCAGGGAACGACCGTGGTGGAGCAAGTTCACCATATTGATCGCGGTTATGATCGTATTGAAAACATGTTCCAAGGTTTAGGTGCACGGATCTATCGTCAGTCTCCTGTGCCCAAACCGCTTGATTTAGCCAATTGAGGTCCTGAGCATCCCCTCCAGAGGAGGGGATAACAGGTCTTTATGGAGAGAGTGGATATGTCCAAGACACATATGCCTGTCCTTAAGCAGGACAAGCCCAAACCGAAAACAGCCAGGAAAATTATATGGATTCTTTTGCTGCTGTTTGCAGCGCTGCTGACGATTCTCTTTTTCCGATCGCCGGTCAGCCAAGTTACCGAGATTCATTTTACAGGCAATACGTTTAATACCAATGAGCAGCTTACTAAGCAAAGCGGACTTCGCATAGGAGACCAATATTTCAGCGTAGAGCCTAAAGATGTGCAGGAACGCCTCGTGGGTCTGGGAACTATCAAGTCGGCTGAAGTGGTCAAGAGCTTTCCGGGTGAGGTGCGAATCGCGGTTACGGAGCATCCTACGGTCGCCTATGAGCTGTCGGAGAACGGAGAACTTCAAGCGATTCTGGCCAGCGGTACTTCCGTTCCTGTTACAGCGAGCGGTATCGCCGTGGAGAAGCCGATCCTGACCAAGTGGGATCCATCGGACCCGAACAAGGCTATGTTAAGTGAAGTGCTTGCGGAGATTCCCAATAGTTTGACCTCGGACATCTCGGAAATCATGCCTTCACCGACAGTCTCTTTCCCGGACCGGATCAAGTTGTACACACGTTCCAAATTCGAAGTCATCACTACGGTTTCCCTGCTTCGGGATAAAGTAGAGTACCTGAGTCAGGTTACCGAAATGGAGCGGCCGGGTGTGATTACGATGCTGGAAGCAGACGCTTATGTACCGTTTGAACAAGAAGTTACAGAAGAGTCAGAGGAAGGGCAATAACCCCCTACTCAGGAATAGGAATAAATGGTACAATTGAAAGTATTGACAACTTGTTTCGGTTCTTCTTTTTTGAATGACTTTTACGGCCTGTTATAGCAAATGTTGGCAGTAAAAAAAATGTTGAAAAAAGAGGGAAAGACCTGCGAGTGTGGAATAAGTAGAAATGTATTCTTTATTATCAAATTAATTTGCTAAAAACAGGAGGTGCCAGGGCTTGAGCAACAATGACATCATTGTTAGTTTGGACATCGGTACATCCAAAGTTCGTGCTATTATTGGGGAAGTTAATAATGGAACCTTTAATATTATTGGAGTTGGATCTGCCGACTCGGAGGGAATTCGCAAGGGTGCAATTGTAGATATCGACCAGACCGTACAATCCATTCGCAGCGCTGTAGATCATGCGGAGCGTATGGTCGGTATTCAAATATCCGAAGTATATGTCGGCATTTCCGGAAATCATATCGGACTTCAATCCAGCCATGGAGTTGTGGCAGTATCGAACGAGGATCGAGAAATTGGCGAAGAGGACATCGACCGCGTGCTGAAGGCAGCGGAGGTCGTGGCGCTTCCACCTGATCGTGAAATTATCGATGTGGTTGCTAAACAGTTTGTAGTTGACGGTTTGGAAGGAATCTCAGATCCGCGAGGAATGATCGGCGTGAGGCTTGAGGTAGAAGCGACGATTATTACTGGCGCCAAAACGGCAATACATAATCTGTTACGATGCGTGGAGAAATCAGGCCTGAAAGTGAAGGATCTGGTGTTGATTCCGCTTGGTGCCGGACAACTCGCCTTGTCGAAGGATGAGAAAACGATGGGTTCGGTACTGGTGGACGTCGGAGCAGGCTCAACCACGCTGGCTGTGTTTGAGGGAGGCAGCATTGCCGCAACCTCGACGCTTCCGGTTGGTGGCGATTTTGTTACGAATGATGTTGCATATGGACTGCGAACTCTGACGGATCAAGCAGAGAAGGTGAAATTGAAGTATGGATGCGCACTGATTGAGAGTGCTGCGCCCGAAGTAACTTTTAAAGTGACGAGAATTGGAAGCAATGTGGACAAGGAGTTCACTCAAGAAGATCTGGCAGCTATCATAGAACCTCGTATTCAGGAAATTTTCCAATTGGTAAGCCAAGAAATTAAACGCTTGGGTTACAGTGAGCTTCCTGGTGGTTATATACTTACTGGGGGCACTATGTCCATGCCTGGTGTGCTGCAGGTGGCACAAAATGAGCTGGCGACTTCCGTACGGATTGCTGTTCCCGATTTTATCGGTGTTCGTGATCCGGGATACTGCAGCGGAGTCGGCATCCTCCATAATGCAATCCGGAATGTACGTGTACGCAATACAGGAGGAAGCAACAACAGCAGCGGAAACAGCAAGAAACCGGTGAATCGCGCGAAGCAGCAAAATCCTGTCGCAGCAACTCAGGAGACCAGCCAGAAGCCGGGATTTATTGAACGCCTGAAAAAGATGTTCAGCGAGTTTATATAGCGGATTCATTCGACAGTGGACGTGCCATCCACGCACATTGAGGGGGAGATGGATTAGATGTTGGAATTCGATTTTGAAATGGATAGCTTGGCTCAAATAAAAGTAATCGGAGTAGGTGGCGGCGGAAGCAACGCTGTTAACCGAATGATTGAGAATGGTGTGCAGGGTGTTGAATTTATAACGGTAAATACGGATGCTCAGGCACTTCATCTTGCTAAATCCGAACACAAATTGCAAATCGGGGATAAGTTGACTCGCGGCCTTGGTGCTGGTGCCAATCCTGATGTCGGCAAGAAGGCCGCCGAAGAATCCCGTGATTTGATTATGAACACCCTGAAGGGTGCGGATATGGTATTCGTTACAGCTGGTATGGGCGGCGGAACCGGAACAGGCGCAGCTCCTGTCATAGCTGAAATTGCTAAGGAGTGCGGGGCATTAACGGTTGGGGTTGTCACTCGTCCGTTTACGTTCGAAGGACGCAAGCGTGCTTCCCAAGCGGAGCTTGGCATTGAAGCATTGAAAGAGAAAGTGGACACACTCATCGTCATTCCGAATGATCGCTTGCTGGAGATCGTGGATAAGAAGACACCGATGCTGGAAGCGTTCCGAGAAGCTGATAACGTATTGCGTCAGGCCGTTCAGGGCATTTCTGATCTGATCCAAGTACCGGGTCTGATCAACCTTGACTTCGCCGACGTGAAGACCATCATGACAGAACGCGGATCTGCGCTGATGGGTATTGGACTGGCTACCGGTGAGAACCGTGCCTCTGAAGCTGCCCGCAAGGCAATTATGAGCCCGCTGCTTGAGACCTCTATTGAGGGAGCACGTGGTGTTATCATGAATATTACAGGAGGAGCCAATCTCTCCTTGTATGAAGTAAATGAAGCGGCCGAGATCGTAACCTCAGCTTCCGATCCGGAAGTGAACATGATCTTCGGTGCGATTATCGAGGAAAGCATGAAGGAAGAAATCAAGGTAACGGTGATCGCTACCGGCTTTGAGAGCAAACCTTCACCGATCCCTCCTGGACGTCGCCCTGCAATGCCTCAAGGGGAACAACAACAGCAGCAGCAGCAGGCAACGGACAAGAGCAATGTGAATCTGAAGCCGTTTGGCAATCAGAACGGCAATGATCAGCTCGATATTCCTACATTCCTTCGCAATCGTTCCCGTAATAATGATTAATTCGAATAAGCCTGTGCTTCGTCATCCTGATGAAGACAGGTTTATTTTTTTTATCTTTCTCCACAGCCTTGCCATACCACATCCCATCCCATCCATAAGAGAGTAAGAAGTAAATAGTGCTGATGCTGTCACACTTTCACGAATAAAGGTTCAGGTGCTCAAACGCTGCGTAACATATGGATATTCCCCTGGTTTTTTCCCAAGATCAAGATGGTTGACTGACGAGCGGAGAGTCCTCTTGGCTCCGGTTTCTAAAAACTGCCCTTCATCGACAAAAAAAGTCTGTAATCGGCCCACAGGTTTAGACAGACTTTGAATTCTATTCTTTTTATACTAGTAACATCTCCCATTGCCCAGAAAACAACAGAAGCATAACGGAAGTGGATTTTTCGACTAGGCAGGTGAACAACCTGGTTGTTTATATTGATCTCATATTTTTGGCAAACCTCGTCATTGACGGCATATTGCTGGCGTTAACCGCCTGGATGCGCAGGGTCAAACCAAGATGGTGGAGGCTAGTGTTATCTTCCGTGGTAGGCGCACTGTATGTTGTCATGATGTTTGTCCCGCAATTGTCGTTTTTGTACACCTTTCTCATTAAGTTTGGACTTTCATTGATTATGCTCTGGATTGCTTTTGGATTTGCAAGCTTGCAGAGTTACCTTCGTCATTTGGGAGCTTTTTATATGGTGAATTTTGCCGCAGCCGGAGGTATTATCGGATTTCATTATCTGGTGCAAAATTCGGGAGAATTGTTCAGTGGGATATGGTATACGACATCGGGAGGGCTATCCTTTGAATTGAAGGTGGGATTCTGGTTTGCATGCATTACCTTTTTTGTAGTTGTATTCGCATTTAAGGCGGTTCAGACCACGAAACGTAAAACCGAGAACCGTGAAACCCTGTTAGGTGATGTCTCCGTATGGATTGGCAGCACCAAAATTTCCTGTGTGGGTTTGCTCGATACAGGAAACCAATTAAGCGATCCCTTGACGCGCACGCCCGTTATGGTGATGGAAGCAGCGCTATGGGAAGCTTATCTGCCCCAGGGCTGGAGCAAACAGCTGATGGAGGGGGAACCGGACAAATTAATTATGGGGCTGGGGGCAGAGGAATTTGACTGGCAGGACCGTCTGCGGTTAGTTCCGTACCGTGGTGTCAACCGGGGGGCCGCATTCATGCTTGCCCTAAAGCCCGACATGGTACGGATTGAACTGGGAGGACTGGAATACGTATCATCCAAAGTGTTGATTGGTCTTGATGGCGGAACGCTGTCCGGCGACAGGGCATACCGGGCCATTATCCATCCGGCTTTGACGGAGGGAGAGGGCACGCCCAAGGGTCATGCAGGTATTGCTCAGGAGGAAGCTTTACAACAGAATACCGAATCTAGCCTTGTTGAATCTGGTGAGGCGAAGACTGCGGGATAACGATGATAAAGCTATTTTCATAGTCTTCGAATCGTGTAATCTATATGGAATGCTGATGTAATCTTTGAAACTCTTATGGAAAGTTATCATGCCAAGCGAGGAAAACCGTGACTACACTTACGAAGTTATGTTGTCCCTTCGGGAAAACGTTTAGGAGGATACGAGATGCCCGTTAAATGGAGATTAGCATTGCAGCTGCAGTATTACCGCGTACTTTTTTTACTAGGCCTGAAGAGTCAGGAAATCTACTACATCGGAGGAAGTGAGGCGCTTCCGCCTCCGCTTACGAAAGAAGAAGAGGAGTTCTTGCTCAAGAAGCTGCCTTCCGGCGATGCAGCCACCCGCGCTATGCTGATCGAACGTAACCTGCGTCTGGTTGTGTACATTGCCCGCAAATTCGAGAACACCGGCATTAACATCGAGGATTTGGTATCGATTGGTGCGATCGGACTGATTAAAGCGGTGAATACTTTTGACCCGGAGAAAAAAATCAAGCTGGCTACATATGCCTCGCGCTGTATTGAAAATGAAATACTGATGTACCTGCGGCGGAATAACAAAACGCGAAGCGAGGTTTCTTTTGATGAACCGCTGAACATCGATTGGGATGGCAACGAATTGCTCTTATCCGATGTGCTGGGCACCGAGAATGACACCATCTACCGTAACATCGAAGAGCAGGTGGACCGGAAACTCCTGCAAAAAGCGCTTGATAAATTAAGCGACAGGGAACGCATGATTATGGAGCTTCGTTTCGGGCTTCAGGACGGGGAAGAAAAGACGCAAAAAGACGTGGCAGACCTGCTTGGAATCTCACAATCCTACATTTCCCGATTGGAGAAGAGAATTATTAAACGACTCCGCAAAGAATTCAACAAGATGGTGTAACTGGAAAACCCAAGGAATAAAATAACCCCCCTCGGAGATAATGTACAGTAATGTTTCTCCTTGGGAGGTTAGTCATCATGACGCGAAACAAAGTTGAAATTTGTGGTGTGGATACGTCAAAACTGCCGGTTCTGACGAATGTGGAAATGAGGGAGCTGTTCCATAATCTGCAGCAGAACAATGAACGATCAGCTCGAGAAAAACTGGTGAATGGCAACCTGAGACTGGTCCTCAGCGTCATCCAGAGGTTTAATAATCGGGGGGAGTTTGTTGATGATCTGTTTCAGGTAGGGTGCATTGGATTGATGAAAGCCATCGACAATTTTGATTTGTCGCAAAATGTTAAATTTTCCACTTATGCCGTACCGATGATTATCGGAGAAATACGTCGTTACTTAAGGGACAATAACCCGATTCGCGTCTCGCGATCCCTGCGTGATATTGCTTACAAGGCACTTCAGGTCCGGGATCAGCTGACAAATGCGAACTCGCGCGAACCGACGATTTTTGAAATTTCCGAAGCGCTGAATGTGCCCAAGGAAGATGTTGTTTTTGCACTCGATGCTATTCAAGATCCCGTGTCCTTGTTTGAGCCGATTTATCATGATGGCGGAGATCCGATTTATGTGATGGATCAAATCAGTGATGATAAGAACAAAGATGTATCCTGGATTGAAGAAATTGCACTCCGGGAAGCGATGCACAAGCTCGGACAACGTGAAAAAATGATTTTATCCATGCGGTTTTATGAAGGCAAGACCCAGATGGAAGTTGCTGATGAAATCGGCATCTCCCAAGCTCAGGTGTCCCGTCTGGAGAAGTCAGCGATCAAGCAAATGCAGAAGCATGTCAAAACTTAGGAAGACCAGCCATCAAACGAAAAGACAACGATCCCATTCAAGGGGTCGTTTTTTTAATTTAAGTAAGTTATTTTACTCATGCGGCTCATATACTGAACAGAGGGGATTTATGTAAACGGCATGCCCGATCCTCAAATACATCTAAGGTGTGAATGCTCATGATACCTGAAAATCAAATGGTGGGGAAAAAGATGAAAATTTCCGATTTTCAAACGAAGGATGTTATTAATATCATTGATGGCAAGCGGCTGGGACAGATCAGTGATCTGGAACTCGACTTGCGGCAGGGTCGAATTGAAGCGATTGTTGTGCCAAGTTACGGAAAGTTTATGGGGCTGTTTGGCGGCGGGAGTGATCTGATCATCCCCTGGCGGAATATCGTGAAGATTGGTTCGGATGTAGTGCTTGTCAAGATGGAGGAGCTGCGAAGAATGCCGGAAGATCAGGAGCCGGTGGAATATCTGGATCGCCCGGATCGCCATGATCGGCGCAGCTTCTGACAAGCCGCCAATCGGTTGATGTGTCTCCAGCGTATGTTTTCTGTTACACTGGGATAGAGGTGAAATGTTCATGGAACCGTTTGTGAGTCAGGAGAAGCAGACACCGAGTCTGTTCGTGCTGGAAAAATGGGGAAGGGAAACGGAGGCTGCTGCGATTTCAGCCGGTTTCACAGGCCGGCAAGGAGGCGTTAGCCGGGTACCATATGTCAGTCTGAACTTGGCCTTTCATGTCGGAGATGAACCGGGTGACATTGTAGAGAACCGGAAATTAACCGCTGCGTCACTTGGGTTTTCACTGGAGGACTGGACCTGTGGTGAACAGGTGCATGGCGTTCAGATTGGTGTCGTTCACGAAGAGGACAGAGGCAGAGGAAGCTTGGATCGGACCTCGGCCTTTCAAAATACAGACGGACTTGTGACCCATGTCCCCGGCGTGCTGCTGACTTCCTTCTATGCGGATTGCGTGCCATTGTATTTTTGGGACCCCGTTTCGGGTGCTGTCGGTTTGGCCCATGCCGGCTGGAAGGGAACGGTAGGCCGTATTGCTGAAGAAATGGTCGCCAAGATGGCCCTGGAGTATGGCAGCATGCCGCAGAATATTCGTACAGCCATCGGTCCGTCGATAGGCGAGTGCTGCTATGAGGTGGATGATCGGGTCATGGATCGTGTCCGTGATATTGGATTCGGGGGGCTTACGCCAGAGGAAGCTGCAAAATCAGCCCTGTATATCGACAAGGGACGCGGAAAATACA
Organism: Paenibacillus sp. LBL; assembly: GCF_029893715.1. Taxonomy (NCBI): domain Bacteria; kingdom Bacillati; phylum Bacillota; class Bacilli; order Caryophanales; family Paenibacillaceae; genus Paenibacillus; species Paenibacillus sp. LBL. The sequence goes on along the minus strand of NZ_JARXYU010000007.1, from coordinate 151,726 downwards.
TGCTGAACTTGAAAGAAATAAACAGACACATTATGATTAAAGCAGGAATATTGGCGGAACATATCGAATGTACTTCATGGTGTACAAGCTGCAATCACGATCTGTTCTTCTCCTACCGCAAGGATGGAGGGACAACGGGTCGTATGGCAAGTTGGATCGGGATGAGAAAGAGGTGAGTCGTCCCTTGAGTTTGATGGAACGTATCGATCAGGTGGAACAGCGAATAACGGAGGCTTGCGCAAGAAGCGGCAGGGACCGGAATGAAGTGAATATGATTGCGGTCACTAAATATGTCTCCTTGGATAAAACAGCTTCGGTACTGGATCAGGGACTTCAGCATATCGGCGAGAACCGCTGGCAGGACGCCCAGGAGAAGTGGAACGCCCTTGGAGACCGGGGAACGTGGCATTTCATCGGGCACCTGCAGACCAACAAGGTCAGGGATGTCATTGATAAATTTCAATATATTCATTCACTTGACCGCTTGTCCTTAGCCCATGAGCTGGAGAAGAGGGCTGCAGCGCTGAACCTTCAGGTATCCGCCTTTATGCAAGTTAATATCTCGGGCGAGGAATCCAAGTACGGATTGGCTCCTGAGAAAGCAGCCGAGTTCTTGAAGGAAATCAACAGTCTTTCACACGTAAAGGTAACCGGACTCATGACCATGGCTCCATATGAGTCGTCAGCGGAGCAGACGCGTCCTGTATTTCGTGGTTTAAGACAACTAAGAGATGAGCTGAATGAGCAGGCGCTGACATTGGAGCCGTTGACTGAATTGTCCATGGGTATGTCCAATGACTTTGAAGTTGCCATAGAAGAAGGGGCGACCTGGGTGCGTCTCGGCTCAATTTTAGTAGGTAAAGAGGAGGATTGACGATGGGCGTGATGAACCGGTTTATGAATTTCTTGGGACTGCAAGAGGAAGAAGAAGTTGTGGAACGCGAGGTTCTTGCCTCGCAGGACGAGCCGGTGGAGGCAACCCCGTTTGATCATCGGAAAAATCAAAAAAATGCAAATATCGTCAGCATTCATTCACAGAAGAACGTTAAGGTTGTATTAGTGGAGCCGCGTTCATATGATGAAGCACAGGAGATTGCAGATCATCTGCGCTCATTCCGAACGGTTGTCGTTAATCTGCAGCGCGTACGCAATGATCAGGCGCTGCGCATTATCGATTTTCTCAGCGGAACGGTATATGCGCTTAGTGGCGGAATCTCCAAGGTAGGCGGGAATATCTTCCTATGCACACCGGATACCGTCGAAATTCAAGGTTCCATCTCCGAGATTTTAGCAGACGAGCATGAATATAACAGAATGAGGTGATCTAGGCTTTGAGCAGCGAAATTTATAGCATTGTTGGAACCCTGTTCCAAATTTATTTTTACATGATCCTGGTCTACGTTTTAATGTCTTGGCTCCCGAATGTGAGAGAAAGCTTTGTCGGGGAGCTGCTTGGCAAGTTAGTTGAGCCGTATTTGGCTCCATTCCGCCGGTTTATCCCGCCGATTATGGGTATGATCGATATTTCTCCGATTGTCGCGTTGTTCGTGCTGCAGCTGGCACAACGGGGCGTGTATGCTATCCTCGGATATCTACTGTAGCAGGTGAATAAGCATGAAACTGGACATCTATGATCATTTTCACAGGGACGAACGTGAATTTGTGGACCGGGCTTGGGAATGGGTTGTCAATGCCGGACAGTATCATGAAGCGAAGCTGACGGATTTCCTGGACCCTCGTCAGAGATTCATTCTGGAGTCGCTCGTGAATCGTCACCCCGATGTGCATGCCCTGTTTCAAGGTGGACATGCTGACGCGGAGCGCGTTCGGGCATTGATTGCACCGGATTATCGGGATCTTGAGGGCGAGGATTTGAAGATGAAAGTGCTCAGCATATCTTCCGGGGATCAGAAGTTTCTGGAGCTCGACCATGGCGACTACATGGGTTCGATTCTGGGTCTTGGCATCAAGAGATCCAAGATCGGTGATATTCATGTGCTTGAGGACGGCTGCCATACGGTGGTTGCCGAGGACATCAGTTCGTTCCTGCATCTGAATCTCAGTCAAGTTCACAGGGTGCACGTGATGACGGAACTGCTGCCGCTGGACAAGCTTCAGGTCACGCATACGAATTTCGATACGATGGATATTACCGCATCTTCCATGAGACTCGACGGGATCGCCAGTGACGCATACCGGATCAGCCGGACGAAAATCGTGGTACCGATCAAGGCGGGCCGATGCCGTGTGAACTGGAAAGTGGAAGAGGATCCTTCAACGAATTTAAAAGAAGGCGATGTTGTCTCCATCCAAGGCTTTGGAAGGTTTAAAGTACTGGAGACAGGCGGCCTGACGAAAAAAGGGCGGTACCGTATCAAGGTTGGGAAATATGCCTGACCTTTGAAGGAATTGCCGTTTTTTTGTCGAAACAATACAAGGTACATTAATAATTACAATGGATTTGCCGATAAATCAGAATGACCGCTATTGTCTTCATGGACGGGTGGTTTGGCTACTACAGCGGATGAACCGTCTTGTAAGGCCCATATATTTAGGAGGTGCACACCATGCCATTGACACCGCTTGATATACATAACAAGGAATTTGCCCGTCGAATTCGGGGTTATGATGAGGACGAGGTCAACGAGTTTTTGGACCAGATTATTAAAGATTACGAAAGTGTGATCCGGGAAAATAAGGAGCTGGGAAACCAGCTGTTGACGATGCAGGAAAGATTGGATCATTTTTCAAATATTGAGGAAACCTTATCCAAGACGATCATTGTCGCTCAAGAAGCGGCGGATGAGCTGAAGCACAATGCGAAGAAGGAAGCTCAGCTGATCGTGAAGGAATCCGAGAAGAACGCAGACCGTATTATCAATGATGCGCTGAGCAAATCCCGCAAAATTGCGCTTGAGGTTGAAGAGTTGAAGAAGCAGGCATCCATCTACCGTACCCGTTTCCGCTCCTTGGTTGAGGCGCAATTGGAGCTCTTGAAGCAAGAAGGCTGGGAGACGCTGGAGAGCCGTGAAGCAAGTCTTGAGCCTAAAGAGGTATACTAGGCGGGTATCCGGTTGACTTTTTCCCGGAAAGAGTCTATAACTAATAACATATTGTTGATTCATATTCGAATTCGTTGATGGGAATAGTACGCGAAGGATCTGTCCATCAGAGAGCCGGCGGTTGCTGAAAGTCCGGCGTTCAGACCAAGCAGAAGATCATCCCGGAGAAGTGAAGCTGAAGCGTTTAACCGCGTGTGTAAGCTAAACCGTCTGCCGAACGTTACATCGGACCTTGTCTTGTAGTGAAGACATGGACTTAAGGTGTCGTTATGGATAGTCTTCTAGCGGAAGTCTGTTCAGCGAAATTAGGGTGGTAACGCGAGAACAGGTTCTCGTCCCTTTGGGGATGAGGCCTTTTTTTATTTTCACAGAACATTACGAATCAGGGCGAAAGGACGATTGGCATGAACAGAGTAGACGTCAAAGAGAAGGCGCGGGCAAGAGAGCTGCGCATCTTGAACAAATGGAACGAGGAGAACACGTTCAAGAAATCGATCGAAAGCCGGGCCGGCAAGCCGAATTATGTATTCTATGAAGGGCCTCCAACCGCGAACGGTGCGCCGCATATCGGTCACGTGCTTGGCCGGGTCATTAAAGATTTTGTTGGCCGTTATCAGACGATGAAAGGTTACCATGTCGTTCGGAAAGCGGGCTGGGATACGCACGGACTGCCGGTTGAGCTTGGCGTGGAGAAGCAGCTTGGTATCTCCGGCAAGCAGGAAATCGAGAATTACGGCGTGGAAGCCTTTATCAAGAAATGTAAATCAAGTGTGTTTGAATACGAGCATAAATGGCGTGAGCTGACCGAAGCGATTGCTTATTGGACCGATCTGGATCATCCCTACATCACGCTGGAGAATGATTATATTGAGAGTGTATGGAACATCTTGGCGACAATCCATGACAAAGGTCTCCTGTACCGCGGTCATCGTGTAAGCCCGTATTGCCCGTGCTGTCAGACGACACTCAGTTCTCATGAAGTAGCCCAGGGCTACGAGGATGTTAAAGACCTGAGTGCAACTGCCAAATTCAAGCTGCACGATAGCGGAGAATACGTACTGGCATGGACCACCACGCCTTGGACACTTCCATCCCACGTGGCGTTAGCTGTAAATCCGGATATGGATTACGCGCGCGTAGAGCAGGAGGACGGCATCTACATCGTCGCTAAAAATCTGGTAGAGGATGTCATGAAGGGCGAGTTTACCGTTCTATCTACGTTGAAAGGTTCTGAGCTGGTTGGCAAAACCTATGATTCTCCATTTACCTTCGTACAAGCGGAGAAAAAAAATATAGTCGTTGGCGCCTCCTTTGTTACGGATGCAAGCGGTACGGGCATTGTGCATATGGCTCCTGCTCACGGTGAGGATGACTATCGGGTATGCCGCGAGAATGGCATCAGCTTTGTAAGTGTGGTCAATGGCCAAGGCCGATACACCGATGAAGTGACAGACTTTGCCGGACGTTTCGTCAAAGATTGCGATCTGGATATCGTGAAGTCGTTGTCTGAAAAAGGTCTTCTGTACAGCAAAGAGAAATATGAGCACAGCTACCCGTTCTGCTGGCGCTGTAAATCCCCGCTGCTCTATTATGCAATGGAGAGCTGGTTCATCGAGACGACAGCCGTTAAGGATCAATTGATTGCGAACAACAATGAGGTAACCTGGTATCCGGGCCACGTGCGTGATGGCCGCTTCGGCAAGTTCCTGGAAGATTTGGTTGATTGGAATATCAGCCGGAACCGCTATTGGGGAACGCCGCTGAACGTATGGGTCTGCGACACGTGCGAAGGACAATATGCCCCGCACAGCATTGCTGATCTTCGTGCCAACGCGGTTGGCGAGATTGCGGAGGATCTGGAACTTCACAAGCCTTACGTGGATGAAGTGAAAGTGAAATGCCCGCATTGCGAAGGTGGCGTGATGGAACGCACCTCTGAGGTGATCGACGTATGGTTTGACAGCGGATCGATGCCTTTTGCACAATATCATTATCCGTTCGAGGACAAGGAGAAATTCGAACAGCAGTATCCTGCCGATATGATCTGCGAAGGAATTGACCAGACACGTGGATGGTTCTACAGCCTGCTGGCCGTATCCACCTTGTTCACGGGTAAAGCTCCTTACAAAGCGGTCATGGCCACAGGTCATATCCTGGATGAGAATGGACAGAAGATGTCCAAATCCAAAGGGAATGTCATTGATCCTTGGGATATCATCGAAGAGTACGGTACGGATGCCTTCCGCTGGGCGCTGCTGGCTGACAGTGCGCCATGGAACAGCAAGCGGTTCTCCAAAGGGATCGTTGGCGAGGCGAAATCCAAAGTGGTGGATACGCTGGTAAACACTCATGCATTCCTGACGCTGTACGCCGGTATTGACGGCTATGATCCGAAGGAGCATGAATTCAAGGGATCGGACCATAAGCTGGACCGCTGGATTCTCTCCCGCCTGAACAGCTTGATTCAAGTAGTTGATAAAGGGCTGGCTGTGAATGATTTCCTGAATGCAGCCAAAGCCATCGAAGCCTATGTGGATGAGCTGAGCAACTGGTACATTCGTCGTTCGCGCGACCGATTCTGGGGCAGCGGGCTCAGCGAAGATAAGCTGGCTGCGTATGGAACGCTGACGCATGTGCTGCTCACCCTCTCGAAGCTTATGGCTCCATTTACGCCGATGCTGTCCGAAGATATCTTTGTCAACCTGGGCGGCGGCGAGAGCGTGCATCTGGCCGACTTCCCGCAAGCAGACCAAGCGCTGATCGACAAGGCGCTGGAGCAGGACATGGAGACGGCAAGACAGATTGTGGAGCTTGCGCGCAACGTCCGCAACGAGACCGGAATCAAGACGCGTCAGCCGCTGTCCGAGCTGATTGTGTCCATGAACCGTGAATTTGATCTTTCCGGATACGAAGACATTATCAAGGATGAGATCAACGTAAAAGCAATCGAGGTTGAGACCAGCGACAGCGGCTTCGTAGATTTCACGCTGAAGATGAATCTCAAGGTTGCCGGTAAGAAATATGGTAAGAATATCGGTTTCCTGCAAGGGTTCTTGAAGGGGATGAGCAGTGACGACACTCGCAAAGCGGTTCAAACGGGCGGTGTGAATGTCACTTCACCGGAAGGTGAGGAGCTGCAGATTACTGCTGACGAGCTTCTGGTGGAGAAGAAAGCGAAGGAGGGCTTTGCATCCGCTTCGGGTTATGGGTTAACCGTTGCGCTCAATACCGATATCACCCCAGAGCTGGAGCAGGAAGGCTGGGTTCGTGAAGTCGTGCGTGCCGTACAGGATACACGCAAGAAACTGGATCTGCCGATTGAGAAGCGGGTCAACCTGACTCTTGACACGGATGATGAGCTTAGAGGCGCTATTACCGCTTTTGAAGAGGTTCTGCGCGAGAATGTGCTCGTGAACGATCTGCAATTTGGACAAAGTGAAGGCATGGAGCGGGTTGAGCTTGGCGGCAAAACGATCGGTATCCATATCGCCTGAAAGATAGATTGGATTTAATACCAATGCCCCTATCATGGGGCGTTGGTTTTTTTCATATTCAAGTTGAAGCAGGGTTCTTCAGCGGTTAAGGTTCTATACGAATGATATTCTACCAATAGATACATAATAATCAGCGAATCGTGGTTTCGTATCCAGGCAGAGATTGCGGCTAAAGGGGCGTTGAAATATGGCGGAGAAGTCGGATGAAGCGGAGTTAACAGAAGAGAAGAAGGTGTTGGATGAAGATAAGGATCAACTGAGCGCGATACACCGAATGACCACGGACATTGCACAACAGCTGGAGAAGTCCCGGATTGCGGAATACACTCAGCTGTTGAACCGGCCCTGGAAGCTGATATGGACGAATCTGCTGGCTGGCACAGCCCGCGGCGTGGGGATTGCGATTGGTTTCACCTTTTTTGCAGCCACCATCATCTACGTTCTTCAGGCGCTGGGCGCACTGAATTTGCCGATTATCGGTGATTATATTGCAGACATTGTGCGTATTGTTCAGCGTCAGCTGGAGTTGACATAACAAGGAATGCTTTGCAAGTATGTACAAGGGGCCGGCAGCTGCCCTAATCGCAGTCATACCGCCCACCCGGAACTATTAGTTAGCTGAAGGATTCATCATCGGGGTCCCCGTTGGGATCAAGGAGGTAACTTCCTTCGCCCCGATTCAGGTAATCAACGTACTGGGGACTACGCACGATAAAGACCTCGGAACCATCGATATTGGTTGCAACGAAATTTTCATATACCTCAACAAAACCGCCATGATCATCGCCATTCTCGATATCCATCTCGTTATAACTGTCAATGTCGTTTCCTTCCGCCATTGCAGGTGTGTTGGAGGTGCCCCAGCTTTCGACGATCTGCCAAGCGTCCTCGCCATCAAAAGCGGAATACTCATGTTCATCCATGCTGGATTTACCAAAAGCGGGCGCCAGCACCTCTTCCTCAATCGGACGATTGTAGGACAGGTTTTCACGCGGAGTGTCTTTTACGCAATATTGCGTATCAGGCAGAGCTTCCAGCCGTTCATATGGAATGGGCTGGCCGCAGGTCAGACAAACACCATAGCGTCCGTGATGGATGGCTTCAAGTGAGAAAATGACACGTTGCAGTTCAAGATCTACCCTGTCCTGGAGGGCGAGGTCTTTTTCCCGCTCATAGAGCTCTGTAGCCAGATCACCGGGGTGATTATCGATATGTGATAACTCGCCGGTTGAATCTCTCTCGGACTCGCCGAGCCCATGCTGGTCGTTATAGATCATGCGCCGTTCAAGCTCAACTTTTTGATCCATCAGCTTCTGTTGCAGAATATCGAGTTGCTCCTGAGTTAAATGCGACATGTCAGGCTCCTTTCATGGTCCGAAGTTGACCTTCTGATTCATATGTATAGAGTGCACCTATCGTGTCGGTTTTACTGACGGAAAATGTTCTCGCCAATGGACAGGAATGGACGATTTCTGAGCCGCTGTGCTACAATAAGACGAGTTATGTACCGATCAGCGAAGGTGAACGTTTGGTTGGAGAAGACAAGAACGGAGTGACATAAACAAGTGGTATATTATTTGATTGCATTTGTTTTATTTCTTATTGATCAGGGCACCAAGTACTTGATTGCCACAAACCTGGAGCTATATGAGCAGATTCCGGTAATCGGTGATTTCTTCCTGATCACATCGAGCCGAAATCGGGGAGCCGCGTTTGGCATACTGCAGGATCAATTATGGTTCTTCATTGTTGTGACGCTTATCGTGGTGGCAGGTATCATCTGGTACTTGCAAAAGGTAGTGAAGGAAGGACGCAGATTACTGCCTACAGCACTTGCGCTTGTTCTTGGCGGGGCCTTGGGGAACTTCATCGATCGCCTGGTAATGGGAGAGGTTGTGGATTTCCTGCAGTTCAATTTCGGCAGCTACACATTCCCGATATTTAATATTGCTGATTCCTGTATTGTGATCGGTGTGGCGTTAATTATATTGGATACGCTTCTGGACGGAAGACGCGAGAAGATGAAGACAACAAGTGGAGTTTCGGGTACAGAAGGGAATGAATGATGTTGCAAGACGAAATGGATATGGATGCGGACTTTAACGATGGAACGGTACAGGGCCAGGAGCTTCATGAGTGGACCGTAGATGCTGATTCCTCCAAGACCCGTTTAGATAAATACATAACGGAGAGCCTAGGGGAAGAAGTTTCGCGCTCCCAGGTGCAGTTGTGGATTACAGATGGACATGTTAAGGTCAACGAGGAACCTGTAAAATCCAATTATAAGGTGAGTCAGGGTGATCATATTGTGCTGAGTGTACCTCAGCCATCGGTAGTTGAGATTATTCCGGAGGACATTCCGCTTGAAATTGCTTTTGAAGATCGGGACGTGATTGTGGTGAATAAACCGAGAGGGATGGTGGTTCACCCGGCACCGGGGCATTCCTCCGGAACGCTTGTGAATGCGCTGATGTTTCACTGCAAGGACTTGTCTGGCATTAACGGGGAGCTTCGGCCTGGCATCGTTCATCGAATTGACAAGGATACAACCGGTTTAATCATGGCAGCCAAGAACGATAAAGCTCATGCTTCTCTGGCCGCTCAATTGAAGGACCATAGCGTGAACCGTCGTTATCTGGCTCTTGTACATGGAAATATCAGTCATGATCAAGGAACGATTGATGCACCTATCGGCAGGGATGCGCAGGATCGTAAATTATATACGGTGACGGACCGAAACAGCAAGCATGCAGTTACTCATTTTACCGTGGTGGAACGGTTCGGAGACTATAGTCTTCTCGAGCTGAAGCTGGAGACAGGACGAACGCATCAAATCCGCGTGCATATGAAGTATATCGGCCATCCGCTTGTGGGTGATCCCGTATACGGCAAGAGCAAGGGAATCAAACTGAACGGGCAGGCGCTTCATGCAGCCGTTTTAGGTTTTGTCCATCCTTCAAGCGGACAGTACATGGAGTTTTCTGCACCGATGCCGAAGGATATGGAGGAATTGCTGGCGATCCTAAGGGGCCGCTAGCGGTTCCTTTTTTTTCTTGCGTTTGAATTGTCGGGTATGTTATAGTGACGATAACTTTAATGAAGGAGGTGAGCAGGATGAATATCGAGATGGTAAACAACCGTATTAGCCAGCTACCTGTATCTATGGCTGGCATTGTTCATGCATTTCTCTACAACGGGAGAGGTCTGTCCAATTTCAATTATACGGTTGTACCATCGCGAGAAGTCACCTGCCTGCCTGCACGGATTAAGCCCTAATTAAGGCTTACTATTCTTAAGGGTCCGCAGAGCTTGCTCTGTGGGCCCTTTTTGCATTTGCAGCGCCCGGTTCTTCTCCAGCTAACAGGCATTCGAACAGTACGGATGAAATTTGTTCGGAGCATACAGGAGGAAACCTAATATGAATATGATCAATGTACAAAAACTTACTCAATACCACGGCGCCAATCTGGTGCTGGACCAGATATCATTTGAAATCCAAGAAGGCGAGAAGGTTGCTCTCATCGGAAGCAACGGAAGCGGAAAGTCAACGCTGATGCGTCTTCTTGCTGGTCATGACAAGCCAACCGAAGGACAATTGGCGATAAAGAAGAATGCGAAAATCGGATATTTGGAGCAAATTCCGAGCTATATGGATGCCTGGACGGTGCTGGATGTGCTGTCACAGGGCTTGAGTCATCTGACGGACTACCGAACGGAGATGACAGAGCTTGAGAAGAAAATGAGTGATGTTGAGATCGCCGCGGATGCAGCGCAATTAGATCGTGTACTCCGCCGCTATTCAGCTCTTCAGGAGCGGTTTGAGATCGAGGGCGGTTATGAACTTGAGGCCAGCATCGATAGGATTGCTTCAGGGCTTCAAATCTCCAAGCGTGAGTACGGGCATACTTTCGGCTCGTTGTCTGGCGGAGAACAAACTCGGGTGATGCTGGCATCACAGCTGATCGTACAGCCGGAATTGCTGCTGCTTGATGAACCGACCAATCATCTGGATCTGGCACGTACCGAATGGCTGGAGGGTTTTCTGCGCGACTATCCGGGAACCTGCGTCATTATCTCCCATGACCGATATTTTCTCGATCGGGTGGTGTCCAAAACGATTGAGATCGAGGATGGGGAAGTTTTCACAGCCAATGGCGGTTACACCGCATTTATGAGAGATAAGGAGGAACGGTTGCTCCAACAGTTTGCGGAGTATCAAGAGCAGCAGAAAGTGATCAAAAAGATGAAGGAATCGATCAAGCAGCTGGAGGAATTCGGACGCATCGGCGGCAATGAGAAATTTTTCAAACGGGCGGCGTCCATGCGCAGGGCGCTGGAACGGATGGAACAGGTCAAGAGGCCTGTATTGGAACGGAGGCAAGCTGATTTTGATCTCAATCCGCAGGATCGTTCGGGCCGCCGTGTGGCATACTTTGAACAAGTTGAGGTTGCTTACGGAGATCAGAGGGTGCTGAGAGGGGCATCCGGCTTGCTAGAGTATGGTGAGAAGATTGTGCTCATGGGCTCGAACGGCAGCGGTAAAACAACGCTCTTCAAGGTGCTGATGGGAGAGCTGATGCCGGATTCCGGAACGCTGGAATGGGGTTCCAGGGTGGATGTGGGCTACTTGGCGCAACAAGAAGAGCCGGAGAATCCCAAGGAATCCGTGCTTCAATATTTCCGCGGGAAGGCCGGGGTTGAGGAAGGCGAAGCTCGCGGGATATTGGCAAGGTATCTGTTCTACGGAGCGGCTGTATTCAGAACGGTCGGGCAGCTGTCGGGCGGTGAATGGACACGATTAAGGTTAGCGCTGCTTATATACCAGAAGCCGAATCTGCTTCTTCTGGATGAACCAACCAACCATTTGGATATCGCCTCACGCGAAGCGCTGGAGGATGCATTGCGAGATTATGCGGGGACCGTACTTGCCATCTCTCATGACCGGTATTTTGTCAATCAGCTGTCTCATAAAGTATGGGATTTGGAACAAGGCAAGCTTATCGTTTACTTGGGAAATTATGATGATTTTCGAGCCAAGAAGGATCAGTTGGCTGCAGCGTCACTTGCAAGAGAGCTTCCAGGCGGAAGAGATGACATTGCCTTGCCGAAGATAGCGCAGCAGAAAGCGAAGGAGAAGACCAGCGCTCAACCTGCGCAACATTCAAACCGAATAAGAGAGAATCCATCTTCTGCCGAACGGAGCCATTGGCTGGAGGAGGAGATCGACCGTTTGGAGAGACTCATTCAACAGCTTGATGGATGGCTTGAGACAGAGGGTCCGATGGTTGACGGAACGGATGCAGCGCTTCTGGAACAGCGCTGGAATGAGCGTGAGTCGCTGGCTGCGAATCGTGACGAGCTCCTGGCGGAATGGCTGGAATTGTCTTAAGCTGGATTTTGCTGATGAGGCTTAAGTCTATGACATACGATCAAGCTGAAAAAGTACAAATCATTTGATATATAATGCATGGCTCCTGCCGAGATTTTACGGCATATTTATGGATGAATATCATTGCAAGAGTAGGAGATGAATACAAATCATGAGTATTGACAAATATCAGGAAACGTACATTCAGCAAAACTTTGCTAACCGTATCGGCGGTGCCAACTATGGCAAAGATACAGCCATTTATAAATTTGAGAAAATCAAGAGAGCGAAGGCAGCTGCGAAGCAGGAGCATCCGAACACGGAGCTTATCGATATGGGTGTTGGCGAGCCGGACGAGATGGCGGACGCAGGCATCGTGGCGAAGCTCGCTGAGGAAGCCTCCAAGCGGGAAAACCGGGGATATGCGGATAACGGAATTCCTGAGTTTAAGGAAGCGGCTGTTCGCTACTTGAAGAATGTGTTTGGCGTCGAAGGAATCGATGCGGCTACAGAAGTGCTGCACTCCATTGGTTCCAAACCTGCACTGGCTATGCTGCCATCCTGCTTCATTAACCCGGGGGATGTAACCATTATGACGGTTCCGGGATATCCCGTGCTTGGCACGCACACCAAGTATTTGGGCGGCGAAGTATACAATGTGGAATTGAAAAAAGAAAACGCGTTTTTGCCGGATCTCAGTTCCATTCCTGAAGACATTGCACGCCGTGCAAAACTGCTCTACCTGAACTATCCGAACAACCCGACGGGTGCCAGCGCAACCGTTGAGTTTTTCTCCGAGGTTGTGGAATGGGCTCGCAAGTACGGAGTTGTCGTCGTCCACGATGCTCCATATGCAGCGCTCACCTACGATGGCTTGAAGCCGCTCAGCTTCCTCTCCGTACCTGGCGCGAAGGATGTTGGCGTGGAGCTTCACTCCTTGTCCAAATCCTACAACATGACAGGATGGCGCATCGGCTTCATCGCCGGCAATCCGCTTGTGGTCAAAGCGTTTGGCGATGTGAAGGACAACAACGACTCCGGTCAATTCATAGCCATCCAAAAGGCAGCAGCATACGGCTTGGACAATCCGCAAATTACCGAGAAGATTGCAGAGAAGTATTCGCGTCGTCACAATATGCTGGTGGACGTGCTGAATGAACTTGGCTTTACAGCCGAGAAACCGAAAGGCTCCTTCTTCCTGTATGTGGAGGCTCCAAAAGGAGTTAAAGGCGGCCGCCGCTTTGAGTCCGGAGAGGACTTCTCCCAATATCTGATCCGCGAGAAACTGATCTCTACGGTGCCTTGGGATGATGCAGGACATTTCGTTCGCTTCTCCGTGACCTTCATTGCTGACGGTGAGGAAGAAGAGAAACGGGTAATTTCCGAAATTCGCAGCAGACTTAGCGATGTGGAATTCGAATTTTAATAGCGTAATAAACTCTGTTCGGAACGCGACAACTTTCGACATGATCGAGGTTGACATCTCCTGTGGGGTCTGTCATAATGAGATCAATCGAATAGCACCTTTAAATCAGTCCCGTGAGGCTGGCAAGGTAACGTGAACCGAGGTTCATTAACAGGAGGCATAGCTCTGTCTGCGGATAGATGCTGCGCTTTCCACACTATCTCTATGAGATCAACTCCTTGTCCAAGCCGGGCAAGGAGTTTTTTTGTGTGTAAGAAACCCACGGATCGTCAGGAACTGGAAAGGGCTAATCAAACGTGTTGAAGGAGGACTTAAGGATGAGCAATGAACAGCATGTGATTATGGACGAGACGGCCATCCGCCGCGCGCTAACGAGAATTGCCCATGAAATATTGGAAAAGAATAAAGGGATTGAAGATTGTGTACTGGTCGGCATCCGTACACGCGGGGTGTTTCTGGCTCAGAGAATCGCCGAGCGAATGAACGAGATTGAAGGTACGCCGATTCCTTGGGGAGAGATTGATGTGACCTCCTACCGGGATGACCGGGATAGTAAGGAAGCCACCGCAGAGCGGGTGGAAGGAGCAAAGCTCAGTCTGGAGCACCTGAACATCCATGATAAGAAAGTGATTTTGTTCGATGATGTGCTGTACACCGGACGAACCATTCGGGCGGCGATGGATGCCCTGATGGATTGCGGGCGGCCAAGAATGATACAGCTTGCGGTTCTCGCAGATCGCGGCCATCGCGAACTCCCGATCCGGCCGGATTATATCGGAAAGAACGTTCCTACCTCTAAACATGAGGAAATTACGGTGGCATTAACCGAAATCGACGGCAAGGATGAAGTGACCATTAGCCAAAGAGAGGAACGATAATCATGACAACAGCCATTTCAGTGAAAGAACGCAGCCTCTTAGGATTGAAGGATATTAGCAGAGACGAGATTGGATCGATCTTGAATCGGGCGGCATATTGGGAAGCGCAGTCCGACAAAGTGGTACCGGTTCTCAAATCAAAATTTGCGGTTAATATGTTCTTCGAGAACAGCACCAGAACGAGATTTTCTTTTGAAATGGCTGAGAAAAGACTCGGCGCCGAGGTGATGAACTTTGCAGCGGCAGCCTCAAGTGTAGAGAAGGGCGAGTCGATCTACGATACCGTGCGGACCTTGGAATCGATGGGGATTGACGCAGGTGTCATCCGCTTGAAACCTTCAGGAGTGCTTCAAGAACTGGCAGAACGGGTGTCGATTCCACTGGTGAATGCAGGAGATGGCAACAATGAGCATCCAACGCAGGCACTGCTTGACCTATATACAATGAAGAAAAGTTTCGGAGAGCTTAAAGGATTAACGGTGTCTATCATCGGAGATATCAAACACAGCAGGGTGGCGCGTTCGGACTTGTGGGCGCTGCAGAAATTCGGAGCGCATGTGCAGTTCTGCGCACCGGAAACGATGCAGGCACCAGAGCTTGCCCAGTATGCACCTTATGTATCGATGGAAACGGCGCTGAAGGCTGATGTGGTTATGATGCTGAGGGTTCAGCTGGAGCGTCATAACGCAGGAGTATTCAAATCCAGCGCGGAATACCGGGAGCAGTACGGTCTTACGGAAGAACGGGCAGCGAGGCTGTCAGGGCACACGATGATTATGCATCCGGCACCCGTGAACCGGAACGTTGAAATTGATGACACGGTTGTGGAAAGTCCCAGATCGATGATATTCAATCAGATGGCGAACGGAGTGCCGATTCGCATGGCGGTTATGGAACGGGCGATGAAGGGCTAACCTGAAGCATGAATATGGATGAATAAATATTAATAATTATACACAAACGTGAATTTTTATTATACAATATACAAAGAAGCGAACGGTGCTTCTGCTGCGGAGGGGAACCAAGATGCAAATGCAAGTGATAAGGAATGCCAAAGTGATCAATGAACAAGGACAGCTCGAAGACAAACATATCGTCATTGCAGACGGATTGATTCAGTCGGTTGTGAGTGAGGCTGGAGCCTTGCCGGAAGCGGGCGAGAACGTGCGGATAATCGATGCCGAGGGCAAACTGGTCACACCGGGATTCATCGATATGCATGTGCACTTGAGAGAGCCGGGTTATGAGCACAAGGAAACGATCGAGAGCGGCAGCCGCTCAGCAGTGAAGGGCGGATTTACGACCATCGCCTGCA
This sequence comes from Paenibacillus sp. LBL, assembly GCF_029893715.1. Taxonomy (NCBI): domain Bacteria; kingdom Bacillati; phylum Bacillota; class Bacilli; order Caryophanales; family Paenibacillaceae; genus Paenibacillus; species Paenibacillus sp. LBL. Next base: position 136,183 of record NZ_JARXYU010000007.1, on the reverse strand, counting down.
TGCCTAACACAAGGCCGGTTACTGACTCGCCTGAAACGGTGAAACTGATACTGGACAAAGCGAGTGAGGCGAATCTTGCGAAGGTGCTGCCTTACGCTGCAATAACCAGGAATGAGCTGGGCCGTGAACTGACAGACTTCGAAGCCTTGAAGGCAGCAGGGGCGATTGGATTCACGGATGACGGGGTCGGCGTACAGAACGCACAGATGATGAAAGATGCCATGAAAAAAGCTAAAGCGCTGGGCATGCCGGTTATCGCTCACTGCGAGGACGATTCGCTGGTAAAGGGAGCTTGCGTGACCGAAGGCAAGTTCGCCCAGCAGCATGGCCTGAAAGGAATTCCGAACGAGTCGGAAGCAATCCATGTCGGACGGGATATTTTGCTGACGGAAGCCACCGGGGTACACTACCATGTATGCCATGTGAGCACAGAGCAGTCCGTACGTTTGATCCGCCAGGCGAAGGCGATTGGCATCTCGGTAACAGCTGAGGTATGCCCCCACCATCTGGTGCTATCGGACGAAGATATTCCCGGCCTTGATGCAAACTGGAAGATGAATCCGCCGCTGCGCACTCCGCGTGACGTAGAGGCTTGTATAGAAGGTCTGCTGGACGGAACGCTTGATATGATCGTGACGGATCATGCCCCGCACAGCGCTGAAGAGAAAGCCAAAGGCATGGAGCTCGCACCGTTCGGTATCGTTGGATTCGAAACGGCATTTCCACTGCTCTATACCAAGTTTGTTGCAACAGGCAAATGGGATCTCGCACTGCTGGTCAAACGGATGACAAGTGATCCGGCAAGAGTATTCGGTCTTGCAACGGGTGTGCTGGAAGCCGGGGCAGCAGCGGACCTGACCATGATTGACCTGGAAGCCGAGAAGGAAGTGAACCCGGAAGAGTTCGCTACGAAAGGCCGCAACACTCCATTCACCGGCTGGAAGCTGAAGGGCTGGCCTGTGATGACTTGGGTGGACGGCGATATGAAATGGTCCGAACAAAATGGATTTTAAGTAACACTTAGGCCAATGACTTATAAAATATATTACACATAGATGACAGGAGTGATCGGGATGCAGGCAAGATTGTTACTGGAGGACGGTACGCTGTTCAGCGGAAAATCCTTCGGCGCGGATGCTGAAATGACCGGAGAGGTCGTTTTCAATACAGGGATTACAGGATATCAAGAGGTGCTGAGCGACCCGTCCTACTGCGGACAGATCGTGACGATGACGTACCCTTTGATCGGAAACTACGGCATCACGCGGGATGACTTTGAATCCATTCGGCCGTTCGTCCACGGATTCGTTGTTCGTCGTCATGAGCCTGTTCCTAGCAACTGGCGTGCAGAATACAGCGTTGACAGCTTGTTGAAGGAATATGGAATTCCAGGGATCAGCGAAATCGATACACGGATGTTGACCCGCATCATCCGTCATTACGGAACCATGAAGGGGATTCTGACAACGTCCAACAAGCCGGTAGAAGAGCTGAAGGAAATGCTCGGCGACACAACGATTGCTGAACTTCGCAATCAGGTGGCAAGTACTTCAACACCGCAAATGTTTACGAGCCCCGGCTCCAAGGAACGGATCGTTCTGGTTGACTTCGGTGCAAAAAGCGGGATTTTACGCGAGCTGACTTCCCGTGGCTGCGATGTGATCGTAGTTCCGCATGACACCACTGCGGACGAAATCCGCAGACTCCATCCGGATGGAATCCAGTTGTCCAACGGCCCTGGGGACCCGAAAGATGTTCCGTACGCTGTAGACATGGTCAAACAACTGCTTGGCGAATATCCGATCTTCGGCATCTGCCTGGGTCATCAATTGTTTGCACTGGCTGCGGGCGCTGACACCGAGAAGCTAAAATTCGGACACCGCGGCGGGAACCATCCGGTTAAAGAGCTTGCCAGCGGACGCTGCTATATTACTTCCCAGAATCATGGGTTTACAGTAAATGAAGATTCCGTTAAAGGCACGGAGCTTGAAGTCACGCATATCAACAATAACGATAAAACGATTGAAGGCTTGAAGCACTCGAAATTCCCGGCCTTCTCCGTACAGTATCACCCTGAAGCTGCACCTGGACCGCACGACAGCAGCTATCTGTTCGATCAATTCCTTGAAATGATAAGAGACCATAAACAGAATGAAGTCCGGAAGCCGCGCCAGGCGGTTCTGGCAGCAGCCGTGAAAGGAGCTCGCTAATATGCCTAAAAATGAAACACTCAAAAAAATTCTCGTCATCGGCTCCGGTCCGATTGTCATCGGTCAAGCAGCGGAATTTGACTATGCAGGAACGCAAGCTTGCCAAGCACTGAAAGAAGAAGGCATCGAGGTTGTGCTGATCAACAGCAACCCCGCGACCATCATGACAGATACTAACATGGCGGATAAAGTATACATTGAGCCCATCACCCTGGATTTTGTCACGCAAATCATCCGACAGGAGCGTCCGGACGGATTGCTCCCAACGCTTGGAGGACAAACGGGTCTGAACATGGCGGTTGAGCTTGCGCGTGCCGGCATTTTGGAACAGGAGAATGTCAAACTGCTCGGAACTCAGCTGGGATCGATTGAGAAAGCGGAAGACCGCGACTTGTTCCGTGAGCTGATGCGCGAGCTTGAGCAGCCTGTACCAGAGAGCACCATCGTAACGACTTTGGAAGAGGCAATGGACTTCGCTGATGAGATCGGCTATCCGCTTATCGTTCGTCCTGCCTACACTTTGGGAGGAACCGGCGGAGGTATCTGCGCAACGGAAGAGGAACTGCGCGAAACGGTCAGCTCCGGCCTTCGCTACAGCCCGATTACACAGTGTCTGATCGAGAAGAGCATCGCAGGGATGAAGGAAGTCGAGTACGAGGTCATGCGCGATGCGAACGACAACTGTATCGTTGTGTGTAACATGGAGAACTTCGATCCGGTGGGCGTTCATACAGGCGACAGTATCGTTGTGGCACCAAGCCAGACGCTGTCTGACCGCGAGTATCAAATGCTCCGGAGCGCATCGCTCAAGATCATCCGTGCCCTGAACATTGAAGGCGGATGTAACGTACAGTTCGCGCTGGATCCGAACAGCTACCAATACTACGTCATCGAGGTAAATCCGCGGGTCAGCCGCTCATCTGCGCTCGCTTCAAAAGCAACGGGTTATCCGATTGCCAAGATGGCAGCCAAAATCGCCATGGGTTACACGCTGGACGAGATTGTGAATCCGGTAACGGGCCAGACCTATGCTTGCTTCGAGCCTACCCTGGACTATATCGTCAGCAAAATCCCGCGCTGGCCATTCGATAAGTTTATCCACGCTAACCGGAAGCTGGGAACACAGATGAAGGCAACCGGCGAAGTGATGGCGATTGGACGCACCTTTGAGGAATCCATTCATAAAGCAGTCCGCTCCTTGGAGATCGGTGTGCACCGTCTTTACCTGAAAGGTGCCGCTGAGCTGAGTGATGAAGTGCTCCAGCAGCGTCTTGTGAAAGCAGACGATGAGCGGATATTCCTGATCGCCGAAGCATTCCGCCGCGGTTATGGACTGCAGCAGATCCAAGACCTTACAAACATCGACTGGTGGTTCCTGGACAAAATCGAGCGCCTGATTAAATATGAAGATCACATCCGCCAAGAAGCTTCATTGACTTATGAAACCCTGTACGAAGCGAAACGTCTTGGTTTCACGGATCGCGCAATTGCCGAGCTTCGCGCTGAAGGCAATGCGAGTACACATACAACCGAAGAATCAATCAGGTTCCTGCGTCACGAGCATGGATTGCGTCCGGTTTACAAAATGGTCGACACCTGCGCTGCAGAGTTCGAAGCAACAACGCCATACTACTACTCAACTTATGAAACGGAAAATGAAGTCATCGAATCCGCCAAGGAAAAGGTCATCGTGCTGGGTTCCGGTCCGATTCGGATCGGTCAAGGCATCGAGTTCGACTACTCCACCGTGCACGCTGTATGGGCGATCCAGAAGGCGGGATACGAAGCGGTTATAATCAACAACAATCCGGAAACCGTATCAACCGACTTTAATACGTCGGATCGCCTCTACTTCGAACCGCTCTTCTTCGAAGATGTTATGCACGTCATCGAACAGGAGAAGCCGATCGGCGTCATCGTGCAGTTCGGTGGGCAGACGGCCATTAATCTCGCCGAACCGCTGAGCAAAGCGGGCGTGAAGATTCTGGGCACAAGTCTGGAAAGCATTGACGAAGCCGAGGATCGCAAAAAATTCGAAGCGCTCCTGTCCAGACTGGACATTGCCCAACCGAAAGGAAAAACCGTAATATCGGTTGATGATGCTGTAGAAACGGCTCAATCGCTGGGTTATCCGGTACTGGTAAGACCATCGTATGTACTCGGCGGACGGGCCATGGAGATTGTATACTCCGACAGCGAGCTGCTTAGCTACATGAAAGAGGCGGTTAAGATTAACCCGGATCATCCGGTGCTGATTGACCGGTACATGATGGGCAAGGAAGTGGAAGTAGACGCGATCTGCGATGGCGACACCGTTCTGATTCCGGGAATTATGGAGCATGTAGAGCGCGCAGGAGTTCACTCCGGTGACTCGATTGCCGTATACCCTCCACAGTACTTGTCCCAGGATCTGAAGGAAAAGATCACGGAGATTACGATCAAGATTGCCAAGGAACTGAATACGCGCGGACTTGTCAACATCCAGTTCGTTATCTACAAAAATGAAGTGTACGTGATCGAAGTGAACCCGCGCTCCTCCCGGACAGTTCCATTCCTGAGCAAGGTTACCGGCATCCCGATGGCGAACCTGGCTACGCAGGCCATTATGGGCGGGAAGCTCAAGGATTTGGGATACGAGGAAGGCATGTGGCCGGAAAGCGACTATGTATCGGTTAAAGTGCCGGTGTTCTCCTTTGCGAAGCTTCGCCGCGTTGAGCCTACACTCGGACCGGAGATGAAATCTACCGGTGAGGTGATGGGCCGCGATGTGAAGTATGCCAAGGCACTATATAAAGGGCTGATCGGTGCAGGCATGAAGATTCCTTCGACGGGTGCCATTATCGCTACCATCGCAGACAAGGATAAAGCCGAAGCAGCAGCACTGCTCAAAGGCTTCCATAAGCTTGGTTATAAAATCATAGCAACAGGCGGAACAGCCGCGGCATTAAAAGAAGCGGGACTTGATGTGACGACCATTAACAAGCTGTCCGAAGGAACACCAAATATTCTGGATATGATCCGCACAGGTGAAGCGAACTTTGTCTTTAACACATTGACCAAAGGCAAAACGCCGCAGCGTGACGGATTCCGTATTCGCCGTGAAGCGGTTGAGAACGGCGTAGTGTGCATGACCTCGCTCGATACGGTTCGTGAGCTTCTGACCATGCTGGAGACGATCAACTTCTCCTCGGAAGCGATGCCGGTTTAAATCGAGAAGGAGGGGTACAGATGAACGCAAGCTCAAGCTACAATGAAATGGCGGGCCGCCTGATGGTGGCCCTGGATTACCCGGATGCCGATCGTGCGAAGGATCTGGTTCAGCAGCTCGAGGGCATTCCCTGTTACATGAAGGTGGGCATGCAGCTCTTCTACGCCGCAGGTCCTGACTTCGTGAAAGAACTGAAAGCAAAAGGATATTCCGTGTTTCTGGACGTGAAGATGCACGATATCCCCAATACGGTAAAAGGCGGCTCGCACAGCGTTACGCGGCTGGGTGTGGACATGTTTAACGTCCACGCCGGCGGCGGTGCGCTCATGATGCAGGCGGCAAAAGCCGGGGCAGAGGCCGCAGTGGCGGAAACCCCGGGTCTTGCCATGCCTACAATTATAGCGGTAACGCAGTTAACCAGTACGAATCAGGATGTCATGAATAACGAAATCGGGATCCCAGGGCTTGTAGAGGACACCGTTGTAAGATACGCTTCGTTGGCCCAGCAAGCCGGACTGCACGGCGTCGTGGCTTCATCGCTTGAAGTGGAAGCCATTCGCACCGCGTGCGGTAAGGATTTTAAAACCGTTATCCCGGGCATTCGTCCTGCTGGCGCGGATATCGGTGACCAGGCCCGGGTGCTTACGCCGGGAGAAGCGGTTCGCAGGGGCAGCCACTATCTAGTTGTTGGTCGACCAATCACCGCTACCGCGAACCCTAGACAAGCAGCAGAACAGATTATTGAGGAGATGATTCAAGCATGAGTACACTCGCGAATATTCCGCATCAGATCGCATCCCATTTGCTGAAGATTGAGGCCGTTTCCCTTCGTCCACACCAGCCGTTTACATGGACGTCGGGCATCAAATCCCCAATTTACTGCGACAACCGCCTGACGATGTCCTACCCCGAGATTCGTGACTACATCGCTGAATCGTTTGCTGCTGTCATCCGGGAGCAGTATCCGGAAGCGGAAGCCATTGCCGGAACGGCGACAGCAGGAATTCCGCACGCGGCCTTTGTATCCCAGAAGTTGAATCTGCCGATGTCTTATATTCGGGACAAGGCCAAAGGCCATGGCAAGGAAAACCTGATTGAAGGTCTGATCAAGACGGGGCAGAAGGTGGTTGTGATTGAGGACCTGATCTCCACCGGCGGCAGCTCATTGAAAGCAGCGCAAGCGGTCAAGGATGCAGGTGCAGAGCCGCTGGCGGTACTGGCCATATTCAGCTATCAGCTGGATAAAGCGGTACAAGCCTTCGCCGAAGCTGGAATTCCGCTGCAGAGCTTGTCCAACTACGGTGCACTCATCGATGTAGCCCTATCCGAGAACCGGATACAAGAAGAGGATGTACAGCTACTTCAGTCCTGGAGAGCGAATCCTTCCTCCTTCTGACTTTAAACATTATTGTACAGATTATAATTTTTGATCCGACTGCCGCCTCTGAGATTTTTTGCAGAGGCGGCGTTTTTTATCTTTTTAGAAAGGGATAGTGCCTCTAGAACCGTAGCTGTTTATTCCTTGTGATGAGAAACCAATTTATACTTTGTGAATTAATAAAGTAAATATATAGGGGGTATATGGGATTTAACCATGGCATAGTTTATACTATAAATAAAATAAAAGTATAAATGAGGGATGACCATGTTGGCTGTTGAAGCAGTAGGTGTCCATAAAAAGTTTGGCTCTACATACGGAGTTAAGGATTTGAACATGTCAGTTGAGCAGGGCGAGGTGTTTGGCTTTATTGGACCGAATGGCGCTGGGAAGTCGACTACCATTCGAATGATCATGCAGTTATTGTCTCCAAGTTCGGGTGAACTTCATGTGCTTGGCACATCCATGCGGCAAGAGCAGCCGGAACTTCGGCGACGCATCGGTTACTTACCATCAGAGATCATCCTCTATCCTAATATGACGGGCAGGGAGATGCTTGAATTTACCGCCAGAGCACATGGGCTGAAAGTTAAACAGACCGAGGCTCTTCAATATGCCGAAAGGCTGCAATGGGATCCCGGCATCAAAATCAAAGCCTATTCCCTTGGCAATCGAAAGAAGCTGGGCATCATTTTGGCTCTTCTGCACCAGCCGGAACTGCTTATTCTCGATGAGCCCACTTCTGGTCTGGATCCCCTTGTGCAGCATGAGTTTTTTCAAATGCTGGGTGAGTTCAACCGGAAATGGGGCATGACGATATTTTTTTCGACTCATGTGCTGTCGGAGGTGGAGAAGGTGTGCCAGCGAGTTGCTTTTATACGTGATGGTGAACTGCTCCGTATATCACGCATGGAAGATTTGTCTGCCGGGAGAAGCCATCGGATCATGCTTCGGCTGGAAATGCCGGGTGATCAGCGCGAGAACGACCTTTTGAAGTTTATCGATGCAAAGGTCCAGTTTGATGGAACGTATCATTGGTTTGATACGGGAGGAAACCCGTTGTCGAATACGCTGGCTGCATTATCCCGGCTTCCGATAGCGGATCTGACGATTCGAAGGCCAACAATTGAAGAAATGTTCATGGACGATTATCGGGTGCAGCATGCAGAGGAGGAACGGGTATGAGGTGGAATCTGGTTCAACAGGAGCTTCGTCAAAACAGACGCGGATTCTGGACGTGTTTTCTTGTGACCTTATTAATACTGATTCTTTTGCTGGGCAAGGCAGAAGCCTTTGTGAACAATCCGGAAATGGAACAACTCATAAAAGGTTTGCCGGAAGGCCTGCTTAAAGCATTTGGCATAGAGCCTGAAAGCTTTCGTACCTTCGAAGGGTTCGTGGCAACGCAGGCCTACCCCTATTTTATCGTGCTGATATCTTCTTTTGCGACGTCGTGGGCAGCTGGAAGCATATCCAGGGAACGAGACAGGGGCACTGCAGAATTTCTGTTCACGCTGCCTTACAGCAGAGGAGAGGTATTCTGGAGCAAAGCGTTTGCGAACTGGCTGCATATGACAATTGTGTTTGTTGTCGGTTCACTGCTTATTCTGCTGCTGGCTAGGTATACGGTGCAACTGGAGCAATATGGAGGCTTATTGCTGCTATTGTTGTCAGGTTATTTACTGGTGCTGCTGTTCATGGGGATCGGCTACGCGCTTACCTCCTGGTTCTCTTCTGATCGCACGGCTGTGGCCGTTGGAGCTGGAGTCGCTGTTCTGGCATTCCTGCTCAAGCTGCTCTCCGGCAGCAGTGAGATGATGCATAAGGTATCTTCAATCTCGCCCTACCGGCTCTTCGATGCGTTGGATATTGTCCGGGGGGGCGGGTTGACAGCGGTGAGCTGGGTCGTTACATTAGGACTGTATGCGGCTGGCACAGCCATAGGTGTCCTTATGCTGAAGAGAAGGGATATAGTTTAACCGATGAATGCCAAGAAAGAAGCAGTGCTGGAAGCTGGGAAACGGTTGTTTTTGGAACATGGAATTTTGCAGACAAGCATGGAACAAATCGCGGAAGCGGTGCCTGTCTCCAAGATGACCATTTATAATTATTATCAGAGCAAGGAAGGGTTACTGGATCATGTAGTGGATCGGATGATTGAGGAATTGATGTCAATTTATCGCGATGTGATGGAGCAGGCCAGGGATCCTCTTGAAGCATTAACCATTTTCTATAGGGATCAGGAGAAATTTTCGGTGCATGTGTCGCAGAAGTTCGTGACGGATCTGGCCAAATTTCCGGAGCAGATGGCGAAGCTGATGCAGTTCAACCAGAAGTATGTAGTGCCTGATTTTGAATTGCTGATCTTTAAGGGCCAGCAGCTTGGCCAGATTCGAAAAGATATCTCCCCTCAGGTGCTGGTCGCTTTCATGACCTTCATTAAGGAGTTTACGGCGCGGAGCGAGTGGTATAATGGTCTGGGTAGCATTAACGCGGTGAGTGAGCAGTTGATGACGATTATGTATTACGGCATTATCCAGAAGGATGACCCGCCTCATCCTACATGAAATCAAAGAACATTCCAGTGGTTGTTTACGACCCGGGATGTTTTTTTTTGAGGTTTTCAGCGATTCATTGTTTTATATGTGACTGAATTGGGTATATGTTCCTATAAATTTAGGGCCAGGATTTGGTAGAGGGGGAGGAGACGTCTCACCTATAATAGTAATGATGGCTTGTGATTTATTTACAAAAATAGGCGGGACTGACCGTAAGGAGGAGAGATCTTTGGAATTTTCGTCAAGGATCAAACTGACCGGCAAACAATTTTTTGTGTTAACCGGCATCGTTGGTGCAAGAGCTGTCATCGGGCTCGAAGATCCTTTCCGCGGTACGCTTGCCGAGGAGATGCCCGCAGAAGTGGCCAGGATAGAACAGGAGCTCCTGAAGGAAGGCTTGATTGTTACAGATACCGTCGATAACGAGCCGGTTCTTGCGCAGGAATTGCTGGAATACATAGAAGTATGCAGTCGGACCCTATTAACGATTCACATGAGGGTTACCGGTTCTGAGGGAGAACCGAAGGAGTGTTTTATTTACTACAGTTCAGCCCTTGTCGTAAAATCCGAAATCGAGAGCGGTCCATCCGGTGAGCGGATATATGTATTGGAGGAGCTGGGAACGCCTTCAGAGGCCTGGTTGAAGATCATTGGCTACCTGGAGCTTGAGGATAGGAAAAACCGCGGCACGGGCCCTCTGGCTCTGCCTAAGGGTTGGTTCCAGCAATGGATGAACGCTGAACAAGGTGAGCAGGAGCCGCAGCGGCATTTGCTGGCGCAAGGCTACCCGGAATCCGTTGTTACGGCTTTGGCTGACTCTGTAAGCAGTCCGGAGAGATATGCTTCATTCACTGTGTATTATTGTCCGGATCTGAATTGCAGAATCCAAGGGATTGAACTGTTAAGGGGGAAGGATTCCAATTGGCTGATCCGACCTGAAGGAGATCAGGATCAGATCCGGGGCGCCCAAGTTACAGAGATCATCCATGAGCTTGGAGCCGTAATAGAGCGTATAAAGTGATAGAGGACAAACATGGCTCTAACATCTTACAGTGTGTCTTCTCGATCAACTACATGGAGGATTGTTTGATATGACCAAAATACGTGTAGTACCCGAAATGCTGAACCAGCAAGGAGCAGCGGTATCTGATATTGCACGGGAAGTCCAGCAGCTTCAAGAGCGGATGCAGCAGCGCATTCAGAGCATGTCGTGGGAGACACGTCATCGTGCACAGGTTGAGCAGCGCCTGGCGCAGTGCAGGGCTGCTTGTCAGTCGGTGGTAAGTCGTCTGGAGCAGAATCGCGGGCAGTTGGTGAAGAAGGCCAGCGATTTCTCGCAAACCGACCAGTCGCTTGGGAACAGCTTGACCTTCGGCAAACAATCGGTAGCTCAAATTAGTCCGCATCTGCTGCTACAGACGAGCCTGGCACAACACGGGAGCAAAAAGTCAGATCCCCCCGTAACGGCAGCAGGGGTTGAATTTAATGCACTCGCTCCATTTGGAGGAACGGCTGATCAATGGTCCAGCAACCCGCTGGCGGCCACTGGCGTATTGTTCGGGACCGTAACGGCATCAGGAACGATGTATAAATACTGGGACATGTACCGGAACGGATTTGGAGTCTGGCTTGAGAAGGACAGACGCGGCAATATGCGAGCCAATGTGACCAACGGAATGATGGCCAATATCCGCAAGAAAACCTATGCCGAATACAACTGGCGGAATCACCCCCGAATTCCAAAGTATGTCCTTCCGGGCGCAGCGGTTAAAGATTCGCTTAGCTGGAAAGGCGGTAAGCTCGGTTATGCGGGTATCGCCATGCAAACGGTGGGCAATCTGGTCACGAATATCAATGAGAACAAAAGTGGAGCCAAAATAGCCGGGGACGCTGCCGTGGATGTGGGTGTCGGCTTGGGTACGGTTGTAGCCTCCGCAGCAGCTGGTGCCAAAGCCGGCGCGCTGATCGGGACGGCGGTGGGCGGTCCGATCGGAACCCTCGCGGGTGCGGCAATCGGTTTTGGTGTTTCGGTGGGTGCTTCCTATGTCATGGATGGGATCAAGTTTGCGGATTTTGACGGGAATGGCGAGAAGGATACTTTAACCGAGGGTTTAAAAATAGGAGTTGAGAAATTAGGGTCGACGATAGCCGGTTGGTTCAAATAAGGGGAGTGTAACAGATGGGCACAAAGATTTCGGAGGAAGCGTTATTTCATTTCCGGCTGATACCCGCAGAGCAAATCCGGGGCGGCATCGTATGTTTTTTATTTATTATGCTGATACCTGCACTGGTTACTTTGTCGGAGCCGATGATGTCGATCTATTTTTACATCGCTTGCGCAGTATGGGGGGCTATGCTGCTGTGGGGAATGGGCCTGAGTTTAAACCCGTATCAATCCGAGGTTGGTTTCGTGCTGTATTTGGGGGTGTATGGTCTGGCGCTGGCCGTTACTTGTCAGGTCGCTATATTAAAAATGATGTATCACATGGCTGGGGTCGATTCCATTGGATATGGTCTCAGCTCGGTAGCGGTCATGCTGCTATTGCTCGCTCTATTCTATGTCCTGCATTTTAGAGCGCTGCAGCAAGGAGCCTATCAATCCATGGAGAGGCAGGGTCGGGTCGGAAAAGCAGGCAAGGCCGCCATGCTGTTTGCGGCTATCGGTTACACAGGTTATTACTTGGCAGTCGCGGTTATCGGAGATATTGGCAGGTTCGTGCTGGGAATGGCGGCTTTTTCCGTCCTGTTGATTCTCGGTCTGTATTTGGCTGTTGTGTTCATTCATCGCTACTTCTTCATTCAGAATCATATGGATCAACTGAAAGAGCATTACCCCGTTTTGGGGCTGCCGAAGGAGCAGCGGAACGCAGCGTATCTGAACAAAATGAAACAGGGGCGCGCACCGGCGGCACCGCATCGTCCAAGCAAGAAAAGGAGAGGGTAATTATGACACAGCAGTTATTGCCAAACGGATCGATTGTTATTTTGAAACAAGGGGAGAAGAAGCTGGTGATATACGGGCGCAAGCAGATTCTTGCACTTGAGCAGCCGCAAATGTTCGATTATCTGGCCTGCCCGTACCCGGAAGGGTATGTTAGCCCGGAATTTGCCTATGTGTTTAATCATGAGGATATCCAGGACATTATATTTACCGGCTACCAGGACGAAGAGGAGGAGCAGTTTCAAACCGTACTGGCTGAGACAAAAGCTACATAACATCCCAGAGTATATTTTCATAAAGGTTCATAAGGGAGGAGCGTGAGGTAGATCATGTCAGGACGCATAGAGGTATCCCCGGAGGAACTGCGCCGCGCAGCGGCAGACATTCGCAGCGGAAGTGACTATGGCGGGGAACTGGTAGCCAGAATGTCACAGATCATTGAGACGCTGAATGCGGAATGGGAGGGTGTTTCGCAGCAGCGGTTTCGCACAGAGGCTGAGGAGACAAAGGCACAGCTCGTGAATTTTATCCAGATGATGAATTCGATGGAGCAGGAGCTCATGAGCATTGCTGCCCGGTTTGCAGAGGCTGACGGACAATAGGCGGAGCGATTTATTAAGCGACAAAAACAAACTTGGCGACTTTTCCTCGGTTGAATTCCGGGAAAAGATCGCCGCCTTAATTAAAACTCTCTTTTTTTGTGTCTACATGACGGGGCTAAGATCAGTGGTACGGTATAAGGCTGATTGTTTTTTTTATTAGGGAAGGACTTTGTGGATATTGCGGTTTTTTAGTGGAAGTTTGGACATAATATGACAGCAGCAGATTATACTTCAGGTAAGGAGTCGCATAGGATGAATTGGATCTATTACGGAAAGCTGTATAAAACCAAATTTCAAGCAGGGTGCTTCGCCAAACGGTTGGAGCAGGATGGATGGCTGTTCGGGTACAATGATCCGCGGATGGTGGAGGTTTACCGTTCCAGGAAGGGCCGATACGGCGTTCGATTTATGCCTTGATTAAATTCCATTAAAACAGTACTTGACTTGATGCAAGGGAATGGTGTATATTTATTCTTGTCGCTGTTTGATACAGCATTGACGCGGGGTGGAGCAGTTCGGTAGCTCGTCGGGCTCATAACCCGAAGGCCGCAGGTTCAAATCCTGCCCCCGCAACCAATTTTTAAACGATGTATGTATGACGTCCTTATGTTTATGTGTACATGTATGTTCAGGGCCCTTAGCTCAGTTGGTTAGAGCGGTCGGCTCATAACCGATTGGTCGGGGGTTCGAGTCCCTCAGGGCCCACTTTATCGAAAACCCTTGCATCGCAAGGGTTTTTTGCTGTTTAAAAGGGCGTTACACGTAGCATAAAACTATGGTGAAAATATAGGTTACTTCGATTTGCTAACGTATTTGCTAACGGCAGTTATTTATCCACAGGATCTAGCGTCTTTTCAGAGTACTTTTTAAGCTCTGCTTCAATCTTATCGACGGCTTCATCTTGCATAGTAGGGAGCAAGTGAGAGTATCGTTCATTGAACATTGCTGGAGTCATTCCGAGGCGTTCAGCTGCCGCTTATTGCTCGTGGAGTCAATGCTTGAAGTTTTACTTTACCAAGTGCAGGAATAATTCGCGCTTCAATGACCGTTTTCTCAGTATCATACGAAGTAGGCTTGAAATTCGGTTTGGCAGGGGTTTCGAGATATTCTAATAGATATTCTCGAAGCGTTATCTTCGAGTCATCGACATGCAAGCCTTTCTCTATTTCAGCGATTTTCAGGTGACACGCTGTCCAGGCTTCCTTTTCAGTTTTAAACCCACCTTTTGATTTTTGTCTCCGCTACCTGTCATTGGATCAGGTGGCAGATCGATTACATAAGTATAAGTTTCTCCTCTTGGATATACATGACCTTTCATATACAAAAGCCCTCCTTAAAATTCATCTCCATAGAACCGTAGTAATTCCTCAATATCCCTTTTCTGAATTACAAATTTATTGGCAGAGTTATAATATCTGCTTGCCAGATGGCTTAGCTTTAAACTGATTCTACCGTCACTGGTATAATCCAAATCAAAAAACTTAACTGGTTTACTGTCTATGAAATTCTCAAGCTGGCCATCCTCGACTACTTCGAATGGGCCATCTATGGAGAAAATGAGCTCTTCTTGAGTATGTAAAGTTTCATGGTCTACATGAATGATAAATTGTGAAGGTGCGATCAAATCATCAGCGGGATCATAATAGGCGTAGATCTTAGTCTCTCTCATATCATCATGATCGCTATGTCTAACATGATCACTGTCTTCGACCTGAGCAACTGTCTCCGTTAACAACATCCCTTGGCACAATCTATGTTGAATTTGTTCCAGTCTCCTTTTAGCTAAATATAACGGGACATTAAAAATAGAGGCTAAGAAATGAATAGCATCATTCTTTCTTACAGGTAATCGAAGTTGTGAGATCATTGAAATCGGCATTGCTGCATAAAGAACAAAATTATCTGCTTCAGATTCTTGAGCTTTGGTATATTGCTCTGGCATAATTCGCTGATCACCCGAATGTCGTAATATATGGCAAAGTTCATGTAGAAAGTCGATCCATTGCCTTACCCTTGACTGATTCTTATAAATGTTAATGGATCCTAACCCACTCTTTATTTCTACCGCTTCACTACCTAGCTCCCGAATAATAAACCCATACGTTCAGCCGCCTGGATAATTCTTCAGTATTCAGTTGTTGTGGAGTAAGCACTCCGTGTTTTTTATACAAGTCTTCGACAAACTGTTCTAAAAGAGTGGTTTCATAAAATCTGAACATGCTGCACCCCCTCAGTTATAG
This sequence comes from Paenibacillus sp. LBL, assembly GCF_029893715.1. Classification (NCBI taxonomy): domain Bacteria; kingdom Bacillati; phylum Bacillota; class Bacilli; order Caryophanales; family Paenibacillaceae; genus Paenibacillus; species Paenibacillus sp. LBL. Next base: position 121,046 of record NZ_JARXYU010000007.1, on the reverse strand, counting down.
GAATATATGTTCGGTTTTGGTGTAAAAAGAAAAGCCAATAATGGCTATTTCATTCTCCTGCTGAGGAGGAACAGGCTACCAGCGGTGAAGAGATCAGCAAGGGGAGACATTACTGTTCTTCCGGCACGGTTTAAGTGATAGCACTATCCGGCGAAAAATTGCTGAAGGTACAGAGAGCATGGCGAATACGTTGAAATTAATGGGGTTCTTTACCAGGATAGCACGGAATACTAATTGCTAAGCCTAGGTAAGTGCGGCCAACTAGGTGCTAATTTGTTCTAAGTTGGCCGCATCTATTTATTGCATATTACCTTCATTTAGAGATTTAGTACCTTCCTCGATCATTTTATTTACACGGACTACTATCTCATCCCATTTATTAATGATTTCAGAAATGGGGTTGAATAGTAATGTGTTATTAGTTTCTACTAGGTGTTTTTTTGTTGCGTCTGCTTCTTGTTGACATCTAGATCTAGCTCTACTTTTCCTTTGATATGTTCGGCATCCAGCTTTATTCCCGTCTAGCCTGAAACAACATGTCCATTTTCCAGACCACTCGTCATACTCGCATTCAACGGGACCGACTCGGTTTTCGTTATACTCCATCGCCTCCTTCAAATACTCTCTGGCTATCGGAGCATATCTTTCAACAATTTCCTTCAAAATAATCACTTGAGTGCGGTCTTCATCATTCCAAATTACATAAGCGGACATTATATATTGCACACCCATTATCCATGCTAATATGGCTCCTGGACCAATGTTCTTAAGTCCGGTGATAGCATTAATATTTGAAGCAACGATATCCTGCAGTAAGAATTCTTGCTTGGTCCTTTCATAGAGAAAAAACTTATCGACAGATGCTGCTACAAGTGATTCATAATCTCTTTGTCTACCCTCCTCAATTTCTTGATGTAGCATGTCTGCAATTAATTTCAGTGTTTTTAGGTTTATTTCCTCAGCGTCAGTCTTCGTCATGTTTTCTAATAACTTTTGCACGGCAAAGGAAATTATAGCTTCTGCAACGATGTACGCAATTTCAACACCGGAGACAACATTCATTACTGCAACATTTTTATCATTTATAATCTTCACGGAATCAACTCCATTTCTGTTTTTAGTTAAAATTCTCGAAAATCGTGGGAATTATTCGCTTTTAGAAAATTGGTTTACAAAGACAAATTGGAATATATTTAACGAAAACTGACTCTAATGTGACCCTAAGTTGAAAACCACAGAGAAACGCACGGTTGCATGAATGCGGCATATTACCGGGGCTTAACTCTTCTCGCTTTTTCTATTAATAGTGTTAAGGCTGGAGATCTTTCGGGAATAGAGAGCACAGCAAACAAGTTATTTGATAGTTTCTAGCATTAAAGATATTTATGTAACTATAATTATATGAAAAAAAGTAAATAAATTGAAAATTTAGAAATGTAATTATTTTCCTTTACCTCCCGTTATAATTATATATAATTTACAATTAATGAAAAATAAAGGAGGATAGCCTTTAAATTTTTTTGAATTATATTAACTAGTAAGGGAGAAATGAAGACCGTGTTACTAAAAAAGAATTTCACAAAACTATTATCTGTATTTCTAGTATTTGCTTTGTTAGTAGTTACCCTTGTAAACCCATCGTCCACCGTTAAAGCTGAAGGATTGGATCAACTGGACGGCGTTGAAGTTCTTGTTAATGACGAAAACGAGATTCGGTTAAAAACGGAAATGGATGGGTTGGTCGGAATATTAGTCCAAGATCAAGAAACAAAAGAAATAACGCTCACAACATATGAAGCTGACGAAATAAATCCCAACCCATATTCAATAAATTCCTTGACAAGTAATGATAATGTAGATCAATTCGCCCTCAGTTTAGATGACTTTACAGATGAAACAGGGGCTATACTTACGTATGAGGATGAAGCAACAGGAAAGACAGCGACTGTCGGATCGGATGACTCCGAGATTAGACCAATGGTTGTTTGGCTTGCTCCTCTTGTAACAATTGTTGGAGCAAAGCTGATTGAGGCTCTTTTGCTTACAGCCGCTGTCATAGTAAATTAATGAGATTGACTTTGCAAGAACTGATGCTATTGCCACTTCTCTTCGAAACAAAAGTTATAATCACTATTATGCAAGAATAGTGCAAGGAGATGTTTGGATCGGTCCAGCTATCACAGAGACTTACGCAGCAATTCGTCTTACTTCATTTAATGGCGATGAGGACGTATCAGGTAATGACGTGTGGTCTAAAACTTTGTCCGGGGCTGCAAAAGTTGCAGAAAGAGCGGGAGGCGGTAAGGAGCCAGTTGGACCGGAAATTCACGGTGCTGGCCTCGGATTCGGATACTACTACCACTACCACACATGGAATCGTGTTGGTGGACACTCGTTCTTCTAATAATATTGGAGGTGTAGTTAAGTGGAATCACTTCATAAGACCTTCATCGAACAGGAATTACCGCTTAAATATACTAATATCGAAGTCGAGGAGATGTTAGTAAAAGAATACTCCGCCAAGGAAATTCCAAAATCTACAGTCATTGATTTGAAAAATGACCCGCAAGTTGACTTTGATTCAATTTTCAAGTGTTTCGAAATAGATGATAAGAAAACTCTGGACGAAAAGTTTAGTGATATGGAAAAAATGTTTCATCGAGAGTACATAAACGATCATCCTTCCAAACACTTTGAAACCGATTGGAGTAAGATTCAGGCTGGAAAACTACTACGTGTAGTTTTAATTAGTAATGATAGTAAGACACTAAGTAACTTCACTGTGCAAGGTATGTGCAACAACCTGGTTAGTGACCTAACCATAATGAAAGGGATTTCACCCGAAGAGTGCAAACTTGACAATGACTACTATTTAAAATATCTTCAACTATTACAAACAAAAGGCGTCATATAAATACTTAATTGGGAAAAGGGCATGGTTTTCTAAACCAATGCCCTTTTTTATATAACTGACGAAAATATAGTTTTTGGTTTATTGGTTGCGAATTTGACACTTTTCCCTTGAAAGTAGGATGTAACCATAGAAAAAATGCGAGAAAATGACATGCACGGCTGCATGAATGCGGCATATGACCGAGGCGTACCTCTTCTCGCTTTTTTTGTATTAATATATCAGTTTAATACAAAGCTTATATAGATAATTTGTATAGATTATCAAAATGGTTATAAGTATCCCTATCATTATGCGACCTGGGAAGGTGATAAAATTAACGTTTATCATAAAGGAACCGACGAAGATTATAATATTTAGCAAAATATATGAAATTGTTACGTATACAAATGACACAAGTTCAGTTTTTATGTCATTATCCTGAAGGGTGTTGTGAGAAGAGAGAGCAGCTACTGCAGCAAGTAATGCTCCATAGCCTATTGAAATCGTAATATTCAACGTCGCAATTTTCTCGAAGATATTACTTAATTTATCAGAATCAGTAGGTCCAAAAAACACAAAGAAAAGTACTACAATGAAGACCCCTGAACTAATCAATTTAGCGATGCGATCAATTTTCAATATTACCACTCACTTTATTAGATTTTAATGTTAATATCGTCAAGAAACAAAGGAATTTTGAGAGAATCTAAGATGAACATGAGGATAGTTATTGTTCGTTAGCGTTTCTTGGTTTGACTCCATATTGTGCACACTATTAAAATGGTCTTGTTCTTCCTCTCTAGTTACTAAGTACAGATGCTTTTAAAGCAAAGAGCACTGCGTTTTTGCTGCGGCCGGCACGGTCGCGATGCTCTGACTGAGCCACGCGTTTTCGAGAAGGGCAAACGAATTGTTTTTCAGGTTTGGGATTGGTCAGATGACGCGAAAACCTATCAGACAAACCATTTTTTAATACAAGAAATTAATGGGCAATGGATAACAAAGCATCACAAAACGAGATACAGAGCTATATTAAGAGAAGATTTTAATCATATTTTGAGTACGGATGGGTGTGTGGATATCGAATGGTTTATGCCATCAGAATCAGGTTATTACCAGCCCATTGTAACTGCTCGAAAAAAGGTGTAGTTTAAGCTAACGGGAAACGATAGTTCAGAATCAACCACCTAATTTAATCAGGTGGTTTTCTTTTGCCTGTAGATGAACATTTACAAGCAAAATTAAAAGGAGGACGCGCTAACGTCCTCCCCATAGACCAGGGTATCCCCCGGCTGAGATAGCGGCCCGCCGCGCGCGGCATTTATCGATTCCGCCGCTATCTCGGATTCCATCATAACGGAAAGCCGAGGGGAACGACAGTGGGAACACCTGAGAATAAAGATTTGCTTATGCAACATGAACTCGCGGTCATGGAAGGTATCCTCGAGAGCAAGGAACAATACAGGAAGATCGTCAAGGCCGGTATAGCCAAGTGGGTTAAGGATTTTCAGGAGGGCCGGATTGAGATCAAGACGGTGGATGACCTGAAGAAGCTGATTGAAATAGATATTGAGCTGCAGAAGGATGGGTTTGATTAATCGCTAGGCAATAACCGCTTTTTCTTAAGACCCAAGTTATTAGTCCAAACAATTTTTTGAGTGGGCAATAAACTGTCTTAAATAATGCTGGGGGGCGATCGCATTTAAAAGACTAAAATGGGTGGTAATACATCCAAAATATAGACGTAGATGTAGGAGGAGCCGAAAAAAAGTATTTCTAAAGCTACAAGGCCCACGGGGTTTACAAGGTCCCCAGGGCTTACTTGGTCCTCAAGGTGTTCCGGGGCCACAAGGTCTTCAAGGAGTGGCTGGCCTTCCTGGATCCCAAGGTCCTCAAGGAATTCCTGGCCCTACTGGCGGCCCTACCGGACCACAAGGCATACCAGGCCCAGTTGGAGCTACGGGCCCACAAGGAGAGATAGGTGCAACAGGTCCTCAAGGTATACTAGGAGCGACAGGTCCTCAAGGTATACCGGGAGCGACAGGTCCTCAAGGTATACCGGGAGCGACAGGTCCTCAAGGTATACAAGGCCCTACAGGTCCTACGGGCCCGGTGCCGATATCTGCATTCAGAGCAGAAAATAATACGGATCAAGAAGTTCCTATCAATACGGACGTTTTGATATCTTTTCCGAATGTAATATTTGATCTTGCCGGCGAGTATGTACTTCCGAGTACATTTATCCCTACTGCAACAGGTATTTATTCTCTAAGTGTAAGTGCCCTTTTTATAGGCACAACTATTGGTTCAGCTGAAGTCCGACTCTCAATTCAAGTAAATGGTGCTTTTCGCTCGTACTATTTTAAACTCATCATTCCACCAGCTGGTCAAACTGTGATTGACACTGTAGGATTTACAACTATACTGCAGTTACAAGCTGGGGATCTAGTAACAGTTAGATTTTTTAGCAGCCAGGCGGTTATAATACAAAATGATGGGAACGCAACAAATTTTTCTGCGGCAAGATTTCCTTCGTAGCTCGTCATTGATCTTATGTCATTAAAAAGACGAGTTAAATTAACTCGTCAGGTTGTCGAGAAACCCCCTGTTTTTTGCAGGGGGTTAAAATTTGCCTTAATAGTTTCAAAACTAGGGCCTCTGATCGTTTTAAATCAATTTTTGTTTTAAAAGATGAGTCTCCCCATATAAAAAAATGAAGTGGCGAACAGTCCTCTGGACTTTCTAGATACTCTGACGAGTTAAATTAACTCGTCTTTTATTGTTGTATAAGAAAACCCCCGGTTCGACCGGGGGTTCAGGAAAGCTTATTGCTATGAGTAAAATTCCCTTGAACTTCATGATAAGATGGTGCCGGTCTGAGGGCCGCATCATCAAGATCAAGGAGGACAAGGGAATGGATAAAAGCAGTCTAGCACATACACGATGGAACTGTAAATACCACATCGTATTTGCGCCGAAGAACCGCAGGCAAGTGATTTATGGGAAATTAAAAAGAGAAATTGGGAAAATCATTCGAGAGTTATGCGAGCGCAAAGGAGTAGAGATTCTGGAGCGGAGGCATGTGTAGATCCTATTCACATGCTGATGAGCATACCACCGAAGTTGAGTGCATCGGAGTTTATGGGATATTTAAAAGGAAAAAGTTCACTCATGATCTTCGATAAATTTGCAAACCTGAAGTACCGATATGGAAATCGGCAGTTTTGGTGTAGAGGATATTATGTGGACACAGTAGGACGAAACAAGAAAGTGATCACCGAGTACATTCGGAATCAACTAACAGAAGACAAGAACTACGAACAACTCACGATGAAAGAACTGTTCGACCCGTTTACGGGTGAGTCGGTAGGAAAGGGCAAATAAAAAAGCCCCTTTGAGGGGCAAGCCTGAGAATACCCGCGGTTGGCAGACTTTCAATGCGCCTTATAGGCGCTTGCTAGTACCATGCCCTTATAGGTCTGATGGAAGCCACCGGCTAAGCCGGTGGTTATGACTTGCTGTTTATATGGCTGCAGCCATAAATGATCATAGGTCGAGCGTGCTGCTTGGTATCAGTTTAACCATCTGATGATCAAGCGGGGGATATAAAGTACAACATCGAAGATCAAGGATATAACACCACCGGAATGCTCTAATTGGGTTCTTCCCAACTTCTTCATACTTCTTGTGCACCTCCATTTTGTAAGGGTTGTTGCTGCTGCCTTAGTTCTTCGTTTGTCACGAATGACGAATCAGATCATCATGTTTTCACGAAAGGTCCTTTGAAACAATACGCCCAAATCTCTCCGTGGTTTCAACATGTTCTCCTTGGGGAATTTGTAATCGCAGGCGACTTGCGTTACATTTTAGAGGAGCCGTTAAAGACCAGACGTAATCCAAGGGCTGCGGCTGGTTGGTATGTCAGCTCATTTTAGTACATAGGACGGGGGATCATAGTGTCAGAATGGGTATTGAATCAGTCCTGGGGACTGCCTGTGTTGCTTGCCTTTTTGGTGATTGTATTCGTGTTTGAATCGAGAAAAGCCTTCAAGGCTTATAAAGAAAAAAGACGCTTCGAGTTGGGCTGGGCACTTTTATTTGCGCTTGTGGCTCTATTGGCAATCATTGTCCTGGTGGCTTATTAAAATACATAGCAAAACAAGCGCCCGTCAGATGCTGACGAGCGCTTGTTCCATGTTATAAAGATATAGCGGTAGGGGGATCGTTTCCCTGTTCGTCAACGTTCATTCATGACGGCTTCGGTAGCGGACCAGGCTCTGCCGGCACGCATGGCCAGGAAGAAGCAGAGAATGAGCACGATGGAGGCAGCGATGTACGGATAATTGATATCCAGGTCAAACAAATACCCGGCCACAAGCGGGCCTGCGATATTTCCAAGGCTGGTGTAAGCGGAGTTTAAGCCGGCAACATAGCCCTGTTGGTCCTTGGCCAGCTTGGACATTTGCGTACCGATAGCAGGACGCAGGATGTCAATCGACAGGAACACCAGGAAGGTTACGAGGAATATCAACCAGTACTTATGCACAAACAGAGTTAATAGTATACATATCCCCGCGGTTAACAAACTGAGTGTGATGACTCTTTTCTCCCCAAACCGGTTCAGGATCCATCCGAATATTGTGGCCTGCACAACGGCGCCGGCAATCGAACCAAACGTTATGATCATGGCAATATCTTTGGGGGTAAAACCGAATTTATGATCCACGAACAATCCGAACACAGTCTCATAATTGGCAAGACCGAAGGAGAGAACAAATACAATGACCAAACTTAAGAAATAGGGCTCTCTGAAGGAACGCGCCAGCTGGAGAAACAGACTCTCCTTCTTCCGTCCCAGTACGGTAGGCGCTTCTTGTTTGGCTGAAGATTCGGGCAGCAGAATTAACGTTACCAAGGCAGCGATACCGCCCGCGACCGCGGCTGCATAGAAGGGAACCCGGATCCCAAACTCAGCAATGAAACCCCCGATTCCCGGCCCGATAATGAATCCGGTGGTAATCGCAGCATTTATGAAGCCCATGCCTCTGGCACGCTCCTCATTAGAAGTCACGTCAGCCGTGTAGGCCATAATGGCAGGCATGATGAGTGCGGCGCCTATGCCGCCAAGCATTCTGGCTGCAAACAGCAGCGTCGGCGTGCTGGCAGCCCCGAACAGCCATTCCGATAAGGCGAATACAATCATACCGGAGATGATAATTTTTTTACGTCCTACGGAGTCGGACAAGCGGCCCGCGAGTGGCGAGAACAGCAGCTGCGTTAATGAAAAAGCAGCCACGAGCATGCCCACGGTACTGCCGTTAATATTAAGCTCCGTCATATAGGTGGGCATAATGGGTATGACCAGACCGATACCGGTAAAGACTAAAAATATATTGAACATGAGGAGCAGGATCGCTCCATTATTACGCAGCAGTAATGACATGATGATTCCTCCAAAAATAAATGACGATCCAACGTGTTGTCGTGATTTACATGTTTATATAATTGCATACTGAACGTTCGGTTTGTAACATTCCACAAAAAATGGAAAGTTTATCTGCCGTTATTCATGCCAGGTTTCTTGGCGATACCATACAAGAGCACACGAATGGCGGAATGATAAAGCGCGAGCACATTGTCGAGCTTAGCCATTTGAGACATCTGGCTTAAACCCGCGATCAAGCTTTCAAATATAATCGAGAGATGCTCCACGTTATGGTTCTCAAATTCACCCTGATCAATCCCTTGCTGCAGCAATTTCTGATTAAATTCGAGTCGATTCCGAATGATCTGGGTAATCCGCTGTTCCACATCCTCGCTCATACTCTCGTTGCTGTTCAGAAATTCATCCAGTGCTTTGGAGAACGGGTGGTTCAAATCATCAAACACCAATTGATCAGCGATGCCGTACAATTTGTCCGTGATGGTGGTATATTGATGTTCTTTGCTGCTCCACTTTTGCTCCCATTCCAGATCCCATTCCTCGATGAGATACAGAAACAGCCCTTCCTTGCTTTTGAAGTGGTAGTAAATGTTACCCTTACTGCTTCCTGTTGCTTCTACGATTTCCTCAATCGAGGTCGACTTGTATCCTTTTTGCATAATGAGGGCTTTGGCCGCTTCAGCGATGCGCCGCTTGGTGTCTTCGCTCTGCTGTTGTTTTTTGTTCATTAGCGCCCCCCTTATACGTATAGATATTGTCATTATTTTTCTATACTGAACGTTCGTTCTGTATCTTATCAAATGGATTTAAAATATTCAAGTGGGAGTTTGAATGTCCGAAATAGCGAGAAATCAGCTGATAAAAAATAACCGTTACCTCCTGCAGGTAGCGGTTATTTTAGCATTGCAATGGGATGAATCAGTGGTTTACTTCAATAAACTTATGCGATTTATCATGATAGGAGAGCAGCTCGGATACAGTAACAAATGTGAAGCCACGCTTTTGCAGCTCCGGCAAAATCACGCTGAGCGCCTCCACCGTCTGTGTACTGGTCGGGACAAAATCGTGCATGAGCACGATGTCTCCATTGTGCGCGTTATCCAGAACCTTTTTGACGATCCGGTTGACGCCGGGCTTTCGCCAATCCAGCGTATCCTGGTGCCATGACCACAATACGGTCAGCATACCGATATCCTTGCTTGTCCTTACAATGGATTCATTGTAACTTCCACCGGGCGGGCGGAACAATACGGTTTTACTGCCTGTCGCTTTGAAAATCGCTTCCTGGGTCCGGTTCAGTTCACTGGTTAATTTGCTGGCGTTGATATTGTGGAAGGAAGGATGAGTGTAGGAGTGGTTTCCTATTTCATGCCCTTCGTGAAGCTCACGTGCCACGATATCGGGGTGTTTCTCCACCCGGTTGCCCACAACAAAGAAAGTCGCCTTTGCGCCATATTGTTTTAACAGATCCAGAATTTCAACGGTCGTATGTGCATCCGGACCATCATCAAAGGTGAGGGCAATCACTTTGCTGGGTGTGGGCACTTCCCATACGATCTCTCCGCGTTCCTCATAGTAGTCTCTTCCCTTGGAAGCAGACGGCACATGATCTGCATCAACATGCTCGTTAAGGCACAGGGAGAGGGAGAGAGTAAGCCATATAACAGTTGAGAGCTTTTTCATGGTGATCATTATCCTTTTCTCTGCTGTTCTAGTCTTGGCATGTGACATGCAAGCTTATTTATCATTTGGTGAACACGGTAAAATTATTCCTAATGTCTGGCTCAGACGCCGTTCGACATTAAACACCGATCGGCACAAGCATGCTCCGCATGCAGAGCATGTAATGGTAGAAAGGAGTGATCCAGATGCAATCACGTAATCGTTCGAATGCCCAAGGGATTGACGTGAGCCGCTACCAGGGGGTGGTGGATTGGGCAAAGGTAAAGGCTTCCGGTAAAGCATCGGACATAACGGAGCAGCGCGATCGAATCGATGAATTAGAGCAGCGACTCGGGGCAATCGAGAAAAATGGGGGATCGCATTCAGGGTGATGCGAAAAAATATGAGTTTCATATATTGACATCATATGGTTAGACATGGTATTATCGATTTTGTCGCCAGAACGAAAAGAATCGCAAAATTTTCCGTTAATCGGTATGAATCCCATATGGTGATTTGAATAGAGCGAATCTAAGATAAAATATGCCGGGGTGGCGGAATTGGCAGACGCACAGGACTTAAAATCCTGCGGTAGGTGACTACCGTACGGGTTCGACCCCCGTCCTCGGCATTATAACAGCGTCTGGTAAGATGCAAAATAAGTCGGCCCCCTGTATGGGTGCCGGCTTATTTTTTAAATTGACAAGAGGTCAATTTTTTTGACGAAGGCTATTATCGGAACAAACGGAATGGAAGACGTTAAAGTCCTTTCTATAAAAATCGCATTCTTTTATAATTCCACGCTGACCTGTGTGAGGAGGAGGGGGGGAGAGATGCGGATGTTTAACAATGATTGGGACGTTATCCTGAACGGAGAGATGGATAAGCCTTATTTTGAAGCGTTGATGGAACGGGTGGACGAGGAATACCGGCGCAGCACGGTGTATCCTCCTAAGGAAGATATATTTCGAGCTCTTCACCAAACATCGTATGAATCCACAAAAGTCGTTATTTTGGGACAAGATCCCTATCACGGACGAAAGCAGGCACAGGGATTAAGCTTTTCCGTTTCACCCGGAGTTACGATTCCTCCGTCTCTGCGCAATATACATAAGGAGCTGGCATCCGATTTGGGTGTACCTGTTCCGCACCATGGCTCTTTACAGTCATGGGCTGATCAGGGGGTGCTGCTGCTTAATGCGGTTCTTACGGTACGCGAAGGTGAGCCCAATTCGCATAAAGGAATCGGGTGGGAGCGATTCACGGATACCGTTATTGCAAAGCTGAATGAACGCGATCAGCCAATGGTGTTTATATTATGGGGCAGTTACGCACAGAAGAAGGGTTCTTTCATAGACCGAAGTCGGCACAAGGTGCTTGAGTCCAGTCATCCGAGTCCATTTGCAGCGCACAAAGGTTTTTTCGGCAGTCGTCCATTTTCAGCATCGAATGCTTATTTAATGCAAAAGGGTATGGATCCGGTGAATTGGGACATCCCAAGCACATCGGGCGATGGAGTTGAATAATCCGCGAGAGGTGACCTTCATGAAGCATTGGATCGGTCGTCATGTTGTCATTCAGCGTTTAGACGGGGCGAAAAGCACGGTTGAAGGTGTGTTGAAATCATGGGACCCCATTCAGGAGAAGGTCATTCTTGGCCCGGGGGAGCTTGTCATCCCGTTTCGCTCCATTCATAGAATAATGCCGAGAAATTCTTCTCCGGCTCTAAACTCTATCGGTTATGTCGTGAATCATACGATTCAATTTGATAATGCAGTCTACTTTGGATCTTGTGTGATGGTATGGAGGGGCAATCAATTGGTCTCCTCTCAGGCCGTTCTTGCTTCTCATGATGAGGAAACGGTCACGCTGTCAAATGGAATGATTTTGCGTAAGGACGAGCATTATTTTGTCGTTCGGTCCTTGCGGGGCAATGCGTAATTATTTGAATAAAGGATGTCCCCAGCAGCCATCGTAAAGTTGGCGGGGACATCCTTTTTTTGTTTGAATGAAGGATAAGCAGAATTCCTTGAAGCGTTTAAGCCTCCTCTACTTTTTCAGCAAGGAAGAGTTCGTAGATCCGCACCACGAGAATTTTAATGATCATATAGGCAGGAATAGCGAGCAGGATACCGAGGAGTCCGAAGAAATCTCCACCTACCAGAATAAGGACCACCGTGGTGAGAGGGTGAATATCGAGCTGTTTGCCATAGATTACGGGGGTCAGAATATTATCTTGAATTTGCTGTGCGATCACAATGACTACGACAGACCATATGGCGATGGACGGAGCTTCAATGAACCCGACGATAACGACAGGGATGGTTGCAAGCAGCGCACCGATATACGGAATGAAATTCAAGAAGAAGGAGATCACGGTTAACAGCAAGGAATAGGGCAGTCCAATAATTAAAAATCCGATATAAATCAGAACGCTAAGTATAAGATTAAGGATGACTTTGCCGATAATAAAATTGCTGAGTGCGGAATCAATCTCACCCAGCACTTCCTGACCGTCACGGCGGAATCGTCTAGGCAGAACGCTGAGCAATCTTGGCGGCAGCTTGTTGCCCTCCTTGAGCATGTAGTACAGAATGATGGGAATCGTAGCAATAATGACAACAACACCGGATACAACGGTAATCAGGTTGTTGATGGAGTTGCTAATCCAGGTAATGATACGATTCATATATTCCGTGAGCGAAGTGGTCAACTCTGATTCGGTTGGTATGAAGCGGGACCAGTACGGATTCTGCTGCAGCTGGTCAATCTGTTCCTGGACGCCCTCCACTAGGAAAGGGGCGTTGCTTATGAAAGTCTCCATCTGTTCCCGAAGTGTCGGCCACACCACGATGCCAAAGATCGCACAGAGTCCGGCAAACACGAAATACAGCATCAAGACGCCAATGGAGCGTTTGATTTTCTGGCGTTCCAGGTAATCGACAATTGGCCGAAGCAGGTAATAGAAGAAGCCGGCCATCGCGACAGGAACAATCAACATGTTGAACATGGAGACGATTGGGCGGAACAAAAAGCTGATCTCGGATCCTAGATAAATGATTAAGAGCAGCGCGATTATACCGAAGCATGTCCTGAAATATTTGCTCTGCATCATGGGCAATCCCTCCATAACAACGAATAGGTAAATACGTAAGTACCATATAACATTTGTATTTAACCAATTTGGAGGGATTTGAAATCACCAGTCTATGTTATTAGTTTCGTATGGTGACCTGGGTATGCAGGGGTACGAGCGAAGCAAGCTGCACAACATCCTCATTGTACATCCGAATGCAGCCATGGGAAACGGATCTGCCGATGGATGAAGGATCATTCGTGCCATGGATGCCGTAGTGCGGTTTGGACAAACCTAACCAATAAGCTCCGAATGGTCCGCCTGGATTGGGCTCTTTGGTGACGATTGTGTAATTGCCGGGAGGGGTCTGCGTGGCCATTTTGCCTACAGCAATCGGGTACGTATGTACCACGGCGTCACCGTCCAGCAAATGCAGCTGATAGTTGGCCACATCGACAATGATGCGGTACTTGGGCATCATCATCCACCTCCTTTTTCATCCATGTTATGAATCGGGGAAGGCATTCGACCCAGAATCGGCCTAAAATAGGCAGATTGCACCTTCACGGTTTGGAAGAAATTTCATCCGTTGATAAGGGCGGGTCGATGTTATATTTAATAATGAAAAGCTTTACATCAGGAAGGGGATAACCGATGTCTCCTGTTGGGTTTTATCAAAAATACATCAAAAATAATATGTTTACCAAAATGCTGCTCTTGATTTCCCTGATTGCGGTGGTCACCATCGTAACTTTATCTTTTCTAATGTATTATTTCTTGTTTCAATCCGCTGTTCGCAGCGAACTGGATATCCAGCGCAGCGGAGTTGAACGGGTGGAGCGGCACGTTAATCAAAAATATGAGAATGTACAGTCCTACGTGAATGACTTGTATCGCAATGGTTCCCTTGGCCTTGACACCTCCTACTTTCTCATGAACTCGTTTAATGAATATATTGCCAAGCGGATGAACCGGATTGTGGGCAGCGGACAGTCCAATACGGACAGTGTGCTTGCATACTTTAAGCAGCGGCTGGATGATGATCCGGATATTGAGAATATTATGCTGTACAGTGCCGAGAAGCAGTATGTGTATGTATATAAACAGGGCAGCATGACCCGGCTCTATCAGGCGAACGCTACGCATTCTTACATACCCGATGTTATGGCCATGGAAAGCCAGAGCGTCACACTGCCGAATTTCTGGGTTCGCAAGCTGGCTGGAGATGCCGCTGTACCGCTATTCTCGATACGGAGTCCGATCAATGATATGACCACCTACAAGAATCTGGGGCAGCTGCTTGTTTTATTCCGGACGGAAGCGCTCGCAACCGTGCTGAACAGCAGCGAGGATGAGATGAAGGGATCTGTAATGGTCCTATCGGGTGATGGCAGCGTAATGTTTGATTCTGGTGGCAGATATTATGGAGAGAAGTATCCGTATGCGGAGCGGCTGCTCAATTCCAAAGAAACCGTATTCTTGGACGAGGAGTCGTATGTAACCATATCGGCTCACAATCAGGCGGGCTATACGGTGGTAGGGATTACTCCGAAGCGCGAGGTTGCGGAATCCCTGCATGGCTTGCAGAGCACGATTATTATTGCAGCCTTGTTATGCATTGTTGTTGCCGTTTCCATTCCGGCCCTGATGATTGTGAACTACTCCAAGCGGACCGATAACATCATCCGATTCATGCGCAAGGTGGAGAAGGGCGAGTTTGTTGCCCGGATGCAGGATACCAAGGAGGATCAGCTGGGGCAAATTGCCGGCAGCTTTAATGAAATGCTGGATGAGCTGACACGATATATCGATAAGGTATATAAAGCGGAGATCAACCAGAAGAACGCGGAGCTGTCCGCGCTGCAGGCCAGAATTAACCCGCATTTTCTATATAATACGCTTGAAGTGATACGAATGAGAGCTCTCTCTCAGGGCGCTCAGGATGTTGGTGATATGATCTACAGCTTATCGATGCTGTTTAAGAATATCGTACAGCGCAAGTCCAACTACACGTTGAAGGATGAGCTGGAAGCTTGCCGGCTCTATCTGGAACTGTTCCGTATTCGCTATAAGGACAAGTATATTTATAAAATGTTCTGCGAGGAACCAATCAAGAGTGTGCCGATGATGAAAATGTCGCTACAGCCGCTCATTGAGAACTATATTGTACATGGATTGCGGAGCGACCAGGATGATAACTGGCTATCGATCACCGCTACGCAGCAGGACGGTGAGGTCTGCATTGTGATCAAGGATAACGGGAAGGGAATCGAACCAAAGCGGCTTGAGGATATCCGTGCAAGACTGCAGATGGCTGAGTCCAACGGAGAATCCTTTGGGCTGCGAAGTGTGAATGAACGGTTAAAGCTGACGTTTGGAAGTTCTTACGGGATGGACATCGAGAGTGAGCCGGGTAACGGAACGACGGTGACCGTCAGATTTCCGGTGACAGAAGGGAAGTTGGATAACAATGTATAAGGTATTTATCGTGGATGATGAACCGTTCATTATAGAAGGATTGGTAGATGTCGTGGATTGGTCCAAGTATGGCATTGAGGTGGTGGGTCACGCAGGAAACGGTCGCCAGGCATTGGAGAAGATGGCGGTCGTCCCCGTTGATATCCTCATAACGGATATATCAATGCCTGTGATGACAGGACTTGAATTGATAGAAGGCGCACGCAAGCTGAACCGCAATCTGAAGGTGATCATCCTCAGCGGCTTTGACGATTTTGCCTATTTGAAGGAAGGTATGCGTCTCGGGATCGAGAATTATTTGCTCAAGCCGATCAATCTGAAGGAACTGGAAGAGACCATTGCCAGTACGACCGATAAGATGAACAATGCCAAGAGAGAAATGAGACTGGACGAATACGACATTAACATTCTGCGAAGCAATATTCTATACCGCTGGATCACGGACCGGATTGAGCCGGAGGAGCTGGAGGAACGCGCTAATCTTCTGGGGCTGAACCTGAATCTGCCCTATGTCATGGCATCCATACTGCGAGCTGATTTCACGCCGCTTGAGAGCTGTCTGTATCAATTGATGGAGCAGGAGCAGGGCGTTATGTATTTCCGGGACAATGACGGCGACCATGTGGTGATATTTATGATGAGGGAGCCGGATACGGAAAAGGCGAGGGCGATCAGGCTCCTGCAGCAGGTGCGCGAGCAGTGTTATGAAGAGGAGCTGTGCATATCGCTTGGGAGCATAGAGAGCCTCGGAGGAAATTATAAGGATAGCTATCTCCATGCGAAGGAGGCACAGGAATACTATCTCGTGCTGGAGCAGCCCTCCTACGTGGATTATGTTGATGTTCAGGCGAAGAAGGGCGAAGCCGCGGAATCCTACACGGTCCAGTGGCCTGAGTATGCAAAAGGCATCGCTGGCAGGGACAAGCAGGGGCTGTTTGAGCTGATCGACAGCGATTTTGACCGGCTTCGCCACACGCAGGGCATGACCCCAACGATACTGAAGAGTGTCGCGGTTGAGATGGTTGTTCGCCTGAAGCTGGAGCTTAACGATATTCAATACACGGCTGCCCCCGATTTTGTAAAAAACACGATTACCGATATTATGGAGTCCATATCGATAGACGACTTGATTACGGCCGTGAAAGAAGGGGTCGGCGGTCTGGTTGACTCGCTCAACAATGACGTGAAGAGCCCTGTCATTCAGCAGATTTTGCACCATATCCAGCAGCATTTTAACGAGGATTTGTCATTGAAGGTGTTAGGTGCCCAATACCATATTCATCCCGTGTATCTTGGGCATCTCTTTCATAAAGAAACGGGAGAGAGTTTTACGGAGTATATTAACAGGTACCGCATCGATAGAGCCAAAGAACTACTGCGAAACTCCTCTGCCAAAGTTCAAGATATCGCAAAAAATGTAGGTTACTGGGAAACGGGTTATTTCTATAAACAGTTCAAAAAGTTTGTCGGCGTATCGCCAAGAGACTTTAGAGGAATGCTCTGATTGATTTAATCAGAGTTTTTTTCTTTATTTTCACCATAATTCCTTTAATTTTTCGCCTATGTGAAACTGCTTTCATCAGATAACCTTATAGGTGTAGAGACACAAGGATTCAAAAGGGAGGATAAACATGAGTAAATCGAAAAAGAAATGGCTTCTGCCGCTTACGCTTCTTTTGTCCGCATCCATGCTGCTGTCAGCATGTGGAGGCAATAAGGAAGAGAGTGCAGGAAATGGCGGGGGAACTGCCGAGAAACCGGTAGAGCTGATCTGGTACACGATCGGAACACCTCAAAAGGATGTTGACAAGGTTGAAGAGGAAATCAATAAATACACAACTGAGAAGATTGGTGTAACCGTTGACATGAAAATGATCGACTTCGGTGACTACAACCAGAAGATGCAGGTAATGGCAGCTTCCGGCGAACCGATGGACATCCTCTTCACAAGCTCATGGGCGTTCGATTATGTGCAAAATGCACGTAAAGGCGCATTCATGGAATTGGATGCACTGATCGAAAGCCATGGACAAGGCATTAAAGACGCAATTGATCCGGCGTTCCTGGAAGGTTCCAAGGTAGACGGACACAATTACGCAATTCCGGCAAATAAAGAGCTTCCTGCTCAAGAAGCATGGCGCTTTAATAAAACGCTGCTTGATAAATACAATCTCGATATTTCAGGCGTGAAATCGATGGAAAGCCTGGAGCCGCTGCTCAAAACGATTAAGGAAAATGAACCAAACGTTGTTCCATTGGCCGTAAGCAAGGATTTCGGCCCGCTGCTTCCGTTTGATTACATCATCGAAAAGATGCCAATGGCTGTATACCTGGATGACAAGGAAGAATTAAAAGTTGTGAACTTCCTCGAAATGCCAGAAACGATGGACATGCTCAAATTGATGAACAAGTATTACAAAGCGGGATATATCTCCCCAGAAGCAGCTACAACAACTTCGACGCAAGACCTGATGACATCCGGCAACTGGTTTGCGGATCGTGCGGCAACACAGCCGTTCGCAGACAATCTGTGGAGCCAAAGCTATGGCTATCCGGTCGTATCTACGCCGGCTGGCGATGCCAACATCTTTAACTGGTCGGTTATGGGTTCCATGCAAGCGATCTCGGCTAACTCGAAGTACCCTGAGAAAGCGATGGAATTCCTGAACTTGCTGAACACGGACGTATATCTTCGCAACCTGGTTGACTCCGGTATCGAAGACGTGCATTACAAGAAGCTTAGCGAGAATGTAATGGAAAACTTGCCAGAATCGAAAAACTACGACATGCCTACCTTCGCACTTGGGAATGTTATGCTGACGTACTTGAATCCTGAAGATCCCGAGAACAAATGGGAAGAGTTCAAGAAGTTTAACGAGTCCGGCAAGCCTGCTCCGCTGCTCGGTTTCAACTTCGATCCAACCAAAGTATCCACAGAGCTCGCTGCAGTCAATAACGTAAAAGAAGAGTTCTGGGCACCGCTGATGACAGGTACCGTGAATCCGGAAGAGTTCCTGCCAAAAGCGAATGAAAAGCTGAAAGCTGCTGGCCTGGACAAGATCATGGCTGAAGCACAAAGCCAAATTGATGCTTGGAAAGCAAGCAAGTAATAACAATGCATGAAGCAGTCCGCATGTCCACTATGGGCAAAGATACCGCTTCAGCATGAACAAGGACGGGGCGGCGGATGTTCACCGCCCTTCTTTTGTTCATTCATATACTTCACGAGGAGGGGTAAGCGTGAGAGCAATCGGACAGTTTTTCAAAAATATTATGACGAATAAGGCCATGCTGTTCATGGTTTTACCGGGGACCCTATGGTTTCTCTTATTCTCATATTTGCCTATGTTCGGGACGATCATTGCATTTAAGGAATACCGCTTTAGCCGGGACGGCTTCTGGGCAAGCATCGTTAATAGTGAATGGGTAGGCTTCCAAAACTTTAAGTTCCTGTTCAGTACCAACGATGCTTACATCATTACCCGCAATACCGTGCTTTATAATTTTGTGTTTATTATTCTCGGTCTCGTTCTTTCCGTGGCACTGGCTATCGTATTGTCTGAAATCGTGAACAAGAAATTGGCCAAAATCTATCAAACCGGGATGTTCTTGCCGTATTTCTTATCTTGGGTTATTGTAGGTTATTTTGCTTTCAGTTTCCTGAGCATGGACAAGGGGATGCTGAATCAAATCCTGGGCTGGTTCGGGATGGAGCCGGTTCAGTGGTATTCCGAGGCCAAGTACTGGCCGATATTCCTGACGCTGATCAGCTTGTGGAAATCCGTAGGTTACAACAGCGTTGTCTATCTGGCAGCGATTATGGGGATCGACAGATCCTTGTACGAGGCGGCAATGATTGACGGAGCGAACAAATGGCAGCAGATTAAAGCCATTACCCTTCCGATGCTGAAACCGCTGATGACAATCTTAACTCTTCTTGCGATCGGTAAAATCTTCTACGCTGACTTTGGTCTGTTCTATCAAGTGCCAAGGGATTCGGGAACGTTGTATTCTGTAACGAATGTTATCGATACCTATGTATACCGTGGTCTGAAAACAACAGGCGAAATCGGAATGAGTACCGCTGCAGGACTGTACCAGTCGGTAGTCGGCTTTATCCTGGTTATGGTATCCAACTACATCGTGCGTAAATATGACAAGGATAACGCTTTGTTCTAATCGATCAATCTACCAAGAAGGGGGTATGTGATGTGTTCAAATCGAAAAGCAAGATGAAAGATTTCCATGAGCTTTCATCCGGGTGGAATGTCGTATTCAACCTGATAGCCGGTATTTTCTCGTTCCTGTGTGTATTTCCGTTCTTATTCGTGATGATCATCTCATTTACAGATGAAGGTTCTCTGGCCCGCAACGGATATCAGATCTGGCCGGAAAAATGGAGCCTTGAGGCTTATAAATATGTATTCCAAACCGGGGATACACTTCTTCGTTCGTACGGCGTTACGATTTTTGTGACGGTTGTAGGTACGCTGATTAGTTTGTTTATTATTTCGCTGTACGCTTATGCGGTCTCCCGCAAAGGGTTCAGATATCGTAATTTCTTCTCGTTCTTTGCATTTTTCACGATGCTGTTTAACGGCGGTTTGGTGCCGACTTATATCGTAGCAACGCAACTGCTCGGCTTGAAGGATTCGATCTGGGCTCTGATCCTGCCACTGGCGGTTAATGCCTTCTATATTATGATTCTTCGAACCTTCTACAGCACGAGTGTTCCGGATGCCATCATTGAATCCGGTAAAATCGACGGCGCGAGTGAATTTAAAATATTCTACAAGCTGGTATTGCCGCTTTCCCTGCCGGGTCTGGCAACCATCGGACTGTTTAGCACCCTCGGCTACTGGAACGACTGGTTTAATGCACTTCTCTATATTGATGATCCCAACCTGGTTCCACTGCAATCCATGCTGATGCGGATTGAGACCAGCATGCAGTTCATCCTGCAGAATTCTCAGAATTCATCTCTTAGCATGGCCGCTCTTCAGAGCATGCCGCAGGATACGTCACGGATGGCCATGGTCGTTCTGGCAACCGGGCCGATTATTCTGGCCTATCCTTTCTTCCAGCGCTATTTCATTCAAGGTCTGACCATCGGCGCGGTTAAAGAATAAATTCTTCATGTACCGGAGGGTATGAGATGACTTATCAAGATTCCAGTAAACCCATTGCGGAAAGAGTGGAACATCTTCTTGGCCTTATGACAACGAAGGAGAAGGTGGGCCAGTTGGTCCAGCCGTTCGGCTGGAAGACCTATGAGGTGAAGGAAGGCCGGATTACCTTAGCGGATTCATTTAAAGAGCAAGTGAAAGATGGCGGCGTCGGCTCCCTGTACGGGACCCTTCGCGCCGATCCATGGACCGGTGTAACACTTGAAACCGGTCTTTCTCCACGTGAAGGAGCGGAAGCCGTTAATCAAATTCAGCGGTATGCAATCGAGAATTCCCGTCTCGGCATTCCGATTCTCATCGGGGAGGAATGCTCGCATGGTCATATGGCCATTGGCGGCACGGTGTTTCCGGTACCGCTCTCAATCGGAAGCACATGGAATGTGGAGTTATACCGGGATATGTGCCGCGCCGTTGCGCTTGAGACGCGCAGTCAGGGCGGTGCTGTGACCTATTCCCCGGTCTTGGACGTTGTACGCGATCCCAGATGGGGACGTACCGAGGAATGTTTTGGCGAAGACCCCTACCTGATCAGTGAATATGCAGTCGCATCGGTTGAAGGCCTTCAAGGCGAGTCTTTGGACAGTCCGAGCAGTGTTGCAGCAACGCTGAAGCATTTCGTAGGTTATGGCAGCTCTGAAGGCGGAAGGAATGCGGGACCTGTGCACATGGGGACCCGTGAGCTGATGGAAGTGGATATGCTGCCGTTTCGGAAGGCCGTGGAAGCGGGAGCTGCCTCCATTATGCCGGCTTATAACGAGATCGATGGCGTGCCTTGCACCGTAAATACGGAGCTGTTAGGCGACATTCTCCGCAAGGAGTGGGGCTTTGACGGCATGGTGATCACCGACTGTGGTGCCATCGACATGCTGGCCAGCGGCCATGATACGGCAGAAGACGGAATGGATGCCGCTGTTCAGGCTCTATCGGCCGGTATCGATATGGAGATGTCGGGTGAGATGTTTGGGAAATATCTGCAAACGGCAATCGAGCAAAACAAGCTGGAGGCCTCCGTTCTGGATGAAGCCGTTCGCCGCGTATTGACTTTGAAATTTAAACTCGGTTTATTTGAGAGTCCATACGTTGAACCACAGATCGCCGAGGAAGTGATTGGCAGCGAACAGCACGTAGAACTTGCCAGACAGCTTGCGGCAGAAGGCATCGTGCTGCTTAAGAATGAAGGAAAGGCCCTGCCGTTACCGAAGGACGGGGGCGTGATTGCTGTCATTGGACCTAATGCCGATCAGGGATACAATCAGCTTGGGGACTATACATCACCACAGCCGCCAGCAAGCGTGGTCACGGTGCTGGATGGGGTTCGTGCCAAGCTGGGGGATGTTCCAGACCATGTATTGTATGCTCCGGGCTGCCGTATTAAGGACGATTCCAGGGAGGGTTTTGAATTCGCATTAGCTTGTGCGGATCAGGCCGATACCGTGGTGTTGGTGCTGGGCGGCTCCAGCGCCCGCGATTTCGGCGAAGGAACGATCGATTTGCGCACAGGGGCTTCGAAGGTCACGGACGACGCTTTAAGCGACATGGACTGCGGCGAAGGCATCGACCGGATGACGCTGCAGCTATCCGGCGTTCAATTGGAAATGGCCCAAGAGATTCATAAGCTTGGCAAGCGGATGATCGTTGTGTATATCAACGGCCGGCCGATTGCGGAACCGTGGATCGACAACCATGCCGATGCCATTCTGGAAGCGTGGTACCCGGGTCAGGAGGGCGGACATGCGATTGCCGACATCCTGTTCGGGGATGTGAATCCGTCCGGGAAGCTAACCTTGTCAATCCCAAAAGATGTCGGACAGCTTCCGGTTTATTACAACGGCAAGCGGTCGCGCGGCAAGCGTTACCTCGAAGAAGATTCCCAGCCGCGTTATCCGTTTGGGTATGGGCTTAGTTACACCGAATTCAGTTATTCGGATATCCAGCTATCCTCGGATGTCATTGGAATCGGCGAAACGGCAGTTGTCACCGTCAACGTCACGAATAGCGGCACTCGGGAAGGATCCGAAGTTGTTCAGCTGTATGTGAGCGATGTGGCCAGCAAATACACAAGACCAGCCTGTGAACTGAAGGGTTTCCGCAAAATATCTCTGAAGGCTGGAGAAAAACGAAAGATTGAATTTACGATAGGCGCCGAACAGCTTCAATATGTCGGTCAAGATTATAAGCAGGTTGTTGAACCAGGTCTGTTCCGAATCATGGTTGGCAGACATGTCAATGACACGCTGAGTGCGGATTTGACCGTGCAGGAGGGCTGATGGATGGAACGCATTAGGCGATTTATACGCGAATTGTCGGAGCGCCAGTGGCTTGAGTCGAGAGAACTCAAGGGGTGGGATATTACGCGGACCACTTATATGGTTCCGGGCGTGTATGAAGACTCAGCCCCTTTTGCCGAAGGACATGACTTCAACAGATTTCCGAGCACGCAGGGCACAACCTATTTCTTTCGAATGAGCCTTGAACTGCCCCCGCAGTGGGCAGATGGCGTGATAGGGCTTCTGTTTCAGTCCGGAGGCGAAGCTTTGCTGCGCGTTAACGGAGCTTCGTATCAGGGTTTGGACCGCAATCATACGTTTGTAACGCTTGATCCGAAGCGCACCGGCATGAACATGGAGCTGGAAATCGAATTATACGATCCGATTCCAGAGCCCGTGGATCCGCTCAATCAGCAGGCTGTCATTCAGCCTCCGATTACCCGAGTACAGAGTCTGCTTGTCAACGTGAACGTGCCTGTTCAGAGTCTGATGTACACTGCAACTGTTATCAGGGATTCGGTTATACTGCTGCCGGACAACGATATGCGGCGCATCCGATTGATGGAGGCCTTGTATCAGGCGATGGATCGTTTTGTAAGTCTGAATGAGGCATCGATCATCGCAGGTGAAATGGTGACCGCGATTGAGCAAGAGCTTGTGCAGCAGGTTACAGCCATTGGCGGCCATGCTGAAGGAACCGAGCACATGGTCGGACAGTCTCATATCGACATCGCCTGGCTGTGGCCGGTCCGGGAAACCGTTCGAAAAACAAGCCGGACCTTCTCCACGGTGGACGCGCTGATGAATGAATACCCGGAATACAAATATGCGCAGAGCCAGCCTTTGCTGTATCAATTCCTGAAAGATCATGATCCCGAGCTGTACGAGAGAGTGAGGGCTAGAATCATGGAGGGACGCTGGGAACTGGTCGGCGGGATGTGGGTCGAGCCGGATTTAAACATTCCGAGCGGAGAGTCCCTCATGCGCCAGATGCTCTATGGACAGCGCTTCTATCAGGAAGAGTTCGGTTTGACATCACATATTGAATGGCTCCCGGATACGTTCGGATATTGTGCATCACTGCCCCAGATATTGAAGCATGGCGGCATTCGTTATTTCATGACAACAAAGCTCGGCTGGAATGATACGAATGTGTTCCCGTACGACTTATTCCACTGGGTAGGCATTGACGGAACACCGATGCTCTCCTATCTTAATCATGGCGTGAACGAGAACACACTGCCAAAAGATGTTCACGAGCATTGGCAGTCTTACCGGCAAAGACCCGTCCATCCGGAGCAGATGCTGCTCTATGGACACGGTGATGGCGGCGGGGGTGTGACTCGCGAGATGCTGGAATATATCAATCGGGCTGAGCTGATGGTTGGGCAGCCTGCCAGCAAGTACAGCACGGCCGCCGAATTTTTCGAAGGGATTGACGCCGCTTCGCCAAAGCTGCCGAAATGGCGCGGGGATTTATATCTTGAGCTGCATCGAGGAACCTACACAACCCACGCACGGAACAAGCGCTTTAACCGCAAGGCGGAAATCTTGTACCGTGAAGCCGAGTTATGGAGCTCGGTTGCATTTCCGTCGATGGGCGGTGGGCAGAAGCAGGAAATCGTCAGCGAGCTGCATGAGGGCTGGAAGCTGATATTGCTTAATCAATTCCATGATATTATTCCGGGCTCTGCCATTACGGAGTCTTATGTTACCTCTGAGAAGGAATATGCCGAGGTGTTCCGGAAGGGGAATCGCAGTCTCTCCCAAGGGCTGCAGGTATTGGCCGGTCAGGCCGATACAGAAGGGGGAGGTCTACCCTATGTCATCTTCAATGGACTTGGATGGGAAAGAAATGCGGTTATTTCGATTGAGGGCGGACCGGAGCTTGTTAGCCACGCTCCCTATGATTCCGATGGAGCGCTGCTGCAGTATGATGTTCGGACCTTAGAGAGCGGCGAAGCCTTTCAGGGCTTGAACCTTTATGTTCAAGGCATCCCCGCGTTTGGTTACAAAACGATTTGGCTTAGACCCTCGGCAGGAAACGAGGCAGCGGCGGAGAAGTGTTCTACTGGACTTTCGGATGGCTGGGAAACGGAGTTTTATAAGGTCCGCTTTAACGCGCAGGGCGAAATCGTGAGTCTGTGGGACAAAGATGCGGAGCGGGAAGTGATTAAGCCAGGGGAAGCCGCAAATCGCTTCCACTTCTTCCATGACCGTCCGACCCTGTGGGATGCATGGGATATCGATACTCGCTATGAGGAGCAAATAGCCGATCAAGCGCAACTGATCGAGATGAGGCTGCTGATGGCGGGTGAAGTACAGGATGTGCTTCGTTTCCGTTGGCGCATCCATAACTCGGAGATCACGCAAGATTTGATTTTTTATCATCATGACCGGCGGATCGACTTCAAGACCTTTGTCAGCTGGAACGAATCGCACAAGCTGCTGAAAGTCGGCTTCCCGATCGCTGTTGTTGCCAATAAGGCAACGTATGAGATTCCGTTCGGTACTATTGAGAGACCGACCCATCGCAATACGAGCTGGGAGCAGGCGCAATATGAGGTCTGCGGACACCGCTTCGCCGATGTATCGGAGCATGGATACGGCGTCAGCCTCATCAATGACTGCAAGTACGGGTACGACATTCAGGACAGCACGATCCGGTTGTCCCTGCTGCGAGCGCCGAAATGGCCCGATGTTACAGCAGACCTGGGAGAGCATGAATTCACATATTCCCTGTATCCGCACGAAGGAGACTGGAGAAATGCCGGCATCGTTCGTAAAGCTGCCGAGCTGAATCATGAACTGCCATGCGTGCGAACAAGTTCGAAGCAGGGCATTCAGCCCTCTGTTCATTCTTTGATCCCATTCGAGAGCCAGCATGTTGTGCTGGATACGGTTAAACCTGCAGAGGATGGAACCGGTTATATTCTGCGATTCTATGAATCCGCCGGGGGTAGAGACGAAGTGAAACTCACTTGGCCTTATCCTTGCGAAACGGTCCATCTGTCCAATGCAGTTGAAGAGGAACTCGAAAGGCTGTATACAGCAGAAGGAAGGTTAACCCTTCATTTCCTGCCGTATGAGATCAAGACCATCAAATTGACTACACAACATACCTAATCAAAAGGAGCCAGAACAAAACATGGAACAATTCAGACTCCCCAAAATACCAATGCCGGAGCTTGAGCTGCCGCAATCGATTCAGGCGGTTCTGCAAGAGGCCGAAGAAAAATTAGCACATCGTCCCAAGCTGCTGCAGCTGTTCAAGAACTGTTTTCCAAACACGCTCGAGACCACAACGAAGCTGATGGAGGACGGGACGACATTTGTTATTACCGGTGACATTCCGGCTATGTGGCTTCGTGATTCCGTAGAACAGGTGATTCATTACATTCCGTTTGCGAAGAACGATCCAGAGCTTCAGCGTATACTCAGCGGATTGATCAAGCGCCATTTCCAATATATTCATATCGATCCTTATGCCAATGCCTTCAATGAATCGGCGAACGACTGGCACTGGAACACAACGGATGAAACCGAGATGTCGCCATGGGTCTGGGAGCGGAAGTTCGAGATCGACTCACTCTGCTTCTCTGTCCGCCTGGCCTACCTGTACTGGAAGGAAACTGGCCTGACGGACGTATTTGATGCAAACTTCAAGTCGGCGATGATCAAAATCATCGAGCTGTTTAAAACCGAACAGCATCATTTCGAGAAATCACCTTACCGTTTCACGCGGGATAACGGCATACCTACCGATTCCTTGCGCAACAACGGATTCGGCATGCCGGTTAACTATACGGGCATGATCTGGTCCGGCTTCCGTTCAAGCGATGATGCCTGCGATTTCCATTACAATATTCCAGGGAATATGTTCGCCGTTGTAGCCCTTCGTCAAATGCAGGAATTTGCGGAATGGGTATTCCGTGATATGAAACTGCTTGATGAGCTGAAGCGCCTTACAGCCGATGTGGATCACGGGATTCAGTTATACGGTATTTACCGTCATCCGGAGTTTGGTCCGATTTACGCTTATGAGACTGATGGTTATGGGAATTACTGTCTGATGGATGATGCAGGCACGCCCGGTCTGATGTCTATTCCGTATCTGGGTTATGTGACTGCAGATGATCCGATCTATCAGAACACCAGACGATTTGCGCTGAGCAAAGAAAATCCTTTCTATTACGAGGGGGCAGTTGCCAAGGGAATTGGCAGTCCGCATACGCCGCCGGATTATATTTGGCATATGGCATTGTCCATGCAGGGAATTACGGCGCAGACGGCAGAAGAGAAGCTGGAGATGATCGCGCTGCTGGAAGCGACCGATGCGGATACCGGCTTCATGCATGAGGGCTTCCATGTCGATGATCCTAAAGTCTTTACCAGATCATGGTTTGCCTGGTCCAACAGCCTGTTCTCGCAATTGGTGTACCAGGCGATGAAAGCAGGGATTCTATGAGTGAACGCCTGATTGTATTCTATGATCCGTCCTTTCCGGCAGCTGAAGCTGCCGGACTGCCGGTATCGGCAGCCGGTCTGGATATGTTCGATTCCGTGTGCGGCGCAGAGAACTTGGCTGAAACGCTGGCAGCAGCAGGGGGACAAGGCGTTAGCTTTGTCAATTTACACGCTCCGTACTTTCCGAAATCCGCCTGGAGAGCCATCCTGGACTTTCTGAGAAATGGCGGCGGCTTGGTCAGTGTTGGGGGTGCCCCATTCAAACGTCCCGTCCGCATGGAGGACGGTGCCTGGGTGGTAGAGCATGAACAGACGGCATATCATCAGCAGCTGAACATTCATGAGGCGCTGCCTGTGGATTGTGGGCGCGTGAATGATTTGATCGCGAGTGAAGATATTCCGCTGATGGAGAACAGTCACAAACGGTTTACCGTTAAGGATACATGGAACTTGGTTCCGCATGTTACCAAGAGCAGCGATCTGCCTCACCAGATGGGCTCGGCAGGACCGATGGATACGCGGATTTATCCGCTCCTCAAGGGATGTACAGCCAAGGGAAGGCAAGTCGCTGCTCCTGTAGTTCTGTGGGAGAACGTTGGCGGGCCGTTTCTGGGAGGTCGCTGGTTGTTTGTAAATCAACCTCTCTCCGCCTCCTTCTGGGAACAGGATGGGGGAGAAGAGGTGCGCCGGTGGGCGGCGTTCTGCGCCAAAGGGATTACCGAGCTGTGGATCAAGCCGAATTATGCAACCTATGAGTCCGGCGAGCGCGCGACCCTGACCCTGCAGGCACAACGGATGGGGCGGAATCTGCCTGTCCATGAGCCGCAGAGCTGGACGTTCCGCATCTCGGTTCAGCATGACCTGGATGAAGCTCCGGTATGGAATCATTCCGTAATCGTTGATGTAACTGGACAATTTCATGTACAGCGCATTCCGGTTGCGCTTGATATCAAGCCGGGATCTTATCGGGTGTTGTGTGAAGCCGAAGGTCCGGATGGAGAAATCCGCAGGCTGAGACAAGGCTTCTGGGGAGCTGATCATGAGCTTTTGGAGACTGGAACGCCAGTCACCTGCAACCGGGATTACTTTATCAAAGATGGCCGCCCGCTGCCTGTTGTCGGGATGACTTACATGACGTCCGATGTCGCGCGTAAGTTCCTGTTCCTTCCGAATACGGATGTGTGGGATCGCGATATGGCGCAAATGCGCAATGCCGGCATCAATTGGATTCGTACCGGGATCTGGACCGCTTACCGCAATATCATGCAGGTGGACGGGCATGCATCCGAAGAGGTTTTGCGTTCGATTGACGCCTTCCTGTTAACGGCGAAGAAGCATGATCTACAGGTCACGTTTACGTTCTTCTCCTTTACACCGGAGACTTGGGAAGGACAGAATCCTTACCTTGATCCGCGAAGCGTGGAAGCGCAGAAGCGGTTTATCCGCTCCATTATCACAAGGCATAAAGCTACGAAGAACGTGGACTGGGATTTGATTAACGAGCCTTCCATGTTCGATCCGCCGCAGATCTTCTCGGACGGTCCTCGTTCAGCTAAGGATTCGTTCGAGCAGCAAGCGTATATCGATTGGCTGAAGAAGCGTCATGGCTCGGTTGAGTCTCTGCAGGAACGCTGGAACATGACTTCCGATCAGCTGCCGGCATTCGAGTCTGCGGTTCCTCCGGGACCTGAAGCCATTAATTTCGACGTTCAAGATATGCATCAAGGGAAAAAGGGCACCCAGTGGCTCGATTATGTTCTCTTCTCGATGGACATGCACAACCGCTGGGCGAAGGAACTATATGATGATATCAAAGCGGTATGCCCTGACCATATGGTTACGGTTGGACAAGATGAGGCCTTAGGAGCACAGCGTCCATCCCCGTTCTTCTATGCGGAGGCTGTGGACTATACAACGGTTCACTCCTGGTGGTTTAACGACTATCTGATCTGGGACGGCATATTTGCCAAAACGCCGGATAAACCAAACCTCATTCAGGAAACGGGCATCATGTACGTGGAAACACCGGATGGCCGGGCTAAGCGGAGCGAAGCCGAGCTTCGGAACCTGCTGGAGCGCAAATATGCGTACGCCTTCTCAACAGGCGGTGCAGGCGCCGTTCATTGGATCTGGAACACAAACTTCTACATGGATAATGCCAATGAATCGCATATCGGAGCTGTCCGCGCTGACGGGACGGAGAAGCCGGAAGCGGATGTGTCGTATGATTTTGGTGCATTCATGGAGGGCATCCGGGACTTGTTTAAGGGACGGAAGCTTGAAGAGACAGCGGTCATTTTCCCATACTCGAACGATTTCTCGAACCGGAAGTTTGCTTTTGAAGCAACAACGAAGGCGACACGCGCCCTGGCTTACGAGCTGAATGTGCCTTTCCGCGCGGTTGGAGAGTATGATCTAAGCTCGCTGCGGAGACATCCGGTGAAATTCATCGTTCTGCCGAGTGCTCATAATATAGATGACCGGGCGTTTGCCGAGTTGGTGGATATCGTAAAAGAAACGGGAGCCACGCTCCTTCTGACCGGACCTGTCGGTCTGGATGCTTATTGGCATCCGGTCGAGCGAATGACGGCAGAGCTGGGACAGCGCAAAGTGGTGAATGTGCGCCGGGAAGAGAGCTTGCGCATCGGGGATGCCACATGGCCCGCGTCATACGGTCATCGGAAAATCGCCGAGCTTAGTAAGGAAATTGTGATCAGCAGCGACGTACATTCAACCGATGAGGCTGGCGACGCCGTCATCGAGGTCAAGCTCGGTGCCGGACGCCTTCTCTGGAGTCCGCTTCCCGTTGAGTTGAATGACCGGATCGATACCCTATCTGCACTGTATCGATACGCATTGGAGTTATCTGCTGCCGACACGGGGCTGATCTGGAGCCAAGGTGGAGACCATTCCGGCGTATACGGACGCAAGGTAACGTTTGAAGAAGGGGCACTCTTCGTATTCGGTTCAGAGCAATCGTGGGATACGAATGTCGAAGTGAAGGATCCTTCAACAGGTCTTATCTATTCATTTATGCTTGAGGCGGATCGCTCGGTACTGTTCGCAGTGGATGCAAGCGGGGACCTGTTATCGGTGTACCGCCCGGATGAGGTTGGAATTACCGTATCGAAAGGCTAATATAAGGGGGACTACGTAGAGATGGATCAATCCAGAAAAGCACATATTATTTCTCATACTCACTGGGACCGCGAGTGGTATTTACCGTATGAAAAGCACCATGTACGGCTGATCGAGCTCATGGACAGCTTGCTCGAGACGATGGATAAGGACTCGGAATACCGCAGCTTTTTCCTGGATGGTCAGACCATTATTATTGAAGATTATTTGCAGGTAAGACCCGAGAAGAAGGAGCAGCTTGAGAAGCTGATCACGGACGGACGCATCATCATCGGGCCTTGGTACATTCTGCAGGATGCGTATCTGACAAGCAGCGAAGCCAATGTGAGAAACATGCAGATTGGGCACCAGGATGCCGAGCGTTATGGCACGGTTGCCAAAATCGGTTATTTCCCAGATACGTTTGGACTTACGGGCCAAATTCCGCAGCTGATGCAACAGTCCGGTATCGATAACGCCTTCTTCGGCCGGGGCGTGAAGCCAACTGGCTTTAACAATACCGTTTCCGATAGCGGTTATGAGTCCTCGTTCTCCGAATTGATGTGGGAAGGTCCGGACGGCTCCAAGGTGCTGGGCATCCTGTTTGCCAACTGGTACAGCAACGGCAACGAAGTTCCTGTTGATGAAGAAGAGGCGAAGAAGTTCTGGGACCGCAAGCTGGCGGATGCCGAGAAGTATGCTTCCACGCCCGAACTGCTCTATATGAACGGTTGCGACCATCAGCCGATTCAGACGGATCTCCCGGAAGGCATCCGTACGGCGAAGAAGCTGTATCCGGATGCGGAGTTCATTCACTCCAATTTTGATGATTACCTGAAAGCGGTTCGTGAGAAACTGCCGCAGGACCTGTCCTCCGTAACAGGAGAGCTGCGCAGCCAGCGGACGGACGGCTGGGGAACGCTTGTGAATACCGCCTCGGCTCGTGTATACCTGAAGCAGATGAACCAGCGCGGCCAGACCCTGCTGGAAAAAGTGGCCGAGCCGCTGGCGTCGTACGCAAGCCTGCTTGGCAAGGAGTATCCGCATCATCTGTTCACTTATGCCTGGAAAACGCTGATGCAGAATCATCCGCATGACAGCATCTGCGGCTGCAGCGTGGACGAGGTTCACCGCGAGATGGTCACCCGCTTCGAGAAAAGCGCCCACATGGCTGAAAATATTGTGGATGACAGCGTCCGCGTGATCGCGGATGCGGTTGACACAACCGGATTCGAGCAGTGGGGCTCTGATCCGCTGCCGCTGGTCGTATTTAATACGACCGGATGGACACGCAGCGGTACGGTCAGCATCGAGCTGGACGCTAAACGGCTCTATTTCCGGGAAGGCTACTCTTTGGAAGAAACGAGCCGCCGGATGAAGGAAATCGATTTGTCCGGCCGCGTTCTGGTTAACGCGCAGGGTGTATCGGTACCGTGTACCGTTGAAGATCTTGGTCTTCAGTTCGGATACGATCTCCCGGATGATCGGTTCCGCCAGCCTTATATGTGCCGCAGGGTCAGACTGACATTCGAGGCAAGCGAAATTGCAGCAATGGGTCTGACAACCTACGCATGGGTGAAAAGTGATAATAAGCCAACTCCGATTAAATCCCTGATCAGCCAATCCAACGTAATGGAGAACGAGCTGCTCAAGGTTGAGATCGAAGGGGACGGTTCCTTCACCTTAACGGATAAGAAGAATGGACAGGTATACCGCGATCTGGGCGTCTATGAGAATACCGGGGATATCGGTAACGAATATATGTATAAACAGCCGGATGGCGAAACGGCATTGACTACAAAAGGCCAAACCGCCAAAATTTCGGTCCTGGAGGATTCACCATACCGCGCTTCCATCGAAATCGTCCATAACTGGTCCATTCCGGCTATGGCCGACGGCAAGCTGGACGAAGAGCAGCATGAACTGGTGTATTACCCGAACCGCAAGGCCCAAAGATCAAGCGAGATGGTGCCGTTGTCCATACGTACCGTGCTCAGCCTGAACCGTTGCGGCAAAGGTGTCGAGATCGAAGCCACGATGGATAATCAGGCGAAGGATCATCGGGTGCGTGCGTTGTTCCCAACGGATCTGCAGGCAGCGTCTCATAACGTGGATTCCATGTTCGAAGTGGCGAAGCGGGACAACGAGCCGGCTGCCGAATGGGAGAACCCGAGTTATACGGCTCATCAGCAGGCCTTCGTGGATGTTACCGCGGCTGCAGCAGGCTTGACGGTGGCGAACCAGGGCTTGAACGAATATGAAGTGCTGCGTGACGGTCGCAACACGATCGCGGTTACACTGCTGCGCTCCGTCGGTGAGCTCGGGGATTGGGGTTACTTCCCAACGCCGGAAGCTCAGTGTATCGGCGTTCATACGGTTCGCATGGAAGTGATTCCGCACCAGGGCGACGGCATCGCTTCCGGCGCTTATGCCGAGGCTTACCAGTTCCAGATCCCATGGACGGTTGCTCAGACCGGAGTTCATGCAGGTACCGTTGCATCGACCTCCGAGCCGCTTGGATGGAGTCATGAAGAGCTTGCCTTCTCTTCCCTGAAGGTGAACCGGAAGACAGGCGATCTGATGCTGCGCTGGTTCAATATGGCAGGCACGGATGCAGAGCTGAAGTTTCAATCTTCCCTGCCAACCCAGGGCGTTTATAAGAGCTCGATATTGGAAGAAGAGGGATCCGTTCAAAGCTTGGATGACAAGGGAAGCTGCACGCTGCCAGTCAAGCCATATGAGATTGTGACACTTGGTGTTAAAGTTTCGGCCGAGTAAGAAACCTAATATATAGGCTGGGAAGGATATTAGCTTCTCGCCTTGGTAAAGCCCGATTCCAAGATGAAGGGATCGGGCTTTGCTGTTTCACACAATGATAGACAGCATCTCAAAAATGGGATCATGGAGGGAATGACATGAAGATTCATTTTGATCACCTGTCTGGAAAACTGCTTGAAGGGATCAGCGAGCTTTCAGACATATTGGACATCTCCATTACAGACGGAGAAGGGATCAAGATTCGGGTCGTTCAGATGGAAGGTCCGATTCAGGTGGCGCTGAAGGATGGGCAGGGACTGATCCGTTACCAGGAGAGCATACACTTTTTCCGTGCGCTCGGTTTGTTTCTGGAGCAGGCCAGGGAAGGGGCTTTATTCGAGCTGACGGCGGAACCGAAGTTTGACTTTAACGGCACGATGCTCGACGTTTCCCGCAATGGCGTTCTCAAGGTGGCGGTGATCAAACAGTTTATCCGTTATATGGCGCTGATGGGACTGAACGGACTGATGATGTATACCGAGGATACGTACGAGGTAGAAGAGCAGCCCTACTTCGGATACATGCGCGGCCGGTATACAGCTTCGGAACTGAAGGAGTGCGACGATTATGCGGATTTGTTCGGCATCGAGATGATTCCGTGTATTCAGACCCTGGGGCATCTGCAGCAAGTGCTAAAATGGGGGTATGCGGCAGATATGAAGGACCATGCCGATATTCTGCTCGCAGGCGAGCCGAAGACATATGCTTTCATTGAGCAGATGATCACAGCCGCATCCGGCATGTTCCGTTCCAAGCGAATTCATATCGGCATGGATGAGGCATTCCAGGTAGGTCTTGGAAATTATCTGAAATTGAACGGGGTTCAGGACCGTTTCCAGATCATGAATGACCATGTCAACCGGGTGCTTGCCATCACCGATCGTCTCGGACTCGAGCCGATGATCTGGAGCGACATGTATTTTAATTTGCTGGCGAATGATTATCAAGGGGCGCTGTACAATGTAAATGCGGATTTCTCGGATGACAATATGAGCCGAATTCCAAAAGGCGTTCAATTTGTGTATTGGGACTATGGACGCCGTGATGAAAACGGATATGAACAGTTATATGAGAAGCATATGAGGCTGGGCTCCAAGCCGATTTTTGCCGGCGGCATCCATATGTGGAACAGTATCTGTCCCAACAACGGCAAGACATGGATGACCAGCCAGCCTGCCCTGCGTGCTGCCAAAACCAAAGGCATCCGCGAGGTGATTGCTACCGCCTGGGGAGATAACGGCAACGAAAGCAATCACTTGGTCATTCTTGCCGGTCTGCAGCTGTTTGCCGAGCATGGATATGGCGATGAGGTTGATGATAAGCTTCTTACAAGGCGGCTCGCGGCCTGTACGGGCATCGATTTGTTTGAATCGCTGAACGCCCTGAAATATATGGATGAGGTTCCCGGCGTGTCGGAGGGCAATCACTGGATGGCGAACCCATCCAAATATTTATTGTGGCAGGATCCCCTGCTAGGGCTGCTGGACAAACATGTGGAAGGTGAAGCGGAAGCTGTGCTGCCCCAGCATTACGCTGGACTGGAGCGGAGATGGCGGCAATGCAAGGAGCAATTCCCGGCACCGTTCAGCCGTCTGTATGAATTTTATGAACGATTGGCATCGGTGCTTGTTATTAAAAGCACCCTCGGCGTTACGCTGAAAAAGTGGTATAAAACGGGACAAAAGGATCAGCTGGCTGAGCTTGCAGCAGCACCGGATTCCCCGTTGCTCGTGCTAAAGCAGCGCATCGAGGCGCTGCGGCTCTCGCACCGTGCGCTCTGGATGAGCACGTACAAGCCCTTTGGCTGGGAAGTACTGGACCTCCGCTACGGGGGGCTGCTGGCACGAATCTCTTCCACACAGGATCGGCTTGCCGATTATGTGGATGGGCATATCGAAGAGATTGAGGAACTGGAAGCCGAGCGGCTGCCGTTCGATCAGAACGGACTTACCGGCAGAGCGCTAGAGGTTAACGTGACCTATCAGGCAGCAGTGACGGCGTCCTGCTTCATCTAAAGAAAAGCTGCTCTTCCAGAGTCTATGCGGACTCATGGAGGGCAGCTCTTTTTTGTGCAGGGTTTGTTTATGGTGTATCCTCTGGACCTTGTTCTTTCTCGTAAGCAATCAGTGTGATATCTTTGCCTGTGAGCTCGGCGATCTTCGTCTCGGCATCTTCAATCGCTTTTAAGGTGCCTTCATTTCCATTCAATGATGCGATTTTGTATTCCTCGGAATGGATATCCATGGTGAAACTCCCCCCTTAAGTGGTTGATTCATGTTATATAATGTATAAGGTATCCTTTAGAATGGAGATACATACCTCGATTCAAATGAAGTATGATAAGGCTGGCAGACCATCATAAAGCATTTATTCCGCTTACAAGTGAGGTGTGATACATGATTCAATATGTAGGACTGCACCATGTCAGTTTGGCCGTTCGGGATTTGGAAAAAGCCAAGGTGTTTTACTCGGAAGTCCTTAAGTTTCGCGAGCTGCGGCGTCCGCCGTTTACATCCAAAGGGGTCTGGTACGCGGTGGGGGATCAGCAGCTCCATCTGCTGGAGCATCCGATCAGCGATACGCTTCGCGAGCGCGGAATCGATACGACGGACGGGCATTTTTCCATCTGGGTGAAGAGCTACCGCGAAACCAAGGAATTGGCTGGACCGAATGGGTGTTGAATATACTGCCAATCCCGACAGCGTTGCAGGTTTTGCGCAAATTTTCGTGCTGGATCCAGATCGCAACATTATAGAGTTTGGAGCTGCGTATGGCTCATAGAAATTAAAAAAGCCAAACACCATCAAGTGTTCAGCTTCTAAGCTTTTGGATTATTTTTGGATGAGGACAGGGGTGTTCATTTTAACCTTGTCGTAGAGCCAGCGCACGTCCTTATTATGCATGCGAATACATCCGGCGGATACGTATTTTCCAATCGAATTCGAATTGTTGTTCCCGTGGATCGCATAGGCGTAACTGATCCTGCCGTTGACCTTCACGTTAATGCCCAGCCAGCGGTCCCCCAGCGGATTGCGCGGATCTCCGCCCTTGATGCCTTCCTTGTAGTAAGGTCTGTTTTTTACCTTTTCATGGATTTTGAACAGGCCTTCCGGCGTGTAGGAGGGCTTTTTGCCTGTGGCGACGGGGAATGTTTTAATGACCTTTCCCTTCTCGTAATACGTCAGCTTGTTGGTGGATTTATCAATGACGATAAATTGTGCATACGAAGCGTATTTACTGTCCAGTTTCTGCCCTGAGGCGGCATGGGTCAGGTTAGGGAGAAAGAAAACCAGCAGCAAGGTAAAAATCAGTATGCGGTTGATGCCCTTTATGATGTCCGATCACCTCTTTTCGTTCTCCCCCATATATATGCGGTTATTCGCGAATGTTGACGAAATTGTTCACCCTTCGAAAAATAGAACAAGTTGTTTTCAAAGAGGGCTGTAGAGGGCAAGGCGGGACAATCTATTTAAATCTGGTAGCGAGCTTGGCTGTGACACAAGACCTTTGTGAGACAAGCTCAGTGCATGATCGAATCTTGACGATAAGAATTTGTGTTACCCTTTCATGATAAAGTTGTCAAGCTGTATGAATGGATCGGCTTGTGCATGAGGGCAGCTCCAGACAGAGCTTGTACCGGGTGTTTGGCATGATATTTTGCATATGGGGGTTTTGCAGAGCGAATATGAATGAAAGGTTGATTTTCCTGAGCTCCCATAATAAGGTAGGTATGTGAAGACAATGAGAGAATAGGAGAATTCGTATACGATGTCTACAGATGAAGTGTTATCGATTCAAGATCTGCGCATGAAATATGATAATCGTTATGTATTGAACGGCATTGATCTGGAAGTGCGCCGCGGCGAGATGATTGGTTACATCGGTCCGAATGGAGCGGGAAAGAGCACAACGGTTAAGATTATGCTGGGACTGGTTGAGGGTTACACGGGGACCGTTCGCATTTTCGGGCAGGATATTTCCGATGGAAATATCGACTATAAACGGAGAATCGGGTATGTGCCGGAGGTCGCGGAATTGTACGATCAGTTAACGGCAGCCGAATATTTGACTTTTACAGGTGAATTGTACGGACTTACATATGATACTGCGGATTATAAGGCCAAACATTTAATGGATTGCTTTGGTCTGGACAAAGCTTATCACTCGCGGATTGCTACATTCTCAAAGGGGATGCGGCAAAAAGTACTGCTGATCTCGAGCCTGCTGCATGACCCGGATTTGTTATTCCTTGATGAGCCCTTAAGCGGGCTGGATGCGAACAGTGTCATGGTGGTTAAAGAGGTTCTCGCCCAATTGTCGGCTCAAGGCAAGACGATCTTTTATTCCTCGCATATCATGGACGTTGTTGAGAAAATCAGCAGCCGCATCGTTCTGCTCGCCGATAGCCGGGTCGTAGCGGATGGAACGTTCAAGGAGCTGCAGCAGCATTCACATGAAGGCTCCTTGGAAGAGGTATTTAATCAGCTGACAGGTTTCCATGATCATGCCCAGATTGCTGAGCGGTTCGTATCGATCGTTCGGGAGGAGAGCTGACATGCCGGGGCCGGAATCAACCTTTCGAATGCTTAAGATTTTGGACCGATTTCAAGGCGTGATCTCCAGAACGGGTGTGGACTATGAGGTCCTGCGCCGTATATTACATGTCAAACTCATCATGGACTCAAGGCGGGCCCCTGTCATCTTGTCCTCAGTCAATCGGAAGAAGGAGGAGCAGGACAAGAACCTGTTTGTCAGCTCTCTCTGGATGTACGGCTTGATCGGGCTCGTCCTGACGCCGTTTGTGTTCTGGAGCGATCCGGAATATCTACTGCCGATGAGCCTTTTATCCGCAATCTTAATGTTTCTGATTATGACCTCCATGATTTCGGACTTCTCCTCGGTGCTGCTGGATGTGCGCGACCGAAGCATACTGATGACCAAGCCGATCGACGGTCGAACGGTCGGTCTGGCCAGATCGATTCATGCAGGTATTTATTTGCTTCTTTTAACCGGGGCTCTTTCGGCCGGCTCCCTGGTCGTTGGATTGATCAAGCACGGCGTTGGATTCTTTTTAATCTATATCCTTGAGCTGATCCTGATGAATATGCTCATCCTTGTGAGTACTTCCATGATATATCTGGTGCTGCTGAAATATTGGGACGGAGAGAAACTGAAGGATCTGATCAATTACGTGCAGATTGGTCTGTCCGCCACGCTGGCCATCGGGTATCAGTTTGTGATTCGTTCCTTTGATCTGATTGATTTCAGTCTGGTGTTTACACCGGCTTGGTGGCAAATCCTGCTTCCGCCAGTATGGTATGCGGCTCCTTATGAGTGGCTGTTTGGCGAGGGGGGCGGGTGGCTGATTCTTCTCTCGGCATTAGCCGTATTTGTCCCGATTCTGCTTATGATGATATATGCCCGCTTGATTCCGTCATTCGAGTTGTATCTGGAGAAGCTGGCTCACAGCGAAGCGGGAAAAGGGCGGGAGCGTGGAAAGTTTGACCGGTTCTTGGCCAGATGGGTATGCCGATCGCGCACGGAGCAAGCCTGTTTCCGGTTGTCTGCCAGCATGCTTAAGAACGAGCGAGAATTTAAGCTTAAGGTGTACCCTACTTTAGGGTTAGCCGTGCTGCTGCCTTATTTATTCTTTTTCTCCACAATCCGTAATTCCTCATTCGCGGAAATCGGCAGGGGATCATCCTATTATGTGCTGTATGTTATGCTCATCATGGTTGCTACGGTCGTGATGATGCTGAAATACTCGGGCAAGCCCAAAGCCTTCTGGCTGTTCGGGTCAGCCCCGATGCCGAGCATGACCCCCTTGTACAAAGGGGCTTTAAAGGCGTTTGCCATCAAAATATTCCTGCCGCTGTTCGCTGTGAATGCGGTGGTGTTTGTCATCATATTCGGTATGCGAATCCTGCCGGATATTCTCATTGTGCTGCTTACCGGATTGATGTTGATCCCGTTATCAGCCAAGGCTATGCTGAGGACTCCGCCATTCTCCCAAGCGTTTAATATGGCTCAGCAGAAGGAAGGCTGGTGGGTTCTGGTCTACTTCATTGTTGTAGGCGGATTCATCGGTTTGCATTATGCAAGCAGTACCATTGCTTATGGCATTCCGGCCTATATCGTTGTATTGCTCGCTGTGAATGGATGGGTATGGACCAAGCTGTACAAGTAAACAGCGGAATGTTCGGGTAACGATCCGAGACTGGATGAAGCGGGCTTCGGGCTGCGTTACGAGGACAACATATAAATCAGCTGCCGGGCAATATAGAACACAGGCTGCAGGGCTGCATGAAACAATTCGGTCAGTGAAGACGAGTCCAGGCTGACTCCCCAGTCACCTTGACTCCACCTGTCTGGCATATATGGAGCCGTAGCTTGGGTCGAAGGAGCCTCAAGATCATAGGATTCCCGTAATCGATCCAACGTTTGCTGGTCGAGTGGACTGTCGCTATTTGCATAGGTGGTTAACCAACTCAATGTAAGGAATAGAACTGTTAAGTTTTGCAGGATTTTGGTTCGCATGGCGTTTCTCCTTAGGCTGTCATTTCCAGTCAAAACTAACATACACAAAAACAGACCTGCTCACAAGGCTCTAATCCTATTGTAGGACTGGAGACGGCAAAGGAGAGGGGCATCCGAGATGGATGCCCCTTCTTTGATTTCCTATGTATCGTACTAGATACCGCTATTTTATACCCGGACCAGTATGCCGGCCAGAAGCGCAGCGCGTTTAGGGATATCGGCAATCAACACATATTCGTGAAGGGCATGGGCCCCGTCGCCGCGGGCGCCCATGCCATCCAGTGTCGGCGTGCCGCATGCGGCAACAAAGTTGCCGTCGCTGACTCCGCCCGTGCTGGTATCCGGCAGAGGCAGATTCAGTTCTTCCTCGGCAACCTGTTGTGCCAAATGATACAGATTCATAATCGCCGCCGTTCGTTCCATGGGCGGCCGATTCATCTGCCCTTCGATCTGCAGGCGGATCTCCGGGTGGATTGGAGCAAGCTCTTGCATTTTATGT
Organism: Paenibacillus sp. LBL; assembly: GCF_029893715.1. Lineage (NCBI taxonomy): Bacteria > Bacillati > Bacillota > Bacilli > Caryophanales > Paenibacillaceae > Paenibacillus > Paenibacillus sp. LBL. Next base: position 80,604 of record NZ_JARXYU010000007.1, on the reverse strand, counting down.
GCCATTCGGTTGAAATCCTCCATCGTTTCTACCCGGATATCGATGTAGGCTTCCGCCTGGGGGGCAACGACATTGGAGCCGATTCCTCCGTTTACGATGCCGACATTGACATGTATGCCGCGCTTGTCATCACTCAGTTCCTGGAGGCTCAGAATGTGGCGCGCCATCTCGTGGATCGCCGATACGCCGGCAGCCGGATTAACCCCGGAATGAGCGGCACGACCTTCGATTTGGAGATGGTAGCGACCATTTCCTTTGCGAGCCGTTTTGACGGCGCCTTCGGGTTCCATCGGCGGCTCCAGCACAAAGGCGGCCTGGCTGGAGCGGGCATGCTCCTCGATCCAGAGGCGGGAAGAAGGGCTTCCAATTTCCTCATCGCTGTTAATCAACAGAATAAAGGTAACATCGGCAGGGAGCCTTCCCATCTCCTGCACCACCTTTAAGGCAAATATGGCTTGAATGATCCCGGCCTTCATGTCCAGAACCCCCGGACCGTAGGCTCTGTCTCCCTCGATACGAAACGGCCTTTGCGCGCATTCGCCTGCGGGCCACACCGTGTCCGCATGTCCAATGAGCAGGATGCGCCGCTGCCCGCTGCCGACATGAATCTCCAGGCGGTCGGCATATTCTTCGTTTGGAACCCGGATAGCCCTGGCATCCAGATGTGAGAGGCATATTTCTTCATACCAGTCGATCATTCGGTCGGTTAAGTCTTTACGCTGGGAAGGCGAATCCATGTTGACGCTTTGCTCTAGCAGCCGGAGCATTTCCGGGAGCAGCAGTTCCAGTCGGGTTACCCATTTCATATCCGTTCTACCTGCCTTAATGAGCGTGTGAGTTGGAGCCAAACAAACGATCCAAGCCGTATACGCGCTCTAAGATGAAAATAAATACCAAACTCAGCAAGATCACGATAGAGGATATCGATGCAACGAGCGGAGTTAACGATTCTTGCATGTAGTTGAAGATAGCCATCGGCAATGTTGTTGTGGACGGCGAGATCATAAAGAGTGACACGGTGACATTATCGAATGAGGTCAGAAACGCAAACACACAGCCGGAGAGCACCGCTGGGCGGATCAGTGGAAACGTAACGTCCCAGAAGGTCCGCAGCGGGTTTGCCCCAAGAATGGATGCGGCCCGTTCCAAAGTATAATCAAAGGTGCTGAGTCCCGTATAAACCAGTCGTACAACGTAAGGCACAGAAATCAGAATATGGGACAATAGCAGACCGAGGAACGTGCCTGCAAGCCCAATGCGTGTGAAGAACAGCAAAGCCGCAATGCCGATGATCAGTGCCGGAACCGTCAGCGGTGATAACAGCAGGGAACTGATGACGCCTGAGCCGCGGGGCTTGTACTTGTGCAATGCCAGTGCAGCCAGCGTACCGATGACGGTTGCGATAACGGCGGTAATGATAGCAAGCTGCAGGCTGAACCCGAACGACTCGATGAACTCCGGACGGTCGAATATTTTCTCATACCACTGGAGCGAGAACCCCTGCGGCGGGAACCGCAGGACACCCGTCGACGTAAACGACGTCGGGATGATGATCAGCAATGGGGAGATGACCATCAGCACGACAAAGAACGTGATGATGCCAAGCACGGAGGGTCTGCGAGATTTTTTTTCACGAATCATGATGAGAACACCTCCTTATAACGCTTCGTTTCCACCAGCTTGGTAAATAGCGTGACCAAACCGATGGTTGAACCGAGAAGCAGGAATGCAATGGCAGCTCCAAGGGACCAATTGAGTGATGCCATCATCTGCTCATAAGCCAGCACCGGCAGTACTTTTACTGAGGTGCCACCCATAAGGGCTGGCGTGACGAAAGAGCTCATAGCCAGGCTGAACACGAGTGTTGTTCCGGCAAAAATGCCGGGAATGCTCAGAGGCAGCGTGATGCTGAAGAATTGTTTGAATCGTGTTGCGCCGAGAATGCCGGCTGCCTTGTACAGGGATGAGTCAACAGCATACAGGCTCGTGGAAATGGCCAGGACCAAATAAACGATCAGCGAATCGGATAATCCAATCACAACACCAAGCTCATTGTACAGCAGCCGCAGTGGTTCGGAGATGACATCTAGCGACATTAACGTATTGTTGATAAAACCGTTGTTGCCCAATATCACGACCCAGCCGAAGTTGCGGATGACTACGCTGATCAGATGAGGGGAGATGATGAGAAATGTTATAAGACCCCGCATTTTCGGCGTAGCCTGAGCCATGTACATGGCAACCGGGAAGCCAAGGACGAGACAAACGCAAACCGTATACAGACTAAGCCTTACGGTTCTCCACAGTATCTGCACATAATAGGTATCTTTAAAGAGATGCGCATAGGATGCCAGTGTCCAGGCTCCTTGTCCCATGTCCTCGCGCAAGCTGATCATTAACATGTAGAACATAGGCAGGATGAACACACCTAGAATAATGATAAGTCCGGGTACCAGCAGCAAGGTGGCAATGAAGCCCTTGGATCGGAGCAGGGAGTTCATAGGCTATGCCTCCTTTGCTGGAAAAGCACTCACATGCCGGGAGTCCCAGCTTAGCTGGACGAATTTATTTTCAACCAGGTGAAGGTGCGGAGCGATGCCGGTTCGAACGGTGATCAATTGACCATGGCACTCTACGATAACTTCAACAATCGAACCGAGGAAGGAAACCAGCCTCACGATGCCAAACACGGTATTCATGCTGGAGGGTGGAGCGTCTCCCACCACTTCCTGTATGACAATATGCTCAGGTCTGACATAAGCCACGGCAGCATCTCCTGTTAACTCCTGCCGCGAATGGCGGTCTGCCTGCAGGAGGATCCCTTCCTTAGTTGCAAAATGCCACAGGTGTTCGTCTGTAGCGGCAAGCTTGACCTGAAAGCGGTTGGACTTGCCTACGAATTCGTGCACGAAGGGTGAAGCCGGCCTCTGGTAGATTTCTTCCGGTGTTCCGATCTGCTCTACCCGTCCATGATCCAGGACAACGATCCTATCGGACATGTACATGGCTTCTTCCTGGTCGTGGGTAACAAAAATGGTCGTGACTTTGAGCTCCTGCTGGAGCCGTTTCATCTCTTCGCGCAGCTCTTCCCGGAGCTTGGCGTCGAGGTTGCTCAGCGGCTCGTCAAGGAGCAGTACCGAGGGCTCGGTTACCAAGGCGCGGGCAATCGCAATACGCTGGCGCTGGCCGCCGGACAGCTGTTTGGGATAACGATCAGCCAGGTGGGGAAGCTTGACCAGCTCCAGTACTTTGTTCACTCTGGCAGCAATCTCGGATTTGGGGATTTTTCGCAATTTCAAGCCATACGCCACGTTTTCTGCAACTGTCATATGCGGAAACAAGGAGTATGTTTGAAACACCATGCCAAGATCACGTTTATTTGAGGGAACACCGTTCATCGGCTTGCCCTTGATCGTCAGGGTGCCTCCGTCAGGCTCCAGAAAACCAGCCAGCATATTCAATGTTGTTGTCTTGCCGCAGCCGGATGGACCGAGAAAAGTGACACATTCCCCGCGCTCCACCTGAAGATTAAAATCGTCTACCACCACGGTGCTGCCGAAGCACTTGCGGATCTGATGCAGTTCAACGTCATACTCCTTCGTCATCTGTGTTTCCTCCGATTCTGAATCTTCGTATCGAACTTATTTGCCTACAAGCGGAGCGATGTCTTTATTGAAGGTTTCCAGCCAGGCTTGCTTGTTCTCGCTGATTACACCGTAATCGAAATTCACAATTTTGCTCTTGTCAAAATTGATCAGACTGCCGATGTCGTCCGGAAGCGTAACGTCCATGACCGGGTTGTAATACAACTTTGTGGCAAACAGGGTTTGAATCTCATCGGTCAGGATAAAATCGATAAATGCCTTAGCCGCTTCAGGATTCTTCGCTCCCTTTACGATGGAAGCAACGGTTGGCACGATGTTTGCTCCTTCTTCCGGAATGACAAATTCCAGGTCGACACCCGCATCCTTCTGCACGATGCTGCGCGCCATGGTCCAGGCGGTGTATGCAGCTGTCTCATCCTGCAGATTCTGCTGGATTTGAGCGGCTGTTTTGGCGAATGTCGGCATATAAGAAGCAATCGTTTTCAATTGTTCAAACCCTTGCGTCATATCGGCTTCCGAGCCGCCGTTGGCATATGCCAGCATGATCGTTGCCGAACGGCCGAAATTACTCGACATTTCGGTAAGCGTTATATTGTTTTTCATTTCGGGGAGAGTCAGATCGTTCCATGATGCTGGAACGGGGAGGTTCTTACTCTGAATCAGCTTGGCATTGTAAGAGATCCCCATCGGGGTGTAATTGATGGTCACGCCGCTGTTCTCTGAGACTCTGAAGCGGTCATCGATTTTGGACATATTCGGGATTTCGTCCGCATTCAAGGCTTCCCAGAGTCCTTCAACGCGACCTGCTTCTTGTTCGCTGCCCTCAATAAATGCAATATCAATTTGGGAGGAACCCTGCTGAGCTTTCACCTTGGCAACAATGTCCGTCGCGACGCCGGCCACGTAGGTTAGTTTGACATCCGGGTATTTTTCATTGAATTTCTTGAAGATTTCATCTTTGAACAGGGATTCTACCGTTGCACCGTTGCCGGCAAAAACCAGTTCACCGGAGATGGTGGAACCTTCCGCTGACTCGGCACCGCCGTTTGAAGCCGTTTTTGCGCTTCCGCATGCGGATAACAGCGAGGTGGAGAGTGTTAAAGCGAGAATGATAGAAGCAAGGCGACCTTTTTTCACAATGATTCCCCCTTATTATTTGTTCACTATTAGAGAACGATGTTTTATAATAGTGAAATATTGTTTTTGATTTTAACATAGCAACATGGTATATTCAATCGTGTTTACAATGAAATATCTCACATGAAACCAAGTTTTTTTGATAGACTGTTTCGAACATGATTGACATATAATCAGCGCGTCAAAAACGATCTCATATTAAAACGGAAGTGGCTGATAGGAGGCTAAAGATGGATCAGTTGTTGACATCCGTACAAAAAAGCTGCAAATTGCTGAAGTTATTTCTCCGCGATCAGAAGGAGTGGGGGATTACCGAGCTTAGCAAGGAGCTGCAATGGTCCAAGGGGGCCGTACATAAAATGCTGGCGACCTTAGAGAGTGAAGGGTTCATTAAGCAGAATAGGCTGACACGGCAGTATTCGCTTGGGTATACATGTCTGGAGCTTGGAAACCGGGTTAAACGGAATAATGATTGGGTCAGCGTTGCAAGGCCTTATCTGGAGCGTATTGCCAAGCTAACCAAAGAATCGGTTTGTCTATGTGTGCGTGAAGGGAACGAAGCGATCTATATGGACAAAATCGATTCTCCGCTGCCCATACGATTTATTATTGATGCATACCGCCGGTTTCCCTTGTATGCCACGAGTGCTTCGCGGGTCATACTGGCATTCAGTCCTGAAGGAGTGAAGGAGCAGATTATGATCGAGCCGCTGGCTGCATTTACGGAGCACTCGATGAAGAGTGTGAAGGAACTGCGCGAGCGAATCAGCCGCATTGAGGATCAAGGATATGAGATCAGCTCGAATATGAGGAATGTCGGAGTAACGGGTATAGCAGCACCGATATACGACAGCGAGGGTCAGGTGAATGCTTCGATCAGTCTGGTTGGTCCAAGCGATCGTATCGATCAGCATAAAGAGGATTGGATTCAGGAAGTATTACAGGCGGCAGCTGATATATCCAATCTGGTAGGGTATCATCCGTAAGCGATACCTGTGCTACTCTCATAGAAAGGATGTCCCAACATCTTGGAAGATGTTGGGACATCCTTTTTTATCGTGGGAGGTAGATGTCAGAGATAAATGGTTTAAAGTGCTCCAAAGCAATTGAACAGGAACAAAAGTTCGTATATAATATAGATATAACTAATTAACTCCCTTCTTTCTCATCACACTTCATTAATCCATCATGGATTCCCCCACATTTGTATTTAATTACCTGTTGTTATGCCTATTAGGCCTTATATAATCGACTTAGATGATGATGTCAGGATCGCAATAGAATGACCAGAGTTATTCTGGATTAGTCATGTTCATAGGGTCGTGGATACTTGATAACTAAGGCTTGGTTTTAGTTTTCTGGATATAATTTAACGTTGCTGTGCTTTGATGCCCAGGGGTGTTTAGCGTTTTGAATCGATTGCGTTTAAGACTTCTTAAACCTGATCCAGAGCTGTAACACCGTTTGATGTTGTTTGTATTTTCCAACAGAGTTTCCAGACATATAAGAAGTGGCAGCCGCCTTCTGATGACTCCAAGAACATGCATTCTTTTAGGATGACTCGATTGATTCCATAAGCTAATGGACTGTCGGAATACCATCTGATCAAGGCGTTATGACTTTCCAATGCAATCAGGGTAGATCGGGAAGCGGCGTAGTACACATCAAACCCATTTCTTATGGCATAGGGAGGAAATCTTTGAATGCAAGCCATTTGGTTTATGTTGTTTTCAACCTTTGAAACACTGGCGATTTATTCACTGATTATGACATTGCTTAGATTTAAAACCAAAGAGTACATATGGCAGGCGCTGGTGATCATGATCCTTGCCAACTTACAAAGTTTCATCATGCGAAATGAACTTCAACTGGACTTTCTGGCTCCTCTCATTACCGTGCTGATTTTTGTTTTCTTGTTCTCAGCCATTATTAAGATTCCTGTTATCTGGTCGGCTATTTGTACCATCATCGGGTACATGCTGTATGCTTTGATTCAGAGTGCTTATTTATCCGTTTTCTTCGGTTCTATTGACACACTTCAGACCAATCCTGCCAATGGTTATATCCTTCAATTATTGTCGGGCGCGACTGGATTATTAATTTCTTGGGTCATGTATAAGTTTCGGATAGGGTTTAAATACGATCTTGAGAAATTGCGCATTAAATCTGAACATATCCTGTTGATTGCGTTAATCATCGTTGTTTTGATGTTGATGGCAATTCTGTTTTACCTCAATCGTTTATGGCTGCATCTTCTTTTCTTTGGGATAACGTTTGGAATCTTCTTGTATTATGCCATCAATACAGAGGAGCGGGGTTCTTATGATCATAGAAGGATTGTCAAAGCGGATAGCGGAAGTGATAAAACGACAGATACCTGATCATAATTCTTCTATTTCTGTTTTACAGCACGCCGCTGCTATTCTATTGAACGTGATGCTCACGGTGATCTTCACGCTGCTCATTTCTGCTTTCACCGGTAATGCGAAGCAGGCCCTTATAAGTATGATAGGTTTTGCGGTGCTGAGGCAATTCTCTGGTGGCTTCCACCTTAAGACGGGAGCCGGTTGCATCGCTTTCACGACGGTTCTTTTTACCCTGGTATCTTTCGTGGACGTCAATCATGTCACGGTGCTGGTCATGAACGTTCTCAGTCTGCTGCTGATTATGATGTTTGCTCCCAGCCGAATCGAGAAGCAGTCACGAATACCGAGGGAACATTATTATAAACTTCGCTTGATTAGCTGTTTTATCGTTATGCTTAATTTTGGACTTCAGTCCCCCACATTGGCTGTCATATTTTTTATCCAGGCGCTCAGTTTAGTACACTGGAAAGGAGGACAAGCTCATGGTATGGATCAGCAAGGTTAGGCATCAGTTGTTTTCATTTATCGCATCTGCTCTGACGATGGTAGCCGTATTCGTAGTTAATACCGCAAGTCCCGTATTTGTGTACAGTGGAGAGACACCGGAAGAACTTCTGAAATAATTGCTGTGTTGATATGTGCAGTAAGGGGACTGAGGGACTCCAATTTAAGATAAGCTGCATGAATGATGATGAAATCCGGTGCCGTCTAGGTGCCGGATTTCTTTTTGCGTGAAGATGGGGAGGAAACAATTGAGCGGCTGTATAAGTATGGATAAGGAGCTATAGGCAGCGGCAAATTTGTGGATTTTATCTGCAAGATAATCAGGGTAAAATTGTTATTGATAAAGAACGAATGTTCGCATATAATACAAACAAATGTTCTTATTAGAGGCGGTGGCGTAATGTTTGAAAAATACCTGGAACAAACCATCGAAATCATTTACGAGGATCAGAAGGGTAAGATCACCCAGCGTAAAATACAGATCCATAGTGTTCGGGATTCGCGCATTAGGGCAACATGCCTGGAAACAGGTCAACCTCGTGTATTTAATGTAAACAACATTCTGTCCTGGAGACATGAGAAAGGAAGGGGTTCGCATGCTTCATGATCTGGAGGTCAAGCTGCTCAAGATATTGATTACCTATCAGGCTCATCGCAGCCGTGTCCCAACCTTGAGGCTGCTCAAATATCTTACCGGCCGGAAGGCGGTTGAAATTTTGGAAGGTATCGAATCATTAGAGCGGCAAGGTTACATTAGGTTTAATGTCTGGCGGGATATGCAAAGCCTAATTGTTCTAGAAGAGGAGTTACTGACTATAACGGAATGGAGAGAGGTGCCGTATTCTGGACAGCTCATTGAAATTCGATAGGCGAGGCACCCGTAACCATTGTTGGGATGATGCAATTCTGCTCTCCCCATGCCCAAAACTGCTGCAGCGTCAAAATCATCTGCTGGAGTTGGATAGATAGAGATAGGTTAATCTGAGATTTTCAATTTCATTAAATGAACATATATTTCGTTCCTGAATGTTTCGATTGCGGGGACCCTTCTCAATGTACAAATAGAGAGCAGGGAGATCAGCACATATTGAACCCTCTTAACTTCTATTCCATGATCTTCGTTGCTAACAAAATCACTCATGAAGTCCCTCCTAAAAGTAAAGTATTAACGTAACAGAAGATGCACCGCGCCACCAACTGCAAGCAGTAAAACACCGGCTAAAAAGAACCAATTGGCTGCTTTCCTTTTAGAAGTCCGGTTCACCTTCGATTCAGCATAGAAATTCCCTCTCTGCTGGTCTCCTGTAGTGAATGCTCCAGATAAGAGTCCTGTAACCAAGAGACAAACAATTCCTGCAATGATAAGCAGATTCATCTCGTGTTCCTCCCATCCATTTTGGGCTTATAGTTAGAACGCATCCAGATATACAAAAGTTATTTTTGGTGATGTTGGAAATAAGTGAGACCCGTCTTGCAAATGAAAAAGCTCATTATTTTGAGTATTATAGGCAATTAGTTAAGAATCAATAGGCGTCAATAGACTGGTTTTTATTTTACATGTCATTATTCGACAATTCAAGATACTAGTTTACATTAAAATGTATTTAAATTGTATCATATGTATTATATTACAATATTTAGGGATCATGTTACAATAGAACCAATCGGCCGATTACATAATTAGAAGAGAGGCGGAATACCTTTGAAAATGAAAAAACTGTTCTCTATCTTACTAATTTCTGCAAGTCTTATGACTGTTTCGCAATCTGTTTTTGCTGATAGTCCCGTTAATGAAGTGGAAGTAATTCCTTATGTCATAGGTTTAGGAGATACTAAGACTCAAGCCGTAGATATTTATGATGGACAAGAATTAAATTTGTTCTTACAAAGCGCTGAGGATGAAGATTGGTTTAAATGGACCAATAATACCGGAAAAGGACAGTTTACTTATGGATTCCTTAACAATCTGGGACCCGAGAACACAGTAGCATTAGGAATAGTAATTCAGTACACTCCTAGTCGAGAATCTGAATTGCTAATTGCTGAGCCCACTCAAAAAGGTAATCCAAACTGGTCATCAAAAATCAGGAATGTATATGTACCTGACGGTGCAACACTATATTTAAGAGTAAAGGCCGATGAATATGTAAACTTGGAACAATATATGCTAAGTTTTGGATATTATCATCTTGACTAAAGGATTAATGAGAAGCACCCCTAAATGGGGGTGTTTTTTTATTATTTTGGAATCTGTATTTCCTTATTAAAGGTGGTGTACTTCATTATTGAGGGGCTGTACTCCTTTAGCCGGTATTAAGGGGAATGTTCATTTTTCATGGTGAAAAAACAAGAAAAAAAACCTAACATCGTAATGCCGATTAGGGCTTTTTACGATTTCAAGTGAAGAAAAAAACGCCTTTTCGCGAAAGTAAAGACCCTGCCAATTTTGGTAGGGTCTATTTCTCAGGTATGAGCTATAAAGAATACTCATTCACTTCAAAGTGGAGAATTTTATCAAAAATCACGTAATCCGTTCTCTTATTAAATGGGCCTTTATTGTTGTTGTACTTGTTAATTGCAAATTTAGCAGGGCCCAAGCCAGTATCTCTTAGATCGTACCAATTAAGAAATGCATTAACATCGGCCATCGGAAGATCATATTCTTTTTCTAAGCCAGTTGTCACCGTAATTACTAAAATAGCACGATCACCATTCGGCTGTGGTTCCGGTTCAGGATTTGGTTCAGAAGGAGGAGTGAAAGTATCAAATACATCAAGTTCACTAATATTCACATCTTTTGTAGAAACAAATTTTACGTATCTTACGTTATGCATTGTTTCATTTCTATCTGTTATGGTTTTAAAGGTTCCATCAGCCCCATTAGGGTAAGCCCAACCTCCATGGGTACCTATTCTAGTCCAGATCAATGCCTTGTTGGAATCATGAAAGGATAAATACATTCCGTTTGAACCACTGTCATCGGCTTTAATTTGAAACGCAGAGATGTTGTAATCACTTTCTAAATCGATCTCTAAGTATTGACCAGCCTTTAGTAAAAAGGAAGTATTCTCATTGTTGTCTGTCATTAGCGTTGTTCTATTAATTTCAGGTCCCAGCTCAGAGTTATAAATAACGGCAATCTTACCATTAGCAAGCCCCCCGGTATATGCTTGGACAGATGATAATGGGACGATCAGAGCGAATAAGAGGATAACACTCATAATATAATATAGTTTCCTTTTCATAAGTTATACTTCTCCTTTGGTATATTTTGTAGATTGATAATAAAACAAATAAAAAGGAATGTCTAAACATTTATGTCTAAAATTGGGATATACTGTTGTTTGAAATAAAGTGGTTTATAAAACAGACAACTTCATGGAATGATGTGGTGGAAGGTAAACAGATTTGATTGTTGACAATTGAACTCCTATTTGCGCTAGGAATTATTAATTGAAGGTTGGGAACTAGTTTGGGTTTTAAGAACAAGAGGGGGTTGTACTTAGAAAGGCCAATGATTCATGTTAAATTGCATAGAGTATCGGCTTTTTTAGGTCAATTTTGTGTAACAGTAAAAATCACAAAGGTTCGACATATTTCTAAAATAGGAAAACCCCTGACGCCAACGGCATCAAGGGTTTTCAGTTATGATCTGTAGTGGGCTCGAACCACTGACCCCTACCCTGTCAAGATAGTGCTCTCCCAGCTGAGCTAACAGATCATGAAATATTTAAAAAGGTAATTCATATATTACCAGCAGACATTATGGCTGTCAATGGTTTTCTCGTTATAAAAAATCATGTTCCGGTTCACACTACATAGAGCATGATTTTTCCATTAGAGGAGCGTGAATGGCATGAGAGGTGGGAAATCCCAGCGTTTCAAACAAGCAGGGCTGCTTCTTTCATTAATCGTAATATCTACTCTCGGGAGCGGGTGCAGTATCCCGGAGAGAACGTCGGTGCAGCTTGAGCCGCTGCATGCTCCGGCAGCACCTGTGCTGCTTGATGTTTACAGCCGTTCTGTTGAGCAGGATGTATACTCCAAACCGGGAAGTGGGTCACTGGAGCCGGTATCCCCGATGGATTCGGAGGATACGTTACACGATCTGAATCCGTAACAAGCTGTAAGGACGACCCGTGCTGGATCGAATTCCGCGAACGGTCCGTACTCTTGCTCGATCAACGAGCAGAGCAAACCGCCGGCTGGCAGGCTGGCGGTTTGTCGTATACCGGCCGATGCTATTCCTCATCCCATTTGCGGGAATACCCTTTTTTAATAGCCCAAAAGACGGGGTAGATGATCAGGACGGCTATGATAATCGCCCAAAATATCGTAGCTCCCATGCCCATAGAGGCAACGCTCCTTTCAAGAAGACAGTAGCTTCTACTATACAGGAAAACGAATATTTTGTATAATATCTCGACCTGCAGAAATCACAAGAAATTGATTCTACATAAAAGAGGTGTTGAAATGGCAGCAGAAATCATAAATGTATCAACCGAAGAGCAATTGCAGCAGGCGCTGGATATTCGCAAGGACGTGTTCGTGCTGGAGCAGAAGGTGCCCATTGACTTGGAGATCGATGACTACGACAACCTGGAATCGGATGCGCATCATGTGCTGATCAAGTCCGAAGGGCAGTTTGCGGCAACGGGCCGCATCACGTATTACAATAAAGATTCCGCCAAAATGCAGCGCATTGCGGTTCGCAAGCCTTTTCGTTCCAAAGGGATTGGCCGGGTACTGATGATGGCGCTGGAAACGCAGGCGCGTGAATTGAAGCTGCAGTATTCCATCCTGGATGCTCAAGTGCAGGCAGAGCCATTTTACCGCAAGCTGGGTTATGAGACGATATCGGACGAGCCGTTTGATGATGCCGGCATTCCCCATGTCCGTATGAAAAAGGAACTGTAGACGGTTTCGGTTTAATTATACGAAAATGCCGAACATCCAAATTGGTTATATAGATAAAAAGACCCCGAGTTGAACTCGAGGTCTTTTTTTTGTTGATTAAAACGTCGGCAGATTGTCCAGGTTGTTGCTGGGATCACCATCCGCATTGGAACGAAGGTGTTCGTCGCCGTCACGTCCACGGAAGACGTTCAGGTTCTTGATCTCTTTATTTTTGACCATGTGTTGAGCTGTTTTGTAGTCAACGACAGTTCCGTTATCCAGCTTAAGTTCGATGATGTCGCCGTCGCCATTTTTGCGTACGCCTACGACTTCTTGTTGTCCATTGTCCATATCATATCGCCTCCCGAGTTTAGTATTCCCGGGAAGCCTTACAATCTATGCATGATATATTGATCTACAATTCATATACCCGCTGCTGCTCTACAAATTCCATGGTGCCGGTCTTGCCAATGAACGCTTTAACGTCATCGCTGTAATGCATGAGATAGGTACGCTCCTGAATCTCTTCAGGAAGACTTAGCAGTTCGTCAAGCGTAGTATGAACCTCGCCGGGACCCTGCAGCTGGCATTCATGCAGAATAAATTCACAATCCCGCTCGTTCACCAGCTTGTGGAGCAATGCAGGATCAAACACCATATCCGCGCTGTAAAAAATCCGGTCATTCAAATAGAGGGAATAACTATCCTTCCCTGGAATATGCTGCGTATGAATCAGCTCTACCGAGATTCCCGAAGAGATATCGGCTTTCACCCCAGGTTTCAGGGGACGAACGTCAAATACATCCTCCAGGGAGGAGATATGTCCTTGCTGGTATAATCCGCCCTTGAGAGAATGCTCCCATATCGGTTCGACCAGCGCTTCAGCGATGTAGAGCGGGATTTTGCGATTGTATTTCATTTTCATAATAAATGCGAGCTCCTCCATACCGCCAACATGGTCAGCATGGATATGCGTGATGAGCAGAGCATCCAAATCATCGAACGTCAGATCTAATTGATGGAGTGCCATAGGAGCCGTAATACCGCAATCAATGAGCAGCGTGAAATCCCCGTCGTGGAACAGTGCATTGTTGTTGTAGTAGTTCTTGGCAAACGCACTGCCGGTGCCAAGCATTTGCAATTTCAGTGTCAATGGATGAAACCTCCTGATGAAATGATGTTAGTCCAGTAAGCTAATGTATATTTTAACGAATTATATGTAGATTTACACCGAGTTTATGATAGAAACACCCCGAAATTGCAGTGAAAATTAGGATAGGCACAGGCCGAAAGGCATGAGGAAAAAATTTTACCACAAAGTGCAAAATTGTCCGCAACTTGTTTTTTGACATGTAGTATACACATATAACAACATGATGAGCCAATGGAGGGAAATGATAAAATGAAGTGGAAAAAAGTGATGGCATGTATGCTCGTGCTTTCTTTAATGGGTAGCAGCACCCTTTTATTTGCAGATTCCGTCAATGAACGGGTTCGTGTATGGATGAACGGACGTGAATTAAAAGATGGCGGGTATTTAATTGATGGCAAAACCTATGTGCCGGTGAGGGAATTTGACGGTGCGGTGGATTGGAATTCTTCCAATGGACAAGTTCAAGTCATCAAGCCGAATGTGCATATTTTTCTGTTTAAAGGAGATACTGTATTCGGCAACGTGAACAAAGGCAAGTTGAAGTTCAATGTATTCAGTCAGGTAGACAGCTTGAACAATGACATCCATGCAGTGAAAGTCGCCATCGAGGATCCTTCGGGTAATATAAAAGATATCCAGTCCCAGGAAGTGAAGGACCGCAAGGATAACTTCTGGTTCAGAACCTATGATTTTACGTACGATTTTAAAACAACCGGCAAGTATTCCGTTGGCTTCTATGTAAAGGTCAAATCGGATACCGGATTTGTGAAAGTTGCGGAGAAAGTGATCACTGCACTTAACTAATGAGAGCGTCCCTTGGGGAAATTGACCTGAAGAAGCTATCCGTGATACGATACGAAAGTATGATAATTTAACCGAAGTGAGGTTTTTTCAATGAGTGAACACAAACATGAACACGGAGATGCTTGCGGTCATGACCACGACCATGAGCATGAAGAGTTTGTGCTGACATTGACGGATGAAGAAGGAAAAGAAGTAGAGATGGTTCTTGTTGAGACATTTGATGTCGGCGAGAAGCTTTACGCGCTTTTGCTTGAACGCGAAAATCCGGAAGCGGACGGCGTCATTCTACGTATGGAAGAAGAGAACGAGGAAATGGTTCTTTACAATATTGAGGACGAAGAGGAATGGAATGAAGTAGAGGCGGTTTATAACGAACTGGTCGCTGCTGCAAACCAGGAATAGTACGCCTTAACTGAAAATCCCGGTGCGAACCTCTCGCATCGGGATTTTTTGTGTGTACAGGTATTTAGAAGATCGGATTGGTTTCCACGATGACCTTCACATTTTGGATGCTGCGGTCCTCAGGACCTTTAACCGGAAGTCCTACATCGACATGATCAATGATGTAATCAATGTTTTCCTGGGAAATAACTTCACCCGGAAGCAGAATCGGAATTCCTGGCGGATAGACATAAATAAATTCAGCAATAATGCGTCCTGCTGATTCCTTGAAAGGAACAACCTCGGTATCCCCGTAGAAAGCATCGCGAGGGATAAGCGACAATTGCGGAATTTCCGGCGTTTTTACAATCAGTTCGTTAATTTCATTCACATGCATGTATACGTCCGAAAGCTCACGGAGCGCCGTCAGCAAAATGTCGATCGTTTCCTGGTTGTCTCCTGGTGTAATGAGGCACAGAATATTGTACATATCGCTGAGCTCTACTTCAATATTGTAGTGATCTCGAAGCCAGTTCTCGGTTTCATACCCCGTAATGCCGAGATGGCGGACATGGATCGTCAGCTTGGTTGGATCAAAGGAGTACGTTGCTTCACCGCCTAAAATTTCTTCACCAAAGCTGTACAAGCCTTCGATCTTATTGACCTCATCACGTGCATATTGTGCCAGCTCAATCGTTTTTGCAGCCATCTCACGGCCATGAAGAGCCAGGCTCCGGCGCGAAGTATCCAGCGATGCCAGCAAAATATAGGAAGTTGACGTTGTTGTCAGCATACTGATGATGGTCTGTACGCGGTAAGGGTTAATGTAACCGTTCTTGGTATTCACGTTCAGCACGGAGCTTTGGGTCATCGAACCGCCGAGCTTGTGAACGCTGGTCGCTGCCATGTCCGCGCCTGCTTCCATAGCCGACATCGGAAGCTCCTCATGAAAGTGAATCAATACCCCATGCGCCTCATCCACCAGAACAGGCACGTTATAGCTGTGCGCCAAATCGACGATTTCTTTCAGATCTGCGCTTACGCCAAAATAGGTCGGGTTGATGACCAATACAGCTTTTACGTCAGGGTGACGTTTTAACGCTTTCCGAACCGAGCTGATGGTGATCCCGTGGTCAATCCCTACATTATGATCCTGGGCAGGCGATACGAATACGGGCTTGGCGCCGGTAAAAATGATGGCGGAAAGCACGGACTTATGAACATTCCGCGGTACGATGATTTTGTCCCCAGGCGAGCAAACCGACATGATCATGGTCATGATCGCTCCGCTTGTCCCTTGTACACTAAAATAGGTATGATCAGCACCAAATGCGTCAGCAGCCAGCTTCTGGGCTTCCTCAATTACGCCTGTAGGCTGATGCAAGTCGTCAAGCGGCGCAATATTGATCAAATCTATAGAAAAGGCATTATCCCCTATAAATTCCCTAAATTCGGCATCGGTGCCGAGGCCCTTCTTATGTCCCGGAATGTGAAATTGCACGGGGTTTTTGGCCGCGTGTTCCTTAAGTGCGGTGAAGAGCGGTGTACGACTGTGGTCCATGGACGTTGTCACAACCTTTCCTTGTCTGTATTTTCATATGATTTGTTGAATACGGTTATTATATAAACAAAATTGAGTATAGCAAAATAAAGGGGGAATGCAAGGAGAATGTACGGCTTTTCTTGCTTTGTACACGAACCCTTCAAACTTTAGACATATTAAGGAGGAAACTTGAGATCTTCATCTTTCCTTCATTAAAGTATCACCCATAAAAAAAGAGCCGCTCAGGCAGCCCTTTCCCCTTTTGATTGCTTTCTCGCTTAAAATGCCAATTTATAAAGCGGCAGCAGCGTCTCAAACGTCTCCTGCACCTTCTTAACCAGCTCGTCCCCGTCCAGCTTGACGGCTTCCTCGCGCGGAATCTGCAGACCGCATAAGACCTCGGATTTTTTCACCTGCTTCAGCTTATGAATCAGTGAGGCGAACTCCTGCTCATTCATATCCTGATGAGGCGTGCCAGCCGGGTTCATATGATCCGTGGACCAATAGAAGCTTTTAGGGAGTGCCTTCGCTGTTTTCTTCAATTTGGCTTCCAAATTGCTTGCAAACACGGTTTTGTTCGGGCTCTCGTATATGACCGCGAAGATAATAAACAGATGTGTGCCGAACATGCCCACCTGAAAATGGGGCAGAGCTTTGTAACCCCGCTTGCTGGCAGCCCAAGCGACCCAGGTGTCGATGGGAGGGTTGACGGTGCGTCTTGCATGCTTGGCCACGTGCACAAACATCTCTTCACCGGCCAAAGCGGATACATAAGGCGCTATCTCGGCACCCAGCGTCTCCAGCTTGGGTCTTACCCGTTCAATGAGAACCTCCATACGGGCTTCAAGCCCGGGAACGGAGAATACTTCGAAATCTTTATCTGTGAATCCGGTAACCGTCATGGATGTGATGGCCTCCCTGTTGTTGATTTAGATAGAACCTAAACTCGGCTTTTGAATAACTTATTATACCATAAGGCCAATGGACGTCACGCATCGCCCACGAAAGCTTCACCGGATTTTCATGTGGGTTAAAAATAGTCAATAAACCAAGTTACCGTTACATAAGATGGAGTATAAGATATAGATAAGACAACGTCAAAAGCAGCCATTGGGGAATCTTCACCGTCGTCTAGTGATCGGTAGTAAACCGGAGGAGGGAGTGCCGTGAATAAGAGCGAGGAAGTGGAGTATTGCAACCTGGAGCTCCGGTTTGATCGCCGGCATATCCAGGACCTAATCAAGGAATTGATCCAAGAAGGATATTCGCTTTATTGGAGCGAGAATGATACGCAGTTTGTCATTTCAATCCGGACAGGGCGCAAGCTGGTAAAGCTGCGGTTTCAACGCACGGGCAGCGGATTTAAGCTGGTAGGTGATTATATGATTCGCGATCCCAAGCTGGCTGAATGGATGGAAAAATTAATCGAGAATACCCGTGGGCACGCTGTCGTCAAACGTTTCAAGGACCGGCAAATATTGATTGAGAATATTTTGTTCGGTGAGGTCATAAGGCTCGTGGAAATATCCGGCTACCGCCAGCGGGTTTTATTCCAGAAGGGGACGCCGATGACGGAGCAGGAAATGCTGCGGTTGTTCGAGTCGGATGTGGGGGAACAGCGGCTGCTGTTGTCCAGACTGGAAACGGACGATGAGCTTGAAAAGCTTCATGAAGCGCTGCAAGAGGGGAACCGGGATAAAGTCGAGGCGTGCAAGCAAAGATTACTTGAGCTTTCCTTAGAGCTGATGAGGTTGGAGTGGTAAACCTGACTTCACTCGCAGATACAAGTTTAAAGCACGAACAACACTCCGAAACAAAATAGGGGTGTTTTCGCGCGTGTTCTGATTTTGTGACAGGGGTTCACTTGTCAAATGAAAAACGTTAATATAAGATTATTGCAAATCATCTCGGATAGGGATGGGTTGTTTAAAAATATATTGGAGCAAAGGATGGAGAACCAGATGTCAAAACAACAAATCGGTGTCATTGGCCTTGCTGTAATGGGTAAAAACCTGGCCCTGAACATCGAAAGCAAAGGCTTCACCGTTTCCGTATATAACCGCTCTCCGCAAAAAACGGAAGATATGCTGAAGGAAACCGAAGGCAAGCAAGTGAAGGGGACGTTTACGATTGAAGAATTCGTGGATTCCCTTGAAACTCCTCGTAAAATCCTGATCATGGTTCAAGCGGGACAAGCTACTGACGCTACCATTGAACAGCTGATTCCACATTTGGATCAAGGTGATATTATTATCGACGGTGGTAACGCTTATTTCCCTGATACCCAGCGCCGCAGCAAGGAACTGGCTGAACAAGGCTTCAACTTTATCGGTGCTGGCGTTTCCGGTGGTGAAGAGGGTGCGCTGAAAGGCCCTTCCATCATGCCGGGTGGACAAGAAAGTGCATACAAGCTGGTTGAACCTATTCTGACAGCCATCTCGGCTAAAATTAACGAAGAACCATGCTGTACATATATCGGACCAGACGGTGCCGGCCATTATGTAAAAATGGTTCACAACGGTATCGAGTATGGCGATATGCAGCTGATCTGCGAAGCTTACCAACTGCTCAAAGACGTATTGGGTCTGGATGCGAAGGATCTTCATGGAATCTTTACGGAGTGGAACCAGGGCGAACTCGACAGCTATCTGATCGAGATTACAGCTGATATTTTCTCCAAATACGACGAAGAAACCGGCAAGCCGATGGTTGACGTTATTCTGGACACGGCTGGTCAAAAAGGAACAGGCAAATGGACAAGCCAAAGCTCGCTGGATCTGGGCGTGCCATTGTCCATGATTACGGAATCCGTATTCTCCCGCTTCCTGTCCGCCATGAAAGAAGAGCGCGTAGCAGCAAGCAAAATCCTGAACGGTCCTAAAACGGCTGCATTTGACGGCGACAAAGCCGAGTTCATTGAAAATGTGCGCAAAGCGCTGTTTGCAAGTAAGATCGTATCTTACGCCCAAGGCTTCGCACAGCTTCGTGTCGCTTCCGACGAGTACGGCTGGAACCTGCAGTACGGCAACCTCGCTAAAATTTGGCGCGGCGGCTGCATTATCCGTTCCCGTTTCCTGCAAAACATCACCGATGCATATGAGAACAATCCTGAGCTGAAGAACCTTCTGCTGGATCCGTTCTTTACCGATATTATCGAAACCTATCAAGATGCATGGCGTAAAGTTGTCGCTTCCGCGGTGTCCCTGGGTATTCCGGTTCCTGGTTTCTCCAGTGCGCTTGCCTACTACGACAGCTACCGCACAGCAAACCTGCCAGCAAACCTGCTGCAGGCACAGCGTGATTACTTCGGCGCTCACACCTTCAAACGTGTGGACAAAGAAGGAACGTTCCACTACAACTGGATGGACTAAAACCTCAGATGTAGGACAGAGGTCAATCGGTGCTGGCTTGAGAAGGGGAGATCGCTTCCTGCAGCTCAGCGAGTCCGTGCATGGCTTCTAACAGACAGGTGCGAATGTCGTCGCTCTTTGTGTGGACGTGGTTTCCGCTTCCGAGCAAGAGCAGCGCAGCTTCGCTATAACTGTTGAAATTTTGCAGTAACCGTGGCTTTGAAAGATCCAGCAGCGCCGGATCCTTCAGAGCCACTTTTTTTTGCACAAAATGAAGCACCCAGATCACGTCTTCACGACATAAGGGATAGGATGGGTCGAGTATTCGGCGGATGCGTATGGACGAGGAGGTCAGACCGGTCGGATGGAAAGACATGGATGAGGTTCACTCCTTTCTTTGAGTCTGGTGAGTCTGGTATTCTTGTAATGATTATATGATCCAAGTGAACGAGATAGACTCGCTAAAATAGGAGTTTTGCCTGCTGCAGATGTAGGATTTAGAGAGTCAGGTCCATTGTCGAAAGATTTGGGGCTGTGGTATGATATGAACAACCTTTACAGTGAAGCAGCAAATGGGGTGTGATACTTGGATAAGATGGGTAAGAACATCATTCTGATCGGGATGATGGGCACGGGGAAGTCGACCGTAGGACGCCTCGTGGCAGATTCGCTTGGATATACGCTAATAGATTTGGATACCGAAATCGAGAAGCTGGATGGAAGAACCATCCCCGAGATGTTTGAGGCAGATGGAGAGTCTTATTTCCGTGAAGCGGAATCTGCTGCACTTCGCAGTGTTCTGCTCCGGAAGGGAATTGTTGTTGCATCCGGAGGCGGAGCTGTCCTGAGCTCGGAGAATTGTGAAGCGATGAAACAAGGCGGCTGGGTTGTTGCGCTGACCGCAGATGCAGCCAGTATCGTGGAACGGGTACGGGGCGATGTCAATCGGCCGCTGCTTGCGGGAGATGTAGAGGAGAGGGTCGGGCGCATTCTGGATGAGCGGAAGGATAAATACCTGTTTGCGGACGTCATGCTCGATACTGTAGGCCGTTCCGCGGAAGAAGTGGCGACTGACATTTTAACGCATTACCGCGGCTAAGATGACAAGAGATCGGCCTGCTGCTTGCGTAATAAGGCATGACGTGAATAGTATTATGCAAAAAAAAGGCGGGGATGATCTTCATCCCGCACCTTCAACTTGATGGAATTCCTATTCTTCATCGTCATGCCATTGCAGCATGCCGCCCTTCATGTTAGTTACATTGTCCAAGCCCTGGTGACTCAAAAATTCGCACACATGCTGACTGCGTCCGCCGCTGCGACAGATAATGATTACTTCTTGATCGCGCGGGATATCATCCAGGCGATTCGGAATGTCGCCCATAGGAATATGCTTGGCACCGCTGATCATGCCTGCCGCAACTTCCTCGTCCTCGCGGACATCAATCATGTACACATTTTCGCCGTTTTGAAGCCGGCTTCTAAGTTCCGAAGTTTCAATCTGAGGGATCGGTTTCATCATATAGACCTCTTTTCTAATCATAAAAATTTAAGATCATATCGATCTTTAGTTTCTGGTTTCATATGAACTATGATAACCAAGCGGTTCTTCCTCTGTCAATTTATCCTAATGGATGATTCAAGTGAGGATATCCGCATCATAATATATACAAGGAGAGATACATACCATGGACGTAATCGTCAGGCCGACACCGAAATTGAACGGAGAGATTGGAGCTCTGTCCTCCAAGAACTATACCACTCGCTACTTGCTTGTAGCTGCGCTTGCGGAAGGGACCAGCACGATTTATTACCCTGCTCACAGTGAAGATAGTGATGCTATGAGACGCTGCATTCAGGATCTCGGAGCCGTGATCGAGGAGGACGAGGAGAAAGCGGTCATTACAGGTTTTGGCAAATCTCCTCGCGATGTGAAGGAATTGAATGTGGGCAACGCTGGGGCCGTTCTGCGCTTCTTGATGGGCGTCACCGCATTGTCTAAAGAAGTAACTTTCGTAAATACCTATCCCGATTCCCTTGGCAAACGCCCTCATGATGATCTTATTGAGACGCTGGGCCAACTGGGTGTGGAAGTGGAGCATAATGAGGGCAGACTGCCCATCACGATACGCGGCGGACATCCGAAAGGCGGACAGCTCACCGTATCAGGGGAGGTCAGCTCGCAGTATTTAAGCGCACTGCTGTTCTTGACCCCACTGCTTGCCGAGGATAGCGAGATTACCGTAACCGGTGATCTGAAATCCAAGGTGGTTATCGGTCAGACTCTGGAAGTGCTGGAGCAGGCGGGCATCACCATAGACGCAGCAGAGGATTATACGTTCTTCCGCGTTCCTGGCGGACAATCATACGAAGCGAAGACCTACACGGTTCAAGGGGACTATCCGGGATCTGCGGCTGTCCTGGCGGCTGCAGCGGTAACGCAATCGGATGTTACGATCCGCAATCTGTCGGAGGACAGCAAGCAAGGCGAGCGTGCCATTATCGATGTTCTCCGTAAGATGGAGGTTCCCCTTACGCATGAGAACGGGAACGTTCATGTGGAGGGGAACGGTACCCTGAAGGCGCTCGAATTTGATGGAGACGCAGCGACAGATGCGGTTCTTGCCATGGTGGCGGCAGCCGTATTTGCCGAAGGGACCTCCCGGTTCTACAATGTGGAGAATCTCCGCTACAAGGAATGTGACCGGATTACCGATTACTTAAACGAGCTGCGGAAAGCGGGAGCCAATGTGGAAGAACGTCAGGCTGAGATCATCGTGCATGGTCGGCCGGAAGGAGTCGAGGGCGGCGTGGAGATCAATGCCCATTATGATCATCGCGTCATCATGGCCCTGACGGTGGTTGGTCTTCGCGCGCAGCAGCCGATCCGCATAAAGGACGCGCATCACGTAGCGAAGTCGTACCCGCAGTATTTTGATCATGTGAGGGCGCTTGGCGCCGATGTGGAATGGGTAAAATAGAGGGGAACTCCGCTACGCATATCAAGGGAATGGAAAGGTGGTCATAAACCATGGCGTTTGAAAATCCGACACGTGAAGAAATCGCGGATATTTTGCGTAATGCAGGCAATATCGCTGTTGTAGGTCTGTCTGACCGGCCGGATCGTACATCCCATATGGTATCCGCTGCAATGCAGATGCGCGGATACCGCATCATCCCGGTTAATCCTGGTGCAGCTGAAATTCTGGGGGAGAAGAGTTATCCGTCTCTGAAGGACATACCGGAGCCCGTCCATATCGTCAATGTGTTCAGACGCAGCGAATATTGCGCGGAGGTCGCACGGGAAGCTGCCGAGATCGGCGCCAAGGTGCTCTGGCTGCAGCAGGGCATTATCAGTGAAGAGGCTGCGGCCATCGCCGAGAGCAGCGGTATGATCGCGATCATGGACCGGTGCATTAAGGTGGAGGACTCTATTGCACTCGGCGGGCGTTAACAGGAATCTGTAATCAGGGTATCGCGAGTTAGTAAAGCAAGTCTTACGTTGAAGCAGCCGGTAGCAGACTGGACACGGTCTGAACCTGCCGTTGTTCCTGCTTGTAGGACTTGCTTTTCTGTGTGACATGGCCCTTATTTCTTTTTGACAAAAACAGGCTTAACGCTTACCATCAAGGATAGAAAGGAGGGCTCGCCTTGAATTGGTTGGGATCATTACAGCAGCTGGGCAGAGCAGTCATGCTCCCTACAATGGCGCTTCCGGCTGCAGCTCTCCTGCTTAGCGTGGGGAGTCTGCCATGGTCGGCGTGGGGCTTCGGAACCTTGGGGGAAATTACCCAGGCAGCCGGACACGGTGTGTTTTATTATATGCCGTATTTATTTGCCATCGGTGTCGCGTGGGGGCTCTCGAATCAGGGAGGTCCTGCAGGGCTTGCGGCTCTCGCCGGTATGTTCATTTATGATCAGGTTATATCCCGTCTGGGTGACGGGAGTGTGCAGCCCTCAACCTTGATCGGTATTATTTTTGGAGTCATGTCCGGTTACGTTTATAACCGGTTCAAACATATCAAACTTCCCGAAGCCATACAGTTTTTTGGAGGCTCCCGGTTTGTCCTGTTGTTCATGGGACTGTTCTCCACCATATTTGCATGGATCATGCTGGGGATGGCACCGATTGTACAGCGAGGTTTTGATGCGTTCTATGAGCTTACCGTACATATGGGCGCTTTCGGTTTGTTTCTTTACGGTATTTTGTACCGGGTACTGACAGCGTTCGGCCTGCATCACCTGCTGAACAATGTGTACTGGTTTCAGCTGGGCTCCTATGAGACAGAAGACGGTACCATCGTTCAGGGGGATCTGCCTCGATTTTTTGCAGGTGATCCGACTGCGGGGGACTTCATGGCTGGGCTCTTCCCGATCATGATGTTTGCCCTGCCGGCGATTGCGTTTGCTATCATTCAAGAAGCGCGTGAAGATCTGAAGCCGAAAGTGAAAAAAACGTTTATGCGGTCCGCGCTTGTCTGTTTTTTAACCGGGGTCTCGGAGCAGATCGAATTTGCATTCTTATTTGCGTCTCCTTATCTGTATGTGCTCCACGCCCTGATGGCCGGATTCGCCATGGTGCTTACCTATTCATTTGATATCCATCACGGGTTTTCGTACTCGGCCGGATTTATCGATTATGTGCTGAATTTTCACTTGTCTCAGAACGCCTGGATGATCATACCGATCGGGATCGTGTACGGTCTTGTCTATTATTTTCTGTTCCGATGGGCGATACGTACCTTCGAGATCCCGACACCAGGGCGCGAGGAAGGCTCGGCGCTGGAAGGCCGGGCGGGAGATATCCCATACCAGGCACCGCTCATACTGGAGGCGCTTGGCGGCAAAGACAATATCGTTCAGGTCCAGTCCTGCATGACGCGTCTGAGATTGACCGTATACAACGATCGCCAGATTGATTCCGATGCACTTAAACTGCTGGGTTCAGCTGGCATCATTAAGCTGGGCGGAGGGAATGTGCAAGTGGTGTTCGGGACCTATTCCGAGCTCATCCGCGAGGAAATCAACAAGCTGATGCAGCAGGATTTGCCGCGCGTTCTGTTCAGTGCACCTGTACAGGGGCGCATGCTTCCGATTGACGAGGTGCCCGATGACATATTTGCCGCCAAGCTTGTCGGCAACGGTGTTGCTTTTATACCGGAAAAAGGGGAGCTTGTATCCCCGGTCTACGGTACCGTGATGCATGTCTACCCGACGATGCACGCGATCGGGATATCAACACCTGAGGGGCTTGAGGTGCTGATTCATATTGGCATCGATACTTCCCAGCTGAAGGGGCCGTTTACGGCTGTAGTTGGGGAAGGGGATACCGTTGAACCGGGGCAGCTGTTGGTCAAATTTGATCTGGCTTATCTAAAGACACATGCCGCATCACTGGCCACGCCAATGGTCATCACCAATCCCGATAAAGTAAGATCTTGGAGCTATGCTCCATTCAAGTCCGTTAAGAGAGGACAGTCATCTGTCATGTCCGTCGTTTTAAATGAGAGTAATGCTGGGGGTAGAGAATCATGATACAAGGCATTGGCGCAGCAACAGGCGTAGCGATCGGTAAGGCTTTCGTACTGCCGCATTGGGAGCTGGATCTTCCCGATTCCGAAATGGACGCTGTCGATTTAGCCAAAGAGTTCGAGCGCTTATATGAAGGCATACGAACCTCCAAGAATGAAATTGAATATATCAAGAACGAGTTCAAGGAAATGGTGGGGCACGAAGAATCGCAGATCTTTGATGCGCATCTGGCCATACTGGAGGATCCTGTATTTATGAATGAAATTCAAGGGATCATCGAACGCCAGTACAAGGCGGCCGAGGTGGCGGTCAAAGAGGCGATTGATCATTTCGTATCCATGTTCGATCTGCTGGATGACGAATATATGAAGGAGCGGGCGCTCGATATTAAGGATGTTGGCAACCGGCTGCTCAAGCATCTTCTCGGTGCTCCCGAAGTCAAGCTTCCGGCCGATACCCAGCCCTACATCCTGGTGGCGAAGGAGCTTTCTCCGTCACAGCTGGTGCATCTTAACCCTTCCCACGTTCTTGGTATAGTAACGATGACAGGTGGCAAGACCTCTCACTCGGCAATTATGGCTCGTGCGCTTGGCATACCGCTTGTATCAGGCATTGAGAACAAGCTGGAGAAGCCGATCCAGACCGGGGAGCATTTGGTTGTGGATGGGGACGAGGGCCTGCTGTATTTGGAGCCGGACACCCTGATTGTGGAACGTTATGAAGGAATACGCGATCAGCAGCGGAAAAAGAAAGAGCAGCTGCAGCTCCTAGCAACCGTTGACGCGGTGACGAAGGATGGCACGTATTTCAATCTGGCCGCGAATATGAACTCCGTCAAGGAGCTCGATATTGCGCTGAAGAACGGGGCTAAGGGAGTCGGACTGTTCCGGACTGAATTTTTATATATGGATCGTCACAATTTCCCGACCGAGGAAGAGCAGTTTGAAGTGTATAAGCTGGTGGCCGAGAACGCTGGTAAAGCCTCGGTCGTGATACGTACGCTGGATATCGGCGGTGATAAACAGCTGGATTACTTCGCGCTGCCGGAAGAAGAAAATCCATTCCTCGGTTACCGCGCGATACGTATCAGCTTGGATCGGACGGAGCTGTTTCAGACGCAGCTGTCAGCTATTTTGCAGGCGAGCGCTTATGGCAACGTCAAAATCATGTACCCGATGATATCCTCGGTTGAGGAAGTCAAGCAGGCTAATGTCGTGCTTCGGCGTGCGATGGCCGATTTGGACCGTCGTGGCATTGCATACAATCCTGACATTAAGGTCGGGATCATGATTGAGGTACCGGCAGCTGTCACCATCTCGGATTTGCTGGCGGAAGAAACGGATTTCTTCAGCATCGGCACCAACGACCTCGTTCAGTATGTGCTGGCGGTGGACCGGATGAATGAACAGATCGCGCATATGTACCATCCGTTTCATCCTGCGGTCTTGCGCATGCTTCGGACGACGGTAGAGGCGGCACACGAGGCTGGCATTCCGGTTAGTGTGTGCGGAGAATTGGCCGGGGATGAGAGAGCAATTCCGCTGTGGCTTGAGCTTGGCGTTCAGGATTTAAGCATGTCTCCGCAATCCCTGCTTCGCGTGAAGCATCGTATATTGAATACCAATGCGGCTGAAGCGAAGGGAGAGGCAGCAGCTTGCTTCAAATTGCGCACCAGCTCCGCTGTTGAAGAACGTCTCAGCGCCTTTGCGGAACGCAGCAGTTATTTGAACGGCACCAACGGTACGGACAGCACGGCCTCTTGAAGGTTCATAATAAGGGTTGAAATTTTTATTTCAGGTTTTCTTTTCTGGGAGGACAAGCTATATTTACGCCAAAACAGCCTCTGCATTCACGGTCCAGTGAATGCAGAGGCTGTTTGTGCATCGTTAGGTTAAGGGGAATCTAGTCACGCTGTGCCAGAGCATCGCAAAAAGCTTTGCCGTATGGCGGCAGGTCCGGTGGGCGGCGCGCCGAAATAATGTGGCCGTCGGTCACAACTGCCTCATCCACCCAGATGGAGCCGGCATTCTCCATATCGTCCCGAATCCCGGGCGTGGAGGTCACCGTGACGCCATCCAGAATTTTGGCGGAGATCAGCACCCATCCAGCATGGCAGATTTGTCCGATCGGCTTTTTGTCTTCGTTCATTTCTTTGACCAACTGGAGCACTTTATCATAACGGCGCAGTTTGTCCGGCGCCCAGCCGCCTGGGACGAGAATCCCGTCATAGTCCTTGCTGTTCAGCTCTTCGAATGCATACTCGGCCTGAGCCGGAACACCATATTTGCCGGTGTATGTTTTTCCTTTTTCAAGCCCGGCAAGATGGACCTCCGCCCCCTCTTCACGGACCCGGTATACGGGGTACCACAATTCCAGATCCTCAAATTCCTCGTCTACAAGCGCTATAACTTTTTTTCCTGTCAGTCTCATGTTATAAGAGACTCCTTTCTCCGCGAATGTTTTGATCTATCCGTATTACGACTGATTACATCTCTTGAGTCTGTATATATTGTAACAAAGATAGAGGGGCGTTTCATAGGAATGACCCGGAAATGAACATTTGGAAACATATCTGGTAAATAAAGCATTATCACAAATTAGCAGGATTCTTTGGTATGATAGTCGAATAGAACTAGTTTAGGTGACAGATTTGTGTCAAGGGACTTTTGGTTTTAGATTACGCGATAGGATTTGGGGTGGGCAATTTGTTCAAAACCTGCAACTGCGGACAATTTATGAAGTTGGAACTAAGAAAGCTGATTCATGAAAGAAAAACTCGAATATGTCATGTTCCTGTTTATGCCTGTCAGGCTTGCAAGAAGTATGAGCTTCTACCTCTTATTAAACCGGATTTACTTCGCTATCTCGCATCGATTAGCAATGAGAGCAGGCGAATAAGCGTCTCGTTTGCAGATGTCAATGAGTCAGCCTATGTTCTACGAGAAGTGTTCCGTACATACGTTGATGATTCTATGGTAGAATTGCAGTCACGCTGCATGGAAGCTTTTGATGACCGAATTAACATGCTGTTGGATCTGTTTCGGTATGCCCAGAACATGGGCGATGATGACTGGATGAGACAAATGGAGGGGCGACTTGAGCAGTTAAGCGCCATAAAATCCCTCATTCCTGAAAACTCCGGTCATTATTCAAGATAATTTTCAGAAAATTTTCGCGGTTGTTGGATTTTTCACGCACTTTTTGTTAGGATAGAGGATAGGAACTTCAATACAATGAAGGGGATGTATATCCTATGGCGACGTTGACGAAAATGACTACTATCGAGGAGTTACGCAACACGCTTGAATCTTCGGAACAGAAGCCCTTGCTGTTGTTCAAACATAGTACCAGATGCCCAATAAGTGCCAAAGCTTATAAGGAAGTCCAGGCTTACCTCCAGGACCGGCCGAACGAGCAGATTGACTATGTATGGATCGACGTCATTGCTGACCGACCGATATCGACTCAGGCTGCGGAAACTCTGAGCACTGTACACGAATCGCCACAAGTTATTCTTGTAAAAGAAGGAGCGCCAGTCTGGCATACATCCCATTTTCATATTACGGCTGAAGCGCTGAAAACTCAATTGGACGGCATCTAGTGCCGTGTCGTTGCACAAAGCAGTAATTTGTCGTATCATAAATTCAATTGGTATTGAACGAATGAAAATCTATTGGCAATGGAGAGAAGGAATTTGACGGTAACCATTTACGATGTTGCGCGCGAAGCAGGCGTTTCCATGGCGACGGTATCCCGGGTTGTAAACAATAACCCGAACGTTAAGCCTCAGACCCGGAAAAAAGTATACGAAGCGATTGAACGTTTAGGGTATCGTCCGAATGCGGTAGCCAGAGGTCTGGCCAGCAAGAAGACCACAACCGTCGGCGTTGTGATCCCGGACATTTCGAACTCGATATTTGCGGAAATTGCCCGTGGTATTGAGGATATTGCTAACATGTACCACTATAATATAATTTTGTGTAATGCCGACAAGCGGAAGGAAAAAGAAATCCGCGTTATCAACACATTGCTGGAGAAGCAAGTGGATGGCCTGCTGTTTATGGGCGGGACTGTGACGGACGAGCACATCCAGGCATTCCAGACATCGGCTGTGCCGATTGTTCTGTGTGCGACAAGCGATGAGAGAGGTTCGTATCCTTCAGTCGATATTGATCATGAGCAGGCGGCATTTGATGCGGTTAGCACATTGGTTCGGCATGGACATCGCGAGATCGCTATGATCAGCGGTACATTGCAGGATCCGGCTAACGGTTATGCCCGTTTTCAAGGCTACAAAAAGGCGCTTGAGGCTGCAGGCATCGAATATCAAGAGGATCTGGTGCGGATCGGGAACTACCGCTATGAGTCCGGTGTTGAAGCTATGAAATACTTCCTGGGACTCAAGAAGAAACCAACAGCGATTTTTGCCGCTACCGATGAGATGGCGATTGGTGCCATTCACAGCATTCAGGATGAAGGTTATAAGGTACCGGATGATTTCTCGATTATCAGTGTAGATAATATCCGGATGGCTTCGATGGTTCGTCCGCAGCTGACAACCGTAGCTCAACCGATGTATGATCTTGGTGCAGTGGCGATGCGTCTGCTTACCAAGCTGATGAAGAAAGAGAACGTGGAGAATCCTCGCGTGATTCTGCCGCATGAAACGATTCTTCGTCTGTCGGTTAGCCATGTGAACGAGTAAGAAAAAGAGTACCAAAGCTTTAAAATTAACACCGAATTAATCTGAAGAAAGCTCCTGGTTTTAAGGGGCTTTTTTCTGGTGGAAATCTTTATGCGCTTTTGAACAGGAGGGACGAAGTATGACAACACAGGTAATCGGCCTCATTGGGGCCATGGACGAAGAAGTGGAGCTGCTGCTTGGTCAATTGGAGAATAAAGTGACGACGGTTAAAGCAGGGGTTACTTATGCTTCGGGGATGCTTCACGGCAAACAGGTTGTGGTTTGCAAGAGCGGGGTGGGCAAGGTTAATGCTGCTGTCACCACGCAAATTTTGATTGACTCCTTTGGCGTTTCGAAAATATTGTTTACGGGTGTTGCAGGTGCGCTGCATCCGGATCTGAATATCGGCGATATTGTCATTTCCTCTTCATGTATGCAGCATGATATGGATGTGACCCCGTTAGGATTTGCCCGTGGCATGATTCCTTATCAGGAGGTATCTGATTTTCCTGCGGATCAATCCTTGATCGAGCTCGCAGAAGAAGCTTGCAAAGAGTTGTCTGTTGATCACTATGTGATCGGTAAGGTACTGTCCGGTGACCAGTTCATTGCCAGCCGTGAAACCGTCCAGACTCTCTACGAGGATCTAAACGGAGCTTGCGCGGAAATGGAGGGCTCTGCCGTTGCGCAGGTATGCTATATGAACCGCGTGCCTTATGTCGTGATCAGATCCATGTCGGACAAGGCAGACGGTTCGGCGCATGTCAATTTCCCCGAATTTACAGTGAAAGCTTCCAGGCGCTCTCACGAAATCGTGAATTATATGCTGGGCAGACTCTAGCAACGAAATAGTATAAAGCGAAACCTATCATAGTCTTGCATATCGTAGCGTAGTGCAGGACAATATAAACAAACTCCCCGGGGAATCCGGGGAGTTTGTTTATATTCTATCGATTAATACATGAATCGCTGTCTGAACCGGATGCGGTCGAATTGCTCTTGCGATGATAGCGGCACATGTCGCCCGATTTTGACCATCAGACAGTTGGCCGGGTGGGAACAAATCTCCGGATCATCGGTAGCATACCATTCCATATCGACCACTTTCATTAATCGCTCCATCATTTTGCGGTAATCCCATACGTTAAGGCCGCTTCCCTTGAGGTCCCAATGCCAGTAATATTCTGTGGTGAAGACGATGTACTGCTCCATCTGTCCTTCTTGAAAGGCAGTCTTAATCATCTGCTGCCCAAGTCCCAGCGAACGGTAGTCGTTCGCTACTTCAATAGCACCCAGCTCAATTAAATCTTTCATATTGCCCTCAGACCAGCGTTCCTGCTCATCCGGGTAATGAAAAGTTACATATCCTACGATCATGTTGCGGTCTCTCGTGATGATAATTCTGCCTTCGGGCAGGCCTGCAATTTCCACCAAAGCTTCATGCTGCTCACCAGGACGACGAAAAGCCTTGAGATCAGGGTGCATGGTTAGTTCGGATAGTTGCTCGGGGGGTACAGGGCCTTCGATGATCAGGCGGCGGTCTTCAGGGAACAAAACATGAGACTGGTATACCTTGCAGTGTTCCATCCGTTACGCTCCTTTCAATTCCATACCCTACTTATAGCAAAAAAATAAAAAAATGAAAAGCAATGACAGGCAAACAACAGCTATGATATAATCTTTTCGACATAAAACCTTCACAATTATATCGTACTTAACGATATGTTTCCTTGCGAAATCCAGGGCTTCATTACTCGATGACTGTGACAACATGACGGCCCACCGCAATGTGTAAATCGTATGTTTCATTCAATCATTTTGTAAGCGCTGTCCACTATGAGGAGACGATATGAGAATGAGGAGGATGTTATCATGAATCAAACGCATAGCGAAATATTGCCAAGTGAAGTTTCACATTCCAATATGAAGAGTTACGAGCAGGCACGCTCCGAGTTTTCATGGGACGAAATCGAGAGACATTTTACTTGGTATGAGTCGGGTAAAGTGAATATGGCGTATGAGGCTATTGACCGGCATGTAGCGGAGGGACGAGGAGACAAAGTTGCTCTCTTGTATAGCGATGCTTCACGCGAGGAATCTCTTACTTATGCACAATTGAAAGAGCAATCCGACAAATTCGGCAACGTGCTGCGCAAGTATGGTGTCGGCAAAGGAGATCGGGTCTTTATCTTTATGCCGCGTGGTCCCGAACTCTATGCAGGACTGTTGGGGATTTTGAAAGTCGGCGCTGTGGTTGGACCCCTGTTTGAAGCATTCATGGAGACGGCGGTGAAGGACCGTTTGGAGGACAGCGGAGCTGTTGCGCTGATCACTACGCCTGCATTGTTGTCGCGTGTAAAGCGAGACGAGTTGCCCGAGCTGAAGCATATTTTTGTTGTTGGTGAACTGGAGGAAGAGGATCCGCGGCTAGTAAGTTACTTCGAAGAAGTAGAAGCTGCATCCAGTGATCTGGAGCTTGAATGGCTTGAGCGGGAAGATGGATTGATCATGCACTATACATCAGGCTCTACCGGGAAACCGAAGGGCGTGTATCATGTGCAGAATGCGATGATTCAGCATTATTATACCGGCAAGGTTGTTTTGGACTTAAGGGAAGATGATATATATTGGTGCACGGCGGATCCGGGCTGGGTAACGGGTACTTCGTACGGTATTTTTGCGCCTTGGTTGAACGGGGTTACGAATGTTGTCCGTGGTGGCCGTTTCAGTCCGCAGGATTGGTACAGCACGCTGGTAAACAATAAAGTGACGGTATGGTACAGCGCCCCGACTGCATTCCGCATGTTGATGGGTGCAGGCTCGGAGCTTATCGACCAGTATGATTTGAGCAATGTGCGCCACGTGTTGTCCGTCGGCGAGCCGCTTAACCCCGAGGTTGTCCGTTGGGGTCACAAGGCTTATCACCAGCGTATTCATGATACGTGGTGGATGACAGAAACTGGCGGTCAGCTGATCTGTAACTATCCGGGCATGGCAATCAAGCCAGGATCCATGGGACGCCCGCTGCCAGGCATTACGGCCGCGATCCTGGATGATCAAGGACGAGAAGTAGCTCCGTACACGATGGGGAATCTGGCAATTAAGACTCCATGGCCGTCCATGATGAGAGGAATCTGGAATAACGAAGCGAAGTATGAGGAATATTTCCGAATTCCAGGCTGGTACATTTCAGGTGACTCGGCGTATATGGATGAAGAAGGATACTTCTGGTTCCAGGGCAGAATCGACGATGTTATCAATTCGTCAGGCGAGCGGATTGGACCGTTCGAGGTAGAGAGCAAACTGGTTGAGCATCCGGCTGTTGCCGAAGCAGGCGTTATCGGTAAGCCTGACGTTACCAGAGGCGAGATCATCAAGGCCTTTATCTCCTTGCGTGAAGGATATACTCCTTCTCAGGAGCTAAAAGATGAAATTTACCGTTTTGTGAAGGAAGGATTATCTGCTCACGCAGCCCCTCGGGAAATTGAGTTTAAGGATAAACTTCCGAAGACACGTTCCGGTAAGATTATGCGCCGCGTACTGAAAGCGTGGGAGCTGGATCTTCCTACAGGTGATCTGTCCACGATTGAAGATTAAGCTAAGAATCAATGCAGGGCTGGGAATGAGCACGGTTTCGACCATGCTCGTTCTCAGCCTTTTTAAGAGATAAGGAAGCATAAACTTATAGAGGCCCGTCAACCTGATCCAGCAAGTAGTAACTTCTGTTATATGCGTTCTGTGTTCAAAGATGATACGATGAACTGATTCTAACAAAAAAGCCAGCCCCTCGAACAGGTAATCTGTAAGAGGGACTGGCTTTCTATTTAACGCAACTATTTCTTCTCAAAATATACGGCCGGTGAAGCCGGGGATTCACCGATCGGATTCACAGCAGTAATTCTATAGGTACCGCCTATCGGACCACCAGAGGAATAGTAGAACTCGGTACTCTTGCTAGAGCCAAGAATTTGGTAGTTGCCGTCGCTATTTGGACTGATGTAAATGTTGTAGACCATTACCTCTTCCTCTGGAGCATTGCCGCTCCAGCTGGCCGAGAAGCCCTCAGGAGTAGCCACCAGGGTTGGCTGACCCGGTGCAGTCGGTACGGTTGAAGCACCTTCATTCCCGAGTCCAGGATCGATATTGGGATCTTCCTCCGTGATCTCGTCATCCGGATTGTCGATGGTATCATCAGGATTCGTTCCAGTTTCGCCTGGAAGAGGGAATCCTGGTGTGGTACCGCCCACAATTGCACTTGGCTCGGATGTTTTCCCTGCTACATCAACGGCTACAACATAATACGTGGCAAACATGCCGTTAGCCCCAAGGCCTGAGAAGACAAGGCTTTCGTCGCCGAGGATAACCTGACCTTGATGCGTATACGGACTGCCGTTAATGGATTTAAAGAGTCGGTATCCGACAACGTCAGGCGATCCGCTGGCATTAAAGCTTATCGAGCCGCTGCCCATCGAATAATGTACATTTTTCGGTGGAGTAGGGGCTTTGCCATCATCGGTTCTTGGGTCGACCTTGCTTGGCATGCCTTTCTTTGCGTCTTGTGGAAGATAAGATTCTAGAGGTCGCTTATCTCCTTTCATGACTTTCAGGGCATTCTGCAGCTCAACAATCAATTCATCAAGCGGTTTCTCGCGCTTGATTACGATTTGCTCCCTGAGCATATCAAGCGGCGTTGCTTCCTGCGGAATGTAATTTACACCCCGGTAAGTGATATATTTCGCCTTTGCGACACCGTCATCGCTTTCAGTAGGTACAAACTTCGCATTGAACAGATCCGTTACGAATTTGTCCGTTAATGCCGTCGGTATTTTACCGCTGTATGCGGAGACTGTTTTGGAGATAATGCCTTCCGGTTTCTCGAACGTTTTGGTAGGGAACAGGTCCGGCTTGACGTCTGTCACTTCGTTCATGATTCTTGCCCAAATGGCCTGGGCGTGCTTGCGCTGATCGCCAACCAGAGTATTTTTTTGCTCCTTGTATCCGACCCATACTCCGAGTGTAATGTCAGGCGAATAACCCATAAACCAGACATCCCCGTAATTCTGGGTGGAGCCCGTTTTACCGACAACCGGAACTTCATTAAATTTCTTGTAATTGTCTCTAACCTTGCTGCCTGTACCGTTCGTAATAACGGTTCGAAGCATATCCGTCATGAGATACGCTGTCTGCTCGGAGAATACCTGTTCCGGCTTTACATCGTGCTTGTAGACGATTTTTCCTTTGGAATCCACGATTTTTTCAATCATGAATGCATCGGTGAATTTACCCTGGTTACCGATGGCGCTGTAAGCATTGGTAAGTTCTTCTACCGTTACTCCGTAATGCAATCCCCCCAGTACACCGGTTGAAGCATTATAATCGTCTTCCTCCAAGGTAGTGATGCCCAGCTTCTTGGAAAACTCCCAAGCCTTTTCGATGCCGACCGTGTTGTTAAACAGTTTGAGTGCCACCGTATTGGTCGAATCGTTGAGTGCCTGCCTGGCTGTCATCAATCCTCTGTACCCGGTGTACGAGTTTTTAGGGATGTGGTACACCTTGCTGTAGTCTTTTAATATGATGGGTGAATCATCGACTACGCTCGCAGGCTGGAGTGCCCCTGAATCCAGTGCCGGTAAATAGGCGGCAATAGGTTTCATGGCAGATCCAGGTTGTCGTTTCATTTGCGTAGCATAGTTCATTTGTTCGGTGTTGAAATCCCTGCCCTCGATCATACCGAGAATGGCGCCGGTTTTGTTGTCAATCATCATGGCGGAGGTCTGTTCCATTCCTTTTTCCGCGCTGTCAGGGAGATAGTTGCTATCATCCTCCGCAATGGTGCGCATCGTTTTGTACAATGTACGGTCAATCGTTGTGTAAACACGGTAACCGCCAGTACTCAGCTGAGTTCTGGAAGCATCCATAAGCTCTGAGTTCCCTTGGGCGCCTTTTGCGTTCTCATCCGCTTCCTGACCCAGTTTCATCAGAATATTCGATGCTTGGCGTTCTACTTCCATCATGAGATAAGGATAAGTCACATAAGCCTTCTGCGTGCGAGGGGCAAGTGATTGTTTGATATCAAATGCTTTAGCCTCTTCATATTGAGCTTGGGTTATCTTGCCTTCCTCGAGCATGCTCGCCAATACCCGGTGCTGGCGGTTCACCGCGCGGTTGAATGCCTTCTCATCAAATTCTCCCTTGCCGTTGAAGGCAGAGTAGGAGGATGGAAGCTGCGGAAGACCTGCCAAATATGCTGCTTGAGCAACGTTCAGGTCATTCAAATTGTTGATGTTGAATATCCCTCGAGCGGCGGCCTTGATGCCGAACAACTGGTATCCGCTTGAGCCGTTACCGTAAGGAACCTTGTTCAAGTAAGCTGTTAGAATTTGATCTTTACTTAAAAAACGTTCCATACGCATGGCCAGCAGCATTTCCTTAACCTTGCGGTTGTCGGTTTTATCGCGACTTAGGAAAGTTAGCCTGGCGAGCTGCTGTGTCAAGGTACTGCCGCCGGTTTGGACCGGCTCATTCAGCACACGTTCCTTTACGGCGCGAGCTGTACCTTTTATGTCAACACCCTTATGTGTATAAAACCGGTTGTCTTCTATAGATACGACGGCATCTTTAACAAGCTGGGGGAGCTCCTTGAACTCCACCGGTCGTCTGTCTTCTTCGGTTCTAAGCTGTCCTATCGGTGAGCCATCCGCGAAGTAGGCGAAGCCGGTTATGGCATTATCGTTCATCGTGTTCTCGATGAGCGCTCTTGATCTTACTGGCTCATTCTCAACGATAGAGGTTACATAGCCGGCTACGGCTCCTCCGGCGAACAAAGCGCCCATCAGACCTACCACAAAGAGCCATCCGATAACGGATCCGAAAACCCGCAGAAAGGACCGTTTGCGCGGTTTTTTCTGTTTCTCAGGCTCCTGTTTTTTCTCCTCAACCATGAATGTATACTCCTCCTTTTAACGCACCTATTATAGCATAAATCGAAGGTTTTGAATCATGTGTACACGTATAGCGTGTCCTTTTTTGAGGAAGTTTGACTTTTTCGCAAAGCCTATGTTACAAATAATGCAAAGTTCATATCGAAAAAAGCGTTGAAGGACTCCAGTAGAAGGCGGATCCTATCGTTTCAGAGAGTCGGTGGCTGGTGCAAACCGATAACGATACCCCTTTGAATTACCGTCCAGAGCTGTCCGGGGGAATAAGAGCTGCGTATTTGGTGCACAGCTGCTGTGTAGTCCGGTTCCGGGATGACAATTCCGTTATGGTAATGAAGTGAAAATCCGTTTTTTTGCGCGAAGGTTTTGTGTGAAGACGGGTTTTAATTAGGGTGGTAACGCGAGCGCTCCTTCTCGTCCCTTGGGATGAGAAGGGGCTTTTTTGCGTTTCATAATAGAGAGGAGGCGTGCTGGAACATGAAGTGGGAACTATTGTCAATGGTACAGCGGCAGGAGGTAGAGCGTCAGATGGAGGTCATCTCCCGTGGGGCCGTGGAGATCGTTCCGGAAGATGAGATGAAATATAAGGTGATGCTATCGGTCGTAACCGGCGAGCCGCTGCGTGTGAAGCTGGGAATGGACCCGTCTGCGCCGGATCTTCACGTAGGCCATACCGTCGTGCTGCAGAAACTGCGCCAGTTTCAGGAGCTTGGTCATCAGGTGCAGCTCATCATTGGCGACTTTACCGGCCGAATCGGGGATCCAACCGGTAAATCCGAAACGCGTAAGCAGTTGTCGGAAGAAGAAGTGAAGCATCATGCGGAAACGTACAAAAAACAAATTTACAAAGTGCTGGATCCTGATAAAACAAAGATATACTACAATTCCGAGTGGCTCGCACCGATGACTTTTGCAGAAGTTGTCAGTTTGTCGGCAAAGGTAACCGTTGCACGTATGCTGGAGCGTGATGATTTCACTAAACGTTACCAAAACGGGCTGCCGATCAGTATTCACGAGTTTTTTTACCCGCTGATGCAAGGGATGGATTCCGTTGCGCTTAAGACCGATGTAGAGCTTGGCGGTACAGATCAAAAGTTCAACCTGCTAATGGGGCGTACTTTGCAGAAGGAGTATGGCACAGAGGCGCAGGTTGCGATCACAATGCCGATTATCGAAGGACTTGACGGCGTGCAGAAGATGAGTAAAAGCCTGGGCAATTACATCGGAATCGATGAAGAACCTAACGAAATTTATGGCAAAACCATGTCCGTTCCGGATGAGCTCATGCTGAAATACTATAGGCTGGCTACCGATGCAAGAAACGAGGATTTGAACAAGCTGGAGACAGGGCTGCAGGACGGAAGTGTACATCCTCGGGATGCCAAAATGGGGCTGGCGCACACTTTGGTACGTATGTATCATGGAATGGAAGCAGCGGATGCTGCCCAGCAGCATTTTGTAACCGTCTTCCAGCAGCATGCTCTGCCTGAAGAGATTGAGGATTTCGTTGTAGCCGAAGAGACACTGGAGAACGGCAAGATTGGTTTGATCAAGCTGCTCACGCAACTTGGCTTTGCGGCTTCGAACGCTGAGGCCAGGCGGTCAATC
Organism: Paenibacillus sp. LBL; assembly: GCF_029893715.1. Classification (NCBI taxonomy): domain Bacteria; kingdom Bacillati; phylum Bacillota; class Bacilli; order Caryophanales; family Paenibacillaceae; genus Paenibacillus; species Paenibacillus sp. LBL. The sequence continues at coordinate 42,103 of NZ_JARXYU010000007.1, read as the reverse complement.
CAGCAGGGCGCTGTAAAATGGAATGAAGAGAAATGGACTGACATCTATGGTGAAATCACTCCTCAAGATGGCGATATTATTCAGGTGGGCAAACGTAAATTTGCCAGATTAAAGCTTTCTTAAAACAAAGGCACAGTAAAGTACGTGATCACAGAGAGAAAAGACACAAGACGGTCTTACACTCTGTTGGGTATCGGATGAATCAAGAGAGTCCGTATCTAGGCATAAAAAAACCTGAAGGCCGGAGCCTTCAGGTTTTTTGAGTTCTGCGTTAATCTTAACGGTTGTAGAACTCGACGATTTGTTTCTCGTCGATATCTTGGGAAAGTTCGGAACGCTCTGGAAGACGGATGTACTTTCCTTCCATTGAAGCTTCATCAAACTCGATGTAAGCTGGAAGATGTACACGGTTAGCCAAAGCTTCCTTAATGGAAGAGAGGCTGCGGCTTCTTTCACGAAGACCGATAACATCGCCTGTGCTTACAGCGTAAGAAGCGATATCGACTTTCTTGCCGTTCACAGTCACGTGACCGTGAGCAACCAATTGACGAGCGCCTGCGCGGCTGTTGCTGAAGCCAAGACGGTAAACCAGGTTGTCCAGACGGCTCTCAAGCAGGAACATGAAGTTCTCACCAGCAATACCTTTCATGCTAGTTGCTTTGTTAAACAGGGTTTTAAATTGCTTCTCGCCCAAGCCGTACATGTGACGCAGCTTTTGCTTTTCTTGAAGCTGCATACCGTAGTTGCTTACTTTTCTCCGTTGGTTAGGACCATGCTGACCTGGAGGGAAAGGGCGTTTTGCCAATTCTTTACCTGTACCGCTCAGGGAGATTCCCAGACGACGGCTTAATTTAAATTTAGGACCGGTGTAACGTGCCATGTTATATAGACTCCTTTTTAATTAAAGTTTCATTAGGGCTCTATTTGCGCCGTATTTGTTTACTCTAACCCGTGATTTCCGGAAGATCTGTCAGGAAAGTTCAGCCGCTGTCCTGTCAGTAACAAATAACGTGAGGGTGACACAACCCGCCCAAATTCATCGAATGCATTGCATTCTTACTCAACAATAAATATTATATGAAGTAATGATATAAAGTCAAGTTCAACCTGTAACTTACCATTTCTTGTTTTTTGTCTAAATTTGTCGATAGGACCATGGACCTAAAAATATTGTGAAAAACGCATAAATTTTAATGCAAAAATGGGTAGAAAAGAGTAAGATATTAGTGAATTAAGTAGTCGCATTTATCTAGTTACATAACGGAACGTTTTCGGTGATTATACTCCCCAACATGTTGAACAGCTGGGTTACCGCAATCTAAAGCGGCAGCACTAATGGATCCTTACATTATGAATCGGAACGCCAGTCTTGGATAGGCCTTTTATAATGGTGCAAAGGAGCGCCCAATATGTCAGAAGAACAACGGAAAGTGTACGAAAGCTCTCCCGGTTCTGTGGTCATGTTCAATGATTCCGGGCCTATTCCGGGAAATGAGCCTTGTCTTTGGCTTCAGGGCTTGGATATTACACCCCATGATTTCCCTTACCTTCAGCCTCTCATAACAGACAGCTATATGGAGTGGCAGAGAGAAAGTGCAGGCACACAAGCGATGAAGAAATTCAGCTGGGCCCTTCTTTCTCATGAGGGGACTTGGCTGACAGGGGCACCTGAAATAAGAGAATACCTTTATGCGAGCGAAGACGATACGCTATCGCATACTATGATTGCTAAAGAAGCCGCGGCAGGTATGGGTAAGGAGTCGTTTGAGGGGAGAGTGCTATGCTCTGTTCCGCTGTTCACCCGTGTTCATGGCGATTTGTTTGGGGTGCTGGTCTGCGTCTCTACAGATGCCATGGAACAGGAGCAGTCGCTTATGCTGGCAGAGAGTCATGCCTTGTTGTTTCGCTCCTGCTTCTATCGCCAGCTCGAATACATATTTGCTGATGATCTGGAGAAAGTTCATTCCCAGGCGGAGCGCGAAGTTCATCGCCGTTCCATTTTATTTCAGTATGTAAAGCGGATGCATGTTCAGATTAATGTGGACAACGTGCTTATTGAGGCCATTGATAGTGTCCTGGCTCTGTATCCTAGGGCGAAAGTCGAATTGTTTATGTCCCAGGATCATGAAAGCGGGCATCCGCTGGTGCGTCCCTTGCTTCTCCATCACTGGCAGGAGGAGGTCTACGTCCGAACATTTATGGAAGGCACCTTGACGATCCGTGAACATGAGCCTCCTCATCCTATAGTGGAGATCGGGATTCCAATGGGGGGCAAGCAAGGAGTTTACGGCGTGCTTCACGTGGAAGTGGACAAATCCGAACTGCCGGACATGGATTTGGAATTGCTCGGCATGATGGCCGATGCGGCGGGTACAGCGTTTGAGAATGCCAAGCTGTACGAGCAGTCCAACCTGATGATCCACGAGCTCCGTATGATTAATGAGCTGACGCAGCGCCTGAACAAAAGTTTGCATTTGGCGGAAATATTCCAATTTGCCAACCATGAGTTGCTCAAAATCCTAGAGGCGGATTATTGCTGCATTCTGATATACAACGAGGAGCTTGGCGGCCTTGAAGTGGTGTCCTGCAACGCCGAGTGGCTGGCGAAGGAGGTCTTTGAGAAGGATTACGGTCTGGGCGGTCTGGTCTATCATTCGAAGGAGCCGCTCATTCTGTCGGATTATCATGAAGAACGTCCGGCGGAGTCGAGACTGATGGACAGCACGAATTCAAGCTCGATGATTGCAACTCCGCTGACGGTTAACGGCGAGGTTCGGGGCGTGGTTCTCTTAACACACGCGAAGCGGCATTATTTCTCATATGACAGCTATCGTCTGCTTCAAGCGCTTACAAGCCATATCGGTCTGGCAATCGGCAATGCCTTTTTGCATGCCGAGGTGCGACGAATGGCGAATCGGGATATGCTGACTGAACTGTATGCAAGACATTATCTTGATGAGATGATTCATGAATGTCAAAACCGAGATTTTTGCGGTTCTCTGATTGTTGTGGATATCGATGAGTTCAAGCTGGTTAACGATACGTTTGGCCATCAGAGAGGCGACAAGATCCTGAAGCAGGTCAGCAGCATTGTGAAAAGTACCATTCGACACAGCGATATTCCTGCCCGTTGGGGCGGCGAGGAATTGGCGGTGTATTTGCCTGGACTCGGCATTCAACAGGCAGTGCAGGTAGCTGAGCGTATTCGTTTAAGGGTGGCGGAGGAGACCGATCCGAGAGTCACGGTTTCCTGCGGCGTTTCCGAGTGGAACTGGACCAACGACAAGATCAGTGTGGAATCGCTCTTCTATCGAGCGGATATGGCGCTGTACGAAGCGAAGAATAGCGGGCGCAACCGGATCGTCGTGGAGAGGGCGGGAGCCGAGATTGCTTTGGACTAACAACTCTGCAGCTGAGTGGCTGCAGGGTTTTTTTTGTAATCTGAATAATGTCATGAGCCGCGGATAGCCTAAGAGCAAGATCAACGAGAGGCTGATGATTATGAGAATGAGGAAATTATGGACACTCATCGGAATGATTTTGCTCATAAGCTGCTTAACGGGATGTGCCTGGCAGGAACAGCTGTCCGCCGAAGAATCGTTCAATCGTGCCCTTTCGGGACTGTCTGGCATCGACAATTTCTCATTTAAAGGGGAGGCGGCGATTCGGAGCGAGGAGAATGGTCCGTTTCAGCAAAGTATGGCATTTGAAGGGCATTTACAGAATCACAAGGATTTAACGTTATCGTCAAAAGGCGAGGCCGCGAAGCTGCTTCAAGAAAAGGGACCGGCGGATTCGATATATAAAGCAGATGGGCTTAAAGTGACACTTAAGCGCAAGCAAGGCAGGTGGAGCACACTCTCATCACAGGGAGCTGACGAAATGTGGATGACCCGCCTCAATCCGTTGGAATTGCTGGAGTATTTGGGTAATTCGGAGAAGACGGTGACTCAAGAGCTCGGCGCGGCAAGAGGGACGAAGGTGCTTCGAATCGAATTGTCCCCGGAAGCGACAGCCGAGATGGCATATGGCTCCTTGGATGAACAGATGAAGGTGCTGGCAGAGCGGATTGAGCGTAAAGGAGATCCGCTATACAGCGACAATCCCAAGGTGCGTAAACAGCTGAAGACCGTGTGGGAAAGAGATTATAAAGAGATGAGGAATAGGCTGCAGAAGGCGGATGCTCTTTCCGTAAGTCATTTGACAATTAACAGGAAAAACCATCTTCCAGCCAAATTAACGATGGAGCGAAAGCTTTCATTTATAGATAGCCACGGCAAGACTCGGACGGAAACGCTCTTGTCTGAAGTTACATTTACCGGCTATTGACGTAAGTGACGTGAAAATATTTTTCACGTGGAGCGCTGACGCAAGCCGGCTTCCATGCTACAATAATCTATAAATTTACCGCTGTTCAATTATTGAAGTAGGGAACAGTCAACACAAGGAGGATAAGACATATGCGTGATCCCAGAATTCAGAAACTGGCTCAGAATCTCGTGAATTATTCCGTAGATATGCAGCCGGGAGAAAATGTGCTCATCGAGATGATCGGATCGGAGCGTGATTTGCTGAATGCGATCATTGAGGAGGTCGGGAATCAAGGAGGCCGTCCGTTCGTACAGTTGACCGACCGCACGGTTCAACGCGCCATGTTGAAGAATGCCAACAAGGAGCAGCTGGAGCTGTGGGCCGAGTTGGACCTGGAGCGTATGAAACAAATGGATTGTTACATCGGCATACGTGCAGGCGAGAACGTCAACGATATGGCTGACGTGCCTGAGGAGAATATGAAGCTGTACAATGCGCTTTATTCCCACCCGGTACATAGCGAAGAGCGAGTCAAGCGTACGAAATGGGTAGTTCTCCGCTATCCTAACGCCAGTATGGCGCAGCTTGCCAACACGAGCACAGAGGCATTCGAGGATTTTTACTTTGATGTCTGCAATCTGGATTATTCCAAAATGGACCGTGCCCAGGATCCTTTGGCCGAGCTGATGAGAAACACCGATAAGGTTCGTATTGTCGGACCCGGTACGGAACTCGGCTTCTCGATCAAAAACATCGGTGCCGAAAAATGCTCCGGTCAGAAAAATATTCCGGACGGCGAAGTGTACACGGCTCCTGTTCGCAACTCTGTTAATGGAACCATCTCTTACAACACGCCGACTTTGTATAACGGGGTAACCTTCGAGAATATTAAATTCCGCTTTGAAAACGGGAAAATCGTAGAAGCAACGGGCAGCGACACCAAGCGTCTGAACGAGATTTTGGATTCGGATGAGGGTGCAAGATACATCGGTGAGTTTGCCATCGGTTTTAATCCGTACATTTTGACGCCGATGAAAGATATTCTGTTCGATGAGAAAATCGCTGGAAGCCTGCATTTTACGCCAGGTCAAGCATATGATGTAACAGACAACGGCAACCGCTCCTCCATTCACTGGGATCTGGTTTTAATCCAGCGGCCTGAGTACGGCGGCGGGGAAATCTACTTTGACGATCGTCTGATTCGCAAGGATGGTATATTTGTGATTCCAGAACTCGCAGCGTTAAATCCGGAAAATCTTAAATAGATTGGAAAAAATGTTGCATAAGAAAACGGATTCAATGTATCATGAAGGTGCAGTGATGAGCTTTATTCAGATCCTAAAGTTACGGAGGGATTCGTATGTCCAATAATCAATCTATCGTGGAAATTTCACAAACCGCTAGCCAGTTCTCTTCCTCTATCGTTTTGCAGGCAGAGAACAAGTACATCGATGTGAAAAGCATCTTGGGTCTGTTCACAACGCTTGTCAACAGCCAAAGCTATGAACTGCATGTACACGGACCAGATGCTGATGAAGCTAAAAAAGCAATGATCGACGTATTCACCAAACATGGTTTGAATGTATCCGTCGTGGCTGAATAACAGTCGCCAAAAACACCCTTCCATTCAATGGAAGGGTGTTTTTTCGTAGAGCAGGGGTCTATTTTATTCAGGTCCTTGTATTGAGATTCGATTTCGACTAATATTAAAGATAGTAACTGTGCTGTGATTTTTGACATAGGGGGGAAGATCATGACTTCATCTGATTTACAGGAACAGCTGAATCTAAAAGCGATCAGTCTTCTTCATGAAGATGCAGATAAAATCCTAAAGCTTATTGAAGTACAGATGGAGAATCTGGCGACCCGTTATTGTCCTCTCTATGAGGAAGTGCTGGATACCCAAATGTACGGTTTTTCAAAAGAGGTTGATTTCGCGGTGCGGGCCGGGCTTCTTCCGGAAAGTACGGGAAAGCAGCTGATCAGCAAGCTTGAACGCAATCTGGCGCTCCTGTACGAAGCCATGAATCAATCCAAATAGCCTGTACTTGTACAGGCGCATACATAGAGAAACGCATGTCGCGCCCACACGACATGCGTTTTTTGACATGCGGTTTTTCTTGCATTCATACCGGGGCTGCGGCTTCCCCTTATGTGGCTGTGCCTATACCATGAAGAAAGAGACGCCTAAAATTACATATACAGCGATCAGCAGAAGGCCCTCATACCAGTTAGAGGCTCCATCCTGCGTGATGGACCTTGCAATGAATACGGCGACGCCGATTGCAACCAGCTCGAGCGTGGTGAACACGAGATCCATTGTATTGCCGAGAAAGAAACTGATGAAGACAAGCACCGGAGCAACAAACAAGGCAATCTGCAGGCTGCTGCCAACGGCAATTTCAACCGCAGCACCGATCTTGTTCTTCATGGCGAGCATGATGGCTGCACTGTGCTCGGCCGCGTTACCGATAATGGCCACAAGGAATGCCCCGATAAAAAGCTCACTGAGACCGTACTCATGGCTGATCGGCTCAAGCACCCCGACAAGCCATTCGCTTACAAACGCAACCATGACGGTTGCAACCACAAGGAACAGAATCGAGCGTTTCTTGGACCAGGTGGGACCGTGCTCGTGCGGCAGCGCATCCTGATGATGATCATCACTGACATCCGCTAAATAATTTTTATGCGTGATCATCGAGAACCCAAGCCATGCGAGGTAAGCCACAATTAGAATTCCCGCGACAATGAGGCTGAGCGTTTTGGTTTGTCCCTCCGTAATGGAGTGGGTGTTCAGAAAGACGGCAGGGACAAATAGCGCAATGATGGCCAGCGTCATCAGTGATCCATTCAGGCCCGCCAGCGTCACGTTGTATTTCTGGATTTTAAACTTCAGTCCTCCGGCAAACAGGCTGAGACCCAACACGAGCAGCAGGTTGCCGATAATGGAGCCGGTGATGCTTGCCTTGACCATATCGTACAAACCTTCTTTGATCAGAAGGATTGCGATGATCAGCTCCGCCGCATTTCCGAAGGTGGCGTTGAGGAACCCCCCGAGCCGCTGACCGGCGTAATGCGCAACACTTTCGGTTGCCCTGCCCAGAAAGCCGGCCACAAAAATAACCGAAATGGAAGACAAAATAAACTGGAGCGTGAAATTCCAATTCGCAAAGTGCCCAAGCGCGCTCAGCAGAAAGGTAAAGATGAGAAGCGAGGGATTCAACCACTTTTTCATAACCTGCACCTACCTTTAGTTTATGTAATGATAAGTTCTATACGAGTCCAAACGACGATTCTCGTATTACTTTTTACAATATACCCAATTTTTTTGAAAAATTATCCGGCTTTTGCGAAGTGAGCATTTGCTTTTTAGGTCCGTTACCATTTACAATAACGGATAATGAGGTGAAGGAGGATATGGCATGACGGAACAACTTCAACTGGATAACGGTTTGATTCGAATATCGGATGATGTCGTCTCGAAAATTGCCGGATTGGCTGCCTTGGAAACCCCAGGTATTGCAGCAATGTCCGGTGGATTGTCAGAAGGCTGGGCTAAGCGACTGAGCGGCAAAAATGTGCAAAAGGGTGTTACGGTAGAAGTAGGGCAGCTGGAAGCTGCGATCGATCTGCGGATTATCGTGCTCTATGAGACACCTATACATGAAGTGTGCCGCATGCTTCAACAGAATGTCCGCGAAGCAGTGGAGAGCATGACAGGGCTTCGTGTGGTTGAGGTAAACGTGAAGGTCGAAGGTGTAGCATTTAAAGACGATGAAATCGACGATATTCAGTTTCGAGCAAAATAAGACGAATCCTAGGGGGTTACTTCCCCCGGGAACAATGAAAAAAATGAAGAAAAAAGACTACACGGTTGCCCGGTAGTCTTTTTTAATTACGGATTTAACCTGCTCCTCTTTCATCGGACGGTTGCTGTCTCTGGATATGCTGAGCACAATGCCCATACTCAGCATCATTACCAGCAGCGAAGATCCGCCATAACTGATGAACGGAAGGGTAACACCGGTAATCGGAATGGTATTGGTCACTCCGCCGATGTTGATGAATGCCTGGATGGCGATGAGTCCCATAATTCCGACACCTGTTAGCGTCCCGAACGGATCCGAGCAGCGTAGTGAAACAATGATTCCCCGCAGTATGAAATATAGATAGAGCAGCAGGAAGATGGCGGTTCCGATAAAGCCGAATTCTTCACCGATGACGGAGAAGATAAAGTCATTGTAGGGATTCGGCAGGTAATGCAGCTTCTGCACACTTTCTCCATAACCGGCCCCGGTAAGACCACCCTGACCGATAGCAATCAGCGATTGAACCAAATTGTAGCCAGTGTCTGATTCATCTTGGAACGGGTCCATGAAAGCCTCGATACGGCCCACTTTATAGTTCTTGGAGGCCTGCTCCTGGTCACCGCCGGAGTTAAAGAGCGATCCGATACCCAGTGTGAGCGCCAAACCGAGCACAACCAGCGAGATACAGCCGAGAATATGCTTGAGGCTGGCTCCGCCTGCATAGATCAGCAGGCCGCTGGTAGCGACCAGAATGAAGCAGGAGCCTAAATCCGGCTGGAGCATGATAAGGCCGGCAACGATCCCCACAATAATGAGTACGGGGAAGAAACCGCCCTTCCACTGACGGATTCGTTCCCCTTTTTTGGTGATCAGCGCTGCCAGATAGACAATGGTCGCAATTTTGGCAAGCTCGGTCGGCTGAATGCCAAGTTTCCCCAAGTTGAACCAGCTTGTGGCTCCGTTGGTGGCTGAGCCGATGATGACCACAAGAATCAACAGAATCAGTGTCAGAAAAAACACCGGAATAAAGAGCTTCTTGAATTTCTTGTAGTTGATGTTCATCGTGACAAACATAACCAACGTGCCAAGGACCGCAAATGCGACTTGCCGTTTCGTAAAATGCAGTGGATCGTTATTAAATTTTTCATTGAAAACGGCCAAGCTGGAGCTGGAACTGAACACCATGATCAGTCCGAATCCCACTAACAGCAAGGTAAGGATCAGCAGTTGAAAATCAGGCGTCCCTCTCTTCGGCTGAGGTTTGGTCGTATTCATAATGTTCGACCTTACGCTTCCAGAAGAGCTTTGAGCTCTTGAAGCTTCTTGGTTGCCACATTCATAACAGGCTGAGGAGCCATGGATTCATACTCAAGTCCGTGCGGGAACGTAGCTTTACCCAAGTATACCGCTTCGATTTTGAGGATGGTATCCGGTTTTTCGAGCTTGCCTTCAACCGCACGGGTGTTCATGCGCAGGAAGTACTCAGCCTGATTTTTTTTATCTTCGATTTTCAAGTCATATGTAGCACGGTAGTATTCCCACTGCCAACGAATGAAGCCAACTTTCTCAGCACATTCGTCAAGGTAAGCTAAATCACTGTGCAATCCGTCCAAGCCTGTATTTTCGAAAATCATGTGGTCGTAACCCCCTTAATAGTCCTTGCAAAGTTCTTTAATATGATAGTATGTTTCAGGAACTTGTGCAAGCCTGAAGCGCCCGTCACGCTTCATTTGAGACCTTTTATCCAGAAGAGATTTTGATAACGACAGGCATTCTTCTTTTCTGTTAGAATAAAAGAAAGTGAAAACGCTGTGAAATGTACGCTTTCCATTCCAGTGGTTATATATTCATAGGGCTTCAATTCAGATGAAGGGTGGAAATTACCTATGAATCGCATCGTTTACCGCACGGATTATTACGCAGTGGAAGAAAACACGCAGAAGGAAATTGTTGTGATGGACCAGATTCCGGAATCGGCGGCGGTGGTGGCTGTTCATCAGGGCTGTTTATTGTTGGTATGTCAGCATCGTGAAGCGGTTAATGAAATCACGTGGGAGCTCCCGGGCGGGACGGTTAAGCCGGGGGAGGAACGCGCGCTGGCCGTAAAGCGGGAGCTTGAGGAAGAAGCGGGTGTTCTTTGCAAGGATCTGACCTATATGAGTTGCGCTTATCCAATGGCTTCCCTGGCTAACCGCTGCGTGCATTATTATTTCACCGACGATTTGAAGGTGTCCGGCAAGAAGGAGTCGAATCAAGAGGATGACGAAGATGTGACAGCTGTGTGGGTTCCGCTCAGAGAGGTGTATCGCAAGATGAAGGAGGGCAGCCATATGGATGCGATGGTCGGGCATGGACTGCTGTTAAGTAAGCTTTACGGATTTCTTGCGATCGATTGAGCCGCAATAATAGCGGGGAGAGGATGATGCAACTTGACGAAGGAAGTTTTTTGGGAGCAGTGGTTTCCACGGATGGTGGAATGGCGGCGTCATTTACATATGAACCCGGAGCTTTCGTTCCAGGAGAAAGAAACTTCAGCATTTATAGCGTCCCGGCTTCAGGAGTTGGGTCTGGAGGTCAAGACGAACGTAGGCGGGCATGGTGTTATAGGCATTCTAAAAGGGGATAAGCCCGGCAAGACCGTGGTGCTGCGGTCCGATATGGACGCACTGCCGATTGAAGACGGTAAAAGCTGTGAATACAAATCCAAGGTTCAAGGGGTTATGCACGCTTGCGGACATGATGGTCATGCCTCCATGCTGCTCGGTGCTGCGGCATATTACAGTACGTATCCGGAAGAGGTTCAGGGTGAGATTCGGTTTATGTTCCAGCCTGCGGAGGAAGTATGTCCCGGCGGAGCCGTGGAGATGATCAAGGATGGAGCACTTGAAGGAGCCGACGTAGTGTATGGACTTCACCTGTGGTCGCCGTTCCCCGTAGGGACGGCAGCCAGTGCGCCAGGTCCGCTGATGGCAGCGGCAGACGAGTTCTTCATTGATATTACAGGGCGCGGAGGACATGGCGGGATGCCGCATGTTACGGCTGATGCCTTGGTGGCCGGTGCAGCGCTTGTTATGCAGCTCCAGACGATCGTAAGCCGTACCGTTGACCCGCTTCAGCCAGCCGTTGTTACGGTAGGAACCTTTCAAGCAGGGACGGCGCAAAATGTGATTGCCTCCACTTGCCGGATCACCGGAACGGTTCGCACATTCGACGAACATACCCGGGTTTTGATCCGGGAGCGGATCGAGCATATGGCCCGGACGGTTTCGGAAACCTATGGCACAGAGGCATCGGTTCGATATCTCGTCGGCTATCCGACCGTCGTAAATGATGAAGCAGAAACCGCGCGTTTCTTTCGGACGGCACCCAAGGTATTCGAAGCGGAGCAGGTGATGGTCTCTCCTAAATTAATGCCTGCAGAGGATTTCGCTTACTATTTGCAAGAGATCCCGGGCTGCTTTATTTTCGTGGGGGCGGGTAACCCGGATAAGCAGGCAATTTATCCTCACCATCATCCGATGTTTGACTTTGATGAAGATGCGATGCGTTACGGGGCGAAGCTGCTGATAGAAATGGTATCGAGCTATCAGAATGGGGAATAGAACCATAGAAAATCGCATTCATAGCGCATGAACCCTCGTATTTTGGAAATCCTATAAATCATAGGGGAAGTTCAGATCCATGACATTGGATGTGGGCTTCTTTTTTTAGCTCAGCTATGGAAAACGGAGATCCATATGATACGAGGAGGGAAAAATGGTGCACAACAAACCATGCATTGTCCAGCGGGATCGGACCATACTTCTTGAAACCACGCATGCTGAATTTGAGGCCGCACGCGAACAATTGGCGCACTATGCGGATTTGATCAAAAGTCCTGCAACTTTTCATACATATCGTTTGACCCCGTTGACGTTGTGGAATGCCGCCGCCGCGGGAATGACGGCAGAGATGATTTGCTCGAGTCTCCAATCGCTGTCAAGGTGGGACGTGCCGGCAGCGCTTCTGGAAGAGGTTGGACGGATCGTTGGCCGCTACGGGCAGTTGTCGCTGCTTCCGCATCCAATGCTTGAGCATTCCTTGCTCCTGCGCAGTGAGGAGGAATCCGTGATGCAGGAACTGAAGTCCAAGCACTCCCTGGTGGAGATCGGGGTGCAGTTTATTTCGCCGAACGAGGCAGAGGTATCTGCTGGCCGCCGTGGCGTATTAAAACAGGAGCTGACCCGGCTTGGCTATCCTGTTCTGGATCATGCGGGATATCTGGATGGACAATATTTGAACATCTTCTGGACGGGAGAACGACCGGATACGAGAAGAAGTGAGGAATCGAGCGGAGAGTTGCCGGAAGAAGCTGATCATTCCATGGTTGTGAGACCGGGTAGTCAAGAATTCAAGCTTCGCGAGTATCAGCAGAAAGCTGTGGAATCCTTCAGGGATATCGGCGGTGAAGGAGGCAACGGGGTGCTCGTGCTGCCCTGCGGAGCCGGAAAGACGGTGATCGGCATGGCTGCCATGCGCGAGCTGCAGTGTGAGACGCTGATCCTTACCTCCAACACAACGTCTGTCAGACAATGGATCACCGAGCTGTTACACAAAACGTCGCTGTCTGTCGATGACATTGGTGAATATTCCGGTCAGCGCAAGGATGTTCGGCCGGTCACGGTAGCCACCTATCAAATTTTGACTCATCGCCAGGGAAAGGACGATGAGCAGCCGCATATGAAGCTGTTTAACGAACGCCGTTGGGGTTTGATCATCTATGATGAGGTTCATCTTCTTCCTGCTCCGGTGTTCCGTGCAACGGCCGATATTCAAGCAACACGCAGGCTTGGCCTGACGGCCACATTGGTTCGGGAGGATGGACGGGAGCATGACGTGTTCTCGCTGATCGGTCCCAAACGGTATGAAATGCCGTGGAAACGGCTGGAGGAACAGGGCTGGATTGCCTCGGTGGACTGCGTTGAGATGAAGGTGCCGATGCCGGAAGAACTCAAAGAAGCTTGCGGGGCTGCAGGCAAGAGGGAGCAGTATCGGCTGGCGGCTGAGAATCCGTCCAAGCTGCTAGTTGTAAAGCAGCTCGTGGATTTACACAAAGGAGCTCAAATCTTGGTCATCGGCCAATACCTGGATCAGCTCAATACTATTGCCCGGCAACTGGATGCACCCCTCATTACGGGACAGATGGCGCAGGATCAGCGGAATGAATGGTATAAGGCGTTTCGGGAAGGAGACGTGCGCGTGCTTGTCGTTTCTAAAGTGGCTAATTTCGCAGTGGACTTGCCGGATGCTTCCGTTGCGATCGAGGTTTCGGGCAGCTATGGTTCAAGGCAGGAGGAGGCACAGCGGCTCGGACGCTTGCTGCGGCCGAAGCAAGGGGAGAACCGGGCTTATTTTTATGCAGTAGTCTCGGAGGATAGCCGGGAGGAGATATTTGCCATACGGAGGCAGCTGTTCTTGATTGAGCAGGGGTATGCATATCACACGGTTCTGGCGAAGCCTCCGGGTTCTGTTGATCTGCGCGGGATTTCGGGGACTTCCCGGTTCGAATTATCTCGCGGGAAGGAGGCTTCCTGGAGATGACGGACCAGCAGAACAGCGCGGGACGCTGCAGTTTAGACCAGCTTCATCCGAAGGAGCGTTCGGTTCTCCAACACATCTGGCGCCGATTTGCGGGACAGAGCTTTGACGACGACAGGCTGCGCTCCATGCATGTTCAGCGTCTAAGCGGGATGGAGGTGCAGCTCGCATTTGTATCCTTGCGGCAGCAGGGCTGGGTCCAGGCGGTCAAAAAAGGATGGAGCGAGAGGCTGTACTTTATCCCTTTTGACAAGCTGCAGACGCTTCAGGAGGCTTTCTGTCATCTGAAGCCTGAACCGCTTACCGCGACAGCCGTGAAGCTGCTGCAGGAAGGCAGGAGTGGCATCACAGTCGATCTGTTCAATGTACTCGTATATATTGCCAAGCATCACGCAGCTATGACCGGCAAAGGGGTTCTGCATAAGAAGCATATTCAGAGGCTTGGTAGCGTGGCAGAACTAACACGGTCCGACGTGGAGGGACTTCTTCTCCGTTATGCCCATGATGAAGCTTACCCTCCTCATGTCGCGGTTATATTGGATCTGCTGCTCGCGTTTGAGCTGGCAGCTCCGGTGCAGGGCTCGCTGAAGGCAAACACGGCCGCATTGCAGCATTGGCTGGCACTTCCGCGTGAAGCGATGGACCGATTAGTGCTTCTTAACATGATGGAGCGCTATGTTCCGAATCATGCGGAATATCAGCATTTTACCTGGCGGATGTGCGATTCTTCTCTAACCAGAGGCATCTGGTTTGCCGTTGATCAGCTGCTGGCAAGCAGCATGGATCGGCCCGAAAGGGATGCGTCCAAGGCACAGAGCTTGTCGGTGGAGGATGCTGCTCCATGGGTACGGCTGCTGACCGGGTGCGGGTACACCGATCTTGGAGTCGATGAAGAAGGCAGGCTGCATTTTAGATGGCGTATGGATCCATCAGCTTTGCTGAGTGGGGGGAACCGCAATCATCCCGTGGAAGGGCAGTTCTTTATCCAACCGGATTTTGAAATATTGATCCCGCCAGATGTGTCTTATACGGTTAAATATACGGCTGCCATGTGCACGGAACGCATCTCGGATGATCTTATGACGGTTTACCGTCTGACCAGAGACTCTGTGGCACAGGCAGCGGAAGTAGGAATGGGACCGGAAAAGATACTGTCCTTCCTTAAGGAGCATGCGGGGACGGGGGTACCGGAGAACGTGCAGGCTGCGCTATGTCAGTGGGGCAAGGATACTGAAAGATCGTGGAATCCGGAGAACTTACCACAGGCGGGCATAACCTTGAAGGAAAGAGTCGAAGTCTTGGCCTGCGACGGATCGGATAATCGTTACCATGCGGCTCGTTATGTGTGCAATCCAGCCTGCGGATTGATGCTCCCTGCGCGCAGGGAGTTTGTTCTTGAGCTGGATGATTGCGTTCCGGATAGAGTTTCGATCGTTCCGGACCTGAATCATATTCCTGTGATGTGGACGCGGGATTGGCGATCGTATCACAGCTCGACGGCGAAGCAAATGATGGAGCAGGCACTTGAGTTGTCAGCCAAATTAGAGATAGCGATCGATGGCAGCCGCATGGAGTTTATTCCGTTTCAGCTTGAACGCCAGCCATGGAAAATTTCGGGTGCGCTATACGAACCGGATTCGGAAAAGATGGGGAGTACCGTGCAGTTAGGTGAAGGGGAATGGAAGGAAATGCGGCTTGTCGTTCCGTAAAAGCGTTTGAATTTCCTCTTCTTAAGATGCGAGCGTTATGCTATGATAAAAGAGTCCACTCCACCCAGGTGTGGGCCAAACTAATAGAAAAGCGGGATGAGTTCATGAGCGTATCGGAATTAAACACGGTCGATATGGCCGAGGTGCTCACCTATGCCTATGAAATAGGCGACATGATTAATGCTTCCGTCGAAGTGGCGGATTATCTATATTGGAAGCAGGAAGTAGAGAGTGATCCGACGATCCAGGCTTTGATCAGAAAGCTTGAATCCAAGAAAGAACTGTTTGATGAGACTCAGCGGTTCGGTCACTTCCACCCGAATTATCATTCGGCGAAGGATGAAGTAGCCGCAGTGGAATCCGAGCTGGAGGCGTACGAGCCTGTCGCACGGTTCAAGCAGGCCGAGAAGAATCTGGACGATTTGCTGCACTCGATGTCGGAGAGAATTGCTTTTTCGGTCTCCGAGAGCATCAAGGTTCCGGGCAATGATCCTCTTCCGAAGAAGGGATGCGGCAGCGGCGGAGCTTGTTCCTGCGGATAAGAGGAACACACTAGAGATAGAGATGAAAGTGAGGCGAGGAGCTTAGGATGTTGGCTGAACGGACCGGTTTTATTATATGGGTCAGCGATGTAAAGGCAGCAAGGAACTTGGAGAAATACGGCAGCGTACATTATATATCACGCCGTATGCATTATGTTGTCATGTACGTCAACGCTGACCGTGCCGAAGAGACAATGAAGAACATCCGGAGATTGTCCTACGTTCGTAAGATCGAGCGCTCCTACCGGAATGAGATTAAGACGGAGTACAGCAGCAAAGGGCCGGACAAGGCGAAGTTTTACGGCCCCTAGCCCACAGGCTGTACCGGACTTTGAAGTCAACGGTAATCGCATAGTTGGCGGATGAGCGTAAAGCGGCCCCTTCCCGGGGGCCGCTTTTTTTGTATAAGCATGTCAGCAGTTTGCAGCTTTCGCTTTTTGTTGAAATTCCATCGCTCACCTCCGCTGCGCAAAGTTTATTATGGAATGGGGACGACAGATTGGCATAAATCGGAATCTTGTTTGATAAAATAGTATAAATACGGTACAATTTACACTTTAATTGGTCCATCATTCCATATGACGTTGCACCTTCCCACACAGGATACAACTAGAGCTTTTTCTAAATTTTCGGTGATTGTTCACAAGAAACGATGTTTCAATCTTGTGAATACTAGTGGAATGATGTAATATGTTGGGTATATATACATAGATACAAAGACCCATTTGGTGGAGAGTGATATTCCATGCGCGACAAAGGGACTGAGCGGTGGAGCACCTATGAGCCGTTTTATATTACGTTAAATGATAAAAAGGTAGCCGACATCGTGATTACCAACCATGCGAAGAGCCGTTATACAGACCGGGTGGAGGGCAATGACACATCCCATGAGGAGATCGGAACCTGGATGTGGGAATGCCTGAAGCAGGACCGGATCGTGCCGTATTATCGTAACGAACAGGACGTCTATCTGATTGATGACGACCTGGTTGTTGTGGCGGAGTTTTCGGAGCTGGAGCATGAGCGTGATCTGATTGGCAATCCACTGCATCGGATGATCATTGTAACTTTTCTGGGACGTATGTCTGAAACCATTGAGCTTCGTGATTTGAAGTCTTATTACTCATGGCTTCGCCATTCGCGTCGTATGACACTGATCAAGAACAGCCGTAAGCGTAAATAGAGATGAACCATAATTCATGATGTGGCATGCGAGCGTAAGCGCGGATGTCTTTTTTTGTATGCGCTGCTGTGATCCGTTACAATGATAAAACAAGAGAGGCAGCGAGAGGGGAACCGATGTTATGAACTTTCATCAGCTACATATTTTTTACACGGTCGCCGAGCGGGGGAGCTTTTCCGCTGCCGCGCAGGCGCTCCACATGAGTCAGCCGGCCGTGACGATGCAGGTGCAAGCGCTGGAGGAATACTTCGGGACAAAGCTTCTTAATCGTTCCACCAAACGCATGGAATTGTCCGAGGCAGGGATGACGCTGCTTCCTTTTGCACGACGGAGTCTGGAGCTGTCTCAGGAAACGGATGCGGCGATGGCCGCTTTCTCGAACAAACTTCAGGGAAGGCTGCAGCTCGGGGCGAGCCTGACCATCGGAGAGTATGTTCTGCCCCGTTTGCTGGGTCCTTTTGGACGGGAGTATCCGGACATATCCATTATGCTTAAAGTGATGAACACCACGCAGATTCTTGAGGAAATCGTAAGCCACCAATTGAATTTCGGGTTGATTGAAGCCCCGGTGGAACATCCGGATATGGTGCTCGATGCGGTCATGGAGGATGAGCTCAAACTGATTGTACCCTCAGGGCATCCACTGGCGGCAAGGGAAGACAAAATCTATCTGGAGGAAGTGCTGGCCTATCCGTTTGTCCTTCGCGAGAAGGGATCGGGGACCCGGCAGGTCATGGAGGATGTTCTGCTGGAGCGGGGGTTTGACCCCGGGAGCATACAAACGGTAATGGAGCTTGGCAGCACAGGGGCGGTGAAATCGGCCGTAGAGGAAGACCTCGGCATTACGATGCTGTCGATCTCAACGGTCAAACATGAAACTGCGCTCGGTTTAGTCAAAATGATTGATATTGCCGATGCCTCGTTTAAACGGAACTTTTATTCGATACAATTGCGTTCAGCGCTGCTGCCCATGTCAGCCATAACGTTTCTGTCCTATCTAAGGGGGCGTCAGCGCTAGGCAAAGGCATATCGGAACTGGCAGCAAAGAAAGGAGATGGAGCAGGATGGACCAAACGACGGAGCGGATGGGCTGTGATCTTCATTCCCACACCCAGGCATCGGATGGAATGAATCGTCCCTCAGAGAATGTGCAGCTTGCCTTCGAGCGGGGACTGGGAGCGCTGGCAATAACGGATCATGACACAGTGGCTGGCGTCGAGGAGGCGTTGCAGGCGGGAGAACGATTGAACATGCTCGTCGTTCCGGGCGTGGAAATCAGCACCATGGCCGGAGGAACGGATATACATGTCCTTGGCTATTATGTAGATTACCGGGATCCCGTGTTTCTTGAACGTCTGGCAGAGCTGCGACGAACAAGGGAACAACGCAATGAGCGCATCATAGATAAACTTCAGGAGCTGGGAATTGAGCTTACGATGGAGGATGTAATCAAGGGTTTGGGACGGCCGCTTGAGCCTGATGAGAGCATCGGGCGCCCGCATATTGCGGATTCGCTGGTTTTGAAAGGACATGCCCTCCATATGAGGGATGCCTTTGATCGTTATCTAGCGCAAGGCGCAGCGGCCTACGTCCCTCAGCCGCGAATTCATCCGAAGGAGGCCTGCGAATGGATTCGCGAGGCCGGCGGAGTACCGGTGCTTGCGCACCCGGGGCTGTACGGTGACGATGGATTGGTAAGAGAGGTAATCCAGGCGGCGGCGTTTAAGGGAATTGAGGTTTATCATTCCGATCATGAAGCCCCGGATGAGCTGCGGTATTTGGCAATGGCCAAGGAATACGGCTTAATCGTCACAGCTGGATCGGATTATCATGGCGTGAGGCAGGGCCAGGTATTTCATGGGGGTATCGGCAGTCGGCAGGTGCCTATGCAGGTGCTGGAACAGCTTCAGCAGGCGCGAACCATATCAAGCTAAATCATAAACGGGTACCCTGGCAGGTCAGTTGATCTGCCAGGGTACCCGTTTCTTTGTGTAGCGATGCCACTGTGTTTGAGCTTGTATTAATTTCGGTTGTTTTTCACCGAATTGGGCAGGGCCTTGATCTGCTGCTCGTTCGGTGTGACGAACAAGGTTTTCTGATTGTCATAGATGACAAATCCGGGCTTGGCACCATTCGGCTTGCGAACATGTCGAATGAGTGTGTAATCGACCGGCACGCTGCTCGATTCTTTAGCCTGGCTGTAATAAGCGGCAAGCTGAGCCGCTTCCTGCAGCGTGGCGTCACCGTAATCACTGCTTCGGATGACGACGTGAGAGCCTGGAATATCCTTGGTGTGCAGCCATGTATCATTGGAGGATGCGAGACGGTTGGTCACATATTCGTTCTGAAGGTTGTTTTTGCCAACGTAGAGCTCGACACCTTCGGATGAAGTATAGACATGCAGCGTCGGCTTGTCATTTTTTTTCTTTTTCTTGGCTTTGCGGTTTCGATCTCTCAAATATCCCTGTTGAATCAGCTCGTCGCGTATTTCGTCGATATCGTTCAAGGAAGCGTGCGCCAGCTGCTGCAGCAGGTTTTCGATATAATCAATCTCTTCACGGGTCTTAATCAGCTGCTCATCGATGACGGCGAGGCTGTTTTTGTATTTGTTGTATTTTTTAAAATAACGCTGCGCATTGTCCGATGGAGTCAAAAGCGGATCCAGTGGAATGGTAACGGAAGCTTGGTCCTCATCATAGAAGTTGGTCAGCTTTGCTTCCCGGTCTCCCTTCTGAATCTGATGCAGCGAGGCGAAGAGCAGCTCGCCATAGATGCGATACCGGTCTGCATCACCGGCTTCCTCCAAATCGGCATTCAGGTTATTCAGCTTCTTGATGTTCTTGGTTCGTTCATTCTGGAGGAACCGAAGCAGGTCGCTGACCTTCTGCTTAACCGTATCCCGCTGCGCTTTATCACCATAATAATCCTCCAAGCATTGACTGACGGAGTCGTAGGTTGCGGCTTCTCCTGCCAGGAGGCTTAACGGAATGACGGAGAAGACCGATTTCCCCTTTCCATTCAGGCCTGTAACCGGGGTATATTGATGGCTCCGAACTAATTCCATGATCTCGTTGAATGTGCTCCACAGGCTGCCGCAGTCCTTCTCCGTTTCCTCTTCGGCAGATGCATGAGCGCCCGTGCGGTGGGTTATCTCCTGGGCTGCCAGAGGGCTTAGACCGCTGAATGTCCCTACGAGCCACGGAACGGCTTGCTCCTCACTCATCAAACAAGCTTCCCGGAAAGCTTCCTGCCCGGTTTCCAGCGGATTAAGTTTGTGCTGCTCCGGCGGATTCGTGTAGGAGAACCCGGGCATAACCACTCTGTAACTGCTGATGGACGGGGTTACGTGATGGATGCCGTCCAGAATGGTGCCGCTTGCGGGATCGAGCAAAATAATGTTGCTGTGTCTGCCCATTAGCTCGATGATGATTTTTTTGGAAGATATATCCCCGAGCTCGTCACGCTGACGGATCGTAATATGAATAATCCGTTCCATGCCGACCTGCTGGATGTCCTCGATGATGCCGCTCTCGCAATGCTTGCGCAGGACCATGCAGAACATCGGGGCTTCAGCCGGATTCACAAACGTCTCCTGTGTCAGATGCACCCGGGGATATGTAGGGTTGGCCGATAGCAGCAGTTTGGCATTTCCTTGTTTTGTGCGCATATGAAGGACGATGTCCCGATCGTTCGGCTGATATATTTTATTGATCCGCGCACCCTGGCATGATTGAAGCTCATGCACGATTGCGCGTGTGACAATACCGTCTAATGCCATCATTCATTCTCCTATCTGTCTGTTACCCTTCCTAATCGTACTTCTCTATGATGCCATATTTCCCTCAAAAACTTAAGGCCCCTTCTGTGATAATTCAGGACCTGTCCGAATACATTTACGTAGAAAGGGTGGAAAAGCTGTCATCCGCCGGAACTTGCAAAACAACCGGGAGGGAATGGAAGCATGGAACAAAAGCAATGGCACCAGATGGATATGGAAGAATTGCAGCAGGTGCTGCAAGTGCGTCCGCAGCAGGGCCTCACGGAAGAGGAGGCCGGGGAGAGACGGAAAAAAAGCGGCTATAACGAGCTCTCCGAGGGCGTTAAAATTTCTCCATTTGTTCTGTTCTTGAATCAATTTAAGGATTTCATGGTGTTGGTGCTCCTTGGAGCCACCCTGGTGTCCGGCCTGCTGGGCGAGTATCTGGATGCTGTAACGATTGTAGCCATCATTCTGATCAACGGGATTCTTGGCTTCGTTCAGGAGTTTAGAGCAGAACGCTCGCTCCGGGCATTAAAGCAGCTGTCCGCACCTACGTCTAGGGTGATTCGGGACGGGAAAGTGGTTCAGCTTGCGGCAAAAGAGCTCGTGCCGGGCGATGTGGTACTGGTCGAGAGCGGCGACCGGATTCCGGCCGATGTTCGCTGGCTCGAAATCAGCAGCTGCAGCGTCGAGGAATCGGCATTAACCGGAGAATCCCTGCCGGTTAACAAACATGCCGAGCCGATAAGCGATGCGGATGTTCCGCTGGGTGACCGCAAGAACATCGGATTTATGGGCACGATGGTGGCCCGAGGCACAGGCAAGGGCGTTGTCATCCGCACAGGAATGGACACGGAGATGGGCAAAATCGCCGATCTGATCCAGAATACGGAATCCCAGGAGACTCCACTACAGCATCGCCTGGAGCAGCTTGGCAAAATTTTGATCGGCGTGTCGTTAGGCCTGACGATTCTGGTCGTTCTTGCAGGCATTCTGCATGGACAGCCTGCTGCGGGCATGTTCCTCGCAGGCGTCAGCCTCGCGGTTGCCGCTATACCTGAAGGTCTGCCGGCGATCGTAACCATTGCCCTCGCACTGGGCGTGCAGCGGATGATTAAACGCAAAGCGATTGTGCGCAAGCTGCCATCCGTGGAGACGCTTGGCTGCGCGTCCGTGATCTGCTCAGATAAAACCGGAACGCTTACCCAGAACAAAATGACGGTGACCCAAGTCTGGCTGGGAGGCCGATCATTGGAAGTAACTGGACAAGGTTATGACCCGACGGGTCAGATCCTCCACCGAGGCAAGCCTGTTGAACTGAGATCGGATCAGGGACTGCGCAGGCTGCTGCAAATTAGCGGGCTGTGCAACAATGCCGAGATTTATGAGAACGTGCAGGAAGAAATGCGGAACAAGCGGAAGAGCAAGGAAGAACCGGCAGCCGCTGCCTGGGAACTAAAAGGGGACCCGACAGAGGGAGCGCTGCTGACGCTATCGTCCAAAATGGGATTAAACCGGAGCAGCCTGAATTCTGTCTATCAAAGAGATAAAGAGTTCCCGTTTGATTCGGAACGGAAGCTGATGTCTGTCATCGTCAGCCATCAGGGCGGACGCTTGTTGTGTACGAAGGGCGCCCCGGATGTCCTGCTTGATGCCTGTACCTATATAATGTGGGACGGCAATATCGTCCCGCTCACGGGGACGCTCCGTCAGAAGGTGCTTGCAGCCAATGAAGGCATGGCTTCCGATGCACTGCGCGTGCTTGGCCTGGCGTATCGGGATCTGCGTTCTTACGATAAGCCCGAAACGGAGAAGGAGGCGGAGAGCCAGCTTATTTTTGTTGGACTGGCAGGGATGATTGATCCGCCGCGCCGCGAAGTGCGCGATGCGATTGCGACTTGCCGCCGTGCGGGCATCAAGACCGTGATGATAACGGGCGATCACCGGACAACGGCAGAAGCAATCGCCGCCCAGCTTGGCATCCTTCCAAGGAACGGTCTGTCGATGTCGGGTCAAGAGCTGGCCCGGCTGGATGACAAGGAGCTGGATGCGAAGGTGGATCAGACCTTTGTTTATGCCCGTGTATCGCCGGAACATAAACTTCGTATCGTCAAGTCGCTTCAGCGCAAAGGGCATGTAGTTGCCATGACGGGAGACGGTGTGAATGATGCACCGGCGATCAAGGCAGCGGATATCGGGATTGCAATGGGGATTACCGGAACAGATGTAACCAAAGAAGCTTCGTCACTGGTGCTCAGCGACGACAATTTCTCCACGATTGTTTCGGCGATCGAGGAGGGGCGTAGCATCTATGAGAACATCCGTAAATTCATCCGTTATTTGCTTGCTTCCAATGTTGGTGAAATTCTGACGATGTTTTTTGCCACGATGCTGGGCCTGCCGCTTCCGCTTGTTCCGATCCAGATCTTGTGGGTGAACCTGGTCACCGACGGCCTCCCGGCAATGGCGCTTGGCGTGGATCAGCCGGAGAAGGATCTGATGGAGCACAAACCGCGGGGAGCCAAGGAAAATATTTTTGCAAGACGTCTTGGCTGGAAAATCATCAGCCGCGGCATATTGATCGGCCTGTGTACACTCGGCGCCTTCTGGGTCACGCTGCGCATTGCGCCAAACGATCCCGCCCAGCTGGCCAAAGCGCAGTCCGTTGCCTTTGCTACACTTGTCATGGCACAGCTGATCCATGTGTTTGACTGCCGCAGCTCGCGGTCGATTTTCCACCGCAATCCGCTCCAGAACAAAGCCCTGGTGCTGGCCGTGCTGTCCTCGATCTTACTGATGCTTGGCGTGATGTACATCGAGGCGCTTCAGCCGATCTTCAAAACGGTTCCGCTCGGTCTGAAGGAATGGGCGCTTACGCTCGTGGCTGCCGGGATCCCTACGTTCCTGATGGGGGCGGGAAGCGTGTGGGGAGGCAGACGGAATCGCAACCGCCGCAGCATGATGACGAAGAGTGCAAATATTTCGGCGTAAAATGAATGGATGGCCCATCCCTTCTGCGATAAACTATGCACAAGCGTAGCAATTGCAGAGGAGATGGGTTTTTACTATGGAATTTACGAAAATGCACGGACTTGGCAACGACTTCGTTGTTGTATACGGTGAACAGGAACTTCCTAATGATGCGTCCGAACGGGCTGTGAAGCTGTGCCATCGCTTCTTCGGTATCGGTGCTGACGGACTTGTATATATATTGCCTTCCCGGAAGGCGGACTTCATGATGCGAATTATGAACTCGGACGGCTCCGAAGCCGAGCAGTGCGGCAACGCCATTCGCTGTGTCGCGAAGTATGTATATGATCACGGGCATATCAACCGTGAGGAGATAACGATAGAAACCATCGGTGCCGGAGTGCAGCAGGTTCGCCTTACGGTGCAGGATGGTCAAGTGAGCAGTGTGCGGGTAGACATGGGCGAGCCTGTACTGAATGGACTGAGTGTGCCAACAACCATTGATCTCAACCCGGTTGTGGATCATCCCGTTGAGGTGGACGGCCGGGAGTTCCGTTTCACTGCAGTATCCATGGGTAATCCGCATTGCGTGATTTATGTTGACGATGCTGTTAACTTTGATCTGGGTACATGGGGACCTAAGCTGGAGGTGCATCCGCTGTTCCCGAGAAAGATTAACGTGGAGTTTGCGACCGTGAATTCACGGGATCAAGTGGATATGCGGGTATGGGAGCGCGGCGCAGGTCCGACCCTGGCTTGCGGAACGGGCGCATGTGCGACGCTGGTATCGTCTGTGCTAAATGGATCAACAGACCGCAGCGCAACGATATCCCTGAAAGGCGGAGACTTGTTTATCGAGTGGGATGAGAACGACAACCATGTCTATATGACAGGCCCAGCCGAGCTCGTGTATAAAGGAACGTTAGCCATTTAAGGCACAGCTGTTGGCGATTAGGCACGATTGCGAGATAAAAACTAGCATTTTATAAAGTTTGTCCTGTAGGGGTGGACACGGTAGGGAGGCCTTTGGAAGGTCTCCCTTTTGTCTCTTTATCTTTATGAGAGTTTTATGATACATTAGTTGAAAATAAATGTCAGGTGGAGGGAAAACGCGATGAAACCGGATCTTCGGCAGGCATGGGAGAATCAGGTACTGGTCGGTGACGGCGCGATGGGTACTTATTTATATCAAAAGGGATTTCCTGTAGGCATATCATATGAAGAACTGAATTTAACCTCCCCGGAGGTCATCGGGAACGTTCATCGCCAGTATGTTGAAGCTGGTGCTCAGGTGATCGAGACGAACACGTTCTCTGCCAACTACGACAAACTGTCCAAATACGGTTTGGAGACGAGGGTAGAAGAGATTAACCGTGCAGGTGTAAGAATCGCCCGTGAAGCTGCCGGTAATCACGGATACGTAGTGGGGGCTGTGGGCTCCATTCGGGCAGGCAAAAGAAACAACATTTCTACCAGCGAGCTGAAGCGTTACTTCGAAGAGCAGCTGAAGGTTCTGATATCGGAAGGCGTTGACGGCATCCTGCTGGAGACGTTCTATGACGTGGACGAAATGCAGCTGGCGTTGGCGCAGGCGCGAATGCTGAGTGATATTCCGGTAATCTGCCAGTTTGCGGTCGAGGATATAGCCCGTACGCTGGACGGCTTCACGATGCCGGATGCTTACCGCATCCTGAGCCAGGAAGGCGCGGACATCATCGGCTTCAACTGCCGGACCGGTCCTAACGGCATTATGCGCGCGCTGGAAACCTTGAACGGCGTTATGAATCTTCCGGCATCGGTCTACCCTAATGCGGGGATCGCCGATTACGTGGACGGAGAATACCGTTATGGCGCGAGTCCGGAGTATTTCGGCAAGACGGCCCTGGAGTTTGCGGATCGGGGTGCCAGAATTATCGGCGGCTGCTGCGGAACCACACCGGAGCATATTTCAGAAATCTCCTTGGCCTTATCCGGGTACGTGCCTTCACCGCTGCCAGTCGTTGAAGAGGCTGAGGTCAACCGCATCGTGATCCATGAGTCGGCTCAAGAGCAGTTTTATGAGCGCAGCGGGGAACCAACAATCGTAGATATCGTGAAGGAGCGTCACACGGTTATCGTAGAGCTGGACCCTCCAAGGGATCTGGATATCACGAAGTTCATGAAAGGTGCGGAAGCTTTGAAAAAAGCCGGTGCCGACGCCTTGACCCTGGCTGACAATTCGCTGGCCGTAACGCGTATGAGCAACATGGCGCTCGGTCATCTGGTACAGGCGCGCACAGGTCTGCGGCCCTTGATTCATATCGCTTGCCGTGACCGCAATCTTATCGGAACGCAGTCGCATATGATGGGCTTCGATGCTCTTGGCATCGATCACGTGCTGGCCGTGACAGGGGATCCGGCGCGATTCGGAGACTTGCCGGATTCCAGCTCGGTTTATGACATGACCTCATTTGAAATCATACGAATGATCAAACAACTGAATGATGGCATTGCCTTCTCGGGCAAGCCGCTCAAGCAAAAAGCCAAGTTTGTTGTCGGGGCCGCATTTAATCCCAATGTCCGGCATCTCGACAAGGCGGTTGCACGCCTGGAGAAGAAGATTGCCTCCGGTGCGGATTATGTGATGACGCAGCCTGTGTACGACCCCGAGCTGATGGTTAGACTTAGAGAAGCGACAGCTCATTTGGAGATTCCAATCTTTATCGGCATCATGCCGCTGGCAAGCGGACGGAATGCGGAGTACCTGCACAATGAGGTGCCGGGCATTCAGCTTTCGGACGAAGTTCGGATGCGCATGGCCGGGCTTGAAGGTGAAGCGGGACGGGCCATGGGCGTCAAGATCGGCAAGGAGCTGCTGGACGTGGCAACAGAGCTTTTTAACGGCATCTACTTGATGACTCCGTTTATGTTCTATGAAATGAGTGTGCAATTAATGGAGTATGTCTGGGAGAAATCGGGCCGCCGATTGACCCCCTTGTTTCATTAATAATTATCAATTACAATAGTGTAATGGATGTGATTCCGATGTCATTGAGCATGACCGGATATGGGCAATCCGTTGTCGATTTTCAAGGTTACAATATCTCTTTCGAATTGAAGTCTGTCAATCACAGGTATTGTGAGATCGTCTTTCGAATGCCTCGTGAATGGGCATGCTTCGAGGATTCGCTTCGAAGGGCGGTACAGAGCCGAATCGGTCGCGGACGGATTGATGTTTATATTAACAAGGAAAACAACGGCGAGTCCCAGGGTGCTGTGCTGAACCACGCTATGGTTAAGGCATATTTGCAGGCTGCCGAGGATTTGAAGTCATACGGAATTAAGGGAGATCTGGCGGTGCGGGATATTATGTCGCTGCCAGATGTTCTTGTTAGTCCGAGCGGACTTCCCATGGATGAAGCGCAGCAGAAGTTATGGAATGATGCGCTTCTTCAAGGTCTTGAGCAAGCGTTGGACGGTCTGATGCAAATGCGCGGCAGGGAAGGGTCTTTTTTGGTGAGGGACATCGAACAGAGACTTGACCGCCTGCAGCTGCTCCACCGCGAGATGACCGAGCTCGCTCCAGACGTGCCGGAAGAATACCGGAAGCGTCTGCGGCAGCGCATCGAGTCGCTTGCTGAGGGGGCGCTTGCTGTTGATGAACATATATTCGGAATGGAAGTCGCTCTGTTTGCCGAACGTTCCAATGTGGACGAGGAGCTGATTCGTCTTCACAGTCACTTGGAACAGTGCAGGGAGCTGCTTCATCAGAAAAATCCTGTAGGCCGTAAATTGGATTTTCTGATTCAGGAAATGAACAGAGAGGTCAATACGATTGGATCGAAGGCCAATCATCTGACTCTGGTAAACCGTGTTGTCGAAATGAAAGCGGAACTGGAGAAGATTCGTGAGCAAGCCGCCAATGTGGAATAACCGCAGCTTCATCGGCAAATAAGAGTCAAATGTATAGGGGGAGCAACCGCACTATGGCAATCAAACTTATTAATATTGGCTTCGGAAACATCGTATCGGCCAATCGAATCATCTCAATCGTGAGTCCTGAATCGGCTCCGATCAAGAGGATTATTCAAGAAGCACGGGACCGTCATATGCTGATCGATGCTACATATGGCCGAAGGACACGGGCTGTTATCATTACCGATAGCGACCATGTGATTTTATCGGCTGTGCAGCCTGAAACGGTGGCTCACCGTCTGTCCAGCAAAGATGACGACAACGACGAATAAGATGGGGAGTACTATGTCTAAAGGATTATTGATTGTATTGTCCGGTCCTTCCGGGGTGGGAAAAGGAACCGTTTGTACGGCGCTTCGCAGCCGGGTTCCGGAATTGGTGTATTCGGTGTCGGCAACGACACGGTCGCCGCGGCTCGGTGAGGTAAATGGTGTGAACTATTTTTTCAAAAGTCGCGAGCAATTCATGGATATGATTGACAATGATCAGCTGCTTGAATATGCGGAATACGTCGGGAACTATTATGGGACCCCGCGTGATTTTGTGGAAGAAACATTAGCCACTGGCAAGGATATTATACTGGAGATCGAAGTGCAGGGTGCACTGAAGGTGAAGGAGAAGTTTCCGGATGGTATCTTTGTGTTTCTCATGCCGCCGTCGCTGGATGAATTGAAAGACCGAATCCAGGGCCGGGGAACAGAGAGTCAGGCTACAATCGACCATCGTATGTCCGTAGCTGTTGACGAAATCAATCTGCTGCAGCATTATGATTATGCGGTAGTGAATGATGAAATCAATCTCGCTTGTAAGAGAATAGAATCTATCATTATAGCCGAACATTGTAAGGTGAGAAAGTAAGCTGTCTGTTTGTTCATAGACGGCATAAACTTTCAAGTAAAATAAGAAGAGGTGCTTCGACTGTGTTATATCCATCCATTGATGAAATGATGAATAAGGTAGACAGTAAATATTCTCTTGTGGTTGCGGCTTCCCGCCGTGCACGCCAATTGCGTGAAGGAGAAGTTAGCGAGTTGAAACATCCGAAATCTCATAAGTATGTCGGTGTCGCTCTGGAAGAGATCTACGGCGATTACGTGAAGATTGAGAAGGGCCAGGACTAGGACTTTTTCCGACATTTGAATACAACAGCGTTAGCGCGCAAAAATGTGACAACCGAAAGGTTGTTATTTTTTTGACAAGATATGATAGTGTAACTTTCAGACCAATCGAAAGCGGGGGATTGTCATGTTGAACGGAAAAGTCATCGTACTTGGCGTTACAGGTGGCATTGCCGCGTATAAAGCAGCGACTTTATGCAGCAGGCTTGTCCAGAGGGGAGCGGATGTGCACGTCATTATGACGGAATCGGCGAAGCAGTTCATTCCGGAATTAACGCTGCAGACTCTGACCAAAAACCCGGTTTATAGCGATACTTTTGATGAGAGGGACCCGTCGGTAGTCTCGCATATCCACTTGGCCGATTTGGCCGATCTGGTGCTGATCGCTCCAGCAACTGCGAATGTTATTGGTAAAATGGCGCACGGCCTGGCAGACGACATGCTGACCACAACGCTGCTTGCGACCAC
This sequence comes from Paenibacillus sp. LBL, assembly GCF_029893715.1. Taxonomy (NCBI): domain Bacteria; kingdom Bacillati; phylum Bacillota; class Bacilli; order Caryophanales; family Paenibacillaceae; genus Paenibacillus; species Paenibacillus sp. LBL. The sequence goes on along the minus strand of NZ_JARXYU010000007.1, from coordinate 12,699 downwards.
TGCACCCGTCATGATCTCACCGGCGATGAATGTGCATATGTACACGCATCCGGCCGTTATGGCGAATATGGAGACGCTGGTTTCCCGCGGAGTGGCCATGATTGAACCCGGAGAAGGTCTTCTGGCATGCGGATATGTCGGAAAGGGACGGATGGAAGAGCCGGATACGATCGTTGACGTGGTTGAACGGTTTTTCAATGATCAAGCATCTCAGCTGGAAGAGGTGAGCGTGAGCACGGGAAGCGAGTCTCTTGGCCCATTGCAAGGTAAAAAAGTGGTTGTCACGGCTGGGGGTACGGTAGAGCGTATCGATCCGGTCCGTTATATCACGAATGATTCTTCCGGAAAAATGGGGTTTGCGATTGCTAAAGCTGCCCAAATGCTGGGAGCGGATGTTCACCTCATTGCCGCCCACACGGATGAAGCTCCGCCTGAGGGAATCTCCACGGAAAAGGTGGAATCAGCTCAGGAGATGTACGAAGCGGTGCTTCGCGTGTTTGAGAACAGTGATATCGTTGTTAAGGCGGCAGCTGTCGCTGATTATCGCCCGGCAGAAGTTGCAGCGTCCAAGATCAAGAAGCGCGGCGAGACCATGACGCTTGAGCTTGTAAAAACAACGGACATTCTGGAGAGTCTGGGGCGCCGGAAAATCTCGCAATTCTTGATCGGGTTTGCCGCAGAGACGGATAGTGTGGAGCAGTTTGCCCAAGAGAAGCTGAAGCGTAAAAACTGCGATCTGATCGTTGCCAACGATGTTACGCAGGAGGGCGCGGGATTTGGCACGGATACCAACAGCGTTCATATCTTTGACGCAGAGGGGCTGGTATTGCAGCTTCCCGTAATGTCCAAGGAGGAAGTGGCCCTGAGGCTCTTAACGCTGGCGGCGGAGCGGTTATCCGGGAGGTTATCCTAATGGAAATGGCCCGTGTAATTGTGGACGTGCCGTCCAAGGATACGGACCGGCCTTTTGATTATTTGATCCCGGAGGATCTGCGCCCCTGGATTGAGGTAGGAAGCCGTGTCGGAGTGCCCTTTGGACACCGTACGCTGCAGGGTTTCGTGGTTTCTCTGCATCCGCGTCCCGAGATGGATACGGCCAAAATGAAGCCGATTCAGGAAGTGCTCGATGTGATGCCGCCTCTTTCTCCTGAACTTATTGAGGTCGGGGAATGGATGAAGGAGCGCTATGCTTGCCGTCATATATCTGCTCTCCAATCGATGCTGCCAACGGCGCTGAAAGGAAAAGCGGAGCGCTATATTTCCCTTGCCCATTCTGATATGGACATGGACAGCACAGAGGAAGCGGACGGACTATTTGCTCTCCTGCCCGAGAGTGAGCTGGAGCAGCAGATCATCCGGTTTGTCGGTCAGAAGGGCGAGGTGTCGCTTCAGCAGTTATCCCGGGCGTTTCCGGATGGGGCTGCAACGATAAAAGCGCTGATCGGCCGAGGACGGCTCAGCGAATTTCAGCAGATCAAGGATAAACTGCAGAAAAAAACGATGAAGGCGATAGAGCTTGCCGTTTCGAGCGAGGAAGCGAGCACGGCTTTAGCGTCTTTTCCGGCGAAGGCTCAGCGTCAGAAGGAAGTGCTCCAATATATTTTGGAGATGGAGGACTTTCTGCCGATATCGCAAAAGGATCTGCTGCAGACACTTGGCGTCACAGCGGGTACCGTCAAAGCGCTTGCTGACAAAGGGCTGATTACCCTTGAAGATGTCGAAGTGTTTCGCGACCCATACAGAGGGCGGAACTTCACGCCGAGCACCCCATTGGCGCTCACGCAGGAGCAGCAGGTGGTGTACCGCAGCATCGTGAATAAGCTTGACGAACGTGAGCATGGCGTATTTCTGCTGCATGGGGTTACAGGCAGCGGCAAGACGGAAATCTACCTGCAGACCATTCAGCGCTGCCTGGAACAGGAGCGTCAGGCGATTGTTCTGGTTCCGGAAATATCGCTCACCCCGCAAATGGTGGAACGATTCAAAGCCCGCTTTGGCGACCGCGTGGCCGTCATGCACAGTCGGCTTTCGGACGGTGAACGCTATGATGAATGGCGCAAAATAAGGGAAGGCCGCGCCTCTGTAGTTGTGGGTGCCCGATCGGCGGTGTTTGCGCCGTTTGATCGCCTAGGTCTGATCATTATGGATGAAGAGCATGAAACATCATATAAACAGGAAGAAACACCGAAGTACCATGCCAGGGACGTTGCGATTCACCGGGCCTCGCTGACCGGCGCTGCCGTCATTTTAGGCTCTGCAACGCCTTCGCTTGAGAGCTATCATGCGGCAAAATCGCAGGCGCAGGATCATTTTGCGCCGCAGCTGCTGGAGATGCCAAGCCGCGCGCTGGGGAACCGGCTGCCGGAGGTGCAGATCGTGGATATGCGGGAGGAGCTGCGTGATGGAAACCGCTCTATGTTTAGCCGTTCCCTGCATGCAGCGATTACAACTCGGCTTGAACGCGGAGAACAGACGGTACTGCTTCTGAATCGGCGGGGCTACTCTACGTTTGTGATGTGCCGGAGCTGCGGATATGTGGCAGGTTGTCCGGAATGCGATATCTCGCTGACCTATCATCAGAAATCGAACAATCTGCGCTGCCATTATTGCGGTTATGCGGCACAAGCACCAGAGGTGTGTCCGGAATGCGGAAGCGAGCATATACGCTATTTCGGTACGGGCACACAGCGCGTCGAGGAAGAATTGGCCAAGCTGTTTCCCGGGATACGCGTCATTCGAATGGATGTGGACACGACCACAGAGAAGGGCTCCCACGAGAAGCTGCTTAAGCAATTTCGAGATAAAAAGGGAGACGTCCTCCTAGGCACCCAGATGGTCGCCAAAGGACTGGATTTCCCGGATGTTACCTTAGTCGGTGTCATTACAGCCGATTCGGCGCTGAACCTGCCCGATTTCCGGGCTGCCGAGAAGACGTTCCAGCTTCTCACTCAGGTTGCCGGACGTGCCGGGCGCCATCAGCTGCCTGGGGAAGTGGTCATCCAGTCGTATACTCCGGAACATTATTCGATCATTCACGCGAGCAGCCATGATTATTTATCCTTCGTCAAGGACGAACTGAAGCACCGCAAGGCGCTCCACTACCCGCCGTATTGCAGGCTGATACTGGTGACGCTGTCCCATGAGCAGCTGCCGCTGCTGGTTAGAATGGCGGAGAATTTTGCCGCTGCCATAAAAAGCGAATCCGACCGGCGAGGATGGTTCGGAAGCCTGGACCGGTTTGACGCGAGCGCGCTCGATATACTGGGTCCCGTGGCTTCGCCAATTCCGCGGTTAAAAAATAGATACAGATTTCAATGTATGATAAAATGGCGGGGAACGATGGATGCCGTCTCGCTGGTGCGTGTGGTTGCCGAGAAGCTTCAGGATTCGGCGCGGGACAGCAAACTCCAAATCAGTATTGACGTTGATCCGCAAATGTTAATGTAATACCGCATATAATGATGAAAAGCACAAGGATGGTGTCGTATACATGGCGATTCGAATTATCGTTAAAGAACCGGATGAGGTTCTTCACAAGAAGGCAAAGGAAGTTACCAAAATCACGCCGAACGTACAAAAGCTGCTGGATGACATGGCAGATACGATGTACGATGCAGATGGCGTGGGGCTGGCTGCGCCGCAGGTCGGCATATTGAAGCGTCTGATCGTCATTGATGCTGGCGACGAGCACGGTCTCATCAAGATGATCAATCCAGAGATTGTGGAGAGCGAAGGCGAGCAATTCGGACCGGAAGGCTGTCTTAGCATACCGGGATGGAACGGGGATGTGCGCCGCGCGGAGAAAGTGACGGTTAAAGGGCTTGATCGTGAAGGCAATGAACTCATCGTTACGGGTACGGGGCTGCTTGCACGTGCGTTTCAGCATGAAATTGATCATCTGAACGGGGTGCTGTTTACAGAAATCGCTGATCGGGTGTACGAATATGTTCCGGAACAGCCAAGAAAAGAGCTGGAGAACCGATGAAGATCGTATTTATGGGCACCCCGGCCTTTGCAGTACCCAGCCTGGAAATGTTGATTGCCGAAGGTTATTCCATAGCGGCCGTGGTTACGCAGCCAGATCGTCCGCAAGGGCGTAAAAAAGTGCTGACTCCGACGCCGGTGAAGGAAGCCGCGCTTCGCCATGGTATCCCGGTTCTGCAGCCCCAGCGCCTGCGGAGCCCGGAAGCTGTGGCTGAACTGGCGGAATATAAGCCGGATCTGATCGTAACGGCCGCTTATGGTCAAATCCTGCCGAAATCGGTGCTGGATATGCCATCGCTGGGCTGTCTAAATGTACACGGATCGCTGCTCCCCGCTTACCGGGGAGGAGCACCAATCCAGCGCAGCATCATTAATGGAGAAGCGGTAACAGGCATTACGCTCATGTATATGGCAGAGGGTCTCGATACGGGCGACATGATTGCCAAGGCCGAAGTTCCCATTGAAGAAACCGATACGGCCGGAACCATGTTCGAGAAGCTGAGCCAAGCTGGCGCGAAGCTGCTTCAGCAGGAGCTTCCGCGTTTGGTGAAGGGCAAGGTGGATGCTGAGCCTCAGGACGAGGCGAAGGCAACGTATGCACCGAATTTGACCCGGGATGATGAGAAGATTGATTGGAGCCGCAGCTCCCGTGAAATTTATAATCAAATCCGTGGTCTTGTTCCGTATTCCGGCGGATTTACGCTATGGAACGGGGAAGTATTTAAGGTGTGGGCAGCGGCCAATCCGAGCAGCGCTCAAGTGGTATCCAGCGAAGCTCAGCCCGGAACGGTCCTTGGACTTCACGAAGAGGGCATCGTTGTGAAGACCGGTGACGGCTCCCTTACTTTGCTTACCGTCCAGCCTAGCGGCAAGAAGGCGATGGATGCTGCCCAATTCGTGCGCGGTACAAGCCTGGCGGTCGGGACGGTGCTGACGTGAGCGGCAACCGTAACCCGAAGGGACGCCAGGAATCCCCGCGGGAGCTGGCGATGAATGTACTGACACAGGTGGAGCAGGAGGGAGCGTACAGCAATCTCCTGCTCAACTCGGCTCTTCAGAAGGCCGCGCTATCCAAGAGTGATGCAGGCCTTGCTACGGAGCTGGTCTACGGCACAATATCGAGGCTGAACACCCTCGATTATTTTTTGGACAGGTATGTCAACAAAGGGGTCGCCAAGCTTCAGCCCTGGGTAAGAGCACTGCTTCGAATGAGTCTGTATCAGGTCGTATATCTGGATCGGATTCCAGATCATGCGGTTGTCAGTGAGGCTGTTAATCTGGCGAAGCGCCGCGGGCATCAAGGGATCTCCGGCATGGTGAACGGGGTGCTTCGGAATATTCTGCGTCAGAAGGCAGACCTGACAATCCCTGAGGACATGCCTGCTGCCCGGCGGATCTCTCTCCTGCATTCTCATCCGCAGTGGCTGGTTGAGCGATGGATTGCCCAGTACGGAACCGAGGCGACAGAGGCGATCTGTGCCGCAAACAATGAACCGCCGGCTGTCAGCGTCAGAGTCAACACAACGATGATCAGCCGTGAGGAGATGTTAAAGCTGATGGGCAGCCACGGCCTGGATGCGACACCTTCGCCCCTCAGTCCCTATGGGATTGTAGTTAAAGGCGCAGGAAATATGGCGCTGACCGATTGGTACCGGGATGGGCTGATCTCCATCCAGGATGAGAGCTCAATGCTGGTCGCTGAAGCCATTCAGCCTGAGCCGGGTATGCGGGTTCTGGATTGCTGTGCGGCTCCTGGCGGCAAAAGCGCCCACATGGGCGAACTGATGAAGGATGAAGGCTCCATTATTGCCAACGACATTCATACCCACAAAGGCAAGCTGATATCGGACCAGGCAAGCCGCCTGGGACTGGACAGCATTATGACCGTGACTGGGGATGCGCTGGATTTGGCCGATCGCTTCGAGCCTGCGTCTTTTGACCGAATTTTGCTGGATGCTCCCTGCTCGGGGCTTGGTGTGATCCGGCGCAAGCCCGATTTGAAGTGGGGCAAGTCAGAGGAGGACATCGCTGAGATTGCCGCGCTGCAGTTAAGGCTGCTGGAGTCGGTATCTTCCCTGCTTCGTCCAGGCGGAATCCTGGTATACAGCACGTGTACCATGGAACCGCAGGAGAACGAAGGCGTGGTATCTGCTTTTCTGGAAGGCCATGCGGAGTTTGCCATTGCGGACGATGGTCTTGGGAGTCTGAGCCGCCTGGAGGAGAAATCCCTTCTGCGAGGAGGGGGAGTTCAGATTCTGCCCCAACACTATCATAGTGACGGCTTCTACATTGCAAGAATCAGCAGACAGTCCTCTTAGGGCGTCCTGCTGTTATGACTATAGTCGTATCCCGCCAGTGCCGGCGGGTTTTCCTCTTTTACCGTCTCTTTTATTTATGTTAGAATAGGAAGAATGAAAAAAGAGATGCATATGAATGTAATAGCGGGATTTCAGGAGAATGTTTCCGAATATCCTCTAAATTAGACAGGTGTGGTGAGAATGAAACCTTTTATATACGATTATTCACTGGAAGAACTACAAGCATGGGCTCAAGAGAATGGAGAGCCGGCGTTTCGCGGAACCCAGATCTATGACTGGCTGTACGTGAAGCGGGTAAATGACTTCGAGGAAATGACGAATTTGTCCAAGGAGCTCCGCGGCAAGCTGGAGCAGCAGTTCAGCTTCGTTACGTTGTCCGAAATCACCAAGCTCGAATCCAAGGACGGAACGGTCAAGTTCCTGTTCGGCCTGCATGATGACCATGCCATCGAGACGGTCATTATGAAGCATAACTACGGTAACAGCATTTGCGTTACGACACAGGTGGGCTGCCGTATCGGATGTACGTTCTGTGCATCCACCTTGGGAGGCTTGAAGCGGAATCTGACCTCCGGCGAGATCGTGGCCCAAGTGGTTCAGGCGCAGAAGATTCTCGATAAAACGGGAGAGCGTGTCAGCAGCATCGTGATCATGGGTTCAGGCGAGCCGTTCGAGAACTATGAGGCAACCATGAAGTTTCTGCGCACGATGATCCATGAAAAAGGGCTGAATATCGGCCAGCGCCACATCACCGTTTCGACGAGTGGCATTGTGCCTAACATTTATAAATTCACAGAAGAGAATACCCAGATTAATCTGGCCATCTCCATTCATGCACCGAACGATAAACTGCGCTCGAAGCTGATGCCGGTCAACCGTCGTTTTCCGTTTGATGATGTGATTGAATCGCTTCGTCATTATCAGGCGAAAACCGGACGGCGCATTACGTTTGAGTATGCGCTGATCGGTGGGGTGAACGATCAGGTTGAACATGCCGAAGAGCTTGCGGACGTCATCAAGGACATGAACTGCTTTGTCAATCTGATTCCGGTTAACCACGTGCCGGAGCGGAAATATGTTCGCACATCGCGAAACGACATTTTCAAATTTCAGCGTGCGTTAGCAGACAAGGGGGTCAACGTGACCATCCGTCGTGAACAAGGCCATGATATCGCTGCCGCTTGCGGTCAGCTGCGGGCCAAGCATATGGAGTTGAGGTGAGAACATTTGATCAAGACGGTTCATGTAAGCCATGTGGGACGTGTTCGTCCTGTTAATGAAGATTCGGTATTTGTTAGCACACTGGAGCATGGCTACACCTTAGGTGTGGTTGCTGACGGTATGGGAGGTCATCTTGCAGGTGACACCGCCAGCAGGCTTGCGGTAGACACCGTAGCCGAGGATTTGTCCTCACTGGAGCAGGACATGTCCATGGAAAGTATTCGGGCTGCGCTGGGGGATGCCATTTTGCATGCTAACGCAGTTATCTATCGGGAAGCCTCGTCTGATGAGCGGCTTCACAATATGGGAACGACAATTGTAGCGGTGCTGCTGCGAGGATCCGAGGGTTATATCGGACATATCGGGGATAGTCGGGCCTACAAAATCATTCCCGGACAAGTGATTCGACTCACGGATGATCATACACTGGTCAATGAGCTTTATAAAAGTGGTCAGATTACGGAAGATCAACTGGAAACCCATCCCCGGAAAAATGTATTAAGCCGGGCGCTTGGAACGGATGTGGATGTGACGGTTGAGCTTACACCGGTTACGATAGGAGAAAGCGAAGTGCTGCTTCTCTGCAGTGACGGGCTAAGCAACCGGGTCAGCCGTGAACTGATTGGACAAATTTCGGGTTCACTTGACCTTCCTCTGGAAGAAAGAGCGGATCGCCTGCTTCAACTGGCACTTCTCGCTGGCGGTGAGGACAACATTACTGTCGCAATGTTTGAACATCATGAAGAGGTTGACGGGCAACGTATAAAGGGGTGGGATTCATGATCGGACATGAATTGGCTGGTCGTTATAAGATTATTGAACGCATCGGTGGCGGTGGCATGGCGCTGGTCTACAAGGCTCAGGATATTTTGCTGAACCGAAACGTAGCGATCAAAGTGCTGCGCCAGCAGTTTGTGCACGACGAGGAATTTATTCGCCGTTTCCGGCGTGAGGCACAATCAGCGGCTTCGTTGTCGCATTCCAATGTGGTCAGCATCTATGATGTGGGCCAGGAGGAAGAAGTGCATTACATCGTCATGGAATATATCGAAGGCCAGAACTTGAATGAAATCATTAAAGAACGGGCGCCGCTGCAGGTGGAAGAAGCCGTGCGGATTGCTACCCAGATTTGTGATGCACTGGGGCATGCCCATCATAATCAGATCATACACAGGGATATCAAACCGCATAACATTCTGATTGGCCGCAATGGGAGGGTCAAAGTAACCGACTTTGGGATTGCCAGAGCGGTCACGTCGACAACGATTACGCAAACAGGCTCCGTTGTGGGCTCTGTGCATTATTTCTCACCGGAGCACGCCAAGGGCGTCGTGACCGGAGAGAAATCGGATTTATACTCGCTTGGTATCGTGTTATACCAGATGCTTACTGCCCGTCTTCCTTTTCTGGGCGAGAGCCCGATTAGTGTTGCTCTGAAGCATCTCCAGGAGGAATTTGATGAGCCGAGAGAGGTCAATCCGCTTATCCCTCAAAGCGTGGAGAATATTATTCTGAAATCCATGCGCAAAAATCCGGAGGAGCGCTACCAGTCTGCGGAAGAGATGATGGACGACCTGGAGACGTGTTTGCACCCAATGCGTCTCAATGAACCGAAGATGGAGTTTGAGGAAGATGCCGATTCAACCCTGGTCATGCCGGCACTCAAAACGATGCAGCGCAGTCAGCATGATGACCCGGACGATGATGCGGACAATGAGGAATATGAGGAAAAGCCCACCGGTAAACCGAAGAAAAAATGGGTCAAGCCGACCATTATCATCGGATCGGTACTCCTGTTCCTGGGTATCATGGCTGGTGTTGTCATGTATGTGAACAACATGCTGGAGGTACCGGAGGTTAAGGTTCCTCAAGTTGTAGGCATGACGGAAGAGGAAGCGATTCGCGAGCTCGAGGCGAGCGGTTTGACGGTGGATGAGGAAGTCCTCCGGGAATATAAACCGAATGTCGATGAAGGCATTGTTTTTGCGCAGAACAAGGAAGCGGAAACCATGCTGAAGAAGGGTTCTCCGGTTCAATTGTCGGTTGGGGATAAGAAGCCGCTCGAAAAAATGCCGGATCTCTCGGGCAAGACGTTCGATGAGGCCGTTGAGATCCTGAAAAATATGGGTATTAAGGAAAACGCCATTAAGCAGTCGTCTGAAAACAATGATACTGTACCTGTAGATCAGATATTTGATCAGAGTCCTTCCGCCGATACCGAAATTGATCCTGAACAGATAGAGGTGCGGGTCACGGTAAGCAAGGGCAAGCATACGGTTAATATGCCGAGCCTGATCGGAATGGACAAAGACAAGGCGGTTGCTACCATCGAATCCTTCGGCCTTAAGGTCGGAGCGATCAAGGAGAAATCCAGCTTTGAAGTGAAGAAGGGCGAGGTAATGGAACAATGGCCGCATGAGCCTAACGTACCTGTAGCACCTAACTCTGAAATCACGCTGTTCGTCAGCTCCGGCTATCCATCGGATGCACTTGAATATAATTACAGCGTTCCGGTATCACCTAGCATGGAGGGCCAAGAAAGCAAGATTCGTGTGGTCTTTACCGATGCATTGGGAGAAAACCAAGAAGTCGTGAACAAGGTCATTACGACGTCGGAAATGGTGCCTGTCAAGCTGCTGCTGGCACCGAACAAGGATGCCACGGTGATGATATTCCGTGATGGCCGCCAGGTGGATACGTACAGCGTAAGTTACAGCGACGTCAAGAACGGAACCGTGCCGCAGCCGACCTTTGAAGAGCCGCCTGCTCCGCCTGATGTGCCGGTCGACACCAATCCGGACGAAGGCAACGGGGAAGAGGGTAACAATGGCGAAGACGATGCAGCCAATCATTGGGAATCCGGCAATAATGGCAACGGCAAGGGTCGAGGCAACAAGGATAATGATTAGGACACAAGTCATGAGAACACTAAAATTTCAACAAGAAAGGTGAGGCCTATTATATGCTTGAGGGATTGATCGTGAAGGCACTAAGCGGATATTACTATGTCAAACCACTGCAAGACGGCAACATTATATCCGGGGAGGACCCAGCGGTTCAATGCAGAGCCCGCGGCATTTTCAAAAAGAAAGGCATCTCTCCGCTCGTTGGAGATCACGTTATGTACTCACTGACTGAGAATGGGGAAGGGACCGTGGAAGAAATTCTTCCACGGTCTTCCCAATTAATTCGCCCGCCTGTAGCTAATGTCGACTTGGCGGTGCTGTTGTTTTCGGTTAAAGAACCGGACCTGAGCTTGCACCTGCTGGACAAGTTCCTGGTACATATTGAGCATGCCGGTCTTGAAGCGTTGATCTGCTTGACGAAGCAGGATCTTGCGGATGCCTCAGACGATATACTGGAGCAGGTCAAGCGCCAGTACGAGCAAATAGGCTACGAAGTGATGATTACCAGCTCGGTCGAAGGTACAGGCACCGAACAGGTGAAGGATCGCTTGGCGGGCCATATCAGCGTATTCTCCGGTCAATCCGGTGTCGGGAAGTCGTCTTTGCTTAATGCGCTGATGCCCGGCCTCACGCTGGAGACCAGTGAAATCAGTTTGCGTCTTGGCCGGGGTCGGCATACGACGCGTCATGTCGAGCTGATCGAGCTTGATAACGGCGGGTACGTTGCCGATACACCGGGCTTTAGCCAATTGGACTTTTTGGAGCTGGGCGTCGAGGAGCTTTCGACCTGTTTCAGGGAGTTTGCTCTTTATGCCGACAACTGCAAATTCAGAGGCTGCAGTCATTTGCATGAGCCGGGCTGCCGGGTGATTCAAGCCAAAGAGGATGGAATCATTCTTGCCAGCCGCTACGAGCATTATGTGGAGTTTTTTGCAGAAATGAAAGACAAGAAGCGGAGGTACTGAAACTATGATAAAAATTGCCCCATCCATACTGTCAGCTGATTTTGCCAAGCTGGGACAAGAAATCAAGGATGCCGAGGCCGGCGGAGCCGATTGGATTCATGTGGACGTGATGGACGGTCACTTCGTGCCTAATATTACGCTGGGTCCGCCTATCGTCCAAGCGATCAGACCGCACACGAGCCTGACGCTTGACGTGCATTTGATGATCGAGCAGCCGGAGCTTTATATAGCGGATTTCGTAAAGGCAGGAGCTGACCTGATTACGGTTCATGCCGAGACCTGTCCGCATCTTCATCGTGTGATCCATCTTATTAAGGAGCATGGCGTAAAGGCAGGCGTTGCGATCAATCCGGCCACGCCGGCCCATGTGCTGCAGGAGGTGCTTCCTGATTTGGATCTGGTGCTGGTCATGACTGTAAACCCTGGATTTGGGGGACAAGCTTTTATCGAGCGGACCGTTAACAAGATCTCACAGCTCCGTAAATGGATTTCAAGCTCTGACTTCCCCAATATCCATATTGAAGTGGATGGAGGCATTACAGCGGAGACAGCGCCCCTTGTGGTGGAAGCAGGAGCTGATGTCCTGGTGGCGGGAAGCGCGGTATTCGGCAAGCCGGATCGCGCAGCAGCCATCGCAAATATTCGAAACAGCGTAACATCTTGACCGGAACGTGAGCAAGGGATGCATAGGGCGGGGGTTTCCCGCATAAATATGGTTACATGAGCAGGGTTCTCATGTAGCCTTTTTTGTCTGTGTTCACATCTATGGGCTTGGTGCATAACATAATCTAGGAAGGCATGAGAATGATGGGGAGGGTGAGACATGAAATTCTATACGTTCAAGCTGCCGAAGTTTCTGGGAGGTTTTGTGAAGGCGATCTTAAATACGTTTCACAAGAGCTGACAGCTTGTCCCGGCGTAACAAAACCTCCGCCCGGGACTGGCACCGCCTTGCCGGTTCTAGGGAAAGAGGCAAGAACACTCCGATCCGCGCATGGAGGAGATACCGCATCTCGTGCGGAAGTTTCTCTTGCGGTATAAGTAAGCCAAGCGCGATGTCTCCTTCGCTTTCTTATATCAAAAGAAGAGTGTCTAGCGACGTACTTATCGAAGACAGACCGCGTTCGACCGGAAGTTTTCTTGCGATATAAGAAAGCGGGAGTTTTGCTCGTTCATTTTTCTTATATCTAAATAAAAAAAGCACCTGCTATCGGGACTGACCCCCGTTTGTGAGACAGGGATCAAAACACCTTGCAAGTTTAAGCAGCCAGTTGGCGGAAATGAACCGGCGACTGGTTGTTTAGT